>NZ_NCUW01000030.1 GCF_002096335.1 Streptococcus oralis subsp. dentisani
ATCAGAATCAATCTCTGAAAGTGTTTCAGACTTTATCTCAGCAAGCGAGGGTCACAGTGACTCCGAATTGGAGCAAGACATCAACTCTGTTTCCATCACCACATCAGACTTTGTCTCAGAAAGTGAAGACCCAAGCGATTTAGCATCAGAATCAATTTCTGAAATTTCTTCAGATTTTATTTCATCAAGCGAGGGTCACAGTGACTCCGAATTGGAGCAGGACATCAACTCTGTTTCCACCACCACATCAGACTATGTCTCAGAGAGTGAAGACCCAAGCGTTTTAGTATCAGAATCAATCTCTGAAAGTGTTTCAGACTTTATCTCAGCAAGCGAGGGTCACAGTGACTCCGAATTGGAGCAAGACATCAACTCTGTTTCCACCACCACATCAGACTTTGTCTCAGAGAGTGAAGACCCAAGTGTTTTAGAACCAGAATCAATCTCTGAAATTTCTTCAGATTTTATCTCAGCAAGCGAGAGCCACAGTGACTCCGAATTGGAGCAAGACATCAACTCTGTTTCCATCACCACATCAGACTTTATCTCAGCAAGTGAAGACCCAAGCGATTTAGCATCAGAATCAATCTCTGAAATTTCTTCAGATTTTATCGCAGAAAATGATTCAGATGAAGTAGATTCGAAACATCTAGTTAATTTAGTAGAAGTTGCAGATAATGTAGGCGAGTTTGTGTATGAGGCAAGTATTCAAGAAACTCAGCCGTGGGAGGATTCTGAGAATGGGAATTCATGGATAGGGCAAGAGAAGGAAGAGGACTTGCAGAAATCGGATTCTCAGCAGCTATCTCGTGAATTTAAAAATGTCGTAAGTGGATTATCTGGTTTGAGCTCTATTATTCATAACAAGGGCGGAAAGAATCATTCAATAGCTAATGATATTTTTGAATAATAACAATCTAGTTTATAAAGAAAAAAATAAAAGGAGTCGTCATGATTAGAAATTTTTTGTCAAATAGTGGGAAAGGTTTAGGAACAACAGATGTTCTTCCAGTTGGTGAATTTCGTGGAGGAGTATTGCACGGGAAAATCGACTATAAAACAGTACCACTAGGTTTTTACGATTTACTAGGACAATCTAAACCGATTAGTTCAAGAAACTATATTGAGGATTTGAATTTGATTCAATCTATGGGCTTTAATGCCTATCGTATCTCTATCTCTTGGGCTCGCCTATTTCCAACTGGAGAAGAGTTAGAGCCAAGCGAAGAAGGATTGAAGTACTATGAAACGATCATTGACGAAGTTCTGGAGAAAGATATCGAACCAATTGTTACGCTCAGTCATTTTGATATCCCTCTTAACCTACATGAAAAGTACGGTGCCTGGAGAAGTCGCCAGATGATTGAACTATTTGAGCGCTACGCAGAAGCTGTTTTCCATTATTTTAAAGACAAGGTAAAATACTGGATTACATTCAATGAATTTAATATTTTGCACCATTTACCATTTTTGGGTGGAGGCTTGTTATTTGAAAATAGAGATAATCGTGAACAGTTAATCTGGCAAGCGGCTCATTATCAATTAGTTGCATCTGCTCGTGTTGTTCAACTAGGAAAAACAATCAATCCAGAGTTTCAGTTTGGTGGAATGCTTGTCGTCAGTCAAAACTATAGCCAGCAAATTGACAATGCTATAGATGCTATGGAAGCTGAAGTTAAGAATCGTGAAAACTATGTATTTACGGACGTTCAAGTTCGCGGTTACTATCCGAACCACTTCTTGCGTCGCTTGGAACGTGAGCAGATTGCTTTGGATATTTCAGATGAAGATCTTTCTAGCTTAAACAGAGGTACAGTTGATTTTATAAGCTTTAGTTATCATGCATCGAATAACTCTGAAGAAGTTTTTGCTGATAAGTATGTAGCTGAGACTAGCACAGAAAAATCAGCTGATCCAGTTGGTCTTCGTTTGGTTATGAATAGTCTATATGACCGTTACCAAAAAGCATTGTTTGTCGTAGAAGATGAACTAGTCTTGGATGGTCCAGATAACTCTGTTATGGAAGAATTGAAAACAAATATTCAAGAAATCGTTAAAACAGTAGAGTTTGATGGTGTTGAACTCCTGGGTTATACACCTCTCAGCTGGGTGGAACTTGATTTTTAAAATAAAATTGGAGCTATTCTATTGAACAGCACCTCAAAAGTTAGATTATTTGTGTCTAACTTTTGGGGTGTTTTCTGATGCCGTAATTTATGAGCCTAAAGTCCATATCTATTAGCTAAGGATAAAAGCAACTAGATTTAATCGCTTATAGAAAAATATAAGCTTATTCTTTCGAATCTTCTGGTTGAAGGCTGTTTGCAACTAAGTGTTTGGATTGAATTTGATCTTACGAATCGTGAAATGCTTCCGCCTTGTCTGCACAATATGAGAAAAACGTCTATACTTATTGCTTCTAAAAGAAGAGGAAGACTATCTAAAATGGAACATATCTAAAGATAAGTTGGGATTAAATGAAAGAATTAGGAAATCTTCAAGCAGAAAATAAAAAAAACGATATGCTGTCTAGCATAACGCTGAACTTTATTCTTAACTTAACTATACTGTTCAATCTGTCATGGGTAGTGTGCATTGAGGAGATCTTTTCGCCTCTTGAATATACAATATACGTACACTCATGATCTTTGACAAACTCGCCAATCTCAAGTCCAAGTTTGGGAATAGGCATTTTTGGGCGGAAGGTTATTATGTAAGTACAGTAGGGCTTAATGAAGCCACAATTAAGAAATAGATTCAAAATCAGGAAAAGCATGATATAGCACTAGATAAGTTGAGTGTAAAAGAATATGAAGAACCCTTTAGGGATAGTGGTAAGTAATACTCACGCCTCTTTGAGAGGCAAGTGACGAGTCAAGAGCAATAAGGCTTGAACAAAGTGAAAGCCAGCGTCTTTAGGCGCTGGCTGGTAATTTGGGCTTATAGCCCTGGTCGCTGTGTAAAATGGTATTTTCATAGTGTTTTTCTGTAAATGCCTGTTCTAACATCGTTTTTACTTGCTCTAAGTTGGGCGAAGTAGAAAGATGATAAGCAATAATTTCGCTGTTAAAGCCATCTAAAACAGGCGATAAATACAGTTTCTGAGCGCTATTTGGAATGGCAAATTCTGTCACATCCGTATAGCATTTTTCCATTGGCCTTGATACTTCAAACTGGCGTTGAATGAGATTCTCTGCTTTCTTGCCAATCTCTCCTTGGTAGGAAGAATACTTTCGTTTCCGACGAATTCGAGCTTTTAAACCAAGGATCTTCATCAGACGTTGAACCTTCTTATGATTCACCATGAAGCCACGATTTTTTAGTTCAAGAGTAACTCTCCGATAGCCATAATTTCCTTTGTGCTCACTATAATTGGAAGTATTCCTTGGTTTGGGAGGCCATAATCAAGACTAACACTTCTTTGCGAACGACCTTCAAGAAGAACTTTATCCATTATTTCTCGTTTTAGTTCTGGAGAACAATAACGATTCTTCCCTTTTTTAACGATTTCTATTCCATAACAGCCAATTAATGTCACCATATATTTTAGGCCAGCAATATCCACTCCAAATCTTTTTGAAAGCTGTTTGAAGCTTTGTCCTTGCTTTCTTAGTTCATAGATATGAACTTTATCTTTATAACTCAATTTCATAATAAAATCCCCAAAAGTTAGAGTTTTCTGTCTAACTTTTGGGGTGCAGGTCAAACTGAGTGGAGCTTTTGTATTTAGATGACTAGTCTTTATTTTCGTATGGCAGGATCAAGTTTAAAAGGATACCTGTCATCGCTGATAGGGCAGTACCTGAAAGGGTTACTGGACCGAGTTTAAGAATTGCTCCACCAAGTCCAAGTACCAGCATAGCACTTGCGATGATTAGGTTACGCATCTGGCTAAAGTCCACACGTTCCTTAATCAAGACTTTCAAACCGTTGCTGGCGATAACTCCGTAGAGAAGGATGGACATCCCACCAAGCACAGCATTTGGAATGGTTGAAATCAAGGCAGTGAATTTACCTAGGAAGCTAAGAGCAATTGCGATAAGGGCTGCGTTACGGATAACAGAGACAGAAGCGATGCGAGTCATTCCGATAACCCCTGTATTTTCTCCGTAAGTCGTATTAGCAGGTCCACCGAGGAAGGCAGATACAGATGTTGCAATCCCGTCACCGAGAAGGGTACGATGAAGACCTGGTTCTTTCAAGAATTGACGGCCACAGATTTGGCTTAAAACGGTATGGTCACCAATGTGCTCTGAAATGGTTACGATAGCAATAGGCAAGATTGCGATAGTTTCAGGACCAAAGTATAAGTTGTACTCTTTAAAGGCACCACCAGTATTAAATGGCAAGTAGAAACCAGGAATTTCGAACCAGTTAGCTTCTAGAACGGGTGTAAAATTAACTAAACCAAGCATCATAGCGAAGATATAACCACCGATGATGGCAAAGAGGAAGGGAATGATTCGTAGGAACCCTTTTCCTTTTGTATTGATAAAGGCGGCAATCAAGAATGTAACAACGGCTACAAGAGCGTTTTTCCAGTTTCCGTCTGCCACAAGCCCAGCATTCGTTACAGCAGAACCAGCAAGACCAAGACCGATAACGATAATCATTGGTCCGATAATGATTGGTGGCAAGAGTTTGTCAATCCATTTCGTACCAGCAAAACGAACACTTGCGGCTACAAGGACATAGACCAAACCAGTCAAGATAACCCCTGTTTGAGCAGCAGATACATCCCCACCCATCTCTTTCATAGCTAGAGACATAGCCGTGATAAAGGCGAATGAAGAACCTAGATAAACTGGGACTTTAAAGCCAGTTGAAACCATATAAATCAAGGTTCCGATACCAGATGCAAAGAGGGCAACGGATACAGGCATTCCCAAAATCAAAGGAACTAGGATGGTCGCACCAAACATAGCAAAAACGTGCTGGAAGCTGAGGAGGATACCTTTCCCAGCTGAAGGACGTTGATCAACGTCTAGTAACAAATCAACAGTTGATTCTTGTGTCATATAAACCTCACTTTTGGGCACCAAAAAAGAACCCATTATTTTACAGCAATAGGCTCTCAGAGTAAGACTTTTTAAAAAATAGCTACCTTTTAAAAATTTATATAAATCTGCGCCTTCGTCACCTCACAGGATGACATTAAAAACCTTTGCTTGTGATAGTATAGCAGAAAAAAATGATTTTGTAAATCATTTTTTCCCAAGCCCAGAAATGCGAGAGCGAGGTTAATTTTGTAAACATTTTTTTACTAAAAAATTTAAAGCGGGCGTTTATTGGGCATGCCAGCCTTTCTAGGATACTTGTTTGGGGTCTCTTTTTTCTTTTCTACCACAGTGATGTAACGTGAATCTCCATTTGGTAGGGCGTAGCTGAGGTTGTCTTCTACCTTGCTAAAGAGGAGATTGAGGGCATTCTTGGCTTCTAGCAATTCCTCGGGGGCATTACTGGCCTTGAGTGCCAAGAGTTTTCCGCCAACTTTAAGATAGGGAATGGTCAGTTCAGACAAGACCTGCATACGGGCAACAGCACGGGCAGTTACCACATCAAACTGAGCACGGAAGTTCTTATCTTGGGCAAAGTCTTCTGCACGACCATGGTAGAAGTGAACACCATCCAAATCCAGCTCCTGAGCCAATAGTTGGAGGAAGTTGATGCGCTTATTTAGCGAATCAATGATGGTCACATCTAACTGGGGATAGAGGATTTTCATAGGAAGGCTAGGAAATCCTGCCCCAGCTCCGATATCAAGAAGTTTGATAGTTTCATTTGAAATCAAGCCTTGTAAGATGGGCGCAAGCGAATCATAAAAGTGTTTAAGGTAGACTTCTTCTTTGTCAGTAATAGCGGTCAGGTTCATCTTTTCATTCCACTCGACCAAGAGTTCAAAATACCGTTCAAATTGTTTTTTTTGCTGGTCTGAAAGTGGAAGATTTTGTTCGGCAAGCAAGCTGTAAAATGTTTCTGGTTTCATAGTAGATTCCTTCTTTAGTCTAATCTTATTTTACCACAAATAATAGAAAATTTGATATACTAGTACTAATCTAAAAGTAGAAAGGAATAGAATATGATTTGGATTGTTCTTGGAGTTTTAGCTCTTATCGTCATTTTTGTGATTGTTAGCTATAATGGTTTGGTTAAAAATCGCATGCAAACAAAGGAGGCTTGGAGTCAGATTGATGTTCAATTGAAACGTCGAAATGATCTTTTGCCAAATTTGATTGAAACAGTCAAAGGATATGCTAAGTATGAAGGTTCAACTCTTGAAAAGGTGACTCAACTTCGTAATCAAGTAGCAGCAGCAACTTCTCCTGCAGAGGCTATGAAGGCCAGTGATGCCCTTACTCGCCAAGTCTCAGGTATTTTTGCAGTTGCTGAAAATTATCCTGACTTGAAAGCTAGTACCAACTTTATCAAGTTGCAAGAGGAGTTGACCAATACAGAAAATAAAATTTCTTACTCGCGTCAACTCTATAATAGTGTTGTTAGCAACTATAATCTCAAACTACAAACCTTCCCAAGTAATATTATTGCAGGACTATTTGGATTTAAAGCAGCAGACTTCCTTCAAACTCCAGAAGAGGAAAAGGCGGTTCCTAAAGTCGATTTTAGCGGTTTAGGTGACTAAGATGTTGTTTGATCAAATTGCAAGCAATAAGCGAAGAACCTGGATTTTGTTGCTGGTTTTCTTCCTGCTCTTGGCCTTGGTTGGCTATGCGGCCGGTTATCTCTTTATGTGTTCAGGTCTTGGAGGCATCATCATAGCTCTAATCATCGGTCTTGTCTATGCCTTAACCATGATCTTTCAATCAACAGAGATTGTCATGTCTATGAATGGGGCGCGTGAGGTTGATGAGCAAACGGCACCAGATCTCTACCATGTAGTGGAAGATATGGCCATGGTCGCTCAGATCCCTATGCCACGTGTTTTCATCATTGAGGATTCTTCTTTAAATGCCTTTGCAACAGGTTCCAACCCGCAGAATGCGGCAGTTGCGGCCACTTCGGGTCTTCTAGCGATCATGAATCGTGAGGAGCTAGAAGCAGTTATGGGGCATGAAGTCAGTCATATCCGAAACTACGATATCCGCATTTCGACCATTGCTGTTGCCCTTGCTAGTGCTATTACACTGCTATCTAGTATGGCTGGTCGGATGATGTGGTGGGGTGGCGCAGACCGCAGACGGAATGATAATGATCGTGACGGAAATGGACTAGAGATTATCATGCTTGTAATCTCTCTCTTAGCCATTATTCTGGCACCTCTCGCTGCAACCTTGGTACAACTAGCTATCTCTCGTCAGCGAGAATTTTTAGCGGATGCATCTAGTGTGGAGCTGACTCGCAATCCTCAAGGGATGATCAATGCCTTGCGCAAGTTGGACAATAGCGAGCCAATGCATCACCACGTTGACGATGCCAGCAGCGCTCTTTATATCAATGATCCTAAGAAAGGTGGCGGACTACAAAAACTATTTTACACTCATCCACCTATCTCAGAACGAATCGAACGCTTGAAACAGATGTAAAAAAATCCAGAGCTCGTCTCTGGATTTTTGCTATATTCAAAATTTATAAATCTTGTAAATCAACGACTTCAAAACCATGTTCTGTCAATCGATAGAGGCTCGTACAGACCTCTTTTAAGAAACGTCGATCATGAGAAACAGTGACCAGCCCACCGGGATAAGTGGCAAAGAGTTTTCGGATCTCTGGTTGAGAGGTGGGAGAGAAATTTCGGGTAGGCTCATCCAGAAGGAGAAAGTTTGGCTTGCTCAGTACTAAATCCAACAGAAGTAGTTTGCCTTGTTGCCCACCAGATAAGGAACGGATTTGGTGTTGCATCTCTGGATAACTGAAATTGAGGCTGGCTAAGTGAGATTGGATTTTCTGTAGTTCCTCTTTTTGTCCAGTTTGGCTGAGATAGGTTACTGGAGATAGATCTAATTCCAGTTTTTTGTGGTAATCTTGTGGCATAAAACCAAGCGAAATTTCTCTTTTGGCGCTTAGTAGTTGTTGCAACTTGGTTAATAGAGTCGATTTTCCAACACCATTTGACCCGATGATACCGATTTTATCTTGGCCACGGACAGTTAGTTGTAACCCCTGTGCTAAAATGCGCTCGTCAATGGACAAATTTTCCTCCTCCAGTTGGATTAAGACTTTAGAAGCTGCTAATGGTTGTATATCTGAGAAGAAGAGTTGAATTTGCTCTTCTTCAAGGGGCTTTTGGGTCATCAACTGAGCTGATTTTTCGTAGCGTTTTTCTTGAGAGAGAACATTTTTCATCTTTTTAGCTAATAGGCGCCCAGCAACATCGTTTTTAGTGTTACGCAAGGCAGTTTCCACATTTTGTTTAACGCGGCGATGCTTTTCCATGGTTTTATTATAGGCTCTCTGGTCGTTAGCAGCTTGCTGGATTTGTCTGGCAAAACTAGCCTTTCTCTGGTTGCTATAGCGTTCATAATCTAAATGCTCTACTAGTGTTTCCGCTTCTTTTCGGTGTTTGACCAGTCGCAAGTGGACAATAGTATCTGCCGTCTGAGAAAGAAAGTCTTCATCATGGGAAATGAAAATGACAGTTTGCCCAATCTTCTGTATCTGCCTTTTTAGCCAATCAACCGTATCCAAATCCAGGTCATTTGAAGGCTCATCTAAAAATAGAACTTCAAAAGGTTTAGACAATTCATGTATGAGTTGAACTTTTAAAGCTTCGCCACCTGAGAGGCTCCCAATTTTTTGGTCACTAGCGAAGCGATCACTATCAAAATGCAACTCCTCAGCCAAACGATAGAGGAGACTGTAGTCTAAATCAGCGAAATCTAAAAAGAAGTAGTCGTGTAGAGTTCTATTTTTCAGCTCCTCAGCTAACTTTTGAGGAATGTAGGCCAGTGATTGAAAATCAGACTGGATGTCTCCCCTGATAGTGAAATCAGGTAATGCTTCCCCCATCAAAGCCCGTAGCAAGGTTGACTTGCCATTTCCTTCTTCACCAATAATAGCAACCTTTTCCCCGTCTTGGATAGTCATGCTTAAGTCAGATACAAGGTCTCGTAAATCTTTGTTTTGTGTGATGGTCAGATGATTGATTTTTATCATATTGTTGCCCTTTCTAGAATGTCCATAGTGCATAACAAAAAGCTCTACTTTACCTAGTAGAGCCCAAAGTCACTGTCAAAAACTCCATTATCCATGTCGAAAATCCCGTCAAACTAGGTCAATCTAGCCTTATCCAACCTAAGAGGAGCAGATGGTTAGCTTTCTAGTTTTTTGATTTTCAAAGAGGATAAAGTACCAGAAGATCTAGTACAAAAAGAGCATGCAAAAAGAGACAAAAACAAGATCTACTAAATAAAGTTCTTTATTTGATAGACTTAGTTGTTCATGTCTCCTTTACCTCCAAGTATTAGTACCTCTATCCTATACCTTTAAGGATATTTTGTCAATAGTAAATTCAAAATTTTAAACTCTAAAATCCGAAAACAGGTCCATAAAGAGTCAGTACGTGTTTGACGTGCTCGTAATGGAACTTGTCATAGTTGCGCCAAGCAGTACGAGCTTGATCGTTTAGTTTTAGGCTCCCCAGTCCGATCAGTAGACTGGTACGTTGGTAAAATTTCTCAAGGTCGATTAAGATAGTGTTGTCAAGCTTTTCCGCTTTTTTAAGTTCCTTGAGAGTGCTGTTCAGCAGTTCTTGTAGACGGAAATCATCGGCTGTACCTTGTTTGCAACTTTGGTAGCTTTTATTTAACTCGGATAGGAGTTGGTAAGCTTGGTTGATTAGTGCTTTGTCTTCCATATGAGCATCCTCCTTGCTCTGATGTATTCTTGTCTATAGTATAGCACTAAACAGAAAATATGTCATAGTAAATATGTTAAAAAGGAGATTTTAATATCAAAGTTTGGAAGGCTGACTTGTAGCCTTTTCATGGTATAATCAAGTGAGTACATCTTTATGGAGGAAATATGAAGTTAAATATTCAAGAAATTCGTAAGCAGCCTGAAGGCCTACATTTTGAACAAGCTTTAGACCTGGCATCAGACTTGTGTGCCCGTAATCAAGAAATTTTAGATGTCAAAGATATCCTTGCGGTAGGGAAGGTCCAATACGAAGACCGCATGTATTTCTTAGATTATCAACTATCTTACACCATTGTCCTTGCTTCCAGTCGTAGTATGGAGCCAGTTGAGTTGTCAGAGTCTTATCCAGTGACAGAGGTTTTCATGGAAGGCGCAACCAACCAACTAGATCAGGAAGTTCTTGATGATGACCTGGTCTTGCCTATCGAAAATGGGGAAATCGACCTTGCTGAGAGTGTGTCAGATAATATCTTGCTAAACATTCCAATCAAAGTCTTGACAGCTGAAGAAGAGGCTGGTCAAGGATTTGTTTCAGGTAATGACTGGCAAATCATGACTGAGGAAGAATACCAAGCCCAACAAGCAGTCAAGAAAGAAGAAAACAGTCCATTTGCTGGCTTGCAAGGACTATTTGACGGAGACGAGTAGATGGTTTTATCCAAGAAACGTGCCCGTCATGTCATAGAGGAAATTATTGCCCTCTTTCCAGATGCTAAGCCTAGTCTTGATTTTACCAATCACTTTGAACTATTGGTTGCAGTGATGTTGTCAGCTCAGACGACAGATGCTGCAGTCAACAAGGCTACACCAGGTCTCTTTGCTGCTTTTCCAACGCCTCAAGCCATGTCTGTGGCAACTGAAAGTGAAATTGCTTCACACATTTCTCGTCTGGGACTGTATCGAAATAAGGCTAAATTCCTTAAAAAATGTGCCCAACAACTATTAGACGATTTTGACGGCCAAGTACCTCAGACTCGCGAGGAATTAGAAAGCCTAGCAGGTGTTGGTCGCAAAACAGCAAATGTCGTCATGAGCGTGGGCTTTGGGATTCCAGCCTTTGCAGTGGACACTCATGTGGAGCGTATCTGCAAGCACCATGGTATTGTCAAAAAATCGGCTACACCCCTCGAAGTAGAAAAACGTGTCATGGACATTCTGCCACCAGAGAAATGGTTGGCAGCCCACCAAGCCATGATATACTTTGGACGGGCTATCTGTCATCCAAAAAATCCAGAATGCGATCACTATCCTCAATTATATGATTTTAGTTCGTTATAAGTGAAAATAATGAATGTTTTTACTTGATTTGAACGGGTCTTTGTGATATAGTAATGACAATAAAATATTCCTTTAAACCTGTCCCGTGAGGCAGACAAGGAGCTGGATTAAGTAGAAGGGTGAAGTCTATACTGTTTGCAGTAAGGCTCGCTTGGCTATACATTTCGAGTCTCCTTGTAGAAGGAGACTTTTCTTTTTGGAGGTTTGTCATGAAGACAAAAGAAGTTGTAGACGAATTGACTGTCAAACGAGCGATTACGCGAATTACTTATGAGATTATCGAGCGCAATAAAGATTTGAATAAGATTATCCTAGCTGGGATAAAAACGCGTGGTGTTTTCATAGCTCATCGTATCAAAGAACGTTTGGAGCAATTGGAAAATATCACTGTTCCTGTTGTGGAATTAGACACCAAACCTTTCCGTGATGACGTTAAAAGCGGAGAAGATACTTCTTTGATTTCTGTTGATGTGACAGACCGTGAGGTCATTTTAGTGGATGATGTGCTCTATACAGGCCGTACCATCCGCGCTGCTATTGATAATATTGTTGGTCATGGTCGTCCTGCGCGCGTAAGTCTTGCGGTTCTAGTCGATCGTGGACATAGAGAATTGCCTATCCGTCCAGATTACGTTGGAAAAAATATCCCAACCAGTCGTTCTGAAGAAATCATTGTAGAGATGGCAGAACTTGATGGCCAAGATAGAGTTCTGATTACTGAAGAAGCTTAGAAAGCTAAAGGAGTAGCTATGTCAGAAAATCAACAAGCATTGAACCATGTGGTTTCCATGGAAGACCTTACAGTTGATCAAGTGATGAAATTGATCAAGCGAGGAATCGAGTTTAAAAATGGAACCCAGCTTCCCTACGAGAACAAAACTATCGTGTCCAATCTCTTCTTTGAAGATTCTACACGAACGCATAAGTCTTTCGAAGTGGCAGAGATTAAACTAGGGCTGGAACGACTGGACTTTGATGTGAAGACAAGTTCAGTAAACAAGGGTGAGACACTTTATGATACCATCCTGACTCTGTCTGCTTTAGGAGTGGATGTCTGTGTGATTCGCCACCCAGAGGTCGACTACTACAGAGAGTTGATTGCAAGTCCGACGATTACGACTTCTATTATCAATGGTGGAGATGGCTCAGGACAGCATCCCAGTCAGAGCTTGCTTGATTTGATGACTATTTATGAGGAATTTGGCCGCTTTGAGGGGCTCAAAATTGCTATTGCAGGTGATTTAGACCACTCACGTGTTGCCAAGTCCAATATGCAGATTTTGAAGCGTTTGGGAGCTGAACTTTTCTTTGCGGGACCTGAGGAATGGAGAAGTCAAGAGTTTGCGGACTATGGACAGTTTGTAACCATTGATGAAATCATCGATCAGGTTGATGTTCTGATGTTACTCCGCGTTCAACATGAACGTCACGAAAGTGGAACAATCTTTTCAAAAGAAGACTACCATGCCCAACATGGCTTGAACCAAGAACGTTATGATCGTTTGAAAGAAACAGCAATCATTATGCATCCAGCTCCTGTCAATCGAGATGTGGAAATTGCTGACCACTTGGTTGAAGCTTCAAAATCACGGATTGTCCAACAAATGACCAATGGTGTCTTTGTTCGAATGGCAATCTTAGAATCCGTATTGGCAAATAGAAAAGCCAAATGAGACACAAAACGTTAAAAGACGCCAGTGAGCGTCCACGAGAGGTGAAAATATGACAAAAAGACTTCTAGTATTAGAAGATGGCACAATTTTTGAAGGCAAGGCCTTTGGAGCAGATATTGATGTAACAGGCGAAATCGTCTTTAATACAGGGATGACCGGTTACCAAGAGTCCATTACAGATCAGTCTTATAATGGACAAATCTTGACATTTACTTATCCTTTAGTGGGAAATTATGGAATTAACCGTGATGATTACGAATCCATTATTCCAACTTGTAAGGGAGTCGTTGTTTTCGAAGAAGCACGTAGAGCTAGCAACTGGCGCAATCAAATGACCTTGGATGAATTTTTGAAAGCTAAGAAAATTCCAGGGATTTCAGGAATTGATACGCGTGCACTTACTAAAATCATCCGTAAGCATGGTACTATGCGTGCAACCTTGACCCATGTTGGGGACAGTATAGACCATGTGACGGACCAGCTCCAAGCAACAGTCTTGCCAACTGATAATATCAAGCAGGTTTCTACTAAAACATCCTATCCAGCTCCTGGGGTTGGCTTGAGCGTGGTGCTAGTGGACTTTGGTCTCAAGCACTCAATCTTACGCGAACTTTCTAAGCGTAACTGTAACGTGACGGTTGTTCCTTATTCAACAAAGGCGGAAGAAATTCTCCACCTCAATCCCGACGGGGTTATGTTGTCAAATGGTCCAGGTAACCCAGAAGATGTTCCAGAAGCATTGGACATGATTCGTGGTGTGCAAGGGAAAATTCCAATTTTCGGTATTTGCATGGGGCATCAACTCTTTGCCATGGCCAATGGAGCTAAGACTTACAAGATGAAATTTGGTCACCGTGGATTTAACCACGCGGTACGTGAAATTGCTACAGGACGAGTAGATTTTACCAGCCAGAACCACGGTTATGCGGTTAGCCGTGAGGACTTACCAGAACATTTGATCATTACCCACGAAGAAATCAATGACAAGTCAGTTGAAGGTGTGCGCCACAGATACCAACCAGGTTTTTCTGTACAATTCCACCCAGACGCAGCTCCTGGTCCACACGACGCTAGCTATCTCTTTGACGAGTTTATCGAGATGATGGAAGCTTTTAAACAATCAAACTAAGGACGAGTAAAAGCTCGTCGGAGAATTTATTTAATGGCAACCTGAGAGTTGCCGAATAGAAAGGCAGGTCGTTTCTTTTAGTCGCTATCAGGCGAACTAAAAACTCCCTGCACTAGATTTTTTATCGAAAAATATCGTTTCTCTAAAAAATCGTCGGAGAATTTATTTAATGTCGCCCTGTGAGGCGACGAATAGAAAGGAGAAGGGTGGTCCGTATTTGCTGAACTGAATACGGGCTACGGACGGTGCTAAAAAGACAGTTATTCCTAGAACTGACAGTTCTTCGTCATAACTCCTATTTTAGCTTTGTCCGCTTGACGCCCTTAATATCTTATAAATGCCTAAACGTACTGATATTCAAAAAATTATGGTGATTGGTTCTGGTCCGATTATTATTGGTCAGGCTGCTGAGTTTGACTACGCTGGGACCCAGGCCTGCTTGTCTTTGAAAGAGGAAGGCTATGAGGTTGTTTTGGTTAACTCAAACCCTGCAACCATCATGACGGATAAGGAGATTGCGGACAAGGTCTACATCGAACCGATTACACTCGAGTTTGTGACGCGTATTCTCCGTAAGGAACGTCCAGATGCTTTACTTCCTACTCTTGGAGGTCAGACAGGACTCAACATGGCCATGGAATTATCTAAAAATGGTATTCTCGATGAACTTGGTGTCGAACTTCTCGGTACTAAACTGTCTGCTATTGACCAAGCTGAGGACCGTGACCTCTTTAAACAATTGATGGAAGAGCTTGAGCAACCAATTCCTGAATCTGAAATTGTCAATACAGTAGAAGAAGCAGTTGCCTTTGCAGCGACAATTGGTTACCCAGTCATCGTTCGTCCAGCCTTTACCCTAGGTGGTACTGGTGGTGGTATGTGTGCCAACGAGGAAGAATTGCGTGAAATCGCTGAAAATGGTTTGAAACTGTCACCTGTTACCCAATGTTTGATTGAGCGTTCCATTGCAGGTTTCAAGGAAATCGAGTACGAAGTCATGCGTGACTCGGCTGACAATGCCCTCGTTGTTTGTAACATGGAAAACTTTGACCCGGTTGGGATTCACACAGGTGACTCCATTGTATTTGCACCTGCGCAAACCATGTCAGACTATGAAAACCAAATGCTACGTGACGCGAGCTTGAGCATCATTCGTGCCCTTAAGATTGAAGGTGGATGTAACGTTCAGCTAGCACTTGATCCCCACAGTTTTAAGTACTATGTTATCGAAGTAAACCCCCGTGTATCGCGCTCTTCTGCCCTTGCTTCTAAGGCGACAGGTTATCCGATTGCTAAGTTAGCTGCCAAGATTGCCGTCGGTTTGACCCTAGATGAGGTTATCAACCCAGTTACAGGTTCAACCTATGCCATGTTTGAGCCAGCCCTTGACTACGTGGTTGCTAAGATTCCACGTTTCCCATTTGATAAGTTTGAAAAAGGTGAACGTCGTCTTGGTACCCAGATGAAGGCGACTGGAGAAGTCATGGCGATTGGTCGTAACATCGAGGAGTCTCTTCTTAAAGCTTGTCGTTCCCTTGAAATTGGTGTCCACCACAATGAAATGCCTGAGCTTGCAGCGGTTTCAGATGATGCCTTGATTGAAAAAGTTGTCAAAGCTCAAGATGATCGTCTCTTCTACGTTTCAGAAGCCATTCGACGTGGCTACACACCAGAAGAAATTGCAGAATTGACTAAGATTGATATCTTCTATCTTGATAAACTCTTGCATATCTTTGAAATTGAGAAAGAATTGGGCGCTCATCCTCAAGATTTAGACGTCTTAAAAACTGCCAAACTAAACGGATTCTCAGATCGTAAGATTGCTGAACTATGGGAAACGACAGCTGACCAAGTTCGCCAACTTCGCTTGGCAAACAAGATTATTCCAGTTTATAAGATGGTAGATACTTGTGCGGCAGAGTTCGACTCTGAAACGCCATATTTCTATTCAACCTATGGTTGGGAAAATGAGTCTATTAAGTCTGACAAGGAATCCGTTCTAGTTCTCGGTTCTGGTCCTATCCGTATCGGGCAAGGAGTTGAGTTTGACTACGCAACTGTTCACTCAGTTAAGGCTATTCAGGCTGCTGGTTATGAAGCTATTATCATGAATTCAAACCCAGAGACCGTTTCGACAGACTTCTCAGTATCTGACAAGCTCTACTTTGAACCATTGACATTTGAAGATGTCATGAATGTCATTGACTTGGAGCAACCAAAAGGCGTTATCGTTCAGTTTGGTGGTCAAACAGCCATCAACCTTGCGGAGCCTTTGGCAAAAGCAGGTGTGACCATCCTTGGTACGCAAGTCGCTGACTTAGACCGTGCCGAAGACCGAGACCTCTTCGAGCAAGCCCTTAAAAACTTGGATATTCCACAGCCACCAGGACAGACAGCAACCAATGAAGAAGAAGCAGTGCTTGCAGCACGCAAGATTGGTTTCCCAGTCCTTGTTCGCCCATCTTATGTCTTGGGTGGACGTGCCATGGAAATTGTTGAAAACGAAGAGGACCTCCGTTCTTACATGCGTACGGCTGTTAAGGCTAGTCCAGACCATCCAGTGCTTGTTGACTCTTACATCGTTGGGCAAGAGTGTGAAGTTGATGCCATTTCAGATGGACAAAATGTCCTTATCCCAGGTATCATGGAGCATATCGAACGTGCCGGTGTCCACTCAGGTGACTCAATGGCCGTTTACCCGCCACAAACTTTGTCGCAAAAGGTTCAGGAAACCATTGCAGACTACACAAAACGTCTTGCAATCGGTCTTAACTGTCTTGGTATGATGAACATTCAGTTTGTCATCAAGGATGAGAAAGTCTATGTTATTGAGGTTAACCCACGTGCCAGCCGTACGGTTCCTTTCCTTTCTAAAGTGACCAATATTCCGATGGCTCAGGTAGCAACCAAGCTCATTCTTGGGCAAAGTTTATCAGAACTTGGCTACCAAGATGGACTTTATCCTGAAAGCACTCGCGTTCATATCAAGGCACCTGTCTTCTCTTTTACCAAACTAGCTAAGGTAGACAGCTTGCTCGGTCCTGAGATGAAGTCAACAGGTGAAGTTATGGGTTCTGATACGACTCTCGAAAAAGCTCTCTATAAAGCCTTTGAAGCTTCTTATCTCCATTTGCCAACCTTTGGAAATGTAGTCTTTACCATCGCAGATGATGCCAAAGAAGAAGCCTTGAACTTGGCTCGACGTTTCCAAAATATCGGTTACGGTATCCTTGCGACAGAAGGAACTGCAGCCTTCTTTGCCAGTCATGGACTGCATGCCCAACCTGTTGGTAAGATTGGTGACGATGAGAAGGACATTCCAAGCTTTGTCCGCAAAGGAAAAATCCAAGCGATTATCAATACTGTCGGAACAAAACGAACTGCTGACGAAGATGGAGAGCAAATCCGCCGTTCAGCCATTGAACACGGGGTGCCCCTCTTCACAGCCCTAGATACAGCTAATGCCATGCTCAAAGTGCTGGAAAGCCGTAGTTTTGTCACAGAAGCAATCTAGTTGAGAAAAAAATTTCACAGTTAAAAAGTCAGCGTAGAAAACGCTGGCTTTTACAATACTGATCTTGCTTATTTCAACTATCATTCTTTCCTTAAGAATCATTCCAAAATGTGATATAATAAGGAAAGATTGGAAATAGGCAAACTATTTTCAAAAATTCCATTAAGGAAACTGGTAAAGACAGATTAGAAAGTGGGAAATCCCTATGTCCTCTTATGAAAAAGTCTCTCTTTCTGAGATCAATCAATCTATTGAAACTCCAAATAACAACCATTTTTGGCAAAATCTAAAAGCATTTTTAGGACCTGGTGCACTTGTGGCAGTTGGCTACATGGATCCAGGAAACTGGATCACCAGTGTGGTTGGTGGCGCCTCCTACAAGTACAGCCTTTTATTTGTTATTTTAATTTCATCCATCATTGCCATGCAGCTACAACAGATGGCTGGAAAGCTCGGTATCGTAACTAAGATGGACCTAGCACAGGCAACAGCTCATCATGCTCCCAAGTGGCTTCGCTATAGTCTGTGGGTGATTTTAGAATTAGCTTTAATGGCAACAGACTTAGCCGAGGTTCTAGGTTCAGCGATTGCCTTAAATCTTTTATTTAAAATACCGATTATGGTTGCTATTCTTTTAACCGTTTTGGATGTATTTTTGTTACTTTTATTGATGAAATTTGGTTTCAAAAAAATTGAGGCTATTGTTACGACTCTTATCTTAACCATATTAGGTATCTTTACTTATCTTGTGGCTTTATCCAATCCAAATATTCAGGGTATTTTTGGTGGTTATTTACCGACTTCAACATTATTTGAAACACCATTGCCAGGTCATGAAAGCCAATTGACCTTGGCTCTAGGGATTGTAGGAGCGACAGTCATGCCCCATAATCTCTATCTCCATTCTTCTCTATCCCAAACAAGGAAAATCAACCACAAAGATAAGAAGGACGTTCGAAAAGCTGTTCGTTTTATGACCTGGGATTCAAATCTTCAGTTGTCCCTAGCTTTTATTGTCAATTCCTTACTTCTTATTTTAGGGGCCTCCCTCTTTTTTGGTCATGCGTCCGAAATTTCAGCTTTCTCCCAAATGTACAATGCTTTACAGGATTCGAAAATAGCAGGAGCAATAGCCAGCTCAACTCTGTCAACTTTATTTGCTCTGGCTCTCTTAGCAAGTGGCCAAAATTCTACTATTACAGGTACCTTAACTGGACAGATCGTTATGGAAGGTTTCTTGCATCTGAAATTGCCTCAGTGGATTATCCGTATCGGTACACGTATTTTTGCCTTGCTACCTGTGATTATTGTCGCCGTTTTGTTTGGGCATCAAGAAAAAATCTTGGATCAGTTATTGGTCTATTCACAGGTCTTTCTTTCGATCGCTCTTCCGTTTTCAATCTTCCCCTTGATTTATCTGACCTCTAAGAAGTCACTGATGGGAGAATTTACCAATGCCAAGTGGAACACAATCCTAGGTTACGCAGTTTCAATCATCTTGACCATTCTTAACATCAAACTTCTTTTTGATATTTTTTAAGAGTGGTTTTGAAGTCAAGTCACGGCATCGGGAAGATTGGTAAAGAGGAAGTAGTCGTAGTTGATTCATAAAAAGAAGTAAAAAAAGAACAGTTGAAACTGTTCTTTTTATGATTATTTGAGACCGTATTTTACAAAGATATACTCTATAGTGTTTAAATCCTTATTAAATCAACGTTTCTAAAGGGATATAGCTGTAAAATATTATATATATACCGTATTGTTAAACCAAGACGGTACCAAAAAGGTACCAAAAATTAAGGTTTCGGAGCTTATAAAATAATGAAAGTTGTCTCAATCAGTTGAGCTTTTTTTATTGCCTTTTTGTAGCAAAGTGACATAGTCACTTTTAGTGTGGAATAGGTGAGATAAAAAAACGGTGTTTCGATTTTGGTCAATGAAGTAAAGCAAAACATATTGGTCAATAATTTTTCCTCGTGTGGGATACTTACTGTTAATCTTTACTCCGATTTTCTCATCAGCGTCAAAACCTGCTTCAGGAAAAATTTCTAAACTTTTTAAGCTGTCTAAAATTTTAGCCACAGTATTTTTAGCAGATTGAGGAGATAGAAGCACCGTAGCTATATAGTCGTGTATATTGTCGATAGCTTCCTCGACTTCTTTTGAAGCAATCACTTTATAAGCCATAGCGTACCCTCATATTGTCTAGGGAAGTACCTTCTCCTGCCTCGTATTCTCTCAAGGCACGTTCAGATTGAGCTTGTAATTCTTCAATCAACTGTTCTCTATGTAGATCTTCGGCCGTCTTAATAGGCAAATCTTGCTCCAGGACTATTTGCTCTACAAAAAGGCTAATAGCCTCAGTCATGGTCATTCCTTTTTCCTTGATAATGGATCTAGCTTGCTCCATTGTTACTTCATTTATTTTAAAATTGTATTGCTTAGCAAGTGATGTAGTCATGGTATATCTCCAATCTATATCTTATATAGCTAGTATATATCTTTTATACTTTTTAGGCAAGAAAAAACTCTTGAATATAATCCAAGAGTGAAACGAACAGGACCAGTGGTGGCACGGGTTCTTTACAGCCTAAAGCTGAAGGCAGTACCTCACCTGTACTTGAAACAAGTACCTTTGAGCAAACTGTTACCAGTCACCCGACATCATCCTATCCTTATCCATAGTTTAGGATAAATAAGAGAGAATGTCAACAATAATTTTTATTAACTTAGGTGTTTATGATATTTGACTTCTCCTTGATTGATTTATTCCAATTTCCTTTTGACAACAAGTAACCTATGACTTTTTATTCCTGTTGTAATCGGTCGGCAGCTTTTCAGTCTGCCGACACGACCCAACTAGTCTAATTCATCATAGCTTGTTGTCAAAAGTTTTCTCGGCATAAAGAGGTTATTCAGCGTTCTAGGGTTTGTTCATAGATTTTTTTGATGACTTTGACAGTATTAACAAGTTTAATAGGCTTGAAAGCATTTAGTTGTTTTGTAAGGTTTTGGAATTCCTTTTGTTTCATGTAGTTTTGAGCCTGGTTTCGCCATACCCCAAGCTTTCTGCTGGCTATATTTAGACGGTCACGAAGTTGTGAAATTTTATTTTTCAAGCTATTGTTTTCAATTTCTAAAATTCGTTTTTGATTTTTAGTTTCTCGGAGTTCGTCTAATATATGATTTTTATTACTTGATACATTTCTCAGCATATTCAATTCCTTGTTTTGTTGCTGGATAGTTTGTGACAGTTGGCGGTTCTCGTAGAAGTGTTGGATTACAGATTTTATTAGATTATTGAGTGTTTCAGGGGAGAGTTTAATTTTGCCATCGAGAGTTTGTTTACCTATCGTTCCATTCTCAAGTTGACTGATATTCAGTCCGTCGAAGCTTTGATATTTTTGAAGGTGCTCTCGAAGTTGCTTGGTGAGTTCGTTGATAGTACCTTGTTTTGTCTTTATATCTTGGTTCATACTGTCAATTGTTTCACTTTTACTACCTATGATGCTGTCTACGATATCTAGATCTTCTTTTTTGATATTAATTTCTTTTTCAAGATTTGATAGTGTATCTTGTTTTTCATTTAGAGCATGATCTAGGTTAGATAGCATTTTATTTTTTTCTTCGTCAACCATTTTTAAATCGTTAACTTTATTTGTCAAAGCTTTATTCATTTGCTTTAGTTCGCTGTTAAATTCTATCATTTTATCGAATTTTTCGTCAATTTGTTTTTCGATTTTTTGAAGAACCTCTTGCTTGTCCTTGTATTCCTGTGTTGATAAATGTTTTTTTGTACTATCAAGTTCTCCTCGTTGGAGATGAAAACCATGTTGAGATAAATACTTTGGGAGTTCATCTTGGATTTTTTTCAACTCTTCACGATTAAAAATTGATTTGGACGATAACTTTCCTTGCTTCATTGGTACAATTCCCATGTGCATGTGTGGTGTGTTTTCGTCTAGGTGAACACTAGCATAAGCAATATTTTCTAAACCATAGTTTTCAGCGAAATAATTTTTAGAAGTTTCAAAAAATCGTTTTGTCTCTTCGGGAGTAAGTTTAGCAAAAAAATCTTTATCAGATGTTATAATCCATTCATCGCATAGAACGGCATCTTTTCGAATAGCTCGTTTAGAAATTTTGTTCTCGTCTATATAGTTTTTGATTTGCTTTTCGTACGACATAGAGCGATCCCTATCTGTCAATTCATAATTTAAATGTGAGCGTTCGATATCGATATCCTTGTTACTGTGTTGCTTAAAAATACGTTCATTGTGTCTGTAAGCTCCACCTAAATTACCTGATTTGTACTTCGTCATTCTGGCTACAACATAACTCATAATTCATCCTTTCTCGGCTCAAAGGGTCGCCGAGCGTGTGGCTAAAAATTGCCACACATAAGCAAGCCTTTATGCGGTGTTCTTTACTGAGAACGGCACTACTTCCAAGTAAAGTATAACGCACTATACTTTACCTCCGGAAAAGTGTGCGGTCTCCGACGGTTTTGCTCTCTCGAAAGAGAGCAATCGGACTGTCGAAACAGTCCGATGAAAAGAGAAGTTCGAGCCATAAACTTCTCTTTTTGTTTCGCTCCGAAGAGCGAAAGGCATTCCGAAGAATGCCTAACGACCCCCATAAAAAGCAAGTTGTTTTTCTAGTTTGGGTCGTTCTTTATGTAACAGATTTTTCATCAATTGCAAATAATCAGTATCGGAAGTTTGATGGGTTTCCAAAATTTTCTTGTATTTACTTCTAGTGTTTTTGCTAACTTTATTCCAGATTCCTTTATCACGTGTTAAAGCTAATAGATAAAGTTGAGTTTCAATTTCGAGACTTTCAAAATAAAACGGTTTGAAAATAATAGTGTCAATAACCTCAAAAATATTTTCAACGGAGCGACTTCGTAACTGAAATTCTAATCTCCACCAATGTTCATATTGTTGTGCGTTTTGTCGTTCATCTTCACTTCCGTTCGTCAGTTGTTCAACTTTTTTATCGTATAGTCGAATTTGTTTTTCTGACCTTGAAGCTCCTAGATATTTTGTTTCAAGCTTACCATTTTTATCTCTCCATTCTTTTGTTGCAGTAGGCCGTCCCTTCTTTTCTAAAATGAATTCACTACAATCAAGATTAAAAAAATCAAAAGCTAAGTCAGCTCGAGTGATTGAAATATCTTCTAGATATGGTATAATCGTATTAAGAATTTCAGTATCAACTGTTCGGAGTTTGTTAGGATTAAACTCCATTCGGAAAGGGCGAGCATTTCGAGCTTGTCCTTTTAGTTTATCATACTCTAAATGGAGGATAACTTGCCCCCCAGACTTGGTATAGGCTTGAAACATATCTGTCATAGCTTTTTGAGTGATGATTGCAATATGGTTGCTAACTAATTTTTTAAAATTATTGAAACTACTGTGGCGTATTTCAGCAGTTATAGTAATATTATCTAAACTAACTTTTAAATCCAAATAAACCTCCTTTCTTTTAGAGGTCGCCTATCGGCGCCTCTTTTTTGTCTGCGTAAAGACCTCCGTAAAATGACATTCTTGGGGGAGCAACCCCAAGCCGACTACGTCGGACCATTTTCATTTTGCTACGGTCAAACTTGCCAAAAAATGGGTGTAGTAAAATCCCACGAAATGGGAACACAGCGTGCTGTTAGAAGCGCACGCGTTATAAATTTTGAGAAAGCTCAAAAATTTAGTCTCAAAATCTCATTTTCAAAATATTTTCATAGTCGTTTTCATAACTGTTTTGGGACTAGAAATTTTGCAAACTTGAAATAGATTTTTTGAAAAAATCTACTCTCTCAATCAAAAATATTTTTTGAATTTTTTCGATGATATCTTCAGGAGGAATTTGCTTGTTATTCTTATATGTAAAGAATCGGTCTTTAGCTTTTTTGATCTCTCCTAAATCGTCAGATTCATCAGCAAATAATAAATCATATAGTTCAAACCAACGTAATTCTGACTGTTTTCTGAATGAGTCAAAGTTTCTCCAGAATAGGGCTCCTGCCTCCAATTCTTCGAACTTTCTGAAGAGGTGCTGTCTTTCAATTTTTCTACGTTCTTTAGGAATAAACATGCGAACATCCTCTACTGATACTCCAGAGTAAACTCGGTCATTGACAATCGCAATTGGTAGTCTTAAATATTTATCCTTATCAGATAAAATTCGATGGATAAATTGTTTGAGACTAAGCCGATTATCCAGTTTGTAGTGTACTAGATTAGGATTTAGCAAATCAAAGAAATCACTTGTCTGTTTCAACATTTCCAGAAAGACTTGTTCAGTAAGTTGTTCCTCTTCATAGCTTTGAAAATTAATAGAGTAGGAAGTTAGCTGTTGGGTTAACTGTGCTCGAATACCAGGATCATTGCCAAAGAATATTTTTATCATTTTCATCACCTCATATTTCGTTGATATAAATCCGATAAGGTAAGCTGTATCCGTAGAATACAACTTCTCTTTCTCGTTCAATCAGATTGTGCTCCTCCAACATACGTAGGATATTAATCATTTTCTTTTTTCCTACACCGAACATCTTTTGCATTTCAGACAAACGATAGGCCAGATAAATATTGCCTTCAGAATCAATCCATCCTTTACTTGTAACCTCCTTTTGTTTATCTTTCAGGATTGTATAAACTACTATAGCATCGATACTCAAATCTTGGTAATAAGTCTCTTGAAAGAGAATTTTAGGGATATAGTAACAATTATCTTCAAAAATGTAAGTCATAGTATTTCCTATCTTTCATATTGTTGTAGCCATTGAGCGACTTTGTGTTTATCGTACAAGGTCACTCCGTCAATGACCATGTGGGGCATGCCTTCGCGTTGCCATTTTATGCAAGTTGTCGTTGAGATGTCCAACCAACGGCATAAACCTGACATTCGTAGCATAGGTTTATAAAGTTCCTGATCTTCAAAAGCTTTTTCGATAGCTTTCTGAAGCATGGTATCGTAACGGGCAAGCAACTTCTTTTCGGTTGCTTTTGGGAAGTGGATGGTAAAGTTTTCTGTCATATTCTGACCCCTTTCTTAATTTTATAAGCTCCGAATCAAATACACAAATGTGTATCTTGAATTAAATTATAATCTCTTTTGTGTTTTGTGTCAAGAGTTTTTTCTCTTTTGTGTAATTTGTGTTATAATATGTCAAAAAGGAGGATTATTATTTGACAAACTTTCAAACACTTGTTAAAAACAGTAAATTATCTCTTAAAGAAATAAGTGAGGCTACAGGTATAGGCTACTCTACTCTCGGAAATTACAATCAAGGGAGTAGAAGTCCAAATGCTAAAAATGCGCAAATTCTATCAGAATACTTTGGAGTATCTATCCCTTACTTACTAGGGCTTGATGATAATCCTGTACTAAAAGATCCAGGAGCACCTAAAGAAATGATCAAAGATTTCTATAAAGTGTTGACAAAAGGTACAAGTATAGAAAATAAAATTACTAAATGGACACCTTTTAGAGAAGATCTTGCTATTATACTTGCAGAACTCAATCAATCAGAATCCTTGTCTGACTACATTGATTTTCTAGCAAGCAAAAAAGGCTTCAACCCTGTTTTGGTTAAAGCTATTAAGGAATTTATAGCTGATGAAAAACAAGGCCTTATTCCTTTCATGATTAACAAATCAAGTGCAGAAGACTCTCCTTATCATTATGTCTGGGAGGCATGGATAAATTCTGACGAATACAAGAGATTGCAAGAAGAATAAGAAATAACAGACAATCATGATTTCTTTATTTTATAAGCTCCGAAACCTTAAAAAATAAAGGAGAAATTAGAATGTCTATTATTAAATATAAGGCTAAAAAGTCTAAATCAGGGTATCTTTATAAGGTCAGAATCTACAGGGTGATTGATGGCAAACGTAAAGACTTCTTTAAAGGCGGTTTTAAGAGCCGTAGAGAAGCTAGACAGTATGAAGCTATGATTTACCACAAAAAAGCGTCAGGAGACCTCTCAGAACTTCTGAGAGTCTCTGAGAGACGTTTTGATGAAGTTTTTGAGGAATGGTTCAAAACTTATCAAAACACAGTAGAGAGGACGACAAGCGTCCGTACAGATGATTTGTTTAGAATTCATATCTTGCCAGTTCTTGGAAAGGTGAAAATTTCCAAAATTACTCCTTGGCAATGTCAGGACTTTATTACCGAAAAAGGTCAGACTTTTAGGAATATCAAACAGGTCAAATCTTACACTAGTCAAGTGTTTGATTTTGCTTTGAAAATGAAATTGATTACAGACAACCCAATGAAACAAGTGATACTCCCAAAAAGAGAGCGGAAGAAGTCAGATAACTTCTTTAGCGTTGAGGAGTTGCATGAGTTTTTAGCCATTATTAAGGCAGAAGAGCCTTATAAAAACTATGCCTTATTTCGTTTGTTGGCCTATAGTGGTTTAAGGAAAGGGGAGCTGTATTCTTTGAGGTGGTCTGACATCGATTTTGACAATCAATTACTTTCTATCAGCAAAAACCTAGGTAGAATCAAGGGGAAAGCCGTTGAGAAAAGCACCAAAAACAAGTTTTCAATACGGCAAATTCCTTTAGATACTGAGACAGTCTCGATTTTGAAAGAGTGGAAACAAAAGAGCAGAAAAGAAAAGGGGCAACTGTCAGTTACCCCATTGATTGATAGTGATTACATGTTTACGTTTGTTGGCCGAGATGGAAAGATAGAGCCTTTATATCAGGACTATATCAATAGTGTTCTAAAGCGCATTATTAGGAAACATGACTTGAAGAAGATAACTCCTCATGGATTCAGACATACTCATGCTACCTTGATGATTGAAGTAGGGGTTGACCCTGTCAATGCGGCCAAAAGGTTAGGGCATGCAAGTAGTCAGATGACCTTGGATACTTATAGCCATTCTACAGTAGCAGGAGAGAAGAAAGCTATCACAAAATTTGTAGATTATCTGGATAGTGCAAAAGGTTAGTTTTCCAAGACGGTACCAAAAACGGTACTAAAAACAAAAAAAAGCCAATTCCAACTTTTTGGAAAAGGCTTTGTATCAACGTTTTTAAGCAATAAATGCGGTTGATTATTTGAGACCGTATTTTTTGTTGAAACGATCCACGCGTCCATCTGCTTGAGTGAACTTTTGACGTCCAGTGTAGAATGGGTGTGAGTCTGATGAAATTTCCACACGGATCAATGGGTAAGTTTCGCCTTCGAACTCAACAGTTTCGTTAGAGCGTTTTGTTGAACCGCTAAGGAATTTGTAACCAGTAGTTGTGTCCATGAAGACAACTGGGCGATATTCTGGATGGATATCTTTTTTCATTTTGCAATATTTCCTTTCTGCCATGGTCTCTTTGCGAGCCATAGATTGTTACCTTACTAGTCTATCAGATTCTGATAAGTTTGGCAAGTCTTTTCCCTGATTTTATTAAAAATATCGATAAAAATCACCCCAGTTTTTACTGAGGTGATAGGAGAAGAATTATTGGTCCGCCTGACTTGGATCTTTTTGTTCTTCTTTCTTTTCATTTTTAGATTCGGCTGTCTCTTCTTGGGCTGTTTCTTTTACTGTTTCACTTTCTTCAACAGTCTTATTTTCAGTATTTTCTTCTTCAGCTAGTTCAGTTTCAACTGGTTCTTCTTTAACAGGTTCTTTGTTTTCTGTTTCAGCTTCGACATGAGCTGGTTCTGTAGTTTCTTCTTTTTGCTCAGTTTCCTCTTGTGTGGTCTCTGTTTTTTCAGCTGTAGTTTCTTCTTTTTTATGTTCTTGAGTTTCTTTTTTGATTTCCTCAACTGCAGTTTTTACGGTAGTAGTCGTTACGCGTCCGACTGTTTGAGCAAAATCTTTTCCTGATTCAGCTAATTCTGCAAATGAATCTTTTGTGATTTTACCGCCTGACATTGCCAAGAGACCAGTTACAACTAGTGCAATACTAGCAAGAAGAGCCAGAATCAAACCAAAGCCGATTGAAATGCCATATCCACCAAAGTTAGACATGTACTTATTTACATTAAAAAGATTAATTAGTGTGACGAGAGTTGCAATTGCACCCGAAACAATGACACCAATTGAGAACCCTTTAGACATTGCTTTATTCATATTATTCAAGCACGCAAGAACAATAGATACAATAGCTGCGATAATGACAAGCCACCCATCTCCTTGGTAACCATTCATACTATAGGACCCAAAAGCACCCGCATTTATACTAGCCCATGGCAAGAGAGAACCAAGGATTGCTACTCCAGCAGAAATGAGGATAAACAAACGATTTTTTTCCATTACTAAGTCTCCTTTTTTCAGTTTGACTTATTATACCATAAACTGAGGTACAAAGAAACCGTATATTTTAAGAATAGTGCATATAAAAGGCCAAGAAAATTCTTTCTTAGCCTTGGTGAATCTGCAGAGCATCTTTAAGCTCTTTGTATATTTGTTCATTTTCTTCTAGACTATAGGAATTGGCGCCACTGGCTAATGGATGTCCGCCCCCATCGTGGCGTTTGGCAATCTCATTGATAGGGGTGATTTTACTGCGCATACGCACACGGAAGTGACCATCAGCTTGTTCAACAAAGATGGCCCAAGCCTTAACAGTATCAATTCGACCAGGTGCTCCAACAATCGCTGCTGTTTCAGCATCTGTAACCTTATATCTTTTCAAGATTTCTTGAGTAAGCAGAACGCGTGCGGCTCCGTTTTCATCAACTTCTAAGTAATCATAGACATACCCTTGAAGTTTTGCAATCTTGAAGCTCATGGTATCCATTTGACGAGACAATCCAGCAAAGTCAAAATCAACTTCTCGAAGCTGGGCAGCTATTCTAAAGGTACGAGCACTAGTTGACGGGTAGAGAAAACGCCCCGTATCCCCGACAATTCCTGCATAGAGAAGTCGTGCCGCTTCACTAGACAAAGCCAGCTGATTTTCTTGAGCAAATAGAGTAATCATCTCACTGGCACTGCTTGAACTTGTATCCACCCAAGATAGGTCACCATAAACATCATCATCTGGATGGTGATCGATTTTGATGGTAAAATCAGCTTGTTCATAGCGTTTATCATCGATACGAGGACGATTCGCTGTATCACAAATAATAGCAAGAGCACCTTGGTAGTCACTATCTTGTACAGTGTCCATTTCTGCCATCCAAGCTAGAGTTGGTTCGTTAAAACCGACTGCTTTGATGGTCTTTTCTGGAAAATGGTGTTTGAGAAGAGCTTTCAAGCCTACCTGACTTCCCAAGGCATCTGGATCTGGTTTCATATGACGATGAATGATGATGGCATCGTATTCTTTGATTTTCTCTAAAATTTGCTGGCAAATTTCCATAAATAACCTCAATTCTTTCTCATTTCATTGTAGCACAAGAATTTTTATTTTTAAAATGAAAAAGATATGATATAATGGAGAAAGATAAATTGAGGAGGACGATATGGCATTAGCAAAAATTGTATTTGCCAGTATGACCGGTAATACCGAAGAAATTGCAGATATTGTTGCAGATAAATTGCGTGACTTGGGTTTGGATGTCGATGTGGATGAATGTACGACTGTTGACGCTTCAGACTTCTTGGAAGCTGACATCGCAATCGTTGCGACCTATACTTATGGCGATGGAGAGTTGCCAGATGAGATGATGGACTTCTACGAAGACCTAGCAGACCTCAACTTGAATGGTAAAATCTACGGAGTGGTCGGTTCAGGTGACACCTTCTACGACGAATTCTGTAAGGCTGTTGATGACTTTGATCGCGTTTTTGTAGCGACAGGAGCAGAAAAAGGTTCAGAGTGTGTTAAAGTGGATCTTTCTGCCGAAGAAGAAGACATCGAACGTTTGGAACAATTCGCAGAAGAATTGGCTGCAAAAGTAGGATAAGAATCAAACTGCGCTGACTGGAAGGAGTCAGTGCGTTTTTTATTAGTTATTTTGGGATTTCACTAGCCTATTTGGTGGCTTTTTGATACAATAATTCAAATAAAGGAGGAGGCACTATGGATTTAAATAGTATTCGGCAAGAAATTGATCAAATAGACGACCAAATCGTCAAGCTCCTAGAAGAACGGATGCACTTAGTTGAAGGGGTTGTCGCTTATAAAAAAGCATCTGGTAAGCCAATCTTAGATACTAAGAGAGAAGAAGTTATTTTTGAAAAAGTCAGAAGTCGTGTAGAAGATAGGCGCTATCAGGAGACTATTGTCGCAACTTTTTCGGACATACTCAAACGTTCGCGTGAATATCAGGATCAAAACATCAAATGAAAAAAGAACAATTCTATCCGCTAGGGATTTTTTTAGCTGCTATGTTGGGTGGACTTGTCCGCTATTTTCTATCTAGTCAGTTGCCAGCCAGTCCTGACTTTCCTTGGGGAACCCTCCTTGTCAACTATCTGGGGATTTTCTGCTTGGTCTATCTGGTAAAAGGCTATCTGGTCTATAAGGGAAGCAGTAAAGGTTTGGTTTTGGCGCTGAGTACAGGCTTTTGCGGTGGTTTAACAACCTTTTCTAGTCTAATGCTTGATGCTGTGAAATTGCTTGATACCGGGCGTTATCTTAGTTTAGTCATGTATTTGCTTTTGAGTATCGGTGGAGGCTTGCTCTTGGCTTATTATCTAGGGAGGAAGAAATGGTAATCATCTATCTTGCAATCGCCTGTGGCTTTGGAGCCCTAGTGCGCTATTTCTTTTCCCAATACAATCAATCCTCGAAATTGCCCCTAGGAACTCTCATAGCCAATCTTCTCGGTTGTTTTTTGATTGGCTTGCTCTACAACCATGTGGAGTCCAAGGAAGTCTATGCCATCCTAGCGACAGGTTTCTGTGGTGGGTTGACGACCTTTTCAACCTTGAATGATGAGCTGCAAAGACTACTTAGTGACAAGAAGGTATTTTATAGCTATTTAGTCTTAACCTACATAGGTGGTTTTCTAGCGATTTTTTTAGGAATTCTGCTATAAATTTCTTTACTTTTAGGTGGAAATTTGGTAAACTGTATCTTGTGTGTAATGGACGCACAAAAATACAGTTTATCCGCTGAGGAAGGTTCCTCAAGATTGACAAAGATAGGAGAATAAAATGAATCCATTAATCCAAAGCTTGACTGAAGGTCAACTTCGTACAGATATCCCATCATTCCGTCCTGGTGACACTGTTCGTGTACATGCAAAAGTTGTCGAAGGTAACCGTGAACGTATCCAGATTTTTGAAGGTGTTGTTATCGCACGTAAAGGTGCTGGCATCTCAGAAAACTATACAGTTCGTAAAATCTCTAACGGTGTAGGTGTTGAGCGTATCTTCCCAATCCACACTCCACGTGTTGAAAAGATCGAAGTTGTTCGTTACGGTAAAGTACGTCGTGCGAAATTGTACTACTTGCGTGCACTTCAAGGTAAGGCAGCTCGTATCAAAGAAATCCGTCGTTAATTCGACTAAAAACTCTGCTCACCCAGCAGGGTTTTTCTCTAGCTCCCTTAGTTCAATGGATATAACAACTCCCTCCTAAGGAGTAGTTGCTGGTTCGATTCCAGCAGGGGGCATTTTAAGTAATGCAAAGAAAAGCAAAGAATATGCAAAGTGTTTATTTTAAGGCAATCATCACAAGTTAATTTTTAAAAATAATTTAGTATTTTTTGTTTTTTTGACCAAATCATGACCAAATTTTGACCAAAATTAAATTTTTAGAAATTAATATAAAGTAAAGTAGATCAAGAAATTGGTCTATTTTTTGTGAAACAGTATTAAGAGCTATTAAAAAATATTTTATCATTTTCACTATGAAATTGTTCTGTCCATTTAAAAATGTTGGAAGAGACTAAATAATATTTTTGGTTTATAGAACAGATATAAAGTTTTAAATATGATTACGCTTTAAAAAAATGTTGTATTTTATTGTGTTATCCCTTGACAATTTTATTTAGAAAATATATGATAAGGATAATGACAGCGGTGTCATTTTGTCTGATGTAAAAAAATTTAGTGATACATAGTAAAAAAACAATAAAAAATTTGGAGGTGTTTTATGAAGCATTTTGTTCACAATGAGGTTTTTAGTATTCGGAAACTTAAGGTTGGATTGTGCTCTGTTTTGGTAGCGGTTTCATTCTTGGGGGTACAAAGTGTTTTTGCTGATGAAGTTATTACAAGTACTTCACAGATATCTATGAATAAGCTTTCTACTTCAACCACCAATAGTTTAGAAAGCTCATCAACTAATAATTATGATAAACCTACTGGGATTGACTCTTCTATTTCACAATTAACTGATAGTAATGTTGATTCTCCTTTGATATCTAATAAAGAATATAAAGAAGATGGGGTAAATACTGGAACTTTTGAAGATGAAATGAAAGATTCTCCTCTTGTTTCTAATAGTGCCCTTTCTAATTCAACTATCAAAACTTTAGAAGGTTCCTTAACTAGTAAACATGACAGTTTGACTGATTTTATTAGTACTTATTCAAAGTCAGTTAGTTCTGAGAACGAAGTTGCAGATACCTCTAATAGTAATGAAGTGCGAGAGAGTAACACTGCCTTAGAAAAAGGAATTGAAGTTTCGGCTTTAAATGTAAAAGATTATGGTGCAGTAGGCGATGGGGTTAATGATGACAGACAAGCAATTCAAGATACAATAGATGCAGCTGCTAAAGGATTAGGTGGAGGAAAAGTATATTTTCCTGAGGGGACTTATTTAGTTAAAGAAATTGTCTTTTTGAGAAGTCATACACACCTAGAAGTACATGAAAAAGCTACAATATTAAATGGTATCAATATCAAAAATCATCCTTCTATTGTATTCATGACAGGTTTATTCACTGATGATGGAGATCAAGTTGAGTGGGAACCAACCGAAGATATCAGTTACTCTGGTGGAACAATTGATATGAACGGAGCTTTGAATGAAGAGAGGACAAAAGCTAAGAATCTCCCTTTGATTAATTCTTCAGGAGCCTTTGCTATAGGAAATTCAAAAAACGTAACAATAAGTAATGTAACCTTTAAAGATAGCTATCAGGGACATGCCATTCAAATTGCAGGTTCAAAAAATGTACTAGTAGACAACTCTCGGTTTTTGGGACAAGCTCTCCCTAAGACTATGAAGGATGGTCAGATTATCAGTAAGGAGTCTATTCAAATAGAGCCATTAACCAGAAAAGGCTTTCCATATGCATTAAATGATAATGGTCAAAAATCTGAAAATGTAACAATTCAAAATTCTTATTTTGGTAAAAGTGAAAAATCAGGTGAATTAGTAACTGCAATTGGGACACATTATCAAACTGCAACAACTGAAAATCCTTCAAATATTAAAATTCTAAATAATCATTTTGATAATATGATGTATGCGGGTGTTCGCTTTACAGGATTTACTGATATTTTAATAAAAGGAAATAGGTTTGATAAGAAAACTAAAGAGGAAAGTGGACACTATCGTGAAAATGGTGCCGCTTTAGTTAATGCTTATAGTTATAAAAATGTTAAAGATATATTAGATTTGAATAAACATGTGACTATTACTGGAAATGTATTTAATATTGCTGATTCTAACACTAAAGCAATACGAGTTGCAAAAGATAGTGCAGATTATCTTGGAAAAGTAACTGATATTACTGTAACAAAGAATATCATTCGTAATAATTCGAAAAATCCTGAACAGCCAAATATTGAAATGTTAAGAGTCAGCGACAATTTGGTAGTGTCTGATAATATCATTTCAGGAGGTAAAGACGGAATCGTAATTGAAGAATCCGCTGGAAGTATCACTGTCTTAAATAACCAACTTTCCAATTTAACTGGAAATCATGTTTCTTTACTTAAAACTGATTTTAATGGGACCAGTTCAGACACAAATAATAGTGTCGGTGATTTTAATATTATAACTGAGAATGAAAGTTATAAAATCTTTTCGCAAAATTCAGTTAATCACTCAGATAACCACTCAGATAAGCATGTAGAGGAAATAAAACCTGTAGCTGAAAACAATAATAATTTAGCTAATAATTACTCAGTAAATAGTGTAGATGATAAAATTGAAAAATCAAATCATGATTCAGGTAATGTAGTAACAGGAGAAATTTCACAAAAACAATATGACGTAACTAATGTTAGTGAAGTAGTTAAGACAAAAAATAATCAACATGCATTACCAAAAACTGGATTAAATAAAATGGTTGAGTTGCTTTTAACTATTATTGGAATTTGCCTTCTATTTGGACAAAGGAGTTTTAAACGTCATTATGAAGATAGATAGAATATGCTCAATACAAGGTAGCACTATAGAGAACGAAGATAGCGTAGATTACAAAAATCAATATTTCTGGATTATAGATGGAGCAACAGATTTATTTAATTCAAAAGACTCTATAGGTTATTCAGTTTCAGAAGTATCTCACCTTATTTCTGAATGTCTCAAGCAGTATTGTGACGATTCGTTATCATTGAAGAAAATTTTCGAGCTTGTTTTGGATGACGTTAGAAAAATAATAGAGATAGATAAGTGTGAGTTTGATGATTATTACCAGTTACCAACTTTTGCCTTTATTTTTGCGAAATTATCTGGTTTAAAATTAGAATACATAATGATTGGCGATTGTGTTATGATAGTCAACAATCAAACTATTACAGACCATAGAGTAGATTGCCTTTTTGAACAAGGAAAATTTTCAATCAAATCTAATGATGAAGTTGATAAAAAGACTATATTACAAAATATTAGGAAGCTAGCTAATAAACCAGATGGATATTGGATAGGTTCACTAGACAAAAGTAGTATAAATCATGTTATCAATGGTAGTTTGGAAGTGACTAGTAATCATATTGTTTTAATGACTGATGGTTTTTACGATTTTTATACTCAAAATTCAGGCTACAATTTTGGAGAGTTAATTGAAATGAGAAAAGAATCTACAAATATTGATCCTATTTATGGTAAAAAAGATGATGCAAGTATTTTGATAATTAATGTTTAAAATAATTTCATCATATGATGAACTATAAAGACAGTTATCTATACGAGTTCTTTATAGTGCAATTGATTATTGAGGTTAGATAATGTTGAGAAAGCATTTTGACAATGAAATTATTGAGTTGTCTAATAATCTAGAAGATATATGGGTTTCTATAATAAAAAAATATGAAATGATATTTGATGACTTAACCGAAGTTCAAAAACAAAGTATTATAGATAATGATTTAGTTATTAATGAAGCAGTTGTTACAATAGATATGAAAGGTATTGAACTTATCTGTTTACAACATCCTGTTTCTGTTGATTTGAGAAAAATTATAACTATAGTAAAATTATCCACAGATATTGAACGTATTGGTGATCGAATCATTGAAATAGTTAAGAATTTAAAAAATATTCATACAATGCATGAATGGGGACCATTATTTTATGAAATGCTAAAAATACATTTTATTCTAGGGGATCACTTAAAGAAAACTCTAACATGGTATAAGAATAGAAACTATGAACCTGACGTATATGACTATAATAAAAAATGTAAGTTGATATCTGGTCTATGTCAGAAACTAGGAGACAAAGTAGTAGAGAACTTTCTTATTGAATCCTCAAATGTTGATGAAGCTATTGTATTTTTAGAAGTTATTAATATTCTTGATAAGATGTCCCATACAACAAAATCTATTTATAAATGGTTAGATTATCAGGAAATTGGAGTATTATAGTTAAAGAGGAGTATATATGCAGACAATAGTAGATAATTTTGCTAATAAAGTTATTGAATATGGAATTTATAAATCGATGGACCAAATATATATAAAAAATAGAATATTGGCTTTAATCGGTGAAGAAGGAACTGATAAGATTTCAAATGATAGTGATCTTAAAAAATTAAAAGACAATTTAGTAGAAATAGCTTTAAAGAATGGTAAAATTGCTGATTTAGCTGAGGCAAAGGAATGTTTAGGTGCAGAGCTGATGAATTTTATCGTTCCATTACCAAGTCGTCTTAATGATATTTTTTGGAGTTCATATGATGTTTCGCCACAGGAAGCAGTTGAAGAGTTCTATCAGTTAAGTAAAGATAGCGACTATATTAAATTGTCAGCTATCGCTAAAAATATAGCTTTTCATACTGAAACTAATTATGGTTCACTTGAAATTACAATCAATTTATCAAAACCGGAAAAAGATTCGAAAACAATCGCAGCAGAGAAATTGGTAAAGTCATCTAATTATCCAAAATGTTTACTTTGTATGGAAAATGAAGGTTATCAGGGGAGAATAAATTATCCAGCACGTGCTAATCATAGAATTATTCGGTTGGAACTGGGAGACGAAGTATGGGGTTTCCAGTATTCCCCATACTCATATTTTAATGAGCATGCGATATTCTTGAATAGTCAACATGTACCAATGGCTATTACGTCCAAAACATTTGAACAATTATTGGAGATTGTTGATATTTTACCAGGGTATTTTGCTGGTTCAAATTCTGATCTTCCTATCTCAGGAGGTTCTATTCTTAGTCATAATCACTACCAGGGAGGAAAACATATTTTCCCAATGGAAAAAGCAAAAATTGAGAGAGAATTTCTTTTTAAAGACTTTGAGGATGTTAAAGCAGGTATTGTAAAGTGGCCGATGTCAGTGATTAGGCTACAAGGTGAAAATAAAAATCGTTTGGTAGAATTAGCTACTAAAATCCTAAATATCTGGAGAGAATATTCAGATTTAGAAGTAGACATCATTGCTAAGACTGAAGATATTCCACACCATACGGTGACTCCTATTGCTCGTAAAGTGGATGGAAGATATGAATTGGATATTGTTCTGAGAGATAACCATACTACTAAACAATACCCAGATGGTGTTTACCACCCTCATCAAGATGTACAACATATTAAAAAGGAAAATATCGGGTTAATCGAAGTGATGGGACTTGCGATTTTACCACCTCGTTTGAAAACAGAGTTAGAAGAAGTTGAAAAATATCTTTTAGGAGAAAAAAATTCAATTGCAAACTATCATTTAGAATGGGCTGATCAATTGAAAGAAAAATATCCTAATATTAAAAAAGAAGAGGTTAATCGCGTAGTTCAACACGAAGTAGGACAAGTGTTTGCGAGAGTTCTCGAAGATGCTGGCGTTTATAAGAATACTCCGTTTGGACATGAAGCATTTATGAGATTTGTTAAGTCGGTTGGAATTAATTAGGAGGAACCCAAATGGCAATATTGGTGACAGGCGGAGCTGGTTATATAGGTAGCCATACCGTAGTAGAATTATTAAATTTAGGGAAGGAAGTTGTCATTGTTGATAATCTTTCGAACTCCAGCATCTTAGTGTTAGATCGTATTGAAGCAATTACAGGAAAACGTCCTACGTTTTACGAGTTTGATGTTTGCGATAAACAATCATTGAGAAAAGTATTTGAACAAGAATCAATTGACGCTGCAATTCATTTTGCAGGATACAAAGCTGTCGGCGAATCCGTGCAAAAGCCTGTGATGTACTACGAAAATAATATTATGAGCACATTAGCTCTTGTTGAAGTGATGTCAGAGTTTAAAGTTAAGAAGATTGTATTTTCATCGAGTGCGACTGTATACGGCATTCACAATCAATCACCCCTCATTGAGACAATGCCGACAAGTGCAACAAACCCTTATGGGTACACCAAAGTGATGCTTGAACAAATTTTAAAAGATGTTCATGTAGCAGATTCAGAGTGGAGTATTGCATTGCTTCGTTATTTTAATCCGATTGGGGCTCATGAGTCTGGGCTTATTGGTGAAGACCCCTCTGGAATTCCCAACAACTTGATGCCTTTTATTGCACAAGTAGCTGTAGGCAAGCGATCAGAGCTAAGTGTTTTTGGAGATGATTATGATACGGTAGATGGTACTGGTGTTCGCGATTATATCCATGTAGTGGATTTAGCGATAGGGCATATAAAAGCTTTAGAAAAAGTATCCGAAAAAACAGATGTTTATATTTATAACCTGGGCTCAGGAGAGGGAACTAGTGTATTACAACTTGTAAATACATTTGAAAGTGTCAATAAGGTTCCAATTCCTTATAAAATTGTTCCAAGACGATCAGGAGACGTTGCGACTTGTTATGCAAATGCAGACAAAGCGTATAAGGAGTTAAATTGGAAGACTACGAAAACGGTTGAAGACATGTGTAGAGATACATGGAATTGGCAATCCAAAAATCCTAATGGATACAATAAATAATAAAGCACAATAGTCTTGTGATATGTATATATAAAAAAAAATCAAAAAAAAAATTATGAAAGCGCTTGACAAAGTAATCGTTTACATTGTATAATGTAAACATGAATGACACCGATGTCAAAAATAAAAAAGAAGGTCTTTTTATGAAAAACTTAACAAAAATTAAGTTCAAAGAGAACGGGGAATTTAATCATTTTCCCGGAAATACAGTTGTAGCAAATCTTTATACTAATTCAGATTTGATGGAAGTTGTTGATATCATTCAATCACGCTATAGAGAGTTACCATTTATAGACAAATTCACATTAACTCCAAGAGATTCTATTCATATGACTGTAATTGAATTGCTTTGCCATGAAAATCGTGAGCCTGAATTTTGGAGTAGCCATCTACCATTGGATACGCCATTACAAGAAATTCATGATTACTTTGCAAAACAACTAGAAATTTTCCCATTGCTAAACGAAGATATTCATATGCGTGTGACTGAAATGGGAAATCAAAACATTTTAGTAGAACCAGCCGATGAAAAATCAGCTAAACGATTAGAAGAAATTAGAACATATGTTTCTGAAAAAGCAGGTGTTCGATTCCCTAATCATGATCGCTATCAATTCCATATCTCAATTGGATATCTTCGAGTTCCATTAACTGAAGAAGAAAATGAAGAGTTTACTAAAGTGAAAAAGGAATTAACCGAAGTTCTGCTTGAAAAGATTCCTGTCATTACAGTAAATCGTATCGATTACACAGTATTTGAAGATATGAGACGCTTTGTTCCATATTGCGAAAAATTTTAAAATAAAATTATAATTAAAAATAAAAAGGAGATTTCATATGAAAAAATCTAAATTATTATCGCTTTTAGCTGCAGGGGTTGCAGTTACAACATTGGCAGCATGTTCAGGTGGTTCAACTAATTCATCAAATTCTTCGAGCGATACACCTCAATCAGAAGAAAAAGCTGATAAGAGCCAAGAATTAGTAATTTATTCTAACTCTGTTTCAAACGGACGTGGAGATTGGCTAACTGCTAAAGCAAAAGAAGCTGGTTTCAATATTAAAATGGTTGACATTCCAGGTGCTCAGTTGGCAGATCGTGTTATTGCTGAAAAAAATAATGCAGTTGCTGATATGGTATTTGGTATTGGAGCTGTTGATTCAAATAAAATTAGAGATCAAAAATTATTGGTACAGTTTAAACCTACATGGTTAGATAAAATTGACCAATCTTTATCAGATAAAGATAATTATTACAATCCTGTAATTGTTCAACCATTAGTTTTGATTGGTGCTCCTGATGTTACTGAAATGCCTAAAGATTGGACTGAGTTAGGTAGCAAGTATAAAGGTAAATATTCAATTTCTGGGCTCTCAGGTGGAACAGGGCGTGCTATCTTGGCAAGTATCCTTGTTCGTTATCTAGATGATAAAGGAGAATTGGGTGTTTCTGAAAAAGGTTGGCAAGTAGCTAAAGAATATTTGGAAAATGCGTACACTCTTCAAAAGGGTGAAAGTTCAATTGTTAAAATGTTGGATAAGGATGACCCAATCCAGTATGGAATGATGTGGGGTTCTGGTGCATTAGTTGGACAGAAAGAAAACAATGTTGTATTTAAAGTAATGTCTCCTGAAATTGGTGTCCCGTTTGTAACTGAACAAACAATGATTTTGAATACTAGTAAGAAACAAGCTTTAGCAAAAGAATTCATCAACTGGTTTGGTCAAACAGAAATTCAAGTAGAGTATAGCAAAAACTTTGGTTCTATTCCTGCAAATACTGAGGCAGTGAAAGAGTTACCAGAAGCTACTAAGAAATTTGTTGATCAAGTGAAACCACAAAGTATTGATTGGGAAGCTGTTGGAAAACATTTGGACGAATGGGTCGAAAAAGCTGAACTAGAATATGTAAAATAGGGCATAAGTGTAATTTTTAAAATTCTAAGTCTCTCTAATGTTTCTGCACACACAAAAGAAATTAAGAGGGACTTTTTATATATTAGTAAAGGAAGTTAATAATATGATTAAATTTGATAATATTCAAATTAAATATGGTGATTTTATCGCGATTGATAATCTTAATTTAGATATTCAGGAAGGAGAATTCTTTACCTTTCTAGGACCTTCTGGATGTGGTAAATCAACAACTTTGAGAGCTTTGGTAGGTTTTCTAGACCCTTCATCTGGAAGTATTGAGGTTAATGGCACAGATGTTACGCACTTGGAACCTGAAAAACGTGGAATCGGGATCGTATTCCAATCTTACGCACTATTTCCAACAATGACAGTTTTTGATAATATTGCATTTGGTTTAAAAGTTAAAAAAGTTGCTCCAGATGTTATTAAAGCCAAGGTTTCTGCAGTGGCTGCTAAAATTAAGATTTCAGATCAACAATTGCAACGTAACGTTTCAGAATTATCTGGAGGACAACAGCAGCGTGTAGCTTTAGCTCGTGCTCTTGTTTTGGAACCTAAAATCCTATGTTTGGATGAACCCTTGTCAAACCTAGATGCAAAATTACGTGTGGATTTGAGAAAAGAGTTGAAACGTCTTCAAAAAGAATTGGGAATTACAACTCTATATGTTACACATGACCAAGAGGAAGCGTTAACGCTATCTGATAGGATTGCTGTCTTTAATAATGGTTTTATTGAACAAGTGGGAACACCAGTAGAAATTTATCATAATTCTCAAACAGAATTTGTATGTGATTTCATTGGAGACATTAACGTACTTACAGATGAAACTGTTCACGGAATTCTTCTAAATAATGCTCATGTTCTTTTGGAAGATAAAAAAGGTTACATTCGTTTAGAAAAAGTTCGCTTCAAACGTGAAACGGATCAGGATTTTGTCTTAAAAGGTTCAATTATTGATGTAGAATTTTCAGGAGTTACAATTCACTATACTGTTCAGGTATCTGAAAATCAAATTCTTAATGTAACAAGTATTGATAGTCAGTCAGCTATTAGATCTGTCGGAGAAAGTGTGGAATTATTTATCACACCATCAGACGTTCTGCAATTTTAAGGAGGTGCAGTATGCGTCATAAATTAAATTGGAAAGATTGGCTCATTCGTTTAGGCTTAATCTGGTTCTTGGTAACTTTCATCATTTATCCAAACTTTGATTTAGTAGTTAATGTATTTGTGAAAGGTGGGGAGTTTTCACTTGATGTCGTACAACGAGCTTTTAAATCTCAACGTGCGATTCAGAGTATTATGAACAGTTTTAAGTTAGCATTCTCACTGATTATAACTGTTAATGTTGTTGGTGTACTTTGTGTATTGTTTACAGAATATTTTGATATTAAAGGAGCTAAAATATTAAAACTAGGATACATGACGTCACTAATCTACGGTGGAGTAGTTTTGGCTACTGGTTATAAATTCGTTTATGGACCATATGGAATGATTACCAAATTTTTACAAAGTATTATTCCATCTTTAGATCCTAACTGGTTTATTGGTTATGGTGCAGTTCTATTTATTATGACATTTTCTGGTACTGCTAATCACACCTTATTCCTAACGAATACAATTCGTAGTGTAGACTATCATACTATTGAAGCTGCACGTAATATGGGTGCAAAACCATTTACAGTGTTTAGAAAAGTAGTATTGCCAACTCTAATTCCTACTTTATTCGCTCTGACAATTATGGTTTTTCTAAGTGGGTTATCAGCAGTAGCAGCACCTATGATTGTTGGTGGGAAAGAATTCCAAACTATTAACCCAATGATCATAACATTTGCTGGAATGGGAAATTCTCGTGACTTAGCCGCCTTTCTAGCAATTATTTTGGGTATTGCCACTACGATTTTGCTTACTATTATGAACAAGATCGAAAAAGGCGGAAATTATATTTCTATTTCTAAAACGAAAGCACCTTTGAAAAAACAAAAAATCGTATCTAAACCATGGAATATCATTGCACATATTGTTGCTTATGCTTTGTTCACTGTTTTCATGTTACCATTGATTTTCATTGTATTGTATTCATTTACTGACCCAGTTGCAATACAGACAGGAAACTTATCATTATCAAACTTTACTCTTGATAATTACAGATTGTTCTTTAGTAATAGTGCTGCGTTTTCTCCATTCCTAGTCAGCTTTATATATTCTATCATTGCAGCAACTACTGCAACAGTTCTTGCTGTTGTGTTTGCGCGAGTAGTTCGTAAACATAAAGCTCGATTTGATTTCTTGTTCGAATACGGAGCTCTTCTTCCTTGGCTATTACCAAGTACACTTCTAGCAGTTAGTTTATTGTTCACTTTCAACCAACCTCAACTTTTAGTCTTTAACCAGATTCTAGTTGGTAGTTTAGTAATTTTGCTAATCGCTTATATTGTTGTAAAAATTCCATTCTCTTATAGAATGGTACGTGCTATTTTATTTAGTGTTGATGATGAGATGGAAGATGCAGCAAGAAGTATGGGTGCTTCACCTTTTTATACTATGATGAAGGTTATTATTCCATATATTTTACCGGTTGTTCTCTCTGTTATTGCTTTAAACTTTAACTCTTTATTAACTGACTTCGACTTATCTGTATTCCTTTACCATCCCCTAGCTCAACCATTAGGTATTACGATTCGATCTGCAGGTGATGAAACAGCAACATCTAATGCACAAGCTCTGGTATTTGTTTATACAATTGTTCTGATGATTATTTCTGGAACGGTATTATACTTCACACAAAGACCGGGGCGTAAAGTAAGGAAATAATCATGACAGCCACTAGTTTTGGGTTATCAAATATTGAAATAGTTGTCAGGATTGTTTTATCAGTGGTCATTGGTAGTATAATTGGTTTAGAGAGAGGGAGCAAATCCCAGCCTGCAGGCATCCGAACTTATAGTATTGTTTGTCTAGCTTCATGTTTGATTATGATGACGAATGAATACGTATCTTATAAATTTGGGACAGGAGATCCTACACGATTAGGAGCTCAAGTTATATCAGGTGTGGGTTTTCTAGGCGCTGGAACGATTCTTATTACTGATAAAAAGAAAATTACAGGTCTGACAACTGCAGCAGGCATTTGGGCTTCGGCAGGAATTGGATTAGCTATTGGAGTAGGTTTTTATGAGGGTGCTCTTTTAGGAGCCATTTCTGTTTGGGGTGTGATATCCATGTTCCAACCACTAAAAAAATATCTACAAAATCGTTCTAAAATGATTGAATTGTATATAGTGGTTAAATCTACAGAAGCCTATAATCGTGTATTGGTTTATTGTGCAGAAAATGGTATCAGAATGACCGATTCAAGAACAGCGTTTGGAGATGTTAATTCTGACAGAATTGAATACTTTGATGTTCCAGACAAAAAAATAGCGTCATTTATTACTCTGGAATTATCAGGTAGATTTGAACATCTTCGACTGATGGAAGAAATAGCAAATATTGTTGGTGTTATTTATGTTGAAGAAGTTAGTTGATATAGAATAAACAAAGGGGCAGTTATTCTTGTCCCTTTGTTTTTTAGGTGATAATTGACTCGAAATTATTTGCAAAGTATAAGGATAAACATAAATGAAGGTATATAATATTAATTTTGACTGTGGAAGAATAACGTATTTTGAATATAATTCTTTAGTGCAAGTATATAGATTTCATTCTTTTTATGATGTTTGTGAAATTGTATTTTCGTCTTCTTTACCAGCTGATGATATATTAGCAAAAGTTATTGTTAAGGAAAAGATTATTCCGATCTTAGACTGCTATGTCCAAATGTTATTAGATACTTTTATAGTTTCAATGGATTTTACCGAAAATGATTTTTTATATTTTCGTGGTAAGTTATTTTCATACAAGTTTATCAGTTGTGAAGTAGAAAAAATTGTAAAGAATAAAAATTTTAATTGTCAATGTTATTTTTTTGAATCGGAAGAATAGAGTATAAAATAGAAAATTTTGAAATTAAAGTTTTTGTTAAGATACATTAAAATGTTTTACTAAATTCTCTTGTTAAAAAAAGTAAATATTGTATAATGATATTAGATAAATCATAAATGGAGGACTAAAGTGAAAAATTTAAACGGTAAAAAGGTAACTATTTATGATATTGCGCATTTATCAGGTTTTTCTCCAAAAACTGTTTCACGTGTTATTAACGGTGGTGAAAAGGTAAAAGAAGAAACTTATCGAGCTATTCAAAAAGTCATTGATGAGTTGTCGTATGTTCCAAATGCATATGCAAAAAATTTGACTAAGAAAGAAACTACAAACATTTTGATTTCCGTTAAAAAGATTGATTCTTTTCCCTTGATTTGGTTTCAAACTTTACTAGATAGAGTTCTACAAACTTGTAAAGAGTTTGGAGTAAACGCTATTGTTGAATACTTTGGTGAAGAAGATACGATTAGGAATTCAATAATTTCAAGTACAGGAAGCTTAATAGATGGAGTAATAGTATTTTATGAAAGTAAAGACGATATTCGGATTAATTATTTACAGAAGAATAATATGCCTTTTATAGTTTTTGGAGAATCTCGAACACCTGATGTTGTTTATGTATCTAATAACAATTTTCAAGCCACTTATGATATGATGGAATTAGTAACAAAAGAGAATATTAAAAGTATGTTGTTACTTATGGGAGGGGAATCTCTTGTTAATAAGGATCGTGAAAAAGGTATTCGTACTTTTTTGACTGATAAAAATTATTTAATGGATTTGCAAGTTATTTATGGTTTAACTACAATTGATTCAGTTTATTCATATGCTATAAATAATTTATCTAATCAAAATCATCCGGATATGATATTTGTTTCTGGGGATGAGAAGGTTCAAGGGCTGATTCGTGCGTGCTATGAGAAGGGGATTACCATTCCTGATGATATTTCAATAATTGGATTCGATAATATTCCTATTTCGCAATATTATACTCCAGCTCTGTCTACTATTTCTCCTAATTATGCTATGTTAGCCCAAAAAATGATAGAAGGTGTTTTAGCAATTATTAAAGGGGAAAGTGTCACATCTGTTGAAGTTTCTCCTAAATTTGTTAGGAGACAGAGTTTCTAGTATTGTTTAATTCTTGAAAATCCTAGTGGAAAAGATGGAGTGTTCTAAAATAAGTTCTGTTTAGCCTCCATTTAGTTTCTAATGAGTTGTTTAGTCGCTTTTCATTATAGATGATATGGGACTTTTTTCTACAACAAAATAGGCTTCATAATATCCATAGGGGGCATTTTGGGAAGTGTAAAGAAAAACAAAGAATATTTAAAGTGTTAGTTTAAAGGTAATCATCACAATTTAGTTTTTAAGATAGGATAGTATTTTTTGGAATCTTTGACCAAAGTGTGACCAATATAGAATAAAGTGGATTAGGAAACTGGTCTATTTTATTTTGTATTTATTGAGAAAAGTGGTTTGTTTTAATTCGACAAATATGCGCATAATGCATATAATAGTAAATGTAAGGAGGTAACAACGATATATGCCACTTACAGGTAAAGAAACGGTGAAACTAGCTCTTGAGAATGGATGGGTTGAAGTTCTTCAAAGAGGAAGTTGTCATCATTTTAAGAAAGAGGTTTTTTCTTATCTTGTCACGATTCCAGTTCATGAAAATGAAGATTTAGGATTGTAATTTTTACATTCTTAAGTCTTTTCATATCGGAGGTAGTAGAATGTTAAAAACGTATCCAGCTATTTTTCATAAAGAAGGAACAGGATATTGGGTAGAATTCCCAGAATTTGGCGGTGGTACAGAAGGAAAAAATATCGATGAAGCGATGAAAAATGCTCGTGAAATACTTGAAAATGTTTTAGCTTCTTATATCGATGAAGGGATGGCGCTACCTACTCCAAGTGATATTTTAAAGATTGAAGTTTTAGATGGTTTTGTATCAATGATTCAAATCGATCCTGCGCCTTTTGTGAGAAGTAACAAGGCATTAGGAAAAATGTGACTGTTCCTGAATGGCTAGTCCGTCTTGCTGATCGAGAAAAGAATTGAAAACATCGGACCAGAGTTCCTTAACCAGTCTTTTAATCCGGGCAATAAATTCTCCATTCCTTATTTCTGGGGTACCTTGGGAATTGTCTACAACGAAACCATGGTAGATGAGGCTCCTGAGCATTGGGATGACCTCTGGAAGCCAGAGTATAAGGATTCCATTATGCTCTTTGATGGGGCGCGTGAAGTACTGGGACTAGGGCTTAACTCGCTCGGTTACAGCCTCAACTCAAAGGATCCTCAGCAGTTGGAAGAGACAGTGGATAAGCTCTACAAACTGACTCCAAATATCAAGGCCATTGTGGCGGACGAGATGAAGGGTTACATGATCCAGAACAATGCTGCCATCGGTGTGACCTTCTCAGGAGAAGCCAGCCAGATGTTGGAGAAAAATCCTAACCTCAAATATGTCGTGCCGACTGAGGCCAGCAACCTCTGGTTTGATAACATGGTCATTCCAAAAACCGTGAAAAACCAAGATGCAGCTTATGCCTTTATCAACTTTATGTTGAAACCCGAAAATGCTCTGAAAAATGCGGAGTATGTGGGCTACTCAACACCAAACCTACCAGCCAAGGAAATGCTCCTAGAGGAGACTCGTGAGGACAAATCCTTCTATCCGGACGCTGATACCATGAAACACCTAGAAGTTTATGAGAAATTTGACCATAAATGGACAGGCAAATATAGCGACCTCTTCCTACAATTTAAGATGTATAGGAAGTAGGAGTTTGCAGTCACGAAACGAATCAGCCAAGCTGGTTCGTTTTTTGTATTAAAAAAAATTTATATTTGGGCTTGACAAAAGTAATTTTAATGATAAAATAGTATCCTTTATACATTTAGGAGGAATAAAAAAGATATGTGATTTATTTGGTATTCAGAAATGAAAACTCTTACAAAATATGGTATACTAATAGTAGTTTCCAAGAGCTTATATCTAGTGCTTGTTATAGGTTTACATACAAGATATGGGGTATAGCTACCTATCTACCTCGAAAGGGGACGGAAACTGTTGTCTATTCGGCTTATGTAGTCTTTTTTTATGGGTATAGCTACCTATCTACCTCGCGAGGGGCCGGAAACCAGATTGCTATGAATCGTTTCATTCTGTGACCTCTTCGAAAGTATAGCTACCTATCTACCTCGCGAGGGGTCGGAAACTGGATAGTTTTAGAGAAAATCCTGTTCTCAATGTGGGATTTTATAGATATCTATCTACCTCGTGAGGGGCCGGAAACAAGGCATAAGCTGGTGTAATATCCGCCGCATTATGAGTATAGATACCTATCAACCTCGAGAGTGGCCGAGAACTGAATAAACCTTGTGCAATACGTTTGTTGGTGCAATATTCGTATAGCTACCTATCTACCTCGCGAGGGGCCGGAAACTATTTTTCGAAACTTTTTTTACTTTTTGAATTGTGCTTGAGTATAGCTACCTATCTACCTCGAGAGGGGCCGGAAACGCGCTGTCGGTTCGTGTAGCGTGAGAACTGCTATAGTATAGATACCTATCTACCTCGAGAGGGGCCGGAAACCTTCAATGAATTTTCTATTTTCACGAATAATTCGAGTATAGATACCTATCTTCCTCGAGAGGGGCCGGAAACCGGTCTGAGATTTCTTTGTTCATTGGGATCCAGTCGTATAGCTACCAATCTACCTCGAGAGGGGCCGGAAACGGGCTTCCAATTATGTTTATAGACTGCTATTGTATAGCTACCTATCTACCTCGGGAGGGGTCGGAAACGTGCAAGTGCGATAGTTGAAAGTGCTAGTGTAGCTAATGTATAGCTACCTATCCACCTCGCGAGGGGCCGGAAACAAGAATTCTGCGCTTTTTGTAAATGCTACTGCCGTATATCCACCTATCTCCCTCGAGAGGGGCCGGAAACAGGTAGCGCTCAAAGTTCTTGTTCAATCGGTCATTCGTATAGCCCTCTATCTACCTCGCGAGGGGCCGGAAACTTTGTTGGCTATATTTGCGAAAATTCTGCAGCTAGTATAGCTACCAATCTACCTCGAGAGGGGCCGGAAACGGAGGGCTAAAATTCTTTAATTTTGAACTGATCCAATGTATAGCTACCTATCTACCTCGCGAGGGGCCGGAAACCTTTTGATTTCAGAAATCTTTGATTCGATTTTTTTCGTATATCTCCCTATCTACCTCGCGAGGGGCCGGAAACATAACTTCAGGTGTGCTGAGCGGAGCTTGATTACGTATAGCTACCTATCTATCTCGAGAGGGGGCGGAAACAGAAACGACCAGAATATATCTTCTTTTGGTTCTGTATAGATACCTATCTACCTCGCGAGGGGCCGGAAACTGTGTTCGTAAAAACTTAAACGTTAGCTTGCCCATGTGGTATATCTACCTATCTACCTCGAGAGGGGCCGGAAACCATATAAGATAAGCCCTCTTTTCTGATATACTACTCAAATTGAGTATATCTACCTATCTACCTTGAGAGGGGCCGGAAACCACCATTCCAGAGCAGCTGTTAGTAGCCCTAATAAGGGGGTATAGCTCCCTATCTACCTCGCGAGGGGCCGGAAACTTATAAACTTTGATTTCAATATGCTCATCCACCAAATTGTATAGCTACCTATCTACCCCGCGAGGGGCCGGAATTGTTCCACTCTTATCATCAAGCAAGAATACATTACCTATCTACCCCGCGAGGGGCCGGAAACGCTAACGCTACTGACTCTAAAGTTTGCATCTACTAGATATAGATACCTATCTACCTCGGGAGGGGCCGGAAAATGAGTCATAGTTCTTCCATATAAAACAGCTTTTTCAATGTATATCCACCTATCAACCTCGAGAGGGGCTGGAAACTCGGTTTTGCCATCGTATTCTTTGCGATACCTGTACGTCTGTATAGCTCCCTATTTACCTCGCGAGGGGCCGGAAACTCCAAAACATGTGTATCTGTCAGTGCCATATTTCGTATAAGAACCTATCCACCTCGCGAGGGGCCAGAAACCCTTTCCACGCATCATTAATCTGCTTAACTGCAGATTCAGGTATAGAAACCTATTTACCTCGGGAGGGGCCGGAAACTTAGTTCGTGCTTGCTCAAGCTTCTCTTCGCCCTTGTATAGCTCCCTATCTACCTCGCGAGGGGCCGGAAACTCAGGAGTTGTTCCTGAAAGGTCTTTAAGAAATTCAATTTTCATAGTATAGATATCTATTAACCTCGCGAGGGGACAGTTTCATAAGGGTAAAGGATTCCAAAAGTAAAAGAAAAAAGCGCTCATGAGAAAGCAAAAGCGCTGTTGTATCAATAAAGGAGGCATATGAAACGCATCGAACTATCATTTAAGCGGATTGACCAATCACCGAGCGACCTATCGACAAAATTCCAAGGTTTTCTTATGGAAAATCTGGAACCAGACTATGTGACTTGGCTACATGAGCAGGAAACCAACCCCTACTCACTAAAAATCATCCATCAAAAGGACAAGACCCTATGGTCCCTTCATCTCCTGACGGATGAGGCCGTCAAGCAGATTTTGCCTGTTCTATTGGAGCTCAAGAAAGTAGAACTTCATGATTTACCAACTCTCATGGTTGAGTCTCTGTCCATGCAAGATCTCAGTTCGGAGCAACTCTTTGAGTTTTTTAATGAAAACCAAGATCGGTCACTCTACACCATTCATTTTCAAACTCCGACAGGATTTCGCTCCCAGGGAGAGTACGTACTCTTTCCTACCATGCGTCTCATCTTTCAGAGTTTGATGATGAAGTATGCACGTCTGGTCGAGAATCGTTCGGACATCGAAGAGGAAACCCTGGATTACTTGGTCAAGCATAGTAGGATTACCAGCTATCGATTGGAATCTAGCTATTTTAAAGTCCATGGCAAAAAAATCCCTGGTTTCAGGGGGAGACTGACCTTTAAGATTACAGGTCCAAATACCTTGAAAGCTTATGCTAATATGCTTCTAAAATTTGGAGAGTACTCAGGTCTCGGTATGAAAACTAGCTTAGGGATGGGAGGTTTAGAACTTGAAGAAAGAAAAGATTGATTTAGTTTATGGATCGCTTTTGCACGCTATCGGCAAGGTGATTCAAGGTTCCAGGTATGATGAGAAAGACCTGGGTACCATTGGGTCCGAATGGTTTAAACGCTTTTCGGATAATGAAAAAATAGCCCAGCAGATAGCCAAGGCGACTTCTAGTGATTTGCCGACGGACTTAGCTCCTGATAGTTTGGTCTATATCACGTCAGTTGCCGCAAAGATTGCTTCAGGCCTAAAAAGAGCAGCAGATACTCATGGAGGTAAAGAAGATTTCCTAAGCAAACAATCGGATATCTTCAATGTATTTTTAGATACCGCTAGTCAGCGTTATCTTGATGCACGACCATTAGAGCTTGACGGGGAACCAAACTATGCTAAGGAATCGAGTGAGCCGTCTGACCAGTCAGATTATGACTTGATAGTAGAGACCTTAGAAAAAGAGTTTGAGAGATTGGACTTTAGCCAATCTGAGATAGATACCCTTTTGAATCTCCTTGAGTCTACTCTTTCCTATGTACCTGTTTCGACAAGAACTCAGGAATTATCGGATATTTCTCTAGCAACCTACAGTCGTCTAACAGCTGGCTTTGCCCTAGCTATAGAGGACTATTTAGCAGACAAGAATTGCCGTGACTATGAGAAGGTACTAGGGCAAGATTTAGAAGCTTTTTATAGCGAGAAGGCCTTTTTACTAGCAAGTTTTGACTTATCAGGGATTCAGGATTTTATCTACAATATCGCAACAGCTGGAGCAGCCAAGCAACTAAAAGCACGTTCCTTGTATCTAGATTTTATGGGGGAACATATCGCTGACAGCTTACTGGAGAAGTTAGAGCTTACGAGGGCTAATCTTCTCTACGTCGGTGGCGGGCACGCCTACTTTATCCTTCCAAACACCGAAAAAACTAGAGAAACCTTGGCTAACTTTGAAGCAGAATTCAATCAGTTTTTGGTCAAGCATTTCCAGACAGGTCTGTACGTAGCATTTGGTTGGAGTCCGTTTTCTGCCAATGATATGACAACGACACTGGCCGACTATCGAAAAGTCTATCAAACAACCAGTCGGATGATTTCCCAAAAGAAAGTCTCTCGTTATGATGCTAAAACTCTCCTTGAACTCAACCAAGGAGGAAAAAGTTCCCAGAGAGAATGTGCTATTTGCCACTCAGTCGAAAAGCTTACCAAGTATAAAGAACAAGAGGTCTGCCATATCTGTGCAGGAATGTATCGCTTTGCCAAGGAAATACAAGAAAGCTACTATATTGTGACAAAAGAAAAAGGCCTGCCGATAGGTCCGGGAGCCTATATTAGTGGTATTTCCAAAGCCGACCTCGCTAATGAAGAGTGGGATCGTGTTTATGTCAAGAATAGCTATAGGACAGATATCCTAAAAGCAACCCATGTCTTTGTCGGAGATTACAAGTATGATGAGATTTACGAGTATGCTAAACTATCTCAGGAGTCTGGTCAAGGTATCAAGCGTCTGGCAGTCGTTCGACTAGATGTGGATGACCTAGGAGCAGCCTTTATGGCTGGGTTCTCCTATCAAGATGGTGGCAAGTATAATACTCTGGCACGCTCGGCGACCTTCTCTAGAAGTATGAGTCTCTTCTTTAAGGTCTATATCAACCAGTTTGCGAAGGAGAAAAAACTATCGATCATCTATGCCGGTGGTGATGATGTATTTGCTATCGGTTCTTGGCAGGATATTATTGAGTTTACTATTTGTCTCCGACAAAACTTTATCAAGTGGACAAATGGCAAATTAACCCTATCAGCAGGGATCGGACTCTTTCCAGATAAGACTCCAGTTAGCCTCATGGCTGAAGAAACTGGTAAGTTAGAAGGAGCAGCCAAAGATAACGACAAGGATAGTATTTCCCTTTTTGAAAAAAATTATACCTTGAAGTTCGACCAATTCATTAACAATGTTTATAATGGAAAACTTAAGAGTATCCGATACTACTTTAATATTCAAGATGAGCGCGGAAAGAGTTTTGTATACAGACTGATTGAGCTCCTTCGTAACTACGATCGTATGAATATTGCTCGATTAGCTTATTATTTGACCCGTTTAGAAGATCAAACTTCTAAGGATAAAAAAGAAGAGTTTAGAAAGTTCAAAGATTTATTCTTTTCTTGGTATAAAGGTAGCGACAATGAACGTAAGGAAGCAGAGATAGCTTTACTTCTATATATTTATGAGATTAGAAAGGATTCATAGATGGCAATTTTAACAGATGATAATTACGTAGATAAGGCAGAAAAGGTTATTAAATCATTGAATCGAAATACTAGGAATTTTAGAAATCCTGATGCATTCCTTTTAACAACTACAAAAATTCGAAATCTACTAAATTTAACTAGTAATCTTTTTGATGAAAGTAAGATCAGAGAGTATAAGGAATTGGCTGATAAAATTGCTTATTTGAGAGTGCAGTTTGTTTATCAATCGGGCCGAGAAACTGCGGTTAAAGACTTGGTGAAAAAGGCTGAGATTCTAGACATTCTAAAAGAAATAAACAATAAGGAAAGTCTCCAACGTTTTTGCCGCTATATGGAAGCACTAGTAGCTTATTTCAAATTTTATGGAGGAAAAGATTAATGGCATTTGCAAAAATTCAAGTAACAGGACAAATTCGTCTAGAGACAGGACTTCATATTGGAACAAGTGAAGCCTTTGCAGCAATTGGAGCTACGGACTCACCGGTGATTAAAGATCCAATAACTAATTTACCCATTATTCCAGGATCTAGTATCAAAGGGAAAATGCGTACCCTTCTAGCAAAAGTATATAATACTAAATTAGCAGACAAACCAGGAGACGATGGGGAAATTATTAGTCGTCTCTTTGGGAATAGTTCAGACAAAAACTATAAAGTAGGAAGACTCATTTTTAGAGATGCCTTTCTAGCTAACAAAAAAGACTTAGATTCACGAGCTGTCAAAAGTTATACTGAAGTTAAGTTTGAAAATACTATTGACCGTATCACTGCTGAAGCAAATCCAAGACAGATTGAACGTGCTATCCGAGACAGTGTCTTTGGATTTGAGTTGATCTATGAGGTGACAGACAAGAGTCAAGCTCAAGTAGAAGAAGACTTCAAAGTGATTCTTGATGGATTAAAACTGTTGGAACTTGATTATTTAGGTGGTTCAGGCTCTCGTGGATATGGTAAAGTTGTTTTTGAGGCTCTTAAAGCAAATACAGTTTTCGGAAACTATGATGTTAGTAGATTGAATGAACTTTTAACTACGGAGGTCTAGTATGACCTACAAGATGTATATTATGAACTTCCATACTGCTCACTTCGGAGCAGGCAGTTTGGATAGTTCTAAAATGACTTTTGCAGCGGACCGATTGTTTTCAGCCTTAGCTATAGAAGCAAAAAAAATGGGAAAAATGGAGGAATTCGTGTCAATAGCGGGTCAAGATGAATTTGTTTTGACTGATGCCTTTCCTTACCAGTCAGGACCATTTTTACCTAAGCCGATAGGATTTCCAAAGTTTGATCAGGCAGATTTAACGACAGATGTCAAAGAAGTGCGACGTCAAGCGAAAATGGCAAAGAAACTTCAGTTTATTCCTTTAGAGAAATTTGATTCTTATGTAAATGGGACTCTTTTTGAAGATGCAGAACATGGAGTAACAAACATCGTCACTAAAAACCAACCTCATGTGGATGGAGCTCTTTATCAAGTTTCTACAGTTCGATTTGCTGATAAGTCTGCTCTCTATGTGATTGCTACCGAATCAGAACTCTTAAATGAACTCATGACAAGCTTGCAGTATACGGGAATTGGGGGCAAACGTTCCAGTGGCTATGGACAATTTGATTTGACAATTAACAATCTACCTGATTCTCTTAAAAATCGTCTTACCAAGGTTCATCAAGGACCTGTCATGACCTTGACAACTTCTCTACCAGTTGAAAAGGAACTTGAATATGCTATGGAAACTGGTTCCTATTTACTAAGTAAATCAAGTGGTTTTGCTTTTAGTACAGAAACTAATGAAAATTACCGTAAGCAGGATTTATATAAGTTTGCTTCTGGATCTACTTTCTCTGAAACCTATACAGGACAGATTGTAGATGTAAGACCTCTTGATTTTCCACATGAAGTATTAAGCTATGCTAAACCATTATTTTTAAAGATGGAGGGAGAAAGATGAAAACAGAGTATAGAACCTTTCAATTCAGTCTCCTAGCCATGGCTCCTATCCATACTGGCAGTGGTGATAAGTACACATCTCGTGAATTTATCTATGAAGATGGGTACTTTTATTTCCCTGATATGGGTAAGTTTTATAATCGAATGGTGGAGAAAGGTTATGATCAGAAGTTTGAGCGCTTTTTACAAGAGAGAAAGGCAAGTGCCAGTAATAATCGTTTGGTTTCCTTTTTAGAGGATAACCGTATTTCTGACCGTGATTTTGGTGGTTATAGGATTAAAGAGACTGGTTTTGAAACCGAAAAGAACAACATTGATTCCCAGTTAGGTACTATTAATGAAGTAGCAAAGTTTATGAGAGACCCTTATGGTAATCCTTATATACCTGGTAGTTCGTTAAAGGGAGCCATTCGAACTATTTTAATGAACACAAATCCTCACTGGAACAATAAAAAGGTGGTTGATACTAGAGGTAAGAATCCTAAGGAAAATAAAAATATGATTCCTTGGGTGCCTAAGAAGGGTAAAGAATTCAATAACATATTTAATGCCATTCGTGTTAGTGATAGCAAACCATTTAACAATGACAGTCTTATTTTAGTTCAAAAATGGGATTATTCAGCCAAGTCCTTAACTCCCAAGCCTCTTCCCTTATACAGGGAAGCCATCGCACCCTCAACTAAAATCAATTTCACCATTACTACAACTACTAAGGAAGCTGGAATCCTAATGGAAGAATTAGGACAGAGAGCGCAAGCCTTTTACAAAGAATATAAAAACTTTTTCTTATCAGATTTTCCTGAAAATAAAATTCAGCCAAATAGTCAATATCCTATCTACTTGGGTGCTGGTAGTGGAGTTTGGACAAAAACAATTTTTAAACAAGCATATGAAATTGTAAAAGAGAACCACAAGAAACCAGTACAAACTAAGATGAAGGGTAAAGGTGTATTAAAGCTTACAAAAGCCCCTATCCTTTTGGAAGATGACTCTGTTCAGCCTTCCATATTAATAAAAAATGATGAATTCTTCTATGAAATGGGCAAGGCAAACTTTATGATTAAGGAGATTACTAAATGAAGGTTTTGATTTCAGCAGTGGGTGATACAGATCCAATCCGTAATTTTCACGATGGAGCTTTAGTACATATTGCGAGAAAATATCGTCCAGAAAAGATTATTATTGTTTTTTCAGAGAGAACAATTAGTAAGAAAGATGATATTGAGAAAGTAATTCACTCTATCGATTCTGAATACCTCCCAGAAATTGTATGTCATGAACCAATTATCTTGAATGAAGATGTATTTGTTTTTGATACTATGTATGATCAATTTGATGCTATTATACAAGAGTATTATACAAAAGACGATGATTTTATTCTTAATCTTTCAAGTGCAACTCCTCAAGTAAAATCAGCTTTGTTTGTAATTAATAGACTTAGTGAAATCAATGTCAAGGCAGTACAAGTTTCAAGTCCTGAAAATGATTCAAATGCAGGAGTTGGACATGATGATTCAGAAGATATTGACGCACTAATTGATACGAACTTAGATAACAAACAGGACTATATCGACCGAACCATTGAAGATACTTCAGAGAAGTTTAAACAAGGCTTAATGAAGAAAACTTTACGTGATTTTATTACGAAATATGATTACAAAGCAAGTTTAGAGGTTGCTAATCAATTATCAGACTTTCCTGGATTGAAAGATTGTCGCAAAAAGTTGCAAGATATTGTGGATTCATTAGACAGGCAAGCTGTACCTCAAGTCCTCCAAAAGAAAAAATGGAGCGAAGAACAGAAAAAAGTATTAAATGCTTATTTGACTATTGATTTGCAAAAAGAACGTGGTAATTTTAGTGAAGGTCTGATTAGAATTAAAAACCTCACAGAGTTTATCTTAGAAGACTATATCGAAAATCGTTATCCAGGATTTTTGGATAATTACGTGAGTGAATCAGAGAAATATTATCTCGGGATTTGGGATTATAGTAAGATCTTAAAAGAAAAACATGAGTGGAATCAATATAAAAAAATCAAACCGATTATTAACATGAATTCAACTCGAAATACTGTAGCTCACAAATTGGATCCATTAGATTCTGCGGAATTAAAACAGTTAGGTCCTGTTCTAAAAACTCTAAAAGGGCTAATCAAGGAACAGTATCAACTCACTGAGAAGGATTTTAATTTTTACAATGATTTTAATAAGGAATTATTAGAATTACTGAAATAATGAGAGGTAGAATATCTTGGAAATTTTAATTTCAGCAGTTGGAACGACAGATCCGATAAGTTATAATCGAGATGCAGCTTTATTACATATTGCTCGAACTTACAGACCTGAACAGATTGTTTTGGTTTATAGTGAAGAAATGTTAGTAAAAAATGATCTAGTTGAGAAAGCATTATGTTCAATAGAGGGTTATCATCCTAAAGTGGTTATTGAATCAATCATATTGAAAAATGATGAAGTCTATCTATTTGATAAAATGTATGAAGTGATGGGACAGATTATCGAAAAATACTCTGGAACAGATCATCAATTAATCTTAAATCTATCCTCAGGAACACCTCAGATTATTTCTGCTTTATTTGCCTTAAATTGAATTAATGATTATAATACGCAAGCTATACAGGTTGCAACACCAAACAAATCAGCAAATAGAAAGTATGTGCCACTTTCAAGTGAAGATGAACAGAGGCTTTTTGACGAGAACGAGGATAACCAAAAGGATTACGAAGATCGTACAATCAAAGATGAAGCTGAAAAATTTAACCAGTCTCTTATCAAGCGCCACTTAAGAAATTTAATCTCTTCTTATGATTATCTTGCTGCGGAAGAATTAGTTACTAGAAAAGAATACAATAAATTACTTTCTAAAAAGAAATTAGCTCGTTTAAGATACATATTAAATGATTTTGTAAAAGTATTTAAAACTCAAGCGATTTTAAAAAATATTCAGGGATATTCACTTACAGAAGTTGAGAAAAAAGCTCTTAATTACTTTTTAATGATTGAAGTTTTGAAAGAAAGAGGGCAGGTTGCTGATGTCTTAATCAAATCAAAGTCTTATGTTGAATTTATCATCGAAGAAAAGATAAAGAAAGATTATCCAGATTTGATCAAATATGATGGAACTTTTCCAAAGTTAAATGAAGAATACAAGGATTTTGAAGCTATATTAGATTTCATTGATCTAGAATTTAAGAAAGCCAAGGGTATAAAAGATGAGAAGGAAAGAATCTATTCCCCTCAGTCAACCTTAAATCTCTTGTCATATGAAAATATTCTATCTTATTATCAAGTTTCTCCTGAATTACTTAAGTCCATAAAGCTAATAAATAGCTTAAATGGTGAGAGAAATAAGGTGGCACATGGCTTGTCAGAGATTAATAGTAAACTAGTCAATTCTAGAAAATTGCAACAGACAATAGATACCTTACGCTTTATTTTACAAAATACATTTGAAATTGATGATAGCTATTTTACTTGTTATCGGACATTGAATCATGAAATGTTAGATCTACTTCGTTAGTAATTATGTGCGTTTAAAATATCTTAATTGTAAGTAGCTTATCTCGTTTGTGTGTTTACATAGCTAATTTCACAGTTGACGCAAACTTAAAAAAACGATATAATACTAGAGTTGAGAATTGATTTTCAATTGCCTTAGTCCAGAGAAATGGCGGTGCTGCGAGCCATCTAAGCTAGGAAGTCGTGCTACTCAATCATACAATTGCATAAGATTTTGAGAATGACAAGTTCATTGAATGAAGGTGGTACCGCGGTTTTTCGCCCTTCGTGATATGAGCTTGTCTTTTGATTTTTGGAGGTGTTTATGAAGACATTTCTCGTGAAACAAAAGTTTCGTCTTGGAGGCGAACGCTTTGATATCAAGGATGATAGAGGAGTAGTGAACTATCAGGTGGAGGGATCTTTTTTCCAAATTCCTAAAACCTTTACCATCTATGACGCCTATGGTGAGCAAGTCAGTGAAATCAGCAAAGAATTTTTCACTTTGCTTCCTCGCTTTAACATTCAGTTACGGGACGGTTCCAATTTCGTCATTCGTAAGAAGTTGACCTTCTGGCGAGATAGGTATGAATTTGATGATTTAGGCCTTCGTATCGAGGGCAATATCTGGGATTTGAATTTCAAATTGCTGGATGACCGAGATCAACTTGTCGCCGAGATTAGGAAAGAAATTTTCCATTTGACCTCAACTTACACCGTAACCGTCTATGAAGACTCTTATGCAGATCTGGTCATTTCCCTCTGTGTCACGATTGACTATGTGGAGATGCTAGAAAGCCAATCAAATTAAACAAGTGAAATAAGGAGACAATATGAAACAACTATCTAGTGCACAAGTACGCCAAATGTGGCTGGATTTCTGGGCAAGCAAAGGCCACTCTGTAGAACCATCAGTCAGCTTGGTTCCAGTAAACGACCCAACTCTTTTGTGGATTAACTCTGGGGTAGCAACTCTTAAGAAATATTTTGACGGGACCATTATCCCTGAAAATCCTCGGATTACCAATGCGCAAAAGGCCATCCGTACCAACGATATTGAAAACGTAGGGAAGACAGCACGTCACCACACCATGTTTGAAATGTTGGGGAATTTCTCTATCGGAGATTACTTCCGTGATGAAGCTATCACTTGGGCTTATGAACTCTTGACAAGCCCAGAATGGTTTGATTTCCCAGCTGAAAAACTTTACATGACCTACTATCCAGACGATAAAGATTCTTACAACCGCTGGATTGAAGTGGGAGTTGATCCAAGTCACTTGATTCCAATCGAGGACAACTTCTGGGAAATCGGTGCGGGACCTTCTGGACCTGATACAGAGATTTTCTTTGACCGTGGAGAAGCTTTTGACCCAGAAAATATCGGTCTTCGCCTCCTTGCAGAAGATATCGAAAACGACCGTTACATCGAAATCTGGAACATCGTTTTGTCACAGTTTAACGCAGACCCTGCTGTTCCTCGTAGTGAGTACAAGGAATTACCGCACAAGAACATCGATACGGGCGCTGGTTTGGAGCGTTTGGTGGCAGTTATCCAAGGGACTAAGACAAACTTTGAAACAGACCTCTTCATGCCAATCATTCGTGAAGTAGAGAAATTGTCTGGTAAGGTCTACGACCAAGATGGCGACAACATGAGCTTTAAGGTTATCGCTGACCATATCCGTTCTCTTTCATTTGCTATTGGGGATGGTGCTCTCCCAGGAAATGAAGGCCGTGGTTATGTCCTTCGTCGTCTCCTTCGTCGTGCTTCCATGCATGGTCAAAAATTGGGCATCAACGAACCTTTCCTTTACAAACTCGTTCCAACTGTTGGAAAAATCATGGAAAGCTACTACCCAGAAGTACTTGAAAAACGTGATTTTATTGAAAAAATTGTCAAAAGCGAAGAAGAGTCATTTGCCCGTACCCTTCATTCAGGTCAACACTTTGCCCAAGGCATCGTAGCAGACTTGAAAGCGAAAGGTCAAAGCGTCATCGCTGGACAAGATGTCTTCAAACTCTACGACACTTATGGATTCCCAGTTGAATTGACAGAAGAAATCGCTGAAGAAGCTGGGATGACTGTAGACCGTGAAGGTTTTGAAGCAGCCATGAAAGAACAGCAAGAACGCGCGCGTGCGTCAGCTGTCAAGGGTGGTTCAATGGGTATGCAGAATGAAACCCTTCAAAATATCACTGTTAAGAGCGTCTTTAACTATGAAGCATCACAATTGTCTTCTAAATTGGTGACCATCGTAGCGGACAATGCAGAAGTTGAAACTGTCTCTGAAGGAACTGCCTCTCTTATCTTTGCGGAAACTCCATTCTATGCTAAGATGGGTGGACAGGTTGCTGACCACGGTCAAATCTTGGATGCTGCTGGAAATGTTGTGGCCACGGTGACAGATGTTCAAAAAGCGCCAAATGGCCAACCGCTACATACAGTTGAAGTCCATGCTCCGCTTGCCTTGAACCAAGAATACACACTTAGCATCGACACCAACCGTCGTCTTCGTGTCATGAAAAACCACACAGCGACTCACTTGCTCCATGCAGCCCTTCACAATATCCTTGGTAGCCACGCAACTCAAGCAGGTTCACTAAACGAAGTAGAATTCCTCCGCTTTGACTTTACTCACTTCCAAGCTGTGACGGCAGAAGAACTTCGTGCAATTGAACAACAAGTCAATGAGAAAATCTGGGAAGCAATCGCAGTGGAAACTGTTGAGACTGATATTGAGACAGCTAAAGAAATGGGAGCCATGGCTCTCTTTGGTGAGAAATACGGTAAGGAAGTTCGTGTTGTGACGATCGGCGATTACTCAGTCGAGCTTTGTGGTGGTACCCACGTTGGCAACACTTCTGAGATTGGCCTCTTCAAGATTGTCAAAGAAGAAGGGATCGGATCAGGAACTCGCCGTATCTTGGCCGTGACTGGTAAAGAAGCCTTCGAAGCTTACCGTGAACAAGAAGACGCTCTGAAAGCCGTCGCAGCAACCTTGAAAGCACCTCAACTCAAGGAAGTGCCTCATAAAGTTGAAGGCCTTCAAGAGCAACTCCGCCAATTGCAAAAAGAAAATGCAGAATTGAAGGAAAAAGCAGCAGCAGCAGCGGCAGGCGATGTCTTCAAGAATGTTCAAGAAGTAAAGGGCCACCGTTACATTGCGAGCCAAGTATCTGTATCAGATGCAGGTGCCCTTCGTACCTTTGCAGATAACTGGAAACAAAAAGACTACTCTGACGTGCTAGTCCTAGTTGCAGCTATCGGTGACAAGGTAAATGTTCTTGTAGCAAGTAAGAGCAAAGATATCCACGCAGGTAATTTGGTTAAAGAATTGGCTCCGATCGTTGATGGACGTGGTGGTGGAAAACCAGACATGGCCATGGCAGGAGGAAGCAACCAAGCTAAGATTCAAGAATTGCTGGATGCAGTAGCAGGTAAATTGTAAGAAAAAATGAGTCCCGGCCAACTATTGTTGGTAAATAAGAAATCATACTCTGAAGAGAGCCGTACTGGTTCTCTTCTTTTTGATATCCAGTGACTATTCTAACTTTAAAGTTGTCAAAAATACAAAAAATAAAAACATTTTGCTTAATTATCTTGGATAGGGATTTTATTGTAGGGACTAAACATGTTCCATTTTAATGCCCTTCACTTGGTCTTTCTCTGTTTGGAATATCATAGGAAAAGATTGGTTACATTTGTCACTCCATAGTCCGTTCCCTCCTCCCAAGATATGCAAACGGCAGTTAAAACAGAGCTTTAGATTCATGTTGGTTAAGAATGCAGTTGGAACCGGTGACAGGTAAAACTTTTCTCGACAGCAGTCGTATGGGGCATCTTTATCGGTCGTTGAGTGAATTTAGGAAGACCTATTTTAACCAAGTAGTCAATACTGTGGGGACATTTTGGAGCAGGATAATTCAGTCTAGCGCTGTCTCGCTTGCGACTTTTAGTTTATAGATAGTATAGGATAGAAAATTTGTTGTTTTTAGTCTAGTTATAAGAAACAGTATGATAAATCTTAATCTTCTCCACTTTCCAACTTAAAATGAGGAGTTTGGTTAAAGAATAGGAATTTTTAATAATCGTTGGTTTTACATTCTGGGAACATTCTTGTTGGTATTGAAAAATTGAGAGAATATATGATTTTTGTGGATATTTTTCGATACCAGAAAATCAAGAAAAAGAGCAGTTGAGATGAGACTGCTCTTTCTTGTATTTATGTTAACTAGTTAATGTCTTTAGACAAGTTCATCAATCGAAGTGTGGTCCTTATCTAGCCCTTGTGAAACTGGAAGACTGGTCAAGTAACCTTGATAAGTTGTAACTCCTTCGCGTAAGCCTTGATCTTCAGTGATTGCCTTCTTAAAGCCTTTTCCAGCCAAGGCTTCGATGTAAGGAAGGGTGACATTGGTCAGGGCGATGGTAGAAGTACGAGCTACGGCACCAGGGATGTTGGCGACAGCATAGTGGAGCACCCCATGTTTTTCATAGACGGGTTCATCATGTGTTGTCACACGATCTGCTGTTGCGATAACACCGCCTTGGTCAACGGCAACGTCAATGATGACAGATCCTGGACGCATTTGTCTGACCATCTCATCTGTCACTAATTTCGGAGCCTTGGCACCAGGGATGAGAACTGCTCCAATTACTACATCAGCATCTTTCACGCTTGCTTCGATATTGAATGAATTGGACATAAGAGTTTGGATTTGGTTTCCGAAAACATCTTCTAGGACTGAGAGACGTTTAGCACTGATATCTAAAATAGTCACTTGAGCACCAAGTCCAAGAGCGATGCGGGCAGCATGTGTACCGACAACACCTCCACCGATGATGGTTACTTTTCCTTTTGGAACACCTGGTACACCACCAAGTAGGACACCAGATCCACCAGCTTGTTTGGTAAGGAAGTGAGCTCCGATTTGAACCGCCATACGACCAGCAACCTCACTCATAGGAACGAGGAGTGGCAGATGTCCTTGGCTGTCACGGACAGTCTCATAGGCAATTCCTGTTGTTTTTGCTGCTAGCATAGCATCTGCTAACTCTGGTGCAGCAGCCATGTGCAAGTAGGTGAAGAGGAGCAGGTCGTCGCGCAAGTAGCCATATTCAGAAGCTAATGGCTCTTTTACTTTCACGACTAACTCAGCTGCCCAAGCTTCACCAGCAGTAGCGACAATCTCAGCACCTTGCTTTTGGTAGTCAGCATCAGTAAAGCCAGAACCGAGTCCAGCATTTGTTTCGATAAGGACACGATGACCACGACCAACTAGGCTATAGACACCAGCAGGTGTGAGGGCGACACGGTTTTCGTTATTTTTAATTTCTTTTGGAATTCCAATTAACATAGAGATAACCTACCTTTCAATTGACGGGATTATTTTAGTTGTCACATCCCATTTCATAAATCAAAAATGTGATGGTTTTATTTTATATGAAACCGCTTCAAAAATCAAGAAAAACTTTTGCTTTGATGAGCTTTTTTTGCTAAGCTAGTAGGAAAATATATAAGTTAGGATAGGAGAAAGTTTTATGATAATCCATACAGAAGTTAATGCTGATACTTCTTCTCTCAACTTTATGTCAGTACAAAAAATTTATGTAAGACGTTGGGAGATAATTGGTGACTATAGAAGAAGGGAGGAGTATTTACAGTATTTGATTTCGCAATTATATGACTATTCAACTAAAAATAATTTTAATCTATACTTAGTATTAGGGGATGATTGTTTTAATGATAATACTAAAATAATCCAATATTATAAACTTTGGAAATTGCTAAAAAAGCAACACCTAGAGGTTAGGAATGCAATTTATTCTGAAGAGATTATGATTACGAAGAATAATAAAGTGAAATTTTTTGGTGGAATTCAAATATCAGATAGAGAGTCTGTTTCAGACATTGTTTCAATCTTGCTAGTAAAACTAACAGCTCATTTATTATTGTTGCCAGAGGGACTTAAAGTTACAACTTTTTTACAGTCAGGTTTTTCAAAGATAATAGCTGAAAATAGCGAGTATATTGAGAATGTGGTTAGTAGTGGTGGAATTGTTTTATTCCGTGAAGGTTACTTTGACGATAGGAATACAGATTTTATAGGTTTCGGGGAATTATCCTTAATTACTAAAGATTTATTTGGAAAAACGAAATAAATCTAGATAAGCTAAAATCCTTAGATGTTGTAAGAATACGAAGAATATAGCAGACCCTTTTGTAGTTGAAAACTTAGAGATTAAGAGGGATTCGGTTTTGAAACGAAAGGAGATAATATGGAATCAATCTTTTTAAAACTAGCTCAGTATCCAATAGTCGAGACTGAGCGTTTATTGCTTAGACATGTAACTTTGGATGATGCAGAAGCTATGTTTGAGTATGCCTCGGACAGAGAAAATACACGCTACACTTTTCCAACAAATCAAAGCTTAGAGGAAACCAAGAACAACATTGCTCAGTTCTACTTGGCCAATCCCTTGGGACGGTGGGGGATTGAACTAAAAAGCAATGGTCAGTTTATCGGTACCATTGACCTGCACAAGATTGACACAGTCTTAAAAAAGGCTGCTATTGGTTATATTATTAATAAAAAATATTGGAAGCAAGGATTGACAACAGAAGCCACTCGAGCCGTGATTGAGCTAGCTTTTGAGAAGATAGGGATGAATAAGTTGATAGCTGTTCATGACAAAGCAAATCCAGCTTCTGGTAGAGTGATGGAGAAGTCCGGTATGCGTTATTCTCATGACGAAGAGTATGCAGCTCTTGATCTGCATGAGGAAGGTCGAATCGTCACAAGAGTTCATTATGTCTTGACCAAGGAAAACTATTTTGCAAATAAATAAGCAGTTGAAAAGAAATTTTCGACTGTTTTTTCTTCCTCTTACGAATAATCAAAGAGAGGAGAAAATATGGAAGCAATTATCGAGAAAATCAAAGAGTATAAAATCATTGTCATCTGTGCAGGTTTGGGTCTGGCCTTAGGCGGCTTTTTCCTGCTAAAACCAAGTTCACAAACATCTGTGAAAGAAACAAATTTGCAGGCTGAAGTTGCAGCCGTTTCAAGTGATTCATCGTCTGAAAAAGAAGTGAAGAAGGAAGAAAAGGAAGAGTCCCCTGAACAAGATTTGATTACAGTGGATGTCAAAGGTGCTGTCAAATCACCAGGGATTTACGATTTGCCAGTCGGTAGTCGGATCAATGATGCTGTTCAGAAGGCTGGTGGCTTGACAGAGCAAGCAGATAGCAAGTCGCTCAATTTAGCCCAGAAAGTCAGCGACGAGGCTCTGGTCTACGTTCCGAGTAAGGGGGAAGAAGCAACTAGTCAGCAGACTGGTTCGGGAACGACTCCTTCTACAAGTAAGGATAAGAAGGTCAACCTAAATAAAGCTAGTCTGGAAGAGCTCAAGCAGGTCAAAGGACTTGGAGGGAAACGAGCTCAGGACATTATCGACCATCGTGAGGCAAATGGCAAATTCAAGTCGGTAGATGAACTCAAGAAAGTCTCTGGCATTGGTGCAAAGACCATAGAAAAGTTAAAAGACTATGTTACAGTGGATTAAGACTCTTCCTATCCCCTTAATCTATCTGGGCTTTTTGTTACTTTGGCTTTACTATGCCATTTTCTCAGCGTCCTATCTTGCTTTACTAGGCTTTGTTTTTTTGCTGATCTGCCTCTTTTTTCAATTTCCTTGGAAATCTGGAGGCAAAGTTCTAGCGATTTGTAGTTGTTTTGGAGTCTGGTTTCTATTTCAAACTTGGCACCAGACACAAGCTAGTCAAAACTTAGTCGCTTATGTTGAAAAGGTGAGGATTTTACCAGATACTATCAAAGTCAATGGAGATAGCCTGTCCTTTCGTGGCAAGTCTGATGGACGCATTTTTCAAGTCTATTATAAACTCCAGTCCGAGGAGGAGAAAGAGCAATTTCAAGCTTTGACAGATATTTATGAGATAGAACTAGAAGGAAAACTGTCCGAGCCAGAAGGGCAGAGAAATTTTGGTGGATTTGACTACCAAGCCTACCTGAAGACTCAGGGAATTTACCAGACTCTCAATATCAAAAAAATCCAGTCATTTAAACAGGTTAGCAGTTGGGATATTGGTGAAAACCTATCAAGCCTACGTCGAAAGGCTATTGTTTGGATTAAGAGCCATTTTCCCGACCCTATGCGCAACTATATGACAGGGCTGTTGCTAGGACATTTGGATACTGACTTCGAGGAGATGAATGAGCTTTATTCTAGTCTAGGGATTATCCATCTCTTTGCCTTGTCGGGTATGCAGGTGGGCTTTTTTATGGATGGGTTTAAGAAGCTCCTTTTACGATTGGGCTTGACTCAAGAAAATTTGAAGTGGCTGACTTATCCTTTTTCCCTTATCTATGCAGGGCTGACAGGATTCTCAGCTTCGGTCATTCGCAGTCTCTTGCAAAAGCTACTAGCCCAACATGGTGTTAAGGGCTTGGACAATTTTGCCTTGACGGTTCTTGTTCTCTTTATCATCATGCCCAACTTTTTCCTGACTGCAGGAGGTATCTTGTCCTGTGCCTATGCTTTTATCTTGACTATGACAAGCAAAAAAGGGGAGGGGATTAAGGCTGTGTTTAGAGAAAGCTTGGTTATATCCTTGGGAATATTGCCCATTTTATCCTTCTATTTTGCAGAATTTCAGCCTTGGTCAATTCTCTTGACCTTTGTCTTTTCATTTTTGTTTGACTTAGTCTTCTTACCTCTTTTGTCCATCTTATTCATTCTGTCCTTCGTTTACCCAGTCACTCAGTTTAACTTTGTCTTTGAGTGGTTGGAGGACATCATTCGCTTGGTATCTCAGCTGGCAAGCAGACCTATGGTCTTTGGTCAACCCAACGCATGGCTTTTGATTCTTCTTTTAGTTTCATTGGCCTTGGTCTATGACATGAGGAAAAACATCAAAAGACTAGCAATACTAGGCTTGTTTGTCGTGGGTCTCTTTTTCTTGACCAAGCATCCGCTGGAAAATGAAATTACCATGCTGGATATAGGGCAGGGGGAAAGTATTTTTCTACGGGATGTGACTGGTAAAGCCATCCTCATAGATGTGGGTGGTAAGGCAGAATCTGATAAGAAAGTTGAGAATTGGCAAGAAAAGACGACGATCAGCAATGCCCAGAGGACCTTGATTCCCTATCTAAAAAGTCGAGGAGTGGCTAAGATAGACCAGCTTGTTTTGACCAACACTGATAAAGAACATGTTGGTGATTTGCTGGAGGTGACCAAGGCTTTCCATGTCGGGGAGATTTTAGTATCAAAAGGAAGTCTGACACAGAAGAAATTTGTGGCAGAACTACAAGCGACTCAAACCAAGGTGCGCAGTGTGACAGCAGGGGAGAACTTGCCGATTTTTGGCAGTTACTTAGAAGTCCTATCTCCAAGGGAAATTGGAGATGGAAGTTATGATGATTCTCTCCTTCTTTATGGAAAACTCTTGGATAAGCACTTTCTCTTTACTGGAAACCTGAAGGAGAAGGGAGAGAAGGAACTTTTAAAGCAACACCCTACCTTAGAGGTGGATGTCTTGAAAGCTGGCCAGCATGGTGCTAAAACTTCATCAAATTCAGCTTTTCTGGAAAAACTTAAACCAGAAATTACACTCATCTCAGTTGGAAAGAATAATCGTGCCAAGCTCCCCCATCAGGAAACCTTGACACGACTGGAATCCATCAAGAGTAAGATTTACCGAACAGACCAGCAAGGGGCCATTCGTTTTAAAGGATGGAATAGTTGGCGAATTGAAAGTGTTCGTTAGGAAGAAAAATGTTATATATTAGTGAAATAAACTAAAAATCTGTTGCATAATACCGAGAAAAATGATATAATTAAAGCGCTTTCAAGGAAAAATATAAATGCAATGAAAACATGAAAAATCAGCAAAAGTTGTTTTATTAGCTAGTTTATGATTTATTGGTCTTTTTCAATCCAGTATATCTGCTGTGACAATCACTAAGTTATTGGTATGATTGGAATACTGTTTGGAAGTATAGTATGAATTACCACGGACATAGATATACTAACATTCCGGAATGGTCTCGTTATTACAGCTATTCTGAGTATAAAGTTGGCGGAGGCTGGAACTACGCTCGTTATGAGGTCATAAACTTCTATACTGGAGGTTATTAATCCTTAAAGAGTGAGAAAAAGGAGGGCTGGATATGTTAACTCTTACTCATGTTACCTTAAAAACGCGACAAGTCATCTTGCAAGATGTTGATTTCACCTTTAAAAAGGGTAGGATTTATGGCCTTCTTGCTATCAATGGCTCGGGAAAGACGACACTATTCCGAGCTATGAGCAAGTTGCTTCCCCTTAGTAGTGGACACATCGCAGTTCCTCCTTCTTTGTTTTATTATGAGAGCGTTGAATGGCTGGATGGAAACTTAAGTGGGATGGACTACCTTCGTCTCATAAAAAACATCTGGAAGTCAGACCTAAACTTGGGGGATGAAATCGCCTATTGGGAAATGTCTGACTATATCAATCTTCCCATCCGCAAGTATTCCTTAGGGATGAAGCAACGCTTGGTGATTGCCATGTATTTCCTCAGTCAGGCGAAATGCTGGCTTATGGATGAGATTACAAATGGCTTAGATGAGTATTATCGACAGAAGTTTTTTGATAGGCTGGCACAAATCGATAGAAAAGAACAGCTGGTTCTTTTGAGTTCCCACTACAAAGAGGAGTTAGTGGAGATTTGCGATAGCATGGTAACCATTCGTCAGGGGCAGATAGAAGAGGTTCCGTTATGAAAGATATTAGTCTATTTTTGTTAAAGAAAGTTTTCAAAAGTCGTTTAAACTGGATTATCTTAGCTTTATTTGCATCTGTACTCGGTGTTACCTTTTATTTAAATAGTCAGACTGCAAACTCACACAGCTTGGAGAGCAGGTTGGAAACTCGTATTGCAGCCAACGAGAGAGCTATCAATGAAAATGAAGAGAAACTCTCCCAAATGTCTGACACCAGCTCGGAGGAATACCAGACTGCTAAAAGTGATTTAGACTTGCAAAAAAATCTTTTGACGCGAAAGAAAGAAATTCTGACTTTATTAAAAGAAGGGCGCTGGAAAGAAGCCTACTATTTGCAGTGGCAAGATGAAGAGAAGGATTATGAATTTGTATCAAATGACCCGACTGCTAGCTCTGAATTAAAAATGGGGGTTGACCGCGAACGGAAGATTTATCAAGCCCTGTATCCCTTGAACATAAAAGCACATACTTTGGAGTTTCCGACCCACGGGATTGATCAGATTGTCTGGATTTTAGAGGTTATCATCCCAACCTTATTTGTGATTGGTATTATTTTTGTGCTAACACAACTGTTCGCAGAAAGATATCAAAATAATCTCGATATAGCTCAGTTATATCCTTTTTCAAAAGTGACATTTGCCCTGTCCTCTCTTGGAGTTGGGGTGAGTTATGTAACCGTGCTGTTTATCGGAATCTGTGGATTTTCTTTTCTAGTGGGAAGTCTGATAAGTGGTTTTGGACAGTTAGATTATCCCTATCCGTTCTATAGCTTAACGAATCAAGAGGTAACTATTGGGAAGATACAAGATGTGTTATTTCCTAGCTTGCTCTTAACTTTCTTAGCCTTTATCGTCATTGTGGAAATCGTGTACTTGATTGCATACTTTTTCAAGCAAAAAATGCCTGTCCTCTTTCTTTCCCTCATTGGGATTGTTGGCTTATTGTTTGGTATCCAAACGATCCAGCCTCTCCAAAAGATTGCACATCTGATTCCCTTTACTTACTTGCGTTCAGTGGAGATTTTATCTGGAAGATTACCTAAGCAAATTGATAATGTCAATCTAAATTGGAGCATGGGGATGGTCTTACTTCCTTGCCTGATTATCCTTTTGTTAGCGGGTATTCTATTTATCGAAAGATGGGGAAGTTCACGTAAAAAGGAAGTTTTTAATAGGTCTTAGCGTTCCTATACGGAAGATGAGGGGAAAAATAACATAGAGAGGGAACCAACTAGGTTCTCTCTTTTTGATGCAGACATCAAGAAGAAAACAGAAAGTTTTTTGAAAAAATAACTTTTTATCTTGACAAGGAATAGAAAACTTGGTATCATATAAAAGTTGAGAAAAGCAGAAGTGAGAGCTTCTCGCCTTGTGACATCAAGTTGCCTGGCCCTACGGATGAAAAGTTTCTAAGAAACGCTATCATAACGTGCGGGCTTGTATCATTACGAGCCCGCTCTTGTTTTTCTCTAATAATAAAAAAGAGGTGAAAACCATAGCAAAGCAAGACTTATTCATCAATGATGAAATTCGTGTACGTGAAGTTCGCTTGATCGGTCTTGAGGGAGAACAGCTAGGCATTAAGCCACTCAGCGAAGCACAAGCATTGGCTGATAGTGCAAATGTTGACTTAGTATTGATTCAACCCCAAGCAAAACCGCCTGTTGCTAAAATTATGGACTACGGTAAGTTCAAATTTGAGTACCAGAAAAAGCAAAAAGAACAACGTAAAAAACAAAGTGTTGTTACTGTGAAAGAAGTTCGTCTGAGTCCAACGATTGACAAGGGTGACTTTGACACAAAACTTCGCAATGCACGCAAGTTCCTTGAAAAAGGAAATAAAGTTAAGGTATCTATTCGCTTTAAGGGTCGTATGATTACCCATAAAGAGATTGGTGCGAAAGTTTTAGCCGAGTTTGCTGAAGCAACACAAGATATTGCGATCATCGAACAACGAGCTAAGATGGATGGACGCCAAATGTTCATGCAGTTGGCGCCAGCAACTGACAAAAAATAATTGTCAGAAAGTTAAATAAAGGAGAAAAAATCATGCCAAAACAAAAAACACACCGCGCATCAGCTAAACGTTTCAAACGTACAGGTTCTGGTGGACTTAAACGTTTCCGTGCTTACACTTCTCACCGTTTCCACGGAAAAACTAAGAAACAACGTCGTCATCTTCGTAAAGCATCTATGGTGCATTCAGGAGATTTCAAACGTATCAAAGCAATGCTTACTCGCTTGAAATAAGAGCCTAACAGTAAGTAAACAATTCTAGGAAATATTTGGAGGAAATAAAACATGGCACGTGTTAAAGGTGGCGTTGTATCACGCAAACGTCGTAAACGTATTCTTAAATTAGCAAAAGGTTACTATGGAGCTAAACACATCTTGTTCCGTACTGCAAAAGAACAAGTAATGAACTCTTACTACTATGCATACCGTGACCGTCGTCAGAAAAAACGTGACTTCCGCAAATTGTGGATCACTCGTATCAATGCGGCAGCTCGTTTGAACGGACTTTCATACTCACAATTGATGCATGGTTTGAAATTGGCTGAAATCGAAGTGAACCGTAAAATGCTTGCTGACTTGGCTGTTAACGATGCAGCAGCTTTCACAGCTCTTGCAGATGCAGCTAAAGCAAAACTTGGTAAATAATGTTTATAAGACTGGGAAGATTTTCTCAGTCTTTTTAAAAATAAAGGAGAACATATGGCTTCAAAAATGTTACACACTTGCTTGCGAGTAGAAAACCTTGAAAAATCAATCGCATTTTATCAAGATGCTTTTGGATTTAAAGAATTGCGTCGCAGAGATTTTCCAGATCATGCCTTCACCATTGTCTATCTAGGACTTGAGGGTGATGACTACGAATTGGAGTTAACCTATAACTATGACCACGGTCCTTATGTGGTAGGAGATGGCTTTGCCCATATCGCCCTCAGTACACCTGACCTTGAGGCACTTCATCAAGAACATAGCGCGAAAGGCTATGAGGTTACAGAGCCAAAAGGCCTACCAGGAACCAAACCAAACTATTACTTTGTCAAGGATCCTGATGGCTACAAGGTTGAAGTCATTCGTGAAAAATAATCCAGTAAAGTCAAGTAGAATGTTCGTTTTCTACTTGACTTTTTTACTTTGAAAGAGTATACTAATACAAATTTAACCTTTAAGGGGAGTCCAGAGAGACTCACAAGGTGTCAGATAAAAGTGATAGGGAAAACTCTCTGCGGAGACCTTTTAGTTGTGCGCATGAGTTCTGTCCTATCTCGACTGAGACCTTGCACTAGCAAGGTCTTTTCTTTATCTGGTCCCCTTAAAATTTAAGGAGGAAAATCATGAATCCCACATGTAAAAAGCGTATGGGTGCGATTCGTTTGGAAAGCATGAAGGTGGTTGCACAGGAGGAAATCGCTCCAGCAATCTTTGAATTAGTCCTAGAAGGGGAAATGGTTGAAGCCATGCGAGCTGGCCAATTTCTACATCTGCGGGTGCCTGATGATGCCCATCTCTTGCGTCGTCCTATTTCAATTTCGTCTATTGACAAGGCTAACAAGCAGTGTCGCCTCATTTATCGGATTGAGGGTGCTGGGACAGCTATTTTTTCAACATTAAGTCAGGGTGATAGTCTTGATGTGATGGGACCTCAGGGAAATGGTTTTGACTTGTCTGATTTAGACAATCAGAGCCAAGTTCTCCTCGTTGGTGGGGGGATTGGTGTTCCACCCTTGCTTGAGGTGGCCAAGGAATTGCATGCGCGTGGGGTAAAAATAGTAACAGTCCTCGGTTTTGCTAACAAGGATGCTCTTATCCTTGAAAAGGAATTGGCTCAATATGGTCAGATCTTTATAACGACAGATGATGGTTCTTATGGTATCAAGGGAAATGTGTCAGTCGTCATCAATGATTTAGAAAATCAGTTTGACGCCGTCTACTCATGTGGAGCTCCAGGAATGATGAAGTACATCAATCAAACCTTTTATGACCATCCAAGAGCCTATCTATCTCTAGAATCTCGTATGGCTTGCGGGATGGGTGCTTGCTATGCCTGTGTTCTAAAAGTGCCAGATAGTGAGACGGTCAGCCAACGCGTCTGTGAAGATGGCCCTGTCTTCCGTACAGGAACAGTTGTATTATAGGGAGAAAGTCATGACTACAAATCGCTTACAAATTTCTCTACCGGGCTTGGCCCTGAAAAATCCTATCATTCCAGCATCAGGCTGTTTTGGTTTTGGCCAAGAGTATGCCAAGTACTATGATTTAGACCTTTTAGGCTCCATTATGATCAAGGCAACGACACTTGAACCCCGTTTTGGTAATCCAACTCCCAGGGTAGCAGAGACACCTGCTGGTATGCTCAATGCAATCGGCTTGCAAAATCCGGGTTTAGAAGCTGTTTTAGCTGAAAAACTGCCTTGGCTGGAAAGAGAATATCCTACGCTTCCCATCATCGCTAATGTTGCAGGATTTTCAAAACAAGAGTATGCTGCTGTTTCTCGAGGAATTTCCAAGGCAGCTAATGTAAAAGCTATCGAGCTCAATATCTCTTGTCCTAATGTGGATCACGGCAATCATGGACTTTTGATTGGGCAAGATCCTGATTTGACTTATGAAGTGGTAAAAGCGGCTGTGGAAGCTTCTCATGTGCCAGTCTATGTCAAGCTGACCCCTAGTGTGACGGATATCGTTACTGTCGCAAAAGCCGCAGAAGATGCAGGAGCAAGTGGCTTAACCATGATCAATACTCTCGTTGGAATGCGATTTGACCTCAAAACTAGAAAACCAATCTTAGCCAATGGAACGGGTGGGATGTCAGGCCCAGCAGTCTTTCCAGTAGCCCTCAAACTCATTCGACAAGTAGCTCAAACAACAGACCTTCCCATCATTGGAATGGGGGGAGTGGATTCGGCTGAAGCTGCTTTGGAAATGTATCTGGCTGGAGCCTCTGCCATCGGAGTTGGAACAGCCAACTTTACTAATCCTTACGCCTGTCCTGACATCATCGAAAATCTGCCAAAAGTCATGGACAAATATGGCATTAGCAGTTTAGAAGAACTCCGTCTAGAAGTCAAAGCCAGTCTGAGATAAGCTAGACTTTCCTTATCGTCAACAAGACATAGAATCTTCATCAATTTGTAATATTTCCTTCTGTTAACTATGTTACAATAGGTTTTATAAAATAGTAATAGTGTAGATAGTTTTCTACTGAGGAGAATAAAATGAAGAAGATACTACTTGTAAGTACTGTCGTTCTTTCTATGGCAGGATTTGCAAAGACATCTGTATATGCTGAAGAATCACAGGTTACGAAAAAAACTCAGACCACAGATGTAGTCGAGAAAAAAGAAGAAGCTACTCCGAAAAAGGAAGTTCCCCGAGTGGAGCCCAAGAAAGAGCCGGTTGTAAAAGAGGAAAATTCTTCTAAAGATGACACATCCAAAAAGGAAAAAAACGAGGAAGTTATCAAGGAAGGTTGGAAAAAAGAGCAAGGAAACTGGCGTTTTTATGAGAATAACCAGCCCGTCGTAAACTGGACAAAAATTGGTGGTGTCTGGTATTACTTTGATAAAAACGGTATTATGCTCAGTAATACTATAGTTGATGGTTACCTTATCAAAGGTAACGGTGCTATGGCAGAAAACGATTGGGTGAAAATATCTGGCAAGCGGTACTATGCTACAGCTTCAGGCAAGATTTCTCGCGACAAATGGGAAAAGATTGAAGGTGTCTGGTATTACTTTGATAAAAACGGTATTATGCTCAGTAATACTATAGTTGATGGTTACCTTATCAAAGGTAACGGTGCTATGGCAGAAAACGATTGGGTAAAAATATCTGATAAGTGGTACTATGCTACAGCTTTAGGCAAGATTTCTCATAATAAGTGGGAAAAGATTGAAGATGTCTGGTATTACTTTGATAGAGATGGTGTCATGCTTAGTCGCACCATCTATAATGACTATCTCTTCCAAGGTAGTGGTGCTATGGCAGAAAACGATTGGGTGAAAATATCCGACAAGTGGTACTATGCTACAGCTTCAGGAAAGATTTCTCGCGACAAATGGGAGAAAATCAAAGGGACATGGTACTACTTCAATAGCGATGGTGTGATGGCAAGTAGCCAGTGGAAAAGTGACTACTATCTGAAAGATAGTGGCGCTATGGCGGAAAAAGAGTGGATTTTTGATAAATCCTACAATAGCTGGTTCTACTTGAAGTCAGGTGGAGCCTACGCTTCCCGTGAATGGATTGGTTCATACTACCTTAAATCTGGTGGTTATATGGCCAAAAATGAATGGATTTTTGACAAAGATTACGATGCTTGGTACTATCTAAAAGATGATGGTCGATATGTAACAGGTACTTTCACGATCAAAGGTAAAGAGTATTCCTTCCAGAATAATGGGAAATGGATCTCAGAGGCAAAATATTACAAAGTGAAGCCAATTACTGCTTATGTCTATAGCGCTTCTGGTGAACGATTGAGTTATGTATCGCAAGGAACCATAGTTTCACTTGGGGATGCTCAATCTAAAAAAGATAGTCAAATACCAGTCAATATTTCTGGTTTATCCGGCTTCATGAATAAAAGTGATTTAGTAGCTATTGATAAAGAAAGTGAGTTTGTCCCTCACTATACAAGCGATGGCAAGTATTTTTACCATGAGTTGTCACCTTATGTGAGTCTCCGTGTTGCTCCACATAGCTCGGCTATGACCATTGGTAAGAAATATTATTCAACTGATGGGCTTCATTTTGATAGCTTTACCATTGAAAATCCTTTCCTCTTTAGAGATTTGACTAAACCAAGTAATTACAGTGCAGCTGAATTGGATAAAGTTTATTCTTTGATGAATATTCGGGATAGTCGCCTCGCTGGTAAGGGAGCTATTTTTAAGGAAGCTGAGGAACGATATGGTGTGAATGCTCTTTACTTAATGGCCCATAGTGCACTTGAGAGTGCTTGGGGACGGAGCCAGATAGCTAAGGATAAGAATAATTTCTTTGGAATTGCAGCTTATGATTCGAGCCCGTATACCTCAGCCAAGAAATTTGATGATGTGGATAAGGGGATCCTCGGCGCGGCTAAGTGGATTCGTGAGAACTACATTGACCGTGGAAGAGATCACTTGGGGAACAAGGCGACAGGAATGAATGTTCTCTATGCTTCTGACCCATATTGGGGTGAAAAAATAGCTAGCATCATGATGAACATCAATAGCAAACTTGGTGGGAAAGACTAACTAAATGCTGCTATGTGGTAATATATTTCCCCAAAACAATTAGGCATTATACTAAAAGTAAGGATTGAGTTCTGTATTGTACAGGGCCCAGTTCTTTTAGTTATGCGACTATTAATCCGTATAGCTTTGTAAGGTGCGAGACAAATTTATAAGAAAACATTCGTGTGGTATAATAGAGAGGAAAAGGGGTTAAAACTACAGTGGGTAGATGTCATTCAATTCGAGGTTTTAAGAGCTTGTATCTTTTGATTATGGAGTGTTTGAGTTAGGGAGGGAGTGGAAATGAAAGAAAAGGAATAAACAATATAAAGGACTAGTTCATCTAGGAGAGTTTAAAAACAAATTGGTTTACTATGACCTAAAAGGAAGGAAACTGTATTTTTCAATTCTAGAAAGAACTTCTAAGAGTCAACAGTACTTTATTCTTTCCTTGATATTACTAGCTCTTCCATTTATTAGATTCTTGAATGGACTGACAATCTTTAGTATAGCTGAGCACAAGTATCTTTATTTGATTCTATTCTCTTGTCTTTTCTTACTTATCGGTAAATTGCTGGATATCTATTTTAAAAAAGATTTGGAGTTGTATCCTGCTTTATTTACAGATTTGGAGTACATAGAATTCCTAGAAGTAGTAAAGAAAAGTGGAGCTGTTGTTACTTCTGTACTTCGTGCTAGCTTTATTAGTTTATTAGTATCCTTGATTGCCTACCTAATATATCCTAGTTTTTTGCCATTATTTTTCCACTCGATGCTTTTGTTTATTCTCTATTTGTGTATAGCCAATAATTTGCACAGGAGAAAGAAGGTAATGGAGAGTTTGATAAGAAATGTGCGCACCAACTAAATCTTTTTTGGTCTATGATAATTCTGCAATGTTAAATAAAGGAAGCAAATTTATACGACAATAGAAATTCAGCAATACAAAAGTTGTACGATATTAAAAAACAACAATGATTATGAGAAATAGATTGAATAAATACCTAGAAATAGGCAGAATTAACCAATGGAGTAATTAAATGAAGACATATAGACTAAAAACAGATACCGAGTGGGATATTATGAGGTATAAAAAAGCAATTGAAAATCACAGAGAAATAGATGCTTTCTTAGGTATTGATCCCGAGTATAGGATAGGTCATCGAGATTCATATTATCAAGATATTACGGATACTCATATTTTGATAGAATATTGCCTTTATCCAATTTATGTAGGCGGAGATTTTGATATTCCAGACCGAGTTTTAGATATTTTAAAGGAGTTGGCTTCTAGTCAGGATACTATACATTTGTATCAAGTTGTATCATTTATCAAAAAACAAGAAGATTTACTGGGAGAATATGATGCTTTACCTTTTATCATTGATGTGGAGAACATAGTACCTATTGTTCTTGAAAGTATTTATAATCTTCCTAATGAGAAAAAGGTTGATTATTACCGTAATATTTGTAATTTAATTGATTCCATGGAGCTTTTCAAAAGCTGTGATAAAAACAAAGTAGAATATATTGTTAATGAGCAGAAGAAAGAGGAAAATAAGAATAGAAGAAAAATTAAATCAGTTGCAGAAGTATGGCCAATTGTACTAGACGTTACAAATATTGATGCGATGGGTGTTTCAGATGACCATTTAGAGTTGTTGTTGATTGATGAAAACAAATGGATAGAGTCATTAGAAGAAGAACATTTGTTGAAGCTTCAAGAAAAACTCAACAACTATATTTATTTCCTCGAAAGCAAGCAGTATGTGGCACGATATGGCGATAGTTTTGACAGAAAAGTCATCCATATCACTTTCCAGTATTCTCCATCGGATAATGGACTAGCCTTCCTCGCAGCTGTTCAGAAGGTATTACAACCAACGGATATGAGTTTGAAGATAGAATTGCCAGAGTAATAAAGAGAGCGAAATCCGCTCTCTTTTTGTGGTATAATGGGACAAAGACATTTTCCTTTTGCTTTTCTGTTTGGCAATCATTTCAAAGCAGATTCAAAAGATGGCGAATAGTCTAAATCAGGTTAAAGGAAAAGTTAAGAGTATTTCGAACAGAAATATGGCAAATAAGGAGGAGAGAAATGAAGAAAGTACTACTAATAGTCGGATCTGTCCTGTTGGGTGTTCTGCTTCTATGGGGCTATCATAGTTATCAACAATCAGAACAGGATAAACAAGAACGCCAAAAATCAGAGCAGGCCAAGCAAGAACCTCAAAAATATGAAAATATGGGTTACTATACAGGAAAATGGGAAATTGATTCTTATGAGTTTTTAGAAGATGGCAGGGGAGTGGCCGTGCATTGGAAGTCGCTGAATCCAGAAGAAGACCGATTGTTTGCCAAATACAATCCAGAAGTAGCTGAGAACTTTTTAGGCGTTCATGGGGCCTCTAATCAACGCTATATTGTTCGTGATTATTTCCATAATTTTACCCATAGAAGGATACAAAAATTACCTAAAGAGGATCCTGACGTTTATTATGCCATGTCCATTTATCGAATAGGTGATCGAAAATTGGAAGGGAGTCAGCTCGATATTTATAAACTTGTAGAGGACTATAACCCTGATTATATACCCGAAAAAACTGGTGGTATTATCGAAAAGGATGGTAAAGATTATATATCCATACAAGTATACAAACGAGGATGGAAACTATCACAGGAAAGTCATTTATGGTTAAATTTAGAAACCAAGCAAATTGATTGGGAAGACACAAAAATACAACAGTATCCTAAAACTCCTTCGGTAGATCTAGGTTCTTTAAAAGAGAAATTGATAGAGATGACTATCTTACAAACTTACTATGATAGTCTTCGCCAAAATCAACTTTCTTTTCATCAAGATGTATTGAAGGGAAGTGTTTTAGAGACAGTTGCGCCTAAGGTTTATCAATTATTAAGTGAGCAAGATTCACAGTTTTTCCTTTTGATTGATTCCAAGTATGATTATGATAAGGTTTATGGAGATGTTCCACAGTTTCTTGATTTGTATCAGCTTTTTGTCCCAGCAAATACGAATCTTTACGAAGGATTGATGATTCCAGCCGAACTTAGCAAGGATGATCAAGAACATTCAATCAATACCAAAGAAGAATTTGACTTGTATTACGATGTTGCTAAAGACCGCGAACTAAACAAACAACGTCGAATATTAGTTGAAAAAGGAGAATAAGAGGACGATTCGTCCTATGTATTTAAACTCAAATAAAGGAGGATTTTTACCAAATGAAATACCTAAAGACTCTCAGCTTCCGAACTAAGGTGTTTGTGGGCTTGCTTCTAGTTTCTTTGGTGGGCTATGGTGTTTATGCCTATACCTGGCCCATATATGTCCAATGGCAGGAAGACCATGAGGTATTGATAGTTAAAACAGAGGTGGAGCGCATTGAAACCTTTGGTTCCCAGAACCGTTATGTTTATTATAAAATGAAGGAGCCTATGATTCCAGTTGTTTTATCCAATCATTTTGTTATAAGTAATGCAAAGTTTGTTGGGAGGAGCGAGAGTAATCTGGTGGAATTAACGCTAGATGTTTATGATCTCAATCATTTAGAGAACCTACCAAAGACGATTGATGTAGTCAAACTGATCCAAACCTATGACCAAAATTATAGAGTAGATTTTTATTCTACAAGAAATTACACTAATGATGGGAAAGATTATTTAGTTTTTTCTTTGAGGAATAAGCAAAATAGAGAAGATAAGAAGGAGGTTGCTTTGGATGTAGCTTCTGAACAGATAGTACCAGCTCTACCTACAGATAAAGCAGAATCAAAACGAACCCCTTTTTCGTTCGATTATACCAATCTAGATAAGATAGCTACTGAATACGGCTTCATACCCACTTACGATTTAGCCTACAGTAATGATTCAAAAGTGAGAGAAGATACTAATATAAACTTTATTAGGGACTACCCCGAATATTATAAGGCTATGGAGGGAGCCGCTAATATAGTAGTTAGAAAAGGAGCCTATTCCGATCCGGAAGCTATTTTCCAAGATATGCGGCATTGGTTTGCGCCGGTTGGTCAGGATAAGCTAGATGTTGTTGGGATAGATCCCAAAACAAAGGAAGAGACTCCGCTCAACAGTTACCAAGAGTATCAGGAATGGTATGAGAAACACGTAAAATAGATTTGGAAGGACTCCACCAAGGCTTGGAGACTGTCAAAAGTCTGGGCAAGAATGTTTCTGATTTTTTCCATGGTATTTCTATTCGATGAAATTCAATCACAAATTAGTTTAGTTCAGTGGAAGAAATAGATAATGAATTAGTAAAAATTGACTGGATAAAAAGGTTATGTCATCTGCAGATAATCTGATTTCGTACTTCAATTCTAGTATGAAGACTATGTAGAAATGATTTTATTGGTCAAATTTGAAAGCAACATTCAGTGCTGAGATACAATATTGTTAATAAAAATTTAGAACTAGTTTTCCTATATTTTTACGTTGATTCAGTCAGATAAATAGCTTATAATGGAACTACCTTTTACGATAGATCGATAGAAAGATGACTTTATTAAAGTAATTCTATTTTAAAAAAGAATATCCTTTATTCTCGTTCTTATTGAAATTGTAAATTGTCAACAAAAGGAAGATTCGACTTTCATGATGAAAAAAATAGCTTTAATCCTAATGTCTTTTTTTACAATCCTGTTATTCTTTATTGGACCAGCTCAAGCAGATTTAGTGATATCAGATAGACCTTCCAATGGTATTTATGATCCAAATCATTATTTATCAGGGGCTGTTTCAGATAAACTACAGGAACTAAATAGCAAATCGGAAATTCAAATTGGCATTTATATTGTTGAGAGTCTAAATGGTGAATCTTTAGAAGAATTATCAAATACTATAGCCAGATCTTGGAAAATCGGTTATTCGGATTCAAATAAGGGTGCATTGTTACTGATTGCTATAAGAGATAGAAAGTTTCGTATTGAAACCTCTAATAACCTATCTATTACATTGACTGATACAAAGGCTAAGAAAATATTAGATGCCTCTCGTGATAAGATGCGAGCAAAAGACTATGACGGAGCTGTTATTGATATAATCCAAAATATTTCCGATCAAGAATATAAATTAGCTGACGCACCTGTGGTGGAGAGAAATTATTTACTTGAAATCGCAAAAGGATTATGGGATATGTCAATAGGAATTATTTTGTTATATGGCGGATATTTTATAATTTCTTATTTGATTAATCTTTTTAAGAATGGTACTGTTTCGGAAAGAAAACGAAAATCTAATAAATCATATAAGGGTAATGATAAATTATTCCCCTATGATGCTGCCTTTATTAATGATGGTTCATGGTCGCAAAAAGCACTAAGAGACTTCCGTAGCAAAAATAGAGATAAGTATCCTGAGGAAAGTAGCAGTGATTCCTCATCGTCTTGGTCGAGTGATGATTGGTCTGGTGGTGGTTTTGATGGTGGAGGATCATCAAGTGATTGGTAATTTAGCAAAGTTCATAGCGATTTGCCTACCTAGATGAATTAACTTGATTACTTTAAAAATGATGGGATAGAAAAACTATTGATTTGAAAAAACCGCTCTGCTGAGCGGTTTTCGTCTATTCTTACCTTTTACAATACCCAAGTACGGATAGCATGGGCTACGCCAGATTCGTCATTTGTTTTGGTGATGTATTTGGCGATTTTTTTGAGTTCTGGATTTCCATTTTCCATAACAACGGGGTTTCCAACGACTTCGAGCATGGCGCGGTCGTTTTCTTCGTCACCGATCGCCATGGTTTCATCTTTGGTCAATCCAAGTTTTTCAGCTAGGTGAGTGATGGCTGAACCCTTGTCTACATTCTTTTTAAGGAGTTCAAGGTAGAAAGGAGCAGATTTGTTGATAGAGTATCGTTCGTAAAATTCTGCTGGGATTTTTTTAATCGCAGCATCGAGAATCTCAGGTTCGTCAATAAACATACATTTGACGATTTCTTTGTCAGCCATTTCTTCAGGAGTGCGGTAGAAGATGGGCATGCTGACGAGGGTTGATTCGTGCACCGTGTATTTTCCAATATTGCGATTGGCGGTGTAGATACCATCCTTGGTAATGGCGTGCATGTGGACACCGAGCTTGCGACTGAGAAATTCCATATCCAGATAATCCTCATAGGTCAAGGATTCGCTGATAATCTCCTGGCCAGTAGCAGTTTCTTGAACAAGGGCACCGTTGAAGGTTACCACATAATCACCTTCGTCTCTCAACTGCAAGTCGTCCAGAAGTTTGGCAACACCAGCGATGGGACGGCCCGTTGCAATCACGATTTTGACACCGGCTTGTTTGGCTTCTTGGATAGCAGAAAAGACTTCAGGAGTGATTTCCTTTTTACTGTTGACTAGGGTACCATCGATATCGACGGCAATTAGTTTAATACTCATATATTTCCTCTATTCGTTCTTATTCGGGGTAAAATGATCGTTCTCAATTAAGTGTAAAAATTGCTGGGTGATACTTACAAAAATGCTGTTTGGATTTAACATTTCTTTCGGGAAATAGAAACGATTGTCTCCGTGGCGGCTGCCAGCAAGGGATTGGACGATAGGAGACAGGCTAGAGAGTTCCGCTAGTTCTCCATTTTTCTGCAGAATCTCAATCTGTGTCCGTGGATTTTCAGATTCGGGACGATAGATATCATAAGGGAGGTCAAAATTCTTATGAATAGCAGTATAGTAGTCTGGATCAAAACCGATTTCTTCAACCAGTTGTCTCATGGTTGCGAGTTGGTCTTGGTCTTTTTCTGAAAAAGTAATGGATTTAAAGACCTTGCGGTTTACAAACCGTTGCGACAAGTCGGATAGTATCTTGTCAGGACTGGTCATCCAGAGCTGGAAGTAGGTATTCATCACACCATCATCAAGAGCCAGATAGTCAGACAAGGTCACATTTTTTTCAAAGAAAGGAAGGAGATGTGGAGAAGTTCGTGCAAAGAATTCCTTGTCCTCAGGGTAGAGTTCCTTAGCGCGCTTGAGAAGATTCTGCAGGAGGACTTCCATGGCGCGTGTTGCTGGGTGGAAATAAACCTGCATATACATCTGGTAGCGACTGAGGACATAGTCTTCAATGGCGTGCATGCCATTGCGCTGAAAGGCGATCCCATTTTCGACAGGACGAATCACTCGGAGGATCCGTGTCAGGTCAAATTCCCCATAAGATGCTCCTGTAAAATAGGAGTCGCGCAAGAGATAGTCCATGCGGTCCGCATCGATCTGACTGGAAATGAGTTGCACGACCTGCTTGTTAGGGTAGGTATGATCGATGACACTGGCTACCTTCTCCGGGAAATCGGGTGCTACTTGTAGCAGAACTTGGTGAATCTCTGTCTCAGGACTTTGGATGATTTCCTGAGTAATGGCCTCATGATCTGTATCAAAGAGATGTTCAAAAGTATGGGAGTAGGCACCATGCCCAAGGTCATGTAGGAGAGCAGCGGTCATGGTCAAGAGAGACTCAGCAGGATCCCATTCCTCAGGATATTTTTCTTCAAAAATCTCTGTGATACGTCGTGCAATCTCATAAACCCCCAAACAGTGGGAGAAGCGGCTGTGCTCCCCACCATGGAAGGTATAACTAGAAGTTCCTAGTTGCTTGATACGGCGCAGACGTTGAAATTCTTTTGTATTGATCAAGTCATAGATGACCTGATTATTGACGTGGATATAGTTGTGAACTGGGTCACGGAATACTTTTTCGTTCATATGACCATTATAGCAAAATCCTGCTCTTTTTGGTAAAATAGTAGGACAAGAGACAAGAAAGAGGATTTGATGTGAAGATTCGGATGCGAAATACGATTCGGTTTGATGAACAGTTGGAAGTCATTGACCAACTCTATGACGTGGAAGTGCGTGAAAAGGGAGATTATACTTACTTGCTTTTTTACAATGAGGAAAAGGAAAAAGTGGTGCTCAAGTTTCATGGTAAGGAACTGGTGATGACACGTTTCTCGAATTCCAAGACCATCATGCGTTTTCTAAAGGATAGTGATAGTTTAGCCTATATTCCTACTCCAATGGGGATGCAGGAGTTTATCATTCAAACGAGTCATTACAAACTAGATGGGCAAAAGATTGAGCTAGCCTATCAACTACAAAATCAAGAGGGACATCCTTTTGCCAGCTATCAACTAGAAATTACTTGGGGATAAGAAAAAGGTTGGCGAGAGCCAACCTTATTTGATATAGAGTTCTTGATTTTTTAAGACAATTTCGCGTACACTTGCAAATTTCTTGAGTTTTTTAAGTTCTTCAGGATGGGTTACGAGAGTGATCACATAGCCATCTTTGCCCATGCGACCTGTACGGCCAGCGCGGTGAGTGTAAGTTTCGATGTCTCTAGGAATATCAAAGTTTACGACACATTCTAGGCTATCGATATCAATTCCACGAGCTAGAAGATCAGTTGTAAGGAGCAGGGTTAGTTGCTGGTCCTTAAACTTTTCCAAGATAACTTTTCTAAATTTAACATTGACATCACTAGCGAGGGAAACAGCCAAGATATCCCGATACAGTAGCTTTTCTTCTGCGCTTCCAAGGTCTGATAGGCTGTTAAAGAAGACCAAACCACGAAAATCCTCTACATGAGCCAGCTTTCGTAGCATATCCACTCGGTGACGTTGGTCTACCTGCATGTAGAAGTGCTGAATGTTGTCCAGTTTTTGATCAGAAAGATCAATGGTGCGCGTGTTGGGAGCAATCTTTTCTTGGTCAAACTTGGTCGTCGCACTCATGTAGATGAGTTGGTGGTCACGAGGTGCATAGTGAGTGATTTTCTCGACAAAGTGAATCTGAGAATCATCAAGCAATTGGTCAAATTCATCCAGAATGATGGTTTCCACATTCATCATCTTGATTTTTTTCAGTTTGATGAGTTCAAAGATACGGCCAGGAGTTCCAATCAGAATTTCTGATCCTTTTTTTAGGCGTTCAATCTGGCGTTTCTGACTTGAACCTGATAAGAAGAGCTGAGCAGTTAAGCCGATAGCTTCTGCCCACGTTTTACATACATCAAAAATCTGTCCAGCAAGTTCTGTATTTGGTGCTAGAATCAAGAGTTGCTGGGCTTTTTTCTTTTGTAGTCTGAGTAGACTAGGTAGGAGGTAAGCTAGGGTCTTACCAGTTCCTGTTGGGCTCACTCCTAGGAGGTTTTCTCCATCGAGAATGGGCTCAAATAGTTGAGTTTGAATGGGGGTGAATTCTTGGAAACCGAGTCGGTCACTTAGTTCTTGCCATTCAGTAGGTAGTTTGGTTTTCATTTTTCTGCCTCAAATCTAATGCCAGCAGACTGGCGCATGGTATAGAGTAAATCATGAACAGAACCTGCATCATCCAGCCAGATCTGGTAAAGTGTCTGGTCTGGTTGCTGGATCATGTGTGCAAATGCAGCAACTTCCTCAGTCATCGTATGAGGAACTTGTTGGATAGGGAGCTGGACTTGATTTCCTTGGTGGTCGGTAAAAATAGCTGAGCGGACATGCTCAATCGTGTTGAGTGTCAAGGTTCCATCTACTGTGTAGATCTCGCAAGGAAGATTGGAAGTGATGTTTTTTCCAGCCTTGATATGAACTTGAAAGTCAGGGTAGAAGAGGATACCGTCGCCATTTAGGTCAATGCTATTTTCAAGCTGTTGAGCCTGATAGGTCGCGTCCTGAGCTTTTCCAAAGAGGCGAACGGCAGCGTAGATAGGATAAATCCCCAAATCCATAAGAGCTCCACCAGCAAAACGGTCTGAAAAGACATTTGGCGTATGCCCAGCCAACAAGTCAGGCATCTTGGAAGAATACTTGGCATAGTTGAAATCTGCTCCCAGCACTTGCTTGTCTGCTAAAAAGTTTTCGATAGTAGTAAAAGCTTCTTCGTGATAATTACGAGCTGCTTCAAAGATAAAACAGTGATTTTTATCAGCTGTTTGAATTAGATTCAGCCATTCTTGTGGCTGAGTGACAGCTGGCTTTTCAAGAATGACGTGCTTACCAGCAGACAAGGCAGCCTTGGCTTGAACAAAATGCAAGGAGTTTGGACTGGCGATATAGACTACATCAAAGGAAGACTTAAAGAAGTCTTCTAATTGATCAAAGAGTTGGATATTCTGATAGCGAGAAGCAAAGGTTGTGGCAGTTTCTAGTTTTCTAGAATAGACTGCAACCAGCTGGTATTCTCCGCTAGCATGGGCTGCTTCTATGAAATGGTGGCTGATAGCCCCTGTTCCGATGACACCTAATTTAAGCATAGATACTCCTTTTCCGACTTCAAATCCTTCCTTCATTATAACATAGAAAAGAAGGACTATCCAACAGATGGTAAAAATTTTCAAATGGACTACGCATTTCTTGGAGAAAGTGGTACAATATTTAGATAGGTAGATGAAATGAGAAGGGGGAGAAAATGAGATTATTACCAATAAGAAAAATATCACGTCAGTCTAAGAGACTAGCGCTTTTTTTGACTTTTTGTGCAGGGTATGTCGATGCCTATACCTTTATCGTGCGAGGGAACACCCTTGTGGCTGGACAAACTGGGAATGTCGTCTTTCTTTCTGTCGGACTCATTCAACAGAATGTTTCAGATGCCAGTGCCAAAGTAATGACCTTATTTTCTTTTATGATGGGTGTCTTTTTTCTGACATTGTATAAGGAAAAACTACGAATTGTTAAAAAGCCGATTTTGTCCTTGATTCCTCTTGCAGTCCTATCCCTAATTATAGGCTTTGTGCCGCAAACGGTTGATAATATCTATCTCGTACCGCCATTGGCCTTTTGTATGGGACTGGTGACAACTGCTTTTGGAGAAGTGTCAGGTATTGCCTATAATAATGCTTTTATGACAGGGAATATCAAACGTACCATGTTGGCTTTTGGAGATTATTTTCGGACTAAACATACGCCCTTCCTGCGTGAAGCCTTGATTTTTGTTAGCTTGCTTAGCAGTTTTGTCTTCGGAGTTGTTTTTTCAGCTTATTTGACGATTTACTATCAGGAGAAGACAATTTTAGGTGTTCCCCTGATGATGAGCATCTTTTACATCAGTATGCTTTTTGCTTCTTGGAGAAAAAAAGGGAAAGAAAAAGCTTAAATTTGATTGATTTCGCTTGTAAGAAAAAAGAAGATATGCTATACTTGAATAGTTGACTATGCACAATCCTGTGCAACCGCACGAACATCGTTGCTCACTCTGTGAGACAGAAGTGGTTCGTCCCACGATGCTAGGCGAGTCTTCACAAAAACACGGGGAAACCCTAAAAATCATAGGAGGTGCATAATGAGCACATACGCAATTATCAAAACTGGCGGAAAACAAGTTAAAGTTGAAGTTGGTCAAGCAATCTACGTTGAAAAATTGAACGTTGAAGCTGGTCAAGAAGTTACTTTTAACGAAGTTGTTCTTGTTGGTGGTGAAAACACTGTTGTCGGAACTCCACTTGTTGCTGGAGCTACTGTAGTTGGAACTGTTGAAAAGCAAGGAAAACAAAAGAAAGTTGTTACTTACAAGTACAAACCTAAAAAAGGTAGCCACCGTAAACAAGGTCACCGTCAACCATATACAAAAGTTGTCATCAACGCGATCAACGCTTAATTTTAAGGAGAACACATGATACAAGCAGTCTTTGAGAGAGCCGAAGATGGCGAGCTGAGGAGTGCGGAAATTACTGGACACGCCGAAAGTGGCGAATACGGCTTAGATGTCGTGTGTGCATCGGTTTCTACGCTTGCCATTAACTTTGTCAATTCCATTGAGAAATTTGCAGGCTATGAACCAATCTTAGAATTAAACGAAGATGAAGGTGGCTATCTAAAGGTTGAAATACCAGCGGATCTTCCTTCGCACCAGAGAGAAATGACCCAGTTATTCTTCGAATCATTTTTCTTAGGTATGGCAAACTTATCGGAGAACTCTTCTGAGTTCGTCCAAACCAGAGTTATCACAGAAAACTAACACGGAGGAAAACATTATGTTAAAAATGACTCTTAACAACTTGCAACTTTTCGCCCACAAAAAAGGTGGAGGTTCTACATCAAACGGACGTGATTCACAAGCGAAACGTCTTGGGGCTAAAGCAGCTGACGGACAAACTGTAACAGGTGGATCAATCCTTTACCGTCAACGTGGTACACACATCTACCCAGGTGTAAACGTTGGACGTGGTGGAGACGATACTTTGTTCGCTAAAGTTGAAGGCGTAGTACGCTTTGAACGTAAAGGTCGCGATAAAAAACAAGTTTCTGTTTACCCAATCGCAAAATAAAAAGGTCCAGTGAACCTTTTTATCCCGAGCCTTGAAATGTAAAGGCGAGGAAGCTAGAAGTAGCATTAAATAAGGCTTTCCGAGTTTTCGGAGAGTCTTTTTGTTATATGTGTATTAATCCGTCTCACGCTGTAAGGTCTCAGACAAGTAAACTAATCTCTATGCTAGTGTGATATTTGATAAGTTTATTAGAGATAGTGCTCAGTAATATCAAGATTTCTTTGAGAGGCATATAAGAAATCAAAAAACGTTAGCTACTCTCTAGAATGTTTGATACTTGAGTTAATTAGAAACTTTAAATTTTTTTATAAAAAGACTTGACATTTTTAGGGAAGGGTTGCATAATAGAGATAATAATATATAAAATGCGTTATTGAAAGCGCTTACTCATTTTTAGGAGGAGAAAAGGAAAATGGATAAGAGATTTTTTGAAAAAAAATCTACCTATAGCATTCGGAAATATGCTGTAGGAGTGTGCTCTGTTGTGATAGGAACTATGTTATTCAGTTCCCAACTAGCTGCAGCTGCAGAAGTTACTCCTACAAGTCCTGTTTCGAGTGCTAGTTCGGCGACTGAGACTGATGAGACTGCTTCGGGGGCGGTAGAGAAGATTCAACCCTTAGATGAATTGCCAGCAGATTTAGCTGATAAACTAGCTAAAGCAGAGGCGGGGGGAAATGATACTCCAAGTACAGAAGGTCATGAACCAACTTCCGAAGCATCTGCGGAAGCGACTTCACCTAAACCAGCTCAACCTAAGGTTAGCAATGAACCAACTCATCCAGAATCAGCAACAACTGCACCAACAACAGAAGTGGAAAAGACCCCTGATATCAATCATTTATTAAATGTTCGTGTAAGCGCATCCAATCACGAACAAAACACTTCTTTTACTGCTGATAAGGCAGTTGATGGAGATAGTACTAGTCGTTGGGCGACAGATAAGGATGTAGTCAATCCTCAGTTGACTATGACACTAGATAAAGTGACATCAGTCAAACGAATTGAGATCGATTGGGATCGTAGACAGAGAACAGGACAGCCGAACGATCCAAACATTCAAGGATGGAAATTATACTATGCTACAGCTGAAGCTATCAATGAAGAGGAAGCGACACGTAAGTGGAAGTTGGCTTATGAAAAAGATGGTCAACCGGTTTTAGACGAAAGAGTCAACTTGGATGCTCCGATTGAAGCCAAATATCTCAAATTGGAAATCACAAAATACACTGAAGGTAGTATGCGCTGGCGCAATGTCGGTATTCAGGAAATACGAGCTTATTCTAACATTCCAGAACCAGATAAGGTAACAAATCTTAACCAAGTAGAGTCACTGACTTTGGCTCAAGATGGACATTCACTTGTTTTACCTGAATTACCAGGTAAAGTTAGCTTAGTTGGTAGCAATAAAACAGGTGTGATTGATCTGAATAATAAAATCCACCAGCCTTTAACAGAGCAGACAGTTAAAGTTTCTTTGCAACAAGTGCATGAAGGCCAAACCATTACCAAGGAATTTGAAGTTAGAGTTCCTGGTCGCTATGCAGATGAGGGAGTTGGAGACAAACCAACAGTGGCTCCAACTGTTCAGCAATGGCATGGTGAGGAAGGACGTTCTTCTATTTTGGAAGATACCGTTCTATCTGTTGGAGATTCAGGATTTGACAAGGCAGCTAATTTCTATGCCAATGATTTGATTTCTCGAGGTTTAGAGCTTGCCAAGGGAGACAGTACTTCCGCGCATCGTATTGAGTTTAAAAAGGTAACGGACAAGGGCTATGGTGAAGAAGGCTATGGTATTACGATTCGTGATAATGTCTTTACCATTGAAGCGCAGACCAATAAAGGTGCCTTTTATGCTACTCGAACCTTACTTCAAATGGGGCAAGAAAATATCCAAAATGGTGAAATTCGAGACTTTCCAAGTTTCAGCCACCGTGGATTTATGCTAGATACTGGTCGTAAGTTTATTCCTTATGATACTCTTGTGGACATTATGCTAAACATGGCTTACTACAAGATGAATGACTTGCAGTTGCATTTGAATGATAACTATATCTTCCTCAAGGAGCACTTAGCAGGTAAACATCTGACCAAGGAGCAGGAAATTGAGTATGTGCTCAATCATGCAGATACAGGTTTCCGTTTACAGACAGATATTGTCGGTGACAATGGTGTGCCTTTGACTTCTAAGCAACACTATACCAAAGATGAAATGCAAAGACTCATCGCTTTGGCTGATGAGCTAGGAATCAACTTGGTGCCAGAAATTGATACACCGGGGCATGCTTTATCATTTGTGAAGGTTCGTCCAGACTTGATGTATAAAGGACAGCTAAGTCCGAATAAGCACAATGTAGAGCGTGTTGCGATGCTTGATTTGGACAAGAATTATGATGAAACATTGCGCTTTGTCAAGTCTGTTTATGATAAATTGCTGGATGGTAAGGATGCACCGCTTCGTGGAGTTAAGACGATTCACATCGGAACAGATGAGTACTATGGCAACAATGAAAACTATCGTCGTTATGTCAATGATTTGATTACCTACATTAAAGGTAAGGGTTATACACCACGAATTTGGGGTTCACTTAGCCGTAAGAGTGGTCAAACCCCAGTTGATTTGAAGGATGTCGAAGTGGATATCTGGAGTCTAGGATGGCAACATCCCCAAGCGGCTTTGAAGGCTGGTGCTAAAATTATCAATATTACTGATGTTCCGACTTACAGTGTGCCAAATGGTAATAACCAGCAAGGAGCATATGGTGATTACTCTTCTTATGAGTATCAATATAATCGTTGGACACCAAATGATTTTACGACAGCAGGAAATGGTCCAAAATTAGCGGCTTCAAACCCTCATATCTTGGGTGGTGGACATGCTGTTTGGAATGATAATATTGATCTCCACGAAACAGGCATGACTTCTTATGATATTTTCAAGCGCTTCTTTGAAGCAACAAGAGTTACTGCTGAAAAGACATGGGGATCAAACCGGGCTGCTAACAACTTTGCAGGAAGAACCTTACCACACGCAGACTATGTTTATGCACCAGGTAGCAATCCAGAGTACAAGATTGATGATACTGAGACCTATGAAATTAATCCAAAGACAATCAAGCGTTACGATGCAGAAAACATCACACAAAGCACTAAAGGCCTGGTCTTCAATAAAGAAAGCAAGATTGAAAATGCCATTGGGAACGTCGGTCCAAGTCACGTCTTAAAAGTTGATGTGACGGTTACAGGTGACGGTGTGCAGGAGTTAGCTTCTAGTGAGGGGAACAAGCTCTATTTGTCTGATGAGTCAGGTAAAGTAGCCTATAAGTTTGAGCAACACCATATTCAGTTTGATAAGACATTGGAAAAAGGTAAACGCTATGAGCTAGTCTTTGTCACCAAACCTCAGTCAACTGAGCTCTATGTCAATGGTGAAAAGATTAATCGTATTGCTAACCCAGCTCACCCGAGATTGGCTCACACAAGTCTTGTCCTACCTCTTGAAAAAATCGGAGGTTTTGAAGGTACTTTGCACAATCTCAGCTTGTCTGATAAGCCATTTGTCAATCCACGTTTGATTGCACAGGATCAGATTGCCCGTGTGGAGGCAAGCAGTGAGCAACTACCAGGAAATGCGACAGAAGGAGCTGTTTCTAAAGCCTTTGATGGCAATCCTGCAACCTTCTGGCATTCACATTGGACGAAGAAGGATCCGTCTTATACGGTTACTATGACCTTGAAGCAAGCGACAGCTGTAAATGCTTTGACTTATCTTCCTCGTCCAGGTGGCGGAAATGGTCTTGTGACTAAATATGAAATCTATGCTAAAAAGGCTGATCAATTGGTTAAGGTAGCTGAAGGTACTTGGGATAATAATGCAGCTGAAAAGATTGCAAACTTTGAAGCTGTCGAAACGGATACAATCCAGTTGAAGATTCTACAGGGAGTAGAAGGATATGCTAGTGCAGCTGAAATCAATCTTTTGAAACCAATAGCTACATCAGATGAGCCTGCTACACCACCAGCACCAAAACCAGATCCAAAACCCGAAACTCCAGCTCCGAAAGATGACGGAACTGTTGAATTGGAAGATACCTTTATCGCTAAAAAACCAGCAGATCCAAGTGTAGTAGAAGCAGCTTTGAGAAGCCAAGAATACCTTAAGAAACAGTATAAGATTTTCCCAACTCCTCATAAGGTTACTTATGGCGATGGCTTGGTACGTCTAGATAAGAAAGTTCATTTGGTAATTGGTGAGCAAGTTGATATTTATACTCGTAATCGACTCAAGTCTATTTTGCAAAATAGCAATATCTCCTATACTACTGGTAAGACAGCCGAAGCTGGAGCAACTAATATCTATCTGGGAGTTCACCAGACTGGCTCAAAAGCGGAAGAAGCTCAGAAAACAGAGTCTGTCAACCAAGGACTATTTGATAAGATTGATGCTTATTCATTAGTGGTTAAAGGTCAGCAAATTTCCATTGTCGGAAAAGATACAGATGCTGTCTTCTATGGACTAACAACACTCAAGCATATGCTAAATGATAGCTCTGCTCCAGTTCTGCGTGAGGTCAATGTTGAAGACTATGCAGATGTGAAGAATCGTGGCTTTATCGAAGGCTATTATGGTAACCCATGGTCCAACGAAGATCGTGCGGCCTTGATGCGTTACGGTGGTGATTTGAAACTGACCCAGTATTTCTTCGCACCAAAAGATGACCCATATCATAACAGCAAGTGGAGAGAGCTTTATCCAAAAGAAAAACTAGAAGAAATCCGTCAGCTCGCTAAGGTGGGGAACGAAAACAAGACTCGTTATGTTTGGACCATTCATCCATTTATGAATAGTCGAATTCGCTTCCAAAACGAGACGGTTTACCAAGAAGACTTGAATGCAATCAAGGCTAAATTTACCCAGTTACTGGACGTCGGCGTTCGTGAGTTTGGTATCCTTGCAGATGATGCAGCTCAGCCTTATGGTGGTTATGAAAGTTATAACCGCTTGATGAAAGATATGACCGATTGGTTGACTGAAAAACAAGCGACTTATCCGGGCTTGAAGAAAGAGATGATCTTTGTTCCAAGTCAGTATTGGGGCAATGGTCGGGAAGACGAATTGCGTTCCCTAAACCGTAATCTTCCGAAAAGTAGCATTATGACTCTGACAGGAGGAAAGATTTGGGGTGAAGTTTCTGAAAACTTCTTGACTCAACTTAAGCAAAATATAGAGGCATCTGGTCAACCATATCGTCCTGTTCAACTTTGGATCAACTGGCCGTGTACAGATAATTCTAAACAACACCTTATCTTGGGTGGTGGTGAGAAATTCCTACACCCTGGTGTGGATCCAAGCCTAATCGGTGGGGTCATGCTCAATCCAATGCAACAATCAGAACCATCTAAAATTGCTCTCTTCTCAGCTGCAGAGTACAGCTGGAATATCTGGAAGAATGAGGCAGAAGCCAAAGCTGTTAATGATATAGCTTTCAACTTTGCAGAAACAGGTCGTTTCACAGAGACCAAAGAATCTGCAGCCTTCCGTGAGCTAGGTAAGCACATGATTAACCAACATATGGATAATCGTGTTGTGAAGCTAGAAGAGTCTGTAGAGCTAGCTCCGAAACTGACAAACTTCATGAGCAAGCTGAAAGCAGGTCAAGATGTCTCAGCTGAGCGCAAAGAGTTGAAGGCAGAATTTGCTAAGCTAAAAGCTGCAGCTGAGACCTATAAAGCATCAGGAAATGAACAGATGCGTGAGCAGATTAAGTACTGGCTTGACAATACCATTGACCAGATGAATGCCTTAGATGCTCTCTTGACAGCTACTGAATTTATTGGTAGTAAAAATGCTGACGGCCTTTGGAATAATTACTACAAGGGCTTGAAAGATTATGAGCAATCTAAGAAACATTCTTTCTGGTATGTTGACCATTACGAAAATGCTGAGCTAGGTGTACAGCATATCCGTCCATTTATCCTTAACCTTAAAGAATATCTGGCCAAGGAGATCGAAAAAGAACTGAACCCAGATAAAGTTGTAACGACCTTCGTTACTAATCGTACAGGTGGTGAAGGAGATTTGACTCAGGTCTTGGACGGAGACTTGTCTACTCAGATTATCTTTAAAAATCCAACCAGAATTAGCGCTGGTGATTATGTTGGACTCCAGTTCAATAAGCCTGTTTCTATCAAGAAATTGAGCTTTGCTATGGGAGCTGTCAGCAATCTGAAAGACACCTTTAACAAGGCCAAGATTGAATACCTAAATGAAGCGGGTGAGTGGACTGCCCTTCCTCAAGGTAACTATGTCGGCAATGAGTCTGAGATTACCTTAGATAATCTTGACATCAAGGCCAAAGGTATTCGAATGGTTGCGACAGAAGAACGAGACAATACTTGGTTTGCAGTCCGTGAAATCGCAGTTAACCGTCCTCTTGAAAATGCCAAGAAGAAAGCTGGAAGTATTACCATCAGTCCAAATCTGGTCTATAAACTCAATACAACGGCTGCCAAGATGACTGACAATAGTGATAGCACAGAAGCAATGTTGGCAAGTTCTTCAACAGCAAATGGAGAAAGAGATACAACCCCGGTAGATGCTTGGGTACAGTTGGATCTTGGTTCTCAACAAACAGTCAAGAAGATTCGTTTGGTACAAGGAGTGACAGATAAGCTAGCAGCTGGTGTCATCGAAGTCTCTACTGACGGACAAAACTGGACAACGGTAGCCAACTTAACAGGTGAGCAAAGCAAAGAAGTTGAAACCAATCAGAATATCCGTTATGTACGCGTTAGAAATACGCAAAAGACTAATTTCTGGTGGCGAATTGGCAACCTATCTGTCGAGTCAGAGACTGGAACAGACCAATACACAGACACTGATGTTGAACAACTCAAGACTACTCAAGTCCATGAAAAATTGGGCCGCTACGAGATGGATATTCCAGCTGGAACAACTTTAGATGCGGGCCAATATCTTGGAATGAAACTAGATCGCCTCCATGAAATTGAGGATTTGAAACTGGGTGAGAATGCTAATCAAGCACTCCAGCTTCGCTATTCTCCAAATGGGGTGGAGTGGTATAGTGCCTCTGAGTTACAGGATCACCAGCTCGTCCGCTATGTACGTCTTGAAAACAAGACAGGTCAGAAACAGGCAATTGGAACGACTTCCTTGCTCTTGACTACTAAGGAAATTCAACCAACATCAATTGAGTCAACCAGCATGGGTATCGATCCTAACTATGGTAGTGGAGATGTTCGTAAAGCGAAAAACCTAGACCAACTCTTTGATGGTGATTTAAACAATTATGTTGAATTTTCTGATTATCCACAAACCGATGGTCATATGACTCTCAATCTTGGAGCAACCCGTCAAATTAAGAAGATTCGTGCCTACATTAAAGATGGCACACAGAACTATCTTCGTGATGGAAAGATTCAAGTTAGCGCAGATGGCAAGACCTGGAAAGATGTAGTTTCAGTAGGAGATGGTCAGGAAAATCCAGCACGTGATGACTCCTTAACTGATGGCTGGACACATGATTCACAGCGACCTGGAAATCGCTATATTGAGGGAGAATTGCCAGAAGCAACTGCAGCGAAATATCTCCGAGTGCTCTACACAGCTCCTTATCGTCATCGCTTTGTTGGATTTACAGAGTTAGTTATCAATAATGGAGAATACACTAAGTCAGTCAATAATCCAACTGTGGAAGGTGCGGGTACAGAGAGCAAGTCATCTGAAAAGAATAATATAGCAGATGGAAATATTCTCAGCAGTTACAAGGCGACCCAAGACAGCGGTGAGTTGATTTACCATCTATCTGAAAAGACAGAATCAAATCATGTTCGCCTGATTTCAGATATTCCAGCAGGAAGCTCAGCGCACGTTTGGGCAAGAACCATTTCCAAAGATGGGCAAACAGCTTGGCAAGACTTGGGTGCGGTTACCACAAGTTTCCAAACCTTCCAGCTCGCTAACAGCGCCCACTTATTAGATGTTAAATTGAAGTGGGAAGGTGGTCGCCCTGAGTTTTATGAGGTTTCTACCTATCATGCTGAGATAGCTGAGACACCTAATCCAGATACACCAACACCACCAGTTCACAAGACGACACCAGCTGAAGGCGTTCCAGCTCCTGTAGTTGAACAGCCGCGCTTGGATGTGGTAACTGAAGAAGTTGGCTTCAAGACCGTCGAACGCGAAAATCCGCAATTGCCTAAGGGCACTCGAAAAGTTGTCCAAGAAGGCAAGGTTGGTGAGAAGACTACGCTTGTTGAAGTGACAATTGAGAATGGCAAGGAAATCGGTCGAGTGACTCGAGATAGCTTCGTTTCCAAAGTTCCAGTGGATCAAATCGTGGAAATCGGTAAACCAGTTGAGCAGGTAACGCCAGCTGCGGGCGATAAAGAACTTGTAGTCGAACAGCCGCGCTTGGATGTGGTAACTGAAGAAGTTGGCTTCAAGACCATCGAACGCGAAAATCCACAGTTGCCTAAGGGCATCCGAAAAGTTGTCCAAGAAGGCAAGGTTGGTGAGAAAACCACGCTTGTTGAAGTGACAATTGAGAATGGCAAGGAAATCGGTCGAGTGACTCGAGATAGCTTCGTTTCCAAAGCACCAGTGGATCAAATCGTGGAAATCGGTAAACCAGTCGAGCAAGTAACACCAGCTGAAGGCGTTCAAGCCCCTGTAGTTGAACAGCCACGCTTGGATGTGATAACTGAAGAGGTTGGCTTCAAGACCATCGAACGCGAAAATCCACAGTTGCCTAAGGGCACCCGAAAAGTTGTCCAAGAAGGCAAGGTTGGTGAGAAGACTACGCTTGTTGAAGTGACGCTTGAAAATGGCAAGGAAAGTGGCCGAGTGACTCGGGATAGCTTCGTTTCCAAAGCACCAGTGGATCAGATTGTGGAAATCGGTAAACCAATCGAGCAAGTGACACCAGCTGAAGGCGTTCAAGCACCTGTAGTTGAACAGCCGCGCTTGGATGTGGTAACTGAAGAGGTTGCTTTCAAGACCATCGAACGCAAAAATCCGCAATTGCCTAAGGGCACCCGAAAAGTTGTCCAAGAAGGCAAGGTTGGTGAGAAGACCACGCTTGTTGAAGTGACGATTGAGAATGACAAGGAAAGCGGTCGAGTGACTCGAGATAGCTTCGTTTCCAAAGTTCCAGTGGATCAGATCGTGGAGATTGGAAGTAAGGAAGAAAAACCAAGCACTCCACCAGTACCATCTAAACCGGAAAGTGATTTGCGTATTCTGACTGATAAAGCTACCAAGGTTCAAGTCATTGGTACCAAGGCTACACTGGATAAAGTTGTTAGTCTGAAAGTCAAGAAAGTGAAAGCACAAAACTTGGAAGGCAAGATTTATGATGCCTACGATATTACTCTGGAAGATCAAGATGGTCAGCCAATCCAGCCTAAAGGCAAGGTATTTGTCAGTCTGCCTCTAGCTGCGAACAAAGAAGTTGAAGCTGTCTATACTGTTAAAAGTGCTCAGCAAGTGGATAGTCTTGTTTTCCAACAAAAAGGTCGCTATGTCGAATTCATGACAGGTCAACTGAGTGTTTATGCAGTTGTGTACAAGACTAGTGCGAGCCAAGTGCAGGAAGAAAAACCAGAAATTCCTTCACAAGATCAAACTAACAAGCCTGATTCTCCTCAGAATAAAGAAGCTAAACCGGATGCACCGCTACAGACTCCAGAAAGAAAAGAGACTGCAGTCTTGCCAAATACTGGAACAGCAACAGATTCCGCTTTCTTACTTGGTCTTTTAACCGCCTTGACAGGATTGTTCCTGTTCAAAAAGAGGGAAGAGTAAGTATTTGACAAGGATCTTGTGGTTGATGGACGATAAAGAGTTCCTGAAATCGAAAGTTTAGGAGAAGGCCATATGGTCTTCTCCTTTTTCAGGCTTTTTGTCAACTGAAATGAGCGACTTATGTAGAGGTCATTTGATTGGGTATCAGTTTAGTGGATTGGATGATGAAAAGAGAAATCTGGTCTCTATGACTGACAGGTTCAATGCTGGAACAGATAATACTAATCAAGAAAGCATGCTTTACTATGAAAACCGTTTGGATTATTGGTTGGGCAATCACCCGAACTACTATCTTGACTACAAAGTGACTCCGATTTATCAAAAGGATGAATTGATCCCGAGAAAGATTGAGTTGCAGTATGTGGGAATCAATTATTTGGAAGCTGTTGCTAAAAACACAGTCAAAAAGCCGTTGGAAAACGGTTTTTTGTTATAATTAAATTATGATTTCAGAATTAAAGGAGAAAAACATGACATTTGAAGAAATCTTGCCTGGATTAAAGGCTAAGAAAAAATATGTACGAACGGGTTGGGGAGGGGCTGAAAACTATGTGCAACTTTTTGACACCATCGAGCAAAACGGGGTTGCACTTGAAGTGACGCCTTATTTCCTCATCAACGTTTCTGGAGAGGGAGAAGGTTTTTCGATGTGGAGCCCGACACTTTGTGATGTTTTGGCGACGGATTGGGTAGAAGTGCATGACTAGACGCGTATTGATTACGGGAGTGAGTTCAGGAATTGGTCTAGCTCAAGCTCGCCTCTTTTTAGAGAATGGCTATCAAGTTTACGGAGTTGACCAAGGCGAAAATCCACTCTTACAGGGTGATTTCCACTTTTTACAGAGAGATTTAACTCTTGACTTGGAGCCGATTTTTGACTGGTGTCCTCAGGTGGATATTTTGTGCAATACTGCTGGAGTTTTGGATGATTACAAACCACTTTTGGAGCAGACCGCGCAGGAAATTCAAGAGATTTTTGAAATCAACTATGTGACTCCTGTTGAGCTGACTCGCTATTATTTGACGCAAATGTTGGAAAATAAAAAGGGAATCATTATCAATATGTGTTCTATTGCCTCAAATCTAGCTGGTGGAGGTGGACATGCCTATACTTCCTCTAAGCATGCCCTGGCTGGTTTTACCAAGCAGTTGGCTCTAGACTATGCTGAAGCTGGGATTCAGATCTTTGGTATTGCTCCAGGTGCTGTCAAGACTGGTATGACGGCTGTAGACTTTGAACCAGGTGGATTAGCGGACTGGGTGGCTAGTGAAACGCCTATCAAACGCTGGATTGAGTCAGAGGAAATAGCAGAGATTAGCCTTTTTTTAGCAAGTGGAAAAGCGAGCGCTATGCAAGGACAAATCCTGACCATTGATGGTGGTTGGAGTTTGAAGTAGGGGAATCTGATGGAAATCAAAAATCACTTTGGCGTCTATGGTGTTTGCTTTGAAAATGGGAAGTTACTTTGCATTGAGAAAACGAGAGGACCCTATCAACATCGTTTTGATTTACCTGGTGGTAGCCAGGAAGTAGGTGAAGGGCTGACAGAAACCCTCAAGAGAGAAGTTCTGGAAGAGACGGGATATAAGCTTAAAGGTTACACTAGTCCTAGGATTTATGATGTGCTGGTTCAAGAAGATGGGCAAGACTTTGCAGTACACCATATCATGGCCTTTTATGATATAGTACTTGATTTAGAACGCTATCAAAAATCACTTCCTCATGAAGTTCTTGACGGAAGTAATGATTCAGCAAATGCACTTTGGTTGAATTTGGAAGAAATTACTGCCGATAATGCTTCTCCTTTAGTGTTGCAGGTTAAGGCAGAGTTACTAGGATTTCCAGAATTAGATATGACAAGCTATAGAAATTGGAAGGTGAAGAAGGGGGATAATGGAACTATTTAAAACATGGAAGAAAAATATGGTTCTCTATGGTCTTAAATCTCAAATCGGAACTGTCTACCGAAACAGTGATAGGACAACAAGCTTTTATGATGTTGGGAATTTTCTATACCTAGCGGGGAAGTTGAATTTCAGATTTTGGGAAGATTTTGTTAGGAAATATGGTTTAGATTATAAGATTATTATTTCAGAAAATACCAATTGGCAAGATTTTCTGCATCGAAAAGTGGGGCTAATTTCTTTTACTCGCTATTCTTTTAAAGATAAGGCAAATTTTCAAGTTGAATTTCTAAATGATCTAGTTACTCATTTAGAGGAAGGTTACAGTATTGTGCCTATTGATAATCATATTTATAACTGCTTTTCTGAGGAAGAATGGTCACAAGATTTAAAGGGAGATTTTGAGTCTTATCAGGATTTTGCTTTAAAAGGTGGATTTGGCTTTGTGGTTCTTAAAAATAATGAACTGATTGCTGGGATTTCCTCAGGGTTAGTTTACCGTGGAGCAGTTGAAGTGGAAGTTGCAACTAGACCAAACGAACAAGGAAAAGGATTTGCTAAAAAGCTTGGTGCTGCAATGATTCTAGAGAGTTTAAATAGAGATATGTTTCCTCTCTGGGATGCTCATAACGAGGCTTCCAAAAAAGTAGCAGAATTTTTAGGATATGAGTTAGTTGAACCTTATGAAGCTTTTGAACTAGATGAAAGCGGCATATAATGATATCTGATATTGTATCTCTTAAGACGAGGTGAATGGACATGCAAAACCAACTGGCTTTTAGTGGAGAAAAAATTATTGAAAAAGTTTATCCTCAGTTATTGCACCATGTCGGAATGATTCGTGGGGAATATTTGCTAAGAGAGCTTAAACAAAACATCTTGTTACCAAGTTGTCAGCAATTTGTAAAAGATTATCTAAGCTCAATTTGCTCCTTATACTCAGATGAAGAGGTCTGGTATCGTTTTTCTGAATTAACGAATATGGAAGCTAATTGTTTAGAGGGGACTAAAAAGTATTTTGATGAAGGTCATCCTTTGTTTGGTTATAGAGGAACTAGGCGTTTACTGGCGTGCCCGGATGAATTTCAGGCTGAGGCAAATGTCGTTACAGATGTTTATCAAACCAATCCCCATCTGTCTGTTATTTTTCCTTTTGTCAATGATGCCGATCAGTTAAAGCAAGCTATTACAGTACTGCGTCAGCATGGTTTTACTGGGAAAATCGGCACAATGATTGAATTGCCGTCAGCTTATTTTGACTTGGACAGGATACTGGAAACGGGAATTTCAAAGATTGTGGTTGGAATGAATGATTTGACTTCTTTTGTTTTTGCGACTGTGAGAAACAGTCAATGGCATGATATGGAAAGTCCGATTATGTTAGATATGCTGAGACAGATGCAGGATAAAGCAAGGATGAAAAAGATTGACTTTGCTGTGGCAGGTTATCTGAATCCTTCTTTCATACAAAAAATGAATCAGATGGGGATTGAGTGCATTATCCACTACAGTTCTATTCCAGAGATTTTTAATTTAGAGATTAACCATCCAGACCATCTCAAACACATAAAAGAAAAAAGTAAAAAATTACAAAGGAGCAACCTATGACACCGCAAGAAATGTGGAATGCCTACAAGAAAATTAACCCTTCTATCGGAGATGAGATAGATGCTTGGGCTTTCGGAGTAGAAGCCGATCTCTTGGCAGACTTGGTTTTAAAAGGCGAAAAGACAGCAACCGCCTCAGCCTATGATCTTTATGCAGTTGATAACGAACCCCTGCCACAAGAAGGGACCTTTGATGTCATTTTAGATAGCCAAGATCAGGCTGTCTGTATTGTCGAAATTACCAAGGTTTCTGTTGAACCCTTCAATCAAGTTTCTGCTGAGCATGCTTTCAAGGAAGGGGAAGGAGACAAATCCCTAGCCTATTGGCGTCAGGTTCATGAGGACTGTTTTGCCGAGTGGCTGAGAGAGGCAGGACTGACTTTTACACCTGATAGTAAGGTTGTTTTAGAAGAATTTCGTAAGGTCTACCCTCAGTAGACCGCTAGAAGGAAGAAAGTTTTGGAAATCGCCGTCCAATCCTTTTTTCTTAAGCAAAACATGATATAATAAGTTTGTTTGAAGAAGAGCAGCAGCTCTTAAACTTAGAATAGGAGAAAAACTATGCAAGCAGTTGAACATTTTATTACGCAATTTGTTCCTGAACATTATGATTTATTTTTAGACTTGAGTCGTGAGACTAAGACGTTTTCTGGGAAGGTGAGCATCACTGGTCAAGCGAAAAGTGACCGTATTTCCCTTCATCAAAAAGACTTGGAAATCGCTTCTGTAGAAGTTGCGGGTCAAGCTCGTCCATTTACAGTTGATCATGAAAATGAAGTCCTTCATATCGAACTTGCTGATGCAGGTCAAGTTGAATTGGTTATCGCATTTTCAGGAAAAATCACAGACAATATGACAGGGATTTACCCTTCTTACTATACTGTTGATGGAGTGAAGAAGGAAGTCTTGTCTACTCAGTTCGAGAGCCATTTTGCGCGCGAAGCCTTCCCATGTGTGGATGAGCCAGAAGCCAAAGCAACCTTTGATCTTGCTCTTCGCTTTGACCAAGCAGAAGGTGAGTTGGCCTTGTCTAACATGCCTGAGATTGATGTTGAAAGCCGCAAGGAAACGGGTATCTGGAAGTTTGCGACAACACCTCGCATGTCTTCTTACTTGTTGGCCTTCGTCGCAGGTGATTTGCAAGGGGTTACCGCTAAAACGAAAAACGGTACCCTTGTAGGTGTCTACTCAACCAAAGCCCACCCACTTTCAAATCTTGATTTCTCATTAGACATCGCCGTTCGCTCCATCGAGTTTTACGAAGATTACTATGGAGTTAAGTACCCAATCCCTCAATCGCTCCATATCGCCCTTCCTGACTTCTCAGCGGGTGCTATGGAAAACTGGGGTCTTGTAACTTACCGTGAAGTTTATTTAGTTGTGGATGAGAACTCTACCTTTGCCAGCCGTCAACAAGTTGCCCTTGTTATCGCCCATGAGCTTGCTCACCAATGGTTTGGTAACCTTGTGACTATGAAGTGGTGGGATGACCTTTGGCTCAACGAGAGCTTCGCTAATATGATGGAATACGTCTGTGTAGATGCCATCGAGCCAAGTTGGAATATCTTTGAGGACTTCCAAACAGGTGGTGTTCCAGCGGCGCTTAAACGCGATGCGACAGATGGTGTTCAATCTGTTCACGTTGAAGTCAAACACCCAGATGAAATCAATACCCTCTTTGACGGAGCTATCGTCTATGCCAAAGGAAGTCGTCTCATGCACATGCTTCGTCGTTGGCTCGGTGATGCTGATTTTGCCAAAGGTTTGCATGCCTACTTTGAAAAACACCAATATGGAAATACCATCGGTCGTGACCTATGGAATGCACTTGGTCAAGCGTCAGGCCGTGATGTCGCAGCCTTCATGGATTCTTGGTTGGAGCAACCTGGTTACCCAGTTCTCACTGTCAAAGTTGAAAATGATGTCTTGAAGATTTCACAAAAACAATTCTTTATCGGTGAGCACGAAGACAAGAACCGTCTCTGGGTTGTGCCACTTAACAGCAACTGGAAAGGCTTGCCTGATACACTTGAAACTGAAAGTATCGAAATCCCTGGATACGCTGCTCTTCTTGCTGAAAACAAAGGAGCTCTTCGTCTCAACACTGAAAATACAGCCCACTACATTACCGACTATCAAGGAGACTTGTTAGATGCCGTTCTTGCTGATCTAGAGACACTTGATAACACAAGCAAACTGCAAATCGTTCAAGAACGTCGTTTGCTTGCTGAAGCAGGGCACATTTCTTATGCTGACTTGCTCCCAGTCCTTGATAAACTTGCCAAGGAAGAGTCTTACCTGGTAGTTTCAGCTGTTTCTCAAGTGATTGCTGCCCTCGAGCGCTTTATTGATGAAGGAACAGAAACTGAGAGAGTCTTTAACAGTCTAGTTGCTAAATTGGCTCGTCACAACTATGACCGTCTTGGTTTTGAAGCCAAAGATGGGGAATCAGATGAGGATGAATTGGTTCGTCAGTTGACCATTTCCATGATGATTCGCTCTAATGATGCAGAAGCTAGTCAAGTCGCTAGCCAAATCTTTGCGGCTCACAAGGAAAATCTTGCAGGACTTCCAGCAGCAATCCGTGCTCAAGTTCTCATCAATGAAATGAAACACCATGAGACCAAGGATTTGGTCGCAACTTATCTGGACCTCTATACTCATGCGACGGATGCGGTCTTTAAACGCCAGCTGGCAGGAGCTCTTGCGTACAGTACAGATGCCGACAATATCCAAACCTTGATTGGCTCATGGAAGGACAAATTTGTAGTGAAACCACAAGACCTTTCTTCATGGTACCTCCAATTCCTCGGACACCAAGCTACCCAAGAAACTGTTTGGGTTTGGGCGCGAGAAAACTGGGATTGGATCAAGGCAGCCCTTGGTGGTGATATGAGCTTTGATAGTTTTGTTATCTTCCCATCACACATCTTTAAAACAGAGCAACGCTTGGCAGAGTACAAGGAATTCTTTGAACCGCAACTTTCTGACCTCGCTCTTAGCCGAAACATCCGTATGGGAATCAAGGATATCGCAGCGCGTGTTGACTTGATTAAGCGTGAGAAAGCAGCAGTCGAAGCTGTTGTAGCCCAATATGCTAAAGTTTAATTCGTTCGAAATGTAAATAAAAACTCAACTTTCTATCTGAAAACAAGAGAGAGTTGAGTTTTTTTTAAGGCAATTTTGGTATAATAATCGTAACAAGGAGGAGTTTCTGATGATAAAAATCTTATTAGTAGAAGATGATCTAGGCCTGTCAAACTCAGTATTTGACTTTTTAGATGATTTTGCAGATGTCATGCAGGTCTTTGATGGAGAAGAAGGTCTCTACGAAGCAGAAAGTGGCGTTTATGACTTGATTCTGCTTGACCTGATGTTGCCTGAAAAAAATGGCTTCCAAGTTTTGAAAGAATTGCGTGAAAAAGGAATTACAACACCAGTCCTTATCATGACTGCCAAAGAGAGTTTGGATGACAAGGGACATGGTTTTGAGTTGGGAGCGGATGACTACCTCACCAAACCCTTCTACCTAGAAGAACTCAAAATGCGGATTCAAGCTCTTCTCAAACGTTCAGGCAAGTTTAACGAAAATACCTTGACCTATGGGGATATTGTCGTCAACCTTTCAACGAATGAAGTAAAAGTGGAAGATACTCCTGTGGAATTGCTCGGGAAAGAGTTTGAGTTATTGGTTTACTTCCTTCAAAATCAAAATGTCATTCTTCCCAAGACACAAATTTTTGACCGCCTATGGGGATTTGATAGCGATACGACTATTTCCGTTGTAGAAGTCTATGTTTCAAAAGTTCGTAAGAAACTGAAGGGTACAGCCTTTGCTGAAAACCTTCAAACCTTGCGTAGTGTCGGGTATATTTTAAAAGATGTTCAATAAACTAAAAAAAACATGGTATGCGGATGATTTCAGCTATTTCATTCGAAACTTCGGAGTGTTCACCCTGATTTTCTCTGCTATGACCTTGATTATCCTTCAGGTCATGCACTCGAGTCTCTACACCTCTGTAGATGAAAAACTCCAAGCCCTTAGTAGTAGTCCACAAGCTGTCATCCAATTAGCCCTTAATCGGGCAACTGAGGAAGTCAAGGATATTCAACCAGCAACAGCGGATGCCAGTAAGGCTGAAGTAAAGCCCAATGTTAGCTCAAATACAGAAGTTTTGCTCTTTGACAAGGATTTTAACCAACTCTTACTGGGCAATCGTTTTCTAGGCTTGGATAAGATCAAGCTGGACAAGAAAGAGTTGAATCATATTCGCCAAATTCAAGTAGTCAATAGCTATGGTCAGGAAGAAACCTATCGAATGGTCTTGATGGAAACCAACTCTTCCTCCGTATCAAGCAATGTCAAATATGCGGCGGTTTTAATCAATACCAGCCAGCTCGAGCAAATCAGTCAAAACCACGAGCATTTAATTGTTGTAGTTATGGCTAGTTTCTGGCTCCTGTCTTTAATTGCTAGTGTTTATCTGGCACGTGTCAGTGTCAAACCTTTACTGGAAAGTATGCAAAAGCAGAAGTCCTTTGTTGAAAATGCGAGTCACGAACTGAGAACGCCTTTGGCCGTTTTACAAAATCGCTTAGAGAATCTCTTTCGAAAACCAGAGGCAACGATTATGGAATCCAGCGAAAGTATTGCTTCTAGTCTCGAAGAAGTTCGGAACATGCGCTTCCTCACGACCAATCTTCTCAACCTTGCACGTCGAGATGATGGAATCAAACCAGAAATAGCAGAAGTTTCTCCACAATTCTTTAAAACAACCTTTGCCAACTATGAGTTGATTGCTTCTGAAAATGATCGTGTTTTTGACTATGAAAATCGAGTTTATCGCCCATTCATGACCGATCAGTTGCTCCTAAAACAGCTCATGACCATCTTGTTTGATAATGCCATCAAGTATACCGAAGAAGATGGCAAGATTGAGTTTGTAGTTCATGCTACAGATCGCCATCTCTATCTTACAGTAACAGATAATGGGATTGGAATCTCAGCTGCCGATAAGAAGAAAATCTTTGACCGTTTTTACCGTGTAGACAAGGCGAGGACTCGTCAGAAAGGTGGTTTTGGCCTAGGACTATCTCTGGCCAAGCAGATTGTAGATGCCTTACGAGGAACGATTAGCGTAAAAGATAACAAACCTAGAGGAACGATTTTTGAAGTTAAAATTGCCATCCAATCTCCTTCCAAACGTAAGAATAAATAAAAAAGACAGTTTTGAGAAACTGTCTTTTTAGATAACAAGAAAAGAGGTTGGTAGTAGTACCAACCTTTATTTTGAAAGTTTTCGTTTAATCATCTTTCGTTGAAGTTGTAAGAGGGCGAAGCTTGTCCCCATAGCAGCAATAAATGATAAAACTGTATTTAATTTTAAGGCTAAAAAGATAAAGCTAAAAAGTGCCATAAAAATACAAAAACAAGCAATATTTACAAAAAATAAAATCTCTTTTAAGTTAGGGCCGACTGGAGCTTCCGGTGTATAATCTTGATAAAGCGGAGTTTGATTCGATTCGGGAGCTTGTTCAAACTCATAAGCTTCTAGTTTTCTTGCGGACATGATTCTCTCCTTAACAGTACATAACTATTTTATCATTTTTTATGCAGAGAATTATTACAGAATTGTTACAAAACTACTAAAGTCTCTTATCATTATCTGAGTCGCTCTTCTTGACACCTACTAGAGAAAGTGATAGCATGGATGTTACACTTGAAACAGATGACCAGACCTTCTCTATTATAAATATACTGAGCAAGGAAGGGATAACTTATATAAATTGATTGCAAGCAAGTGCTTTTCCTAAGATAATTTGTTGAGTTGCTACCGTGATTCTTTGTAAGAGTGGTAGGAGTTGTTTTGAATGGATGATAAGACAGAGATTCTGTCTATTGGACTGGGTAGCATTTTGCTACCTCTGGGGAAAAGTTAAAGGAGATAAACATGTATCTTGCTATCAAAGAAATATTACGAAACAAACTTCGATATAGTTTGATTCTAACTACTATTTTTCTTATCGCTTTTATGGTCTTTTTTATGACCAGTTTAGCTCTTGGCCTCGTGAGAAATAACAGAGCAGCTATTGATAACTGGCAAGCGACGGGTGTGGTTTTATCTGACTACGCAAATGATAATTTGACAGCATCCTTTATTCCTGAAAATAACTACAAGGATAAGAGTTCTAAAGAGGCTGCTCCCCTTGGCTATATGTTCGCTGTGACCAATCTAGTCGATGATAGTGAAAAGGTCAATGTTTCCATCTTTGCTCAAGAGTGGGACTCTTTTATCTCTCCTAGTTTGACGGAGGGTCGTTATCCTGAAGGAGATGATGAGGTTGTCGTGGATCAGTCCTTTGAGAATTATGGGATGAAGCTAGGTGATACCATTCAGCTCAATGGAAGCGAGGCAAGTTACAAGATTGTAGGTCTGACTCAAGATAATAAATTTTTCACCGAGCCTGTTGTCTTTACGAGTCTGTCAACTTATTGGACCTTACAAGGAACCTTGAAAGCCAATCATTCTATCTCTGCCTTGGTATTGAAAAATGATATAGAAGTGGCTGGAGACGGACTGAAACAGATTTCTATTCCAAAAATGATATCGAAAATTCCTGGTTACACACCTCAGGTGAATGTATTTTCAGGCATGATTCTTGCTATGATTGTTATCACAGGCTTGATTGTGGGGATTTTTGTCTATATCATTACCATCCAAAAACTAGGACTTTATGGAATAATGCGGGCTCAGGGAATACAGATCAAAACCATTGTATGGTCTCTTTTCTGTCAAATCTTCCTTCTAGCTGGTATGGGGATTGCTTTAGCCTTGCTGGCTATTGGAGGAGTGATTTTAGTCTTACCAGCTACCTTCTTTTTCTACCCAAGTTGGTTAGCCTACTCTATCCTAAGTTTGGTAATTTCCTTGATGGCCCTTCTAGGTGGTGTCATTTCACTTCCACGCTTGCTAAAGGTGGACCCGATTACTGCGATTGCAGAGTGATAAGGAGAATAGTATGACAACATTGATTGAAATGAATCAAGTGACAAAAACCTACGGGGAAGGAAAGATGAAAGTCGTTGCCCTACATGAGACGAATTTTCAGCTAAATGCGGGAGAATTCGTAGCTATCGTTGGGCCTTCAGGCTCTGGAAAGACGACCTTTCTAACAACTCTAGGACAACTTCAGGAAGCATCAAGTGGAAAGATTTTGGTAAAGGGGAAAGAAACAGGCAGTTTGACGGAGAAGGAGAAAACAGCTCTCCGTTTTAGAGAGTTTGGCTTCATTCTTCAGGCTTCAAACTTGATTCCTTTTCTAACGGTCAAGGAACAGCTTGATTTGATTGACAGACTGGATAAGGGAAAAAATAGGAAAAGTGATCGAAAAGAGTTACTTGACCTGTTGGATTTGGAAAAAGTTCAAAATCAGTATCCCAAGGCTTTATCAGGTGGCGAACGTCAGCGTGCGGCGATTGCTAGAGCGCTTTATAACAATCCAAGCATCGTGCTTGCAGATGAGCCGACAGCCAGTCTGGATACCCAGCGTGCTTACCAAGTAACGGAGATGTTGGCTGCCATTGCCCACGAACAAGGGAGAGGAGTTGTTATGATTACACATGATACACGCCTTCTTGATAAGGTTGACCGTATCTATGTCATGAATGATGGCCACCTAGTAGAAAAAACACATGCATAAAAAAGAGAGTGGATGGTACTGGTTACTGTTCACTTTTTTGATTGCCAACTTTAAAAAATGACGTTGACTTTTTATAAAATTCCTGGTATTCATAGCTGATTTTTGAGAATTGTGGTATAATTTTTCTTATGGAAAAGATTATCATTACAGCAACTGCTGAAAGTATTGAACAAGTTGAACAGTTACTTAAAGCTGACGTAGATCGTATCTATGTCGGTGAGAAAGATTTTGGTCTTCGTCTGCCAACGACCTTTAGTTATGAAGAGTTGCGCACCATCGCTAAGCTGGTTCATGATGCGAGTAAGGAATTGATCGTTGCGGTTAACGCCCTCATGCACCAAGATATGATGGACCGTATCAAGCCCTTCCTAGACTTCTTGGAAGAAATCAAGACAGACTATATTACAGTAGGAGATGCAGGTGTCTTTTACGTGGTCAACCGTGATGGCTATTCCTTCAAGACTATCTACGATGCTTCAACTATGGTAACTAGTAGTCGTCAGATTAATTTCTGGGGTCAAAAGGCAGGAGCTTCTGAGGCGGTTTTAGCGCGTGAAATTCCATCTGCTGAACTCTTTAAGATGCCAGAGATTTTGGAAATTCCTGCTGAAGTCTTGGTTTATGGTGCCAGTGTCATTCACCATTCTAAGCGTCCGCTCTTACAAAACTACTACAACTTCACGCACATCGATGATGAAAAAACACGTAAACGTGATCTCTTCCTTGCAGAACCGAGTGACCCAGAAAGCCATTACTCTATCTTTGAAGACAATCATGGTACCCACATCTTTGCTAACAATGACCTTGATTTAATGACCAAATTGACTGAGTTGGTTGAGCATGGTTTCACCCATTGGAAGCTAGAAGGACTCTACACTCCAGGTCAGAATTTTGTTGAGATTGCTAAACTCTTTATCCAAGCGCGTAGCTTGATCCAAGAGGGTAACTTTAGCCATGATCAAGCCTTCTTGCTGGATGAAGAAGTCCGTAAACTTCATCCTAAAAATCGTTTCCTTGATACAGGATTTTATGACTACGATCCTGATATGGTTAAATAGGACATAAAAACCCGAAATAAAAATGTTCGGGTTTTTCCAGTGTATCCATGAAATAAAAACGGATACATGTTATAATAAAAATAGCTCTTTAATGGAGGTGTTTGAGTGGAAAATCTGAAGAAAATGGCAGGTATCAAGGCTGCTGAGTTTGTCAAGGATGGCATGGTAGTCGGACTTGGAACGGGCTCTACTGCCTACTATTTCGTAGAAGAAATCGGTCGTCGGATTAAGGAAGAAAGTTTACAGATTACTGCTGTAACAACTTCCAGTGTGACCAGTAAACAGGCCGAAGGTCTTAATATCCCGCTCAAGTCGATTGATCAAGTGGACTTTGTCGATGTGACAGTCGACGGAGCGGATGAAGTAGATAGCCAGTTTAACGGGATCAAAGGCGGTGGGGGTGCCCTTCTGATGGAGAAGGTTGTCGCAACGCCCTCAAAAGAATACATTTGGGTGGTGGATGAAAGCAAACTGGTAGAAAAACTAGGTGCTTTTAAATTGCCAGTAGAAGTGGTTCAATATGGCGCAGAGCAGGTTTTTCGTCGTTTTGAGCGAGCTGGCTACAAACCAAGTTTCCGTGAAAAAGACGGTCAACGTTTTGTGACAGATATGCAGAACTTTATCATTGATCTAGCCTTGGAAGTCATTGAAGACCCAATTGCTTTCGGACAAGAATTGGATCATGTCGTTGGTGTCGTCGAGCATGGCTTATTCAACCAAATGGTGGATAAGGTCATCGTAGCGGGACGAGATGGTGTTCAGATTTTAACTTCAACAAAAGCAAAATAATAAGGAGACAGATTATGTCAAAATTTAATCGAATTCACTTGGTGGTACTGGATTCTGTCGGAATTGGTGCTGCACCAGATGCTAATAACTTTGTCAATGCAGGGGTTCCAGATGGAGCTTCTGATACACTGGGACACATTTCCAAAACAGTTGGTTTGAATGTTCCAAACATGGCTAAAATCGGTCTAGGAAATATTCCTCGCGAAACGCCTTTGAAGACTGTACCAGCTGAAAGCAATCCAACAGGATATGCAACAAAACTAGAAGAAGTATCTCTTGGTAAGGATACTATGACTGGACACTGGGAAATCATGGGACTTAACATTACGGAGCCTTTCGATATTTTCTGGAATGGATTCCCGGAAGAAATCTTGACGAAAATCGAAGAATTCTCAGGACGCAAGGTCATTCGTGAAGCTAACAAACCGTACTCAGGAACGGCTGTTATCGATGACTTTGGACCACGTCAAATGGAAACTGGGGAGTTGATTATCTATACTTCAGCTGACCCTGTCTTGCAAATCGCTGCCCACGAAGACATCATTCCTTTGGATGAACTTTACCGTATTTGTGAATACGCTCGTTCGATCACTCTTGAGCGTCCAGCCCTTCTAGGTCGTATCATTGCCCGTCCATATGTAGGTGAGCCTGGAAACTTCACTCGCACGGCAAATCGTCGTGACTTGGCTGTATCTCCATTTGCACCAACCGTTCTCGACAAACTCAACGAAGCTGGTATCGATACTTATGCCGTTGGAAAAATAAATGATATCTTTAACGGTGCTGGTATCAACCATGACATGGGTCATAACAAGTCAAATAGTCATGGAATTGATACACTGTTGAAGACTATGGGACTTGCTGAGTTTGAAAAAGGATTCTCATTTACAAACTTGGTAGACTTTGATGCTCTTTACGGTCACCGCCGTAACGCTCATGGTTACCGTGATTGCTTGCATGAGTTTGATGAGCGCTTGCCTGAAATTATCGCCGCCATGCGAGAGGATGACCTTCTCTTGATTACTGCGGACCATGGAAATGATCCAACCTACGCGGGTACAGACCACACTCGTGAATACATTCCACTTTTGGCTTACAGTCCTGCCTTTAAAGGAAACGGTTTGATTCCAGTTGGACATTTTGCTGATATCTCTGCAACAGTTGCGGATAACTTTGGTGTTGAAACAGCCATGATTGGAGAAAGTTTCTTAGATAAATTGGTATAAGATGACGAGATATGCTTTACTTGTTCGGGGCATTAATGTCGGTGGGAAAAATAAGGTTGTCATGGCGCAACTCCGTCAAGAACTGACAGAGTTGGGACTGGAAAAGGTTGAAACCTACATCAACAGTGGCAATATCTTCTTTACTTCGATAGCCCCCAAAGCCCGATTGGTTGAAAAGTTAGAGACTTTCTTTAAAGTCCATTATCCATTTATTCAGAGCTTTTCTTTGCTGAGTCTAGAGGACTTTGAGGCGGAACTTGACAATCTACCAGGTTGGTGGACAAAAGACATGGCACGAAAAGATGTCCTCTTCTACACGGAGGGCTTGGATGTGGATCAAGTCATCGAGAAAGTGGACAGTTTGGAACTGGAAGATGAAGTCGTTCATTTTGGTAAACTTGGGATTTTCTGGGGGAAATTTTCTGAAGAATCTTACTATGCAACAGCCTATCACAAGTACTTACTCAAGATGCCTTTCTACCGCCAAATCACCATTCGTAATGCAAAAACCTTTGACAAAATTGGTAAATTACTAAAAAATAATAAAGGAGACACACAATGACATTTTTAGACAAAATCAAGGAAACAGCTGCTTTTTTGAAAGAAAAGGGTGTCCTAGCGCCTGAATTTGGTTTAATCCTTGGATCAGGTCTGGGAGAACTTGCAGAAGAAATCCAAAATCCAGTAGTTGTAGACTATGCAGAAATTCCAAACTGGGGTCGTTCAACCGTAGTTGGTCACGCTGGTAAATTGGTATATGGAGAACTTTCTGGTCGCAAGGTCTTGGCTCTTCAAGGGCGTTTCCATTTCTACGAAGGAAACCCTCTTGAAGTGGTAACTTTCCCTGTACGTGTCATGAAAGTTCTCGGCTGTGAGGGTGTCATTGTTACCAACGCTGCAGGAGGTATCGGCTACGGTCCTGGTACCTTGATGGCTATCTCAGACCATATCAACTTTACGGGTCAAAATCCGTTGATTGGTGAAAATTTAGATGACTTTGGTCCACGTTTCCCAGATATGTCTAAAGCCTACACTCCAGAATATCGTGCAACTGCCCATGAAGTGGCTAAAAAACTCGGTATCAAGCTTGATGAAGGTGTCTATATCGGTGTAACTGGTCCGACTTATGAAACACCTGCAGAGATTCGTGCCTATAAGACATTGGGAGCAGATGCAGTTGGTATGTCCACTGTTCCTGAAGTTATTGTGGCAGCCCACTCAGGCTTGAAAGTTCTCGGTATTTCATGTATTACTAACCATGCTGCTGGTTTCCAAGAAGAACTCAACCACGAGGAAGTTGTAGAAGTGACTGAACGTGTTAAAGACGACTTCAAAGGTTTGCTTAAAGCGATTCTTGCTGAATTGTAATCATGTTAATAGAATTGAGGAGTATTTTTCGAGAAATCCCTTATAATTTTAGATTATTCATAGCAGTAATTCTGCAAGGAATAATTTCGGGTTTATCTGGTATATTTCTCCATTATCTTTTAGAGATGGTGGAGGGGCTAGTTTTTGGTCAGTCAGAGCATCATAGTGGATTTTTGACAGATGGAGTTTCCTCCTCACGGATAGGACTAAGTTTAATAATCGTGGGTCTTAGCTCGTCCTTAGTCTGGTACTTCTTGCAAAAAGGGTCGAAGATTTTATTCCATCAAAGCTCAGATGAAGGATGAGACTTCGCAATACAAGCTTCATTTTTTAAGACAGCTATTTCATTCAATTTGGCAGATTATTGCAGTTGGAGGGGGAGCGCCTATTGGAAAAGAAGCTGCGCCACGAGAGATTGGAACTCTATTTGCAGGGCCAATTGGAAAAATATGTATACTGTCTATGAAGGATCGCATCTTTCTCCTTGCTTGTGGTGCTGGTGCTGGTTTAGCGGCTGTCTATCAGGTTCCATTAACAAGTGTTTTCTTCGTTTTTGAGACTCTAGGAATTACTTTATCTATCAAGCGATTTGTCTTAGTCGGTTTGACTACCTATGTGTCAACCTATACAGCAGGATTGGTTATTTCAGATCATGCTCTCTACCAGATTTCAGCTATTGCATGGTCATTAAAGGAAGTGTGGATTGTCCCTTTATTACTTCTTTTCTTAACCCCCTTAGCTTGGCTTTTTGGTCGCTTAAGTAAAGAAGTGTCTTCAAACAGGATAAAAGATAAACGAATACTTCTCACATTGCCCTCAGCTTTTCTTTTTCTTGTTGGTCTAGCAATTTACTTTCCGCATCTACTTGGCAATGGACGCATGATGGCTCAGGAGATTTTAAATGGCAGCAGTGGTCAAACAGTGCTTCTCATGTTTTTCCTAAAAGCAGTGGTCGTTCTTATTATCCTTTGGGCAGGGGCCTATGGTGGTACTCTTACGCCATCTTTTGCCTTGGGGATGGCTGGAGCTGCTCTCTTGGGCATGATTCTAGGTTTGGACAACCAGCCAACCGTTTTACTTTTAGGATCTGTTTGCTTTTTATCTGTGACCTTGAGGGCGCCCATTTCTGCAACCGGATTAGTTATAGGTTTCACTGGGCTAGGTTTAGATTCTCTTCCGTATCTCTTAGTATCTGCTTTCCTGGCTTATGGTTTTGCAAAAGTGTTAGATCGCTTTCCTTGGGCTAGCATACTGTGTAAGATGTCAAAGAATAAAGTAATTTGGTAGGAAATGCCCGTTTCTTCTAATCAAGGATTTATCTTAAGAGATTAAAAACTATTGTCAGTTTATCAATAACTGTTTTAAATAAAAATGTAGTAGGCTTATCGGAGTCATGATTGAATACGATTTTTCCTAGCTATGAAATATAAAAATAAAAAAAGAAAGGTAGAGCGTGTGTTCTGATTTGAATACGAGCGGAAAACTTTTCAAAACAAAAAAAGAAAGGATGGGTAAACCGTATTTGCTGAACTGAATACGGGCGGAGAACTGTGTAAAAAAGATAAACTGTCTAGCATCTGCGATGCGTCGTCAGTTTCCTATTTTTACTTTGTTCTCTGTCGCTATCCTGAATATACAATAAAGAAAGGTAGAGCAAGGTGTTCTAATTTGAACACGAGCGGAAAACTCGGAAAATAGATAATCTGACTGAGAAATCAGGATTTCTCGTCAGATTCCTAATTTTCAGTCGTTTTCTTCTCGCTCTTTGTATCATAAATTATGTCTATCCATATTGCTGCTCAGCAGGGTGAAATTGCTGACAAAATTCTTCTTCCTGGGGATCCTCTTCGTGCTAAGTTTATTGCGGAGAACTTCCTTGAAGATGCTGTTTGTTTTAACGAAGTGCGTAACATGTTTGGTTACACTGGTACTTACAAAGGTCACCGTGTATCAGTCATGGGAACTGGGATGGGAATGCCGTCTATTTCCATCTATGCGCGTGAGTTGATTGTTGACTACGGTGTTAAGAAATTGATCCGTGTAGGAACTGCAGGTTCTTTGAATGAGGATGTCCATGTCCGTGAATTGGTCTTGGCACAAGCAGCTGCAACTAACTCAAACATCATCCGCAATGATTGGCCTCAGTATGATTTTCCACAAATTGCAAGTTTTGACTTGCTAGATAAGGCCTACCATATCGCCAAAGAACTTGGTATGACAACCCACGTTGGGAATGTTTTGTCATCGGATGTCTTTTACTCAAACTACTTTGAAAAGAATATCGAGCTTGGTAAATGGGGCGTCAAGGCTGTGGAAATGGAAGCAGCAGCACTTTACTATTTGGCAGCCCAACACCATGTGGATGCGCTAGCTATCATGACCATTTCTGATAGCTTGGTCAATCCAGACGAAGACACCACTGCAGAAGAACGACAAAATACCTTCACCGATATGATGAAGGTTGGTTTGGAAACCTTGATTGCAGACTAAAATTGTAATAGAAAATCCTGATTTCACTTGAAATCAGGATTTTTTCATAGATGCGATTTTTTCTGGGTCTGGTGTAACGCGGAGGGTCTTTTGTCCTGTGTAGGTTACAAAGCCAGGTTTTCCACCAGTTGGTTTGTTGAGTTTCTTGACTTCAATCATATCCACCTGCACGAGATTTGACAAGCGCCCTTTGGAGAAATAGGCAGCCAGTTCCGCCGCATCTGTCTTGACTTCGTCAGAAGGATTGAGATTTCCTGAGATAACGACATGACTTCCAGGAATGTTCTTGGCATGGAACCAAAGTTCCTCCTTGCGGGCCATTTTAAAGGTCAATTCTTCATTTTGAAGATTGTTTCGTCCGACATAGATGATGGTTTTTCCGTCGCTAGCCAGATACTGTTCTGGTTTTTTGCGTTTGTGGATTTTCTCCCGCTGTCTTCTTCGGATGAAGCCTGTTTGGATCAATTCTTCACGGATTTCAGCGATTTCCTCTAGTCCAGCTTGACTGAGAACAGTTTCCACACTTTCCAGATAGAGAATGGTAGACTTGGTTTCTTCGATCAGCTCAGTCAGATATTTGACAGCTTCTTTGAGCTTCTGGTAGCGTTTAAAGTAGCGCTGGGCATTCTGACTGGGTGTTAGAGCCTTATCAAGAGCAATGGTGATAGGCTGATTGGTGTAGTAGTTGTCCAAGGTAACCTGGTCTTGGTCATTAGGCACTTGGTGGAGGAAGGTTGTCAGCAACTCTCCTTTTTGGCGAAACTCCTCAGCGTTGTCTGTCGCCAGTAATTCTTTTTCTTGTTTTTTTAGTTTGTGACGATTTTTCTGTAGTTCATTTTCAACACGTCGAATCAGTTCGCTGGCTTGTTGTTTAACGCGGTCGCGCTCGGCTTTATCCTTATAATAGGTATCTAAGAGATCCGAAAGGCTGGCAAAAGGCTCTCCTACACGATTGGCAAAAGGAACTGGACTGAAGGAAGTCTCCGTTAGGTAAGGTTTAGTTTCTTGTCCGAAAAAGTGCTGGAAAGTGGAGAGTTTATCACGAACCAAGAGCCTTTCCAGTTCGTTTGCGGTATCTCTTCCTAGACCTTGAAAAAGGCTTTGAAGATTTTTTGCAGTTAGTTCTTGGGTTTGCAAGATTTCAAAGAGTTTTTCATCCTTGATAGTAAAAGGATTGAGGGATCCCGTACTTGGAGGAGCGATATAGCTCGAGCCTGGAAGTAAGGTTCGGTAGCTATTTTGCGAAAAGCCAACGTGTTTGATGACTTCGAGGATTTTATGACTGCTTTTATCGACCAGTAGAATATTACTGTGTTTTCCCATGATTTCGATAATCAATGTAGCCTGAATATGGTCTCCAATCTCGTTTTTATTGGAAACAGTGATCTCCACGATACGGTCATTTTCCACTTGCTCTATCGACTCAATCAGGGCGCCTTGTAAATACTTTCTCAAAACCATGATAAAGGTGGAAGGTTGGGCTGGATTTTCAAAGGTCGTTTGGGTTAGCTGAATGCGTCCGAAAACTGGATGAGCAGAGAGGAGCAGGCGATGGCTTTGGCGATTACTGCGGATTTGCAAGACCAACTCTTGTTCAAAAGGCTGATTGATTTTTTGGATGCGACCATTGACCAACTCGCTCCGCAATTCCTCAACCATGTGGTGTAAAAAAAATCCGTCAAATGACATCGTTCTCTCCTTGTGATTGTATTCCATAGTATTATATCAAAAAGGTAGAATAAAATCATAGAAATATGGTATAATAAAGCCAAGTAAAGAGAATCGAGAAGCACATGTATATTGAAATGGTAGATGAAACTGGTCAAGTTTCACAAGAAATCTTGCAACAAACCCAAGATATTTTGGAATTTGCAGCCCAAAAAATAGGAAAAGAAGACAAGGAGATGGCAGTTACTTTTGTGACCAATGAACGTAGCCACGAACTCAACCTCGAGTACCGTGATACGGATCGTCCGACAGATGTCATTAGCCTTGAGTATAAGTCAGAATTGAACATTACTGTTGACGAGGAGGATTTGACAGACAATCCAGAATTGGCAGAAATGATGTCTGAATTTGATGCCTATATTGGGGAACTTTTCATCTCTATCGATAAAGCGCATGAGCAGGCCGAGGAATACGGTCACAGCTTTGAGCGCGAGATGGGCTTCTTGGCAGTACACGGCTTTTTACATATCAACGGCTATGATCACTACACTTCGGAAGAAGAAGCGGAGATGTTCGGTTTACAAGAAGAAATTTTAACAGCCTATGGACTCACAAGACAATAAACGAAAATGGAAAAATCGTGACCTTGTATCCAGTTTAGAATTTGCCCTTACAGGAATTCTGACTGCCATCAAGGAAGAACGCAATATGCGAAAACATGCAGTGACAGCTCTAGTGGTTATCCTTGCAGGTTTTGTTTTTCAGGTGTCACGGATCGAATGGCTCTTTCTCCTGATGAGCATTTTCTTGGTAGTAGCATTTGAAATTATGAACTCTGCCATTGAAAATGTGGTGGATCTAGCCAGTCACTATCACTTTTCTATGTTAGCAAAGAAAGCCAAGGACATGGCAGCAGGTGCCGTGCTTGTGGTCTCACTTTTTGCCGCTTTGACAGGTGCGCTTATATTTCTCCCACGCATTTGGGATTTACTATTTTAAACAATAAGAGGAAATTATGACATTTAAATCAGGCTTTGTAGCCATTTTAGGACGTCCCAATGTTGGGAAGTCAACCTTTTTAAATCACGTTATGGGGCAAAAGATTGCTATCATGAGTGACAAGGCGCAAACAACGCGCAATAAAATCATGGGGATTTACACCACGGATAAGGAACAAATCGTCTTTATCGACACACCAGGAATTCACAAGCCTAAAACAGCTCTTGGGGATTTCATGGTGGAATCTGCCTATAGTACCCTTCGTGAAGTGGATACTGTTCTATTCATGGTGCCAGCTGATGAGCCACGTGGTAAAGGCGACGACATGATTATCGAGCGTCTGAAAGCAGCCAAGGTTCCAGTGATTTTGGTGGTCAATAAGATTGACAAGGTCCACCCAGACCAACTTCTGGCTCAGATAGATGACTTCCGTAACCAGATGGACTTTAAGGAGATTGTGCCTATCTCAGCCCTTCAGGGAAATAATGTTTCTCGTCTAATCGACATTCTTAGTGAAAATCTGGAGGAAGGTTTCCAGTATTTCCCAGCTGATCAAATCACAGACCACCCAGAGCGTTTCTTGGTCTCAGAGATGATTCGTGAGAAAGTTTTGCACCTAACTCGTGAAGAGATTCCTCACTCAGTCGCAGTAGTGGTTGACTCTATGAAACGTGACGAAGAGACAGACAAGGTTCATATCCGAGCTACCATCATGGTCGAGCGCGATAGCCAAAAGGGTATCATCATCGGTAAAGGTGGCGCTATGCTCAAGAAAATTGGGACTATGGCTCGTCGTGATATCGAACTCATGCTAGGGGACAAGGTCTTCTTAGAAACTTGGGTCAAGGTCAAGAAAAACTGGCGTGATAAAAAGCTAGATTTGGCTGACTTTGGCTATAATGAAAAAGAATACTAAGTAGAGGTGGGCTCATGCCTGCTTCTTGTTTTTACAGAAGGAGGACTTATGCCTGAATTACCTGAGGTTGAAACGGTTCGTCGTGGCTTAGAAAAATTGATTTTAGGAAAGAAGATTTCTAATATAGAGATTGCTTATTCTAAGATGATCAAGACAGATTTGGACGAGTTTCAAAAGGGAGTGCCTGGTCAGATTGTTGAGTCCATGGGGCGTCGTGGAAAATATCTACTTTTTTACCTGACTGACAAGGTCTTGATTTCTCATTTGCGAATGGAAGGCAAGTATTTTTACTATCCAGACCAGGTACCTGAACGCAAGCATGCCCATGTTTTCATTCAGTTTGAAGATGGTGGTACACTTGTTTATGAGGATGTACGTAAGTTTGGCACTATGGAACTGCTGGCACCCGACCTATTGGAAGCCTACTTTGTTTCTAAAAAATTAGGGCCTGAACCAAGAGAGCAAGACTTTGATTTGCAGTCCTTTCAAGCTGCCCTAGCCAAATCTAAAAAGCCTATCAAATCCCATCTTTTAGATCAGACCTTGGTAGCTGGCCTGGGAAATATCTATGTGGATGAGGTCCTCTGGCGGGCTCAGGTCCATCCAGCTAGAGCTTCCCAAACTTTGACAGTAGCAGAAGCGACAGCCATTCATGACCAGACCATTGCTGTTTTGGGACAGGCTGTTGAAAAAGGCGGATCAACCATTCGAACCTATACCAATGCCTTTGGCGAAGATGGAACCATGCAGGATTTTCATCAGGTCTATGATAAGGCTGGTCAAGCATGTTCATGCTGTGGCACCATCATTGAGAAATTCCAGCTTGGCGGAAGGGGAACTCATTTTTGTCCCCAGTGTCAAAGGAGGGACTGATGGGAAAAATCATCGGAATCACAGGGGGCATCGCCTCTGGTAAGTCAACTGTGACAAATTTTCTGAGACAGCAAGGCTTTCAAGTGGTGGATGCCGACGCAGTTGTTCACCAGCTACAGAAACCTGGAGGCCGTCTGTATCAGGTCTTAGTTCAGCACTTTGGACAGGAAATTCTCTTAGAAAATGGAGAACTCAATCGCCCTCTCCTAGCTAGTCTCATCTTTTCAAAAACTGAAGAGCGGGAATGGTCTAAGCAAACACAAGGAGAGATTATTCGTGAGGAACTGGCAGCATTGCGAGATCAGTTAGCTCAGACAGAAGCGATTTTTTTCATGGATATTCCCCTACTTTTTGAGCAAGACTATGCCAACTGGTTTGATGAAACGTGGTTGGTCTATGTGGATCGAGATGTTCAGGTGGAACGTTTCATGAAACGGAATCAGCTTTCTAAGGAAGTCGCCGAGTCGCGTCTGGCAATCCAGTGGTCTTTAGAAGAAAAAAAGGGCTTGGCGACTCATGTCCTAGATAACAATGGCAGTCGTGATCAGCTTGTGAGTCAAGTAGTGAAGTTACTTGAAGGAGGCGATGGTTGTGCAAGAGATTAGTTGGAAAGGTAATCTTCGTGTCGCCTGGTTTGGTAGTTTTCTAACTGGGGCTAGTATATCCTTAGTCGTCCCTTTTATGCCTATCTTTGTAGAGCAGTTGGGAATCGAAAGGGATCAGGTTGCTTTTTATGCTGGATTAGCCATCTCAATTTCGGCTGTTTCAGCAGCTTTGATTTCCCCGATCTGGGGTATTCTTGCTGACAAGTACGGTCGAAAACCCATGATGATTCGAGCTGGACTTGCTATGACCATCACCATGGGAGGCTTGGCCTTTGTTCCAAATATCTATTGGTTAATCTTTCTTAGATTATTAAATGGTGTATTTACAGGTTTCGTACCAAATGCGACGGCTTTAATAGCCAGTCAAGTTCCTAAGGATAAGTCGGGCTATGCTTTGGGGACTTTATCAACTGGGGTAGTAGCTGGAACCCTAACGGGCCCCTTTGTGGGGGGCTTGATTGCTGAAATTTTTGGTATCCGCAATGTTTTTTTATTGGTAGGTGGCTTCTTGTTTTTGGCTGCGATCTTAACCATTTTCTTCATCAAGGAAGATTTTCAACCAGTAGCTAAGGAGAAAGCAATACCAACAAAGGAGTTGTTCGGTTCAATCAAGCACTCTCATCTTTTGATTAATCTGTTTTTAACTAGTTTTGTCATTCAATTTTCAGCTCAATCAATTGGTCCTATCCTGACTCTCTATGTGCGGGACTTAGGGCAGACTGAAAATCTCCTCTTTGTATCTGGTTTGATAGTATCCAGTATGGGATTTTCTAGCATGATGAGTGCTGGAGTGATGGGAAAACTAGGAGATAAGGTGGGAAATCATCGCCTACTACTTGTTGCCCAGTTTTATTCGGCTCTTATTTATCTCCTCTGTGCCAATGCGACTAGCCCTCTGGAGTTAGGATTTTATCGTTTTCTATTTGGTTTGGGAACGGGTGCCCTGATACCAGGTGTTAATGCATTACTTAGTAAGATGACTCCCAAAGTAGGCATTTCAAGGATTTTTGCATTTAATCAAGTCTTTTTCTATCTTGGAGGTGTTGTTGGTCCCATGACTGGTTCAGCAGTAGCAGGGCAATTCGGATACCACTCTGTTTTTTATGCTACAGCAGCCTGTGTAGCTCTCAGTTGTTTATTCAATTTAGTTCAATTTAGATCGTTATTAAAAGTAAAGGAAATCTAGTGCGAGTAAAAATCAATCTCAAATGCTCCTCTTGTGGCAGCATCAATTATCTAACCAGTAAGAACTCCAAAACCCATCCAGACAAGATAGAAGTTTTAAAGTATTGTCCCAAGGAAAGAAAAGTAACCCTACATCTTGAATCTAAGTAGAATTTATGGTAAAATAATAGGGATTTTAAGGAGTTTGATATGTATAACCTATTATTAACCATTTTATTAGTATTATCTGTTGTGATTGTGATTGCGATTTTTATGCAACCAACTAAAAACCAATCCAGCAATGTATTTGATGCCAGCTCAGGTGATTTGTTTGAACGTAGTAAAGCGCGTGGTTTTGAAGCTGTGATGCAACGTTTGACAGGTATTTTAGTCTTTTTCTGGCTAGCCATTGCCTTAGCATTGACGGTATTATCAAGTAGATAAGAAATGGGCGAGACTAGGTCTTAGCCTATTTTTATTTTGAATAATGTTTACTAAAGTTATCCATCAAAAAAATTATAAAAATCTAGAAAGAAAACATGAAAGATAAAATTAAAGAATATTTGCAAGAGAAGGGGCGCGTGACGGTAAATGACCTGGCTCAGGCTCTCGGAAAGGATGGATCCAAGGATTTCCGTGAGTTGATTAAAACCCTGTCTCTGATGGAAAGAAAGCACCAGATTCGATTTGGAGAAGATGGTAGCTTATGTCTGGACCAAAAGAAGAAACATGAGATTACTCTCAAGGGGATTTTTCATGCCCATAAAAATGGCTTTGGCTTTGTCAGTCTGGAAGGCGAGGAGGACGACCTTTTTGTAGGAAAAAACGATGTCAACTATGCCATTGATGGCGATACGGTTGAGGTTGTCATCAAGAAAGTCGCTGATCGTAACAAGGGAACAGCGGCGGAAGCCAAAATTATCGATATCCTAGAGCATAGTCTGACAACAGTTGTCGGCCAAATCGTTCTAGATCAGGAAAAGCCCAAGTATGCGGGTTATATCCGTTCAAAAAATCAGAAAGTCAGCCAACCCATCTATGTTAAGAAACCAGCCCTCAAACTTGATGGAACAGAAGTTCTCAAGGTCTTTATCGATAAATATCCAAGTAAGAAACACGATTTCTTTGTCGCTAGTGTGCTGGACGTGGTGGGACACTCGACTGATGCTGGGATTGATGTCCTTGAAGTCTTGGAGTCCATGGATATTGTTTCAGAATTTCCAGAGGCTGTTTTAAAAGAAGCAGAAAGTGTGCCTGATGCTCCCACAGAAAAGGATATGGAAGGGCGTCTTGATTTGAGAGATGAGCTTACATTTACTATTGACGGTGCGGATGCCAAGGACTTGGACGACGCAGTTCACATCAAGCCTTTGAAAAATGGCAATATCGAACTCGGAGTTCACATCGCGGATGTTTCCTACTATGTGACTGAGGGTTCTGCTCTTGACAAGGAAGCCCTTAACCGCGCGACGTCTGTCTATGTGACAGACCGAGTAGTGCCAATGCTACCAGAACGCCTTTCAAACGGCATCTGCTCTCTCAATCCTCAAGTTGACCGCCTGACCCAGTCTGCCATTATGGAAATTGATAAGCATGGTCATGTAGTCAACTACACCATCACACAAACGGTTATCAAGACAAGTTTTCGTATGACCTATAGCGCTGTCAATGACATTCTGGCTGGCGATGAGGAAAAGAGACAAGAGTATAAGAAAATTGTTCCTAGTATCGAGTTAATGGCCAAGCTTCATGAAAGGCTAGAAAACATGCGTGAGAAACGTGGTGCCCTTAATTTTGATACCAGTGAAGCTAAGATTTTGGTGGATAAAAAAGGAAAGCCAGTTGATATCGTTCTTCGACATCGTGGGACTGCAGAACGGATGATTGAGTCCTTCATGTTGATGGCCAACGAAACAGTTGCGGAACACTTTAGCAAGCTGGATCTACCTTTTATCTATCGTATCCATGAGGAACCGAAAGCTGAAAAAATTCAGAAATTTATTGATTACGCTTCAAGTTTTGGATTGCGTATCTATGGAACTGCCAGTGAGATTAGCCAAGAGGCCCTCCAAGACATCATGCGTACTGTTGAGGGAGAGCCCTATGCAGATGTCTTGTCCATGATGCTTCTCCGTTCTATGCAACAAGCTCGTTATTCGGAGCATAACCACGGTCACTATGGGTTGGCTGCGGACTACTACACCCACTTTACAAGTCCGATTCGTCGTTATCCTGACCTCTTGGTACATCGGATGATTCGCGACTATGGGCGTTCCAAGGAAATAGCAGAGCATTTTGAGCAAGTGATTCCAGAGATTGCGACCCAGTCTTCCAATCGTGAGCGTCGTGCCATCGAGGCAGAGCGTGAAGTCGAAGCCATGAAAAAGGCTGAGTACATGGAAGAATATGTGGGCGAAGAGTACGATGCGGTTGTATCCAGCATTGTCAAGTTTGGTCTCTTTGTCGAATTACCAAATACAGTCGAAGGTTTGATTCACATTACCAATCTTCCTGAATTTTATCATTTCAACGAGCGTGATTTGACTCTTCGTGGAGAGAAGTCAGGAATAACCTTCCGTGTGGGGCAACAGATTCGCATTCGCGTTGAAAGAGCGGATAAGACGACAGGTGAGATTGACTTCTCTTATATCCCAAGTGAGTTTGATGTCATTGAAAAAGGCTTGAAACAACAGGCTGGTCGCAAAGAAAGAGGGCGCGGTTCAAGTCGTCGCTCAGATAAGAAGGAAGACAAGAAGAAACAAGGTCGTTTTAATGATAAGCGCAAATCGTCTTCTAAAGACAAAAAGAAAAAGGGTAAGAAACCATTTTACAAAGAAGTAGCTAAGAAAGGAGCCAAGCATGGCAAAGGGCGAGGGAAAGGTCGTCGCACAAAATAAAAAAGCGCACCACGACTATACAATCGTAGATACGCTAGAGGCAGGAATGGTCCTGACAGGAACGGAAATCAAGAGTGTTCGAGCGGCTAGAATCAATCTCAAGGATGGCTTTGCCCAAGTAAAAAATGGGGAAGTCTGGTTGAGCAATGTTCATATTGCTCCTTACGAAGAGGGCAATATCTGGAATCAGGAGCCAGAACGCCGTCGCAAACTCCTGCTCCATAAGAAGCAAATCCAAAAATTGGAACAAGAAACCAAAGGAACAGGAATGACCCTAGTTCCCCTCAAAGTCTATCTCAAAGATGGCTATGCCAAACTCCTTTTAGGCCTTGCCAAAGGGAAACATGACTATGACAAACGGGAGTCGATCAAGCGACGTGAACAAAATCGTGACATCGCGCGTGTGATGAAAGCTGTGAACCAGCGATAAGAAGAGGAATAATAATGGAAAAACTAATCGCCTATAAACGCATGCCCTTGTGGAATAAACAAACAATGCCCGAAGCTGTCCAGCAGAAGCACAATACCAAAGTGGGTACTTGGGGCAAGATTACAGTTGTAAAAGGAGCACTCAAGTTTATTGAGTTGACAGAGGATGGTGAGGTTCTAGCTGAACACCTTTTCCAAGCAGGGGCCGACAATCCCATGGCGCAACCGCAAGCCTGGCATCGAGTAGAGGCAGCCACAGATGATGTAGAATGGTACTTGGAGTTTTATTGTAGACCCGAGGATTACTTTTCTAAGAAGTACCAGACCAATCCAGTCCATTCAGAGGTTCTAGAGGCCATGCAGACGGTAAAACCTGGAAGAGCCTTGGACTTGGGTTGTGGTCAAGGCCGTAACGCTCTCTTTTTAGCCCAGCAAGGTTTTGATGTGACAGCTGTGGATCAAAATGAACTATCTCTTGAAATCTTGCAAAGTATCGTAGAGCAAGAGGATCTAGACATGCCTGTTGGACTTTATGATATCAATTCAGCCAGCATTAGGCAAGTCTATGATTTTATCGTTTCAACAGTTGTTCTCATGTTTCTTCAAGCGGACCGTATTCCAGCTATCATCCAAAATATGCAGGAGAAAACTACGGTCGGTGGCTACAACCTCATCGTCTGTGCCATGGACACGGAGGATTATCCTTGCTCGGTTAACTTCCCATTCACCTTTAAAGAAGGGGAATTGGCTGACTACTATAAGGAGTGGGAGTTGGTCAAGTACAATGAAAATCCAGGACATCTGCATCGTCGCGATGAAAATGGCAATCGCATTCAACTCCGATTTGCGACCATGCTCGCCAAGAAAATCAAGTAAATCAAATCTTTACAAATGAATAGAAACCACTTTGCAAGGTTTCTGTTCGTTTTTATTTGTGGCCTTAGATTGGGGCGAGCAGGATTTTATGCTATACTAAAAGTAGGAAATATGAGCAGTAGAGCTGTATTGCTCTCGGCTCAAGAAAGTGTGGATGATGGAGGTGGTCCAATGGCGAGTCTTTTGGTGGAATTGTATGATCGGCATGTATTGGAAAAGAATGTCTACCAAGCCTTTGTCAGTGATTGTGACGAGATTCTCTTCCTTTCTTTGACGAAAATAAGCAATAACGATAAACTTTCACTGCGTCACTTTATCACGGACGAAGTCCCCCATATCCAGCGTGTGATCTTTCGTCAGCTGTCTTTAGAACAACTAGCGGACCAGTTAGATTATTGCCTAGCAGGCTATGACAAAATCCTTCTTGATGTTTTTGGCGGAGATTCACTCCTTGCCTTATCTCTCTATCAATATGGCTTGGATCGCCACCTCCCCATCGTTGCCATGGATGTCGAGCGGGGCAAACAATACAAGTGGACAGCTAGTCAGTTGGAAAAAGAAGATTTGGACATTCCAACCCTAAGCATCCAACAGTTGATAGCCTTGCGTGGTGGAAAAATGCTCAAATCCAAACGCCCTGTCCACTCAGTTGAGCAAATTGCGGCCATAAAAAAACTAGCCAGCTCTGCCATTGCCAATCCTTCCCACTGGTATCAAGTGACCCAATTTTTCTCTCTAGCCAAGACCAATGACCTTCATGCTGAGACCAAAAAGATACTGGAAAACAACGGCAAGTATTATCACTACCCAGAATCCCTTATCCCTTTACTTGTGGAAGCGGGGATGCTTTGTATTGAAAGCGAAGACAAGAAACGAGTAGCATACAGCTTTCCAAGTCAAGAAGCTCAAGTCTTTTGCCGCAACAAGGGACATATTTTAGAGGTATATCTCTATCTCTTGGCGCTTGAATCTCAGCTGTTTGATGAGTGCATGATAGGCGGTGAGATTGATTGGAATGGCATCTTTCCAGAGGCAGATAATGTTCAAAATGAGATTGATGTCATTCTGAGAAAGGGACGCTCGATTACCTTTATCTCCTGCAAGATGACTGATTTATCAGTTGAAGCCATCAATGAGCTAGAAGTCTACGCCAATCATTTTGTTGGGGAGAGTTGCCTCAAGTTGATTGTCTGTACGGGAAAAATCAATCCTGTTTATGCCAATCGTTGTCAGGAATACGGCGTGCTCGTCATTAGGAGCGAGCAGATACCCAATCTCATTCCCATGCTGAAAAAATACTCTAAGAGGTTTAAAAGGTAGAAAAGTAATATGAAAGGCTGGAATTCCAGTCTTTTTTAGTTCTTTTTCGAATAAATGAGAAAAGGAGGTAGACCATGTTTGTAGCCAGAGATGCCAAGGGAAAATTGGTAAATGCACTCGAAAAAGACGTTACCAAGCAAGCTTATACCTGCCCCGCCTGTGGTGGTGGACTACGCTTACGCCAAGGACTGAGCATTCGAACGCACTTTGCCCATGAAAGGTTAAGAGATTGTATGGCCATTTTTGAGAATGAAAGTCCAGAACACTTGGGCAACAAAGAGGCCCTTTATCACTGGGCCAAGAAGGACAGTCAGGTCGCCTTAGAATATAGTCTGCCCGAGATTCAGCAGATAGCGGATGTTCTTGTCAATGAGAAACTAGCTCTGGAGGTTCAGTGCAGTCCCTTGTCTCAAAAGCTTTTAGGCGATAGAAGTCAAGGCTACCGAAGTCAGGGATACCAAGTTATCTGGCTACTGGGAGAAAAACTCTGGTTAAAAGAGCGATTAACACAACTGCAAAGGGGATTTCTCTATTTTAGTCAAAATATGGGATTCTATGTTTGGGAACTAGATCTCAAAAATCAAGTTCTGAGACTCAAATATCTTCTGCATCAGGACCTACGTGGCAAGCTTCATTTTCAGGTCAAGGAATTTCCCTTTGGTCAAGGAAATCTCTTGGAAATTTTACGATTTCCTTATCAGAAACAAAAACTGTCTTGTTTTGCAGTTGTGCAAGATACCACTATCTGTCACTACATTCGCCAACAGTTGTACTACCAAACCCCTTACTGGATGAAAAAACAGGAGGAGGCTTATCAACAAGGAGACAATTTATTAAACCGTCAACTGGACGACTGGTATCCCCAAGTCAGACCAATAGAATCGGGTGATTTTTTGCAGATTGAAACGGATTTGACTAGCTATTATAAAGAATTTTTCGCTTACTATCAAAAAAATATAAAAAATAATCGTCAAAAGCTCTATCCACCAGCCTTTTATCACTTATATTTTTCAGAAAATGTGATAAAATAGAAAGGATGGAGGAATCTTATGGTATTACAACGACATGAAATAAATGAAAAAGATACATGGGATCTTTCGACAATCTACCCAACAGACCAGGCTTGGGAAGAAGCCTTGAAAGACTTAACTGAAAAAGTACAAACAGCATCCCAGTATGAGGGACATCTCTTGGACAGCGCGGACAGTTTGCTTGAGATTACAGAATTCTCACTTGACTTGGAACGCCAAGTTGAAAAGCTTTATGTCTATGCACATATGAAAAATGACCAAGACACACGTGAAGCTAAGTATCAGGAGTACTATGCCAAGGCTATGACCCTCTACAGTCAGTTAGAACAAGCCTTTTCATTCTACGAACCTGAGTTTATGGAGATTAGCCAAGAGCAGTATACAGCCTTTCTAGAAGCTCAGCCGAAACTCCAAGTATACAAACACTTTTTTGACAAGCTCTTGCAAAAGAAAGACCATGTTCTTTCGCAACGTGAGGAAGAATTGCTTGCTGGAGCAGGAGAAATCTTTGGCTCGGCTAGTGAAACCTTCGCTATTTTGGACAATGCGGATATTAGCTTCCCATATGTCCTTGATGATGAAGGCAAGGAAGTGCAACTCTCACACGGAACTTACATCCGTTTGATGGAGTCTAAAAATCGTGAAGTGCGCCGTGGTGCCTATGAAGCCCTCTATGCGACATACGAGCAATTCCAACACACTTATGCTAAGACTTTGCAGACAAATGTTAAGGTGCAAAACTACCGCGCCAAAGTTCGCAACTATAAGAGCGCTCGCCATGCAGCCCTCGCTGCCAACTTTGTTCCTGAAAGTGTCTATGACAATCTAGTAGCAGCAGTTCGCAAGCATTTGCCACTCTTGCATCGTTACCTTGAACTTCGTTCTAAAATCTTGGGTATTTCAGATCTCAAGATGTACGATGTATACACACCACTATCTTCAGTAGAATACAGCTTTACCTACGAAGAAGCCTTGAAAAAGGCTGAAGAAGCCTTGGCAGTCTTGGGTGACGACTACTTGAGCCGTGTTAAACGGGCCTTTAGTGAGCGTTGGATTGATGTCTATGAAAACCAAGGCAAGCGTTCTGGTGCCTACTCTGGTGGTTCTTACGATACCAATGCCTTCATGCTTCTCAACTGGCAGGACAATCTAGACAATCTCTTTACCCTTGTCCATGAGACTGGTCACAGTATGCACTCCAGCTATACTCGTGAAACTCAACCTTATGTTTACGGAGATTACTCTATCTTTTTGGCAGAGATTGCCTCAACGACCAACGAAAATATCTTGACGGAGAAATTACTGGCAGAAGTAGAAGATGATGCAACTCGCTTTGCTATTCTCAATAACTTCTTGGATGGTTTCCGTGGAACAGTCTTCCGTCAAACTCAATTCGCTGAGTTTGAACATGCTATCCACCAAGCAGACCAAAATGGAGAAGTCTTGACAAGTGATTTCCTGAATAAACTCTATGCTGACTTGAACCAAGAGTACTATGGACTTAGCAAAGAAGACAATCCTGAAATTCAGTACGAATGGGCGCGCATTCCACACTTCTACTATAACTACTACGTATACCAGTATTCGACTGGTTTTGCAGCGGCTTCAGCCTTGGCTGAGAAGATTGTCCATGGTAGTCAGGAAGACCGTGACCGTTATATCGACTACCTCAAGGCAGGTAAGTCAGACTATCCACTCAATGTCATGAGAAAAGCGGGAGTGGATATGGAGAAGGAAGACTATCTCAACGACGCCTTTGCAGTCTTTGAACGCCGCTTGAATGAGTTTGAAGCCTTAGTTGAAAAATTGGGACTAGCTTAAGATGGTAGAGTCTTATAGTAAAAATGCCAATCACAATATGCGACGTCCCGTTGTCAAGGAAGAAATCGTAGAGTTCATGCGCCAGCGTCAAAAGCAGGTGACAGGTTCCTTGAAAGAATTGGAAACCTTCGCTCGTAAGGAAAATATTCCCATTATTCCTCATGAAACAGTCGCATATTTCCGTTTTCTCATGGAAAGTCTGCAGCCCAAGAACATTTTGGAGATTGGAACGGCAATTGGCTTTTCTGCCCTCCTGATGGCGGAACATGCACCAAATGCTAAGATTACAACCATTGACCGCAATCCTGAGATGATAGGCTTTGCCAAGGAAAACTTTGCCCAGTTTGACAGTCGCAAACAAATCACCCTCCTAGAGGGAGACGCAGTCGATGTCTTGTTAACCTTGACTGAAACATATGACTTTGTCTTTATGGATTCAGCCAAGTCCAAGTACATCGTCTTTCTACCAGAAATCCTTAAACACTTGGAAGTTGGTGGAGTAGTGGTTTTGGATGATATTTTCCAAGGAGGCGATGTTGCCAAGGACATCATGGAAGTCCGTCGGGGTCAACGCACCATTTACCGTGGTTTGCAAAGACTGTTCGACGCAACGTTAGACAATCCAGATTTAACAGCGACTTTAGTTCCACTTGGAGACGGTATTCTTATGCTACGAAAGAATGTGGAAAATGTAACTTTACCAGAAATGGAATAATATTAAAAATCGTATAATCCTTCTGTATCAAAAACAGGAGGATTTTTATGTCTCAAAACATCATCAATATTGGCTATGCACGCGTTTCAACCCACAAGCAAGATTTGGGCTTAGAGGTGCAAATCGATGCTCTCAAGCATTGTGCCCAGCTTTTTATCGAGCGTGAATCTGGCTCAAATAATGCACGCTCAGAACTCGAAAAGGCTCTAAAATTGGCCCAAACGCTTTCGAAAAAAGGAATGCAAGTCACTTTCACCATCTACAAACTTGATAGGCTCACCCGCTCCATGTTTAAATTGCTGAAAATAATCGAGCAGCTCAACGAACATCAAATCCAGCTCATCAGCCTGTATGAAAAGCTGGAAACCGATTCGCTCATTGGTAGGTTACTTTGTATGATTTTAGGATTTGTGGCAGAAAGTGAGCTGGAAAACTTGCGATTTCGTACCCGTGAAGGACTTCGTAAAGCCAAGGAAAAAGGCATCAAACTAGGTGCCAAGCGAATGTCAAAAGATAAGGAGGAGAGAATCATTGAGCAGTATTTGGCAGGGGAAACAAGCATCAGAACAATAGCAAAAACAGAACGAATTTCGACCTCAACCATCTATAAAGTCTTGGAACGAAACAAGGTGGCCAACAATCGCAAAAATGTTTCGCAAATTTCTTGCTAAAAACAAGATAAAATGCTACAATGAAGGCGTAAATATGTTTCGATTAACGACCGTTTGGCGAAACATTCAAAATAACAATGTGAATATTTCAGAAAATACAAATTTAACAAGGTTTTGAGTCTGTGTTAGATTTGTATTTTTTTTGTTTTTTAAGTGTATCGTTTAACGGTCCTTAGGCGATACACCAAAACCCTTGTCGCTCAAGTGGTTGAGGAGAACTTTACGAAAAACTAAATCAAAAATTATGCCTTTTGTAGTATTTACATACCTAAAAGGTAATCTACATGCCTAAGGAGGAAATGATGAAAACGAATAAAGTAACCAAATTTGGTATTTCTTTGCTTTCCGTTGCAGCTCTTGGCGTTGTTACGCCAGCTTTGACCGATAACCCTGTTTTTGGGATTAGTGTCGTAAAGGCTGACGAAAGTCAAGAGCCGCTAAATTTTAGAATCACATATCGTGATATTGATAGTGGGGAAGAAATCTCCGCTAAAATGATCGGGGTTCTATACCCTGGCCAATCTGTTAATATCTATAAAGAAATTAGCGGATACCAAATTGTCTCAAACTACGAATGGATGCCTAATTACAATGCATCCTACGACGTAGTGAGTATGTATTTTTATGGAGCTAATGGATACAATGATATGTATCTTAATTATAGGAAGTTAGAACCAACGCCAACTCCGACTCCGGAACCAGCGCCAACTCCAGGCAAAGATAAGGACAAGGAAAATCCAAAACCAGGAGTAAAACCAGAGACCAAACCTTCAGAAACACCAAAACCAGAAGTAAAACCGGAAACTAAACCTTCTGATACGCCAAAACCAGAAGTGACACCTGAGACTAAACCATCTGAAACTCCAAAACCAGAAGTTAAGCCAGAGACCAACCCTTCAGAAACTCCAAAACCAGAAGTAAAACCGGAAACTAAACCTTCAGAGACTTCAAAACCAGAAGTTAAGCCGGAAACCAACCCTTCAGAGACTTCAAAACCAGAAGTTAAGCCGGAAACCAACCCTTCAGAGACACCAAAACCAGAAGTAAAACCGGAAACTAAGCCTTCAGAAACTCCGAAACCAGAGGTTAAGCAGGAAACTAAGCCTTCAGAAACACCGAAACCAGAAGTAAAACCGGCAACTAAACCTTCAGAAACTCCGAAACCAGAGGTGAAACCGGAAACTAAGCCTTCAGAAACACCGAAACCAGAAGTAAAACCGGCAACTAAACCTTCAGAAACTCCGAAACCAGAGGTGAAACCGGAAACTAAACCTTCAGAGGCTTCAAAACCAGAAGTAAAACCGGAAACTAAACCTTCAGAGACTTCAAAACCAGAAGTAAAACCGGAAACCAAACCACAAACTAATTCGAATACTGCTCCACAAGCTCCTGTAAAACCTGTTGGGCAAGATTCAAACACTAAAGCTGACAAACCTGTTTCGAAACCAGAAACTACAGCCCTACCAAACACTGGCGAACAAAATTCAATTCTTGGATTTGCAGGCTTCCTCCTTGCAAGTCTTGGTCTAGCAGGCTTGACTTACAAAGGACGTCACTAAAAAATAATATAAGATAAACAAAGAACTTGAACCGTTGTTCAGGTTCTTTTTGGAATGAAAAAAATTGAATCGTTAAAAATTTAAAAGCTACTATTTTTAGTCTTATTTAAGTTATCTGCTATAAAATATGGTATAATGATTGAGTTGGTCTAGAGAAATTTTTGACCGTTTTTAGAAAAAGGAGTAAACATGAAGAAAAAACTATTGGCAGGAGCCATTACCTTATTATCTGTAGCGACTTTGGCTGCTTGTTCAAAAAGTTCTGAAGGAGCTGACCTCATCAGTATGAAGGGTGATGTTATCACTGAACACCAATTTTATGAACAAGCCAAAAACAACCCAACTGCACAACAAGTCTTGCTCAATATGACGATAGAAAAAGTATTTGAAAAGCAATATGGGTCTGAAGTGACTGAACAAGAAGTAGATGATGCCGTTGCCGAAGAGCAGAAGAAATACGGCGACAGTTATCAAAATGTTCTCTCACGTGCGGGGATGACTCCTGAGACTCGTAAAGCTCAAATTCGCACCAGCAAATTGGTTGAATTGGCAGTTAAGAAAGCAGCAGAAAATGAATTGACTGACGAAGTTTACCAAAAAGCTTTCGAAGCTTACACACCCGATGTGACAGCGCAAATCATCCGTATGGATAATGAAGACAAGGCAAAAGAAGTGCTCGAAAAAGCAAAAGCTGAAGGAGCTGATTTTGCCCAGTTGGCAAAAGACAACTCTAATGATGACAAGACAAAAGAAAATGGTGGTGAGATTACTTTTGACTCGGCATCTACAGAACTTCCAGAACAAGTTAAGAAGGCTGCCTTTGCCTTGGATGTAAATGGGGTATCTGATGTGATTAGAGCAACTGGTCCCCAAGCTTATAGTAACCAATTCTACATCATCAAAGTAACCAAGAAAACAGAAAAATCCTCAAATTTAGATGATTACAAAGAAAAATTAAAAACTGTCATTTTGACACAGAAACAAAACGATGCTTCCTTCGTTCAGAGTGTCATCGGAAAAGAATTCCAAGCAGCAAATATTAAAATAAAAGACCCTGCTTTCCAGAGTATTTTTGCTCAATATATTGGAAGTGGAGACTCAAGCTCAAGTTCAAGCAGTAGCTCATCAGCAGAATAAAAAAGAAAAATACAAACTTTGTCTTGAAGTTTGTATTTTTTTCTAATCAATTTAGTCCAAAGAGCAAAATTCGAAGGATTAAAGGATAAGAGTTTTTTTCTTTCTGAAAAAATGGTATAATAGCAATCAAAACTAGAAAATAAAACGGAATTGGGAACAGATTTCTCTGTTCCTATTAGAGTGGTGACATATGAAAATTAGTAAAAGGCACCTATTGAACTATTCCATTTTGATTCCTTACCTCCTTTTATCGATTTTGGGTCTAATCGTCGTTTACTCAACGACGAGTGCTACCCTGATCCAAGAGGGGAAAAGCGCTCTTCAGTTAGCTCGGAACCAAGGAATGTTTTGGATAATCAGTTTGATTTTGATTGCCTTAATTTATAAACTGAAACTTGGTTTTTTAAGAAATGAACGCTTGATTTTTATCGTTATGTTTGTGGAGATGATTCTCTTGGCTTTGGCGCGGTTAATTGGTACCCCAATCAATGGTGCCTATGGTTGGATTTCTGTAGGGCCAGTGACGATTCAACCCGCAGAGTACCTAAAGATTATTATTATTTGGTACCTAGCCCATCGATTTTCAAAACAACAAGATGAGATAGCGGTCTATGATTTTCAAGTCTTGACCCAAAATCAATGGCTGCCTCGTGCTTTTAATGACTGGCGTTTTGTTTTGTTGATTTTGATAGGTAGTTTGGGAATTTTCCCAGATTTGGGAAATGCGACTATCTTGGTGATGGTATCACTGATTATGTATACAGTCAGTGGGATTGCCTACCGTTGGTTTTCAACTTTCTTAGCTCTTTTGGCAGGTGGTTCGATTCTAGTCTTGTCTGTCATTCGCTTTGTCGGGGTTGAAAAGTTTTCTCAAATTCCAGTGTTTGGCTACGTTGCTAAACGTTTCAGTGCCTTCTTTAATCCTTTTAATGACTTGGCAGGCGCAGGACATCAGCTTGCAAATTCCTACTATGCCATGGTGAATGGTGGCTGGTTTGGACTTGGATTAGGAAATTCCATCGAAAAGCGTGGTTATTTGCCAGAAGCCCACACAGATTTCGTCTTTTCGATCGTTATTGAGGAATTTGGATTTGTAGGAGCGAGTATGATTTTGGCACTCCTCTTCTTCTTGATTTTGAGAATCATCCTAGTCGGTATTCGAGCTAAGGATCCCTTTAACTCTATGGTTGCTATCGGTGTCGGAGGCATGATCCTTGTTCAGGTCTTTGTCAATATTGGTGGGATTTCCGGGTTAATTCCTTCTACAGGGGTAACCTTCCCCTTCCTTTCACAAGGGGGAAATAGTCTCCTGGTCTTATCCGTAGCCATTGCCTTTGTACTAAATATCGATGCCAGTGAAAAACGTGCCAAACTTATCAGAGAATATGAAAGTCAAACTTCTGCTACTCTGTAAAGATTGTATGGAAAGGAAAGTTTATGTCACTTCAAAAATTAGAAAACTATAGCAATAAAGCCGTTGTCCAAGAAGAAGTCTTGATTTTGACGGAGCTATTAGAAGATATCACAAAAAATATGCTGGCCCCAGAGACCTTTGATAAAATCATGCAGTTGAAGAACTTGTCTACAAGCGAAGACTATCAAGGACTCAATAAATTGGTGACCAGTCTTTCGAATGAAGAAATGATTTATATTTCTCGCTATTTCTCAATCCTTCCACTCTTGATCAATATCTCTGAAGATGTGGATTTGGCTTACGAGATTAACCATCAAAACAATATCGACCAGGACTATCTAGGCAAATTATCTACAACCATAAAGATGGTGGCTGAAAAAGAAAACGCAGCTGAAATTCTAGAAAAGTTAAATGTAGTTCCTGTCTTGACTGCCCACCCGACTCAAGTACAACGCAAGAGTATGCTGGACTTGACCAACCATATCCATACTCTCTTGCGCAAGTACCGTGATGTCAAACTAGGTTTGATTAATAAAGAAAAATGGCATACCGATCTCCGTCGTTATATTGAAATTATCATGCAAACGGACATGATTCGCGAGAAGAAATTGAAAGTAACCAACGAGATCACCAACGTGATGGAGTACTATCAGAGTTCTTTCTTGAATGCTGTTCCTCGTTTGACGGCTGAGTATAAGAAACTGGCTAAGGAACAAGGTATCGAACTCCAACATCCAAAACCGATTACCATGGGGATGTGGATCGGAGGAGACCGTGATGGAAATCCTTTCGTAACGGCAGAAACCCTCAACAAATCAGCCTTGACCCAGTGTGAAGTCATCATGAATTACTACGATGAGAAGATTTATAACCTCTATCGTGAATTCTCACTTTCAACCAGCATCGTGAATGTCAGCGACAAGGTTCGTGAGATGGCGCTGAAGTCTCAGGACAACTCGATTTATCGTGAAAAAGAACTCTATCGTCGTGCTCTCTTTGATATCCAAGCTAAGATGCAGGCAACCAAGGCTTATTTGATTGAAGACAAGGATCTTCAGCCTAGATATGCTACCGCAGATGAATTTTATCAAGACTTGTTGGCCATCCGAGATTCTCTATTAGAGAACAAAGGTGAGTACCTGATTTCAGGAGAATTTGTAGAGTTGATGCAGGCAGTTGAAATCTTTGGCTTCTATCTTGCCTCTATCGACATGCGCCAAGATTCGAGTGTCCATGAAGCTTGTGTGGCAGAATTGCTAGCATCAGCTGGTATTAACGACCATTATAGCGACCTTTCTGAAGATGAAAAATGCGCTCTCCTCTTAAAAGAGTTGGAAGAAGACCCTCGTATCCTTTCAGCAACTCATGCTGAAAAGTCAGAACTTCTTGAGAAAGAGTTGTCTATCTTTAAGGCTGCTCGTAAATTGAAGGATAAACTGGGTGAAAATGTCATTCGTCAAACCATCATTTCTCACGCAACAAGTGTATCCGATATGCTCGAGCTAGCAATCATGCTCAAAGAAGTCGGCTTGGTGGATGCCCAAAAAGCCCGTGTCCAAATTGTTCCCCTGTTTGAGACTATCGAGGACTTGGATCATTCGGAAGAAACCATGAGAAAATACTTCTCTCTTCCTTTAGCTAAAAAATGGATTGCTTCAAAAGATAACTATCAGGAAATCATGCTCGGTTACTCTGATAGTAACAAGGACGGTGGTTACTTGTCCTCATGTTGGACCCTTTACAAGGCGCAGCAACAACTAACTGCTATCGGTGACGAATTTGGCGTTAAGGTCACTTTCTTCCATGGTCGTGGTGGTACTGTGGGTCGTGGTGGTGGCCCAACTTATGAAGCCATTACATCTCAACCGCTCAAGTCTATCAAGGATCGTATCCGTTTGACTGAGCAAGGAGAAGTGATTGGAAACAAATACGGAAACAAAGACGCTGCTTATTACAATCTTGAGATGCTGGTTTCTGCAGCCATTAATCGTATGATTACTAAGAAGAAGAGTGATACCAATACGTCAAACCGTTACGAAGCCATTATGGACCAAGTAGTGGATCGTAGCTACGATATCTACCGTGACTTGGTCTTTGGAAATGAACATTTCTATGACTATTTCTTTGAGTCCAGTCCGATTAAGGCTATTTCAAGCTTTAATATCGGTTCGCGTCCAGCTGCTCGTAAGACCATTACAGAAATCGGTGGTCTACGTGCTATCCCTTGGGTCTTCTCATGGTCACAAAGTCGTGTCATGTTCCCTGGATGGTATGGAGTAGGATCGAGCTTTAAAGAGTTTATTGATCAAGATCCGAAAAATATCGAGTTTCTTCGTGACATGTACCAAAACTGGCCTTTCTTCCAATCTTTACTTTCCAATGTAGACATGGTCTTGTCTAAGTCTAACATGAACATTGCCTTTGAATATGCCAAGCTCTGTGAAGATGAAGAAGTGCAGGCTATCTACTACACTATTTTAGATGAATGGCAATTGACTAAGGATGTTATTTTAGCTATTGAAGGTTATGACGAACTCTTGGCAGAAAACTCTTACCTAAAAGACAGTCTAAACTATCGTATGCCTTACTTTAATATTCTTAACTACATCCAGTTGGAGTTGATTAAACGTCAACGTCGTGGCGAATTGTCAGCAGACGAAGAAAGATTGATTCATATAACCATTAACGGAATTGCAACAGGTTTGCGTAATTCAGGTTGATTTTTTCTAAACTTCCTCTTTTTCAAGGGGAAGTTTTTGAATAGTTTAAAAAATTCTAAAAATAGTCTTGACAAGTAATTGAAAAATGATATAATTTAAACATTCAGAAAGTAATCATTGAAATTTTTTAGAGAGTCTGTGGTTGGTGGAAACAGATAAATGAAAGTGATGAAAATTGGGCTGAATGTTATTAAGAATTTGAAATCATAAAAATTCGGTGAGCACACCTTACAGTGCAACTCGTGAATGCGAGAAAGAGCGATAGGGATATTCCCTATAATTGAGGTGGCACCGCGCATCGACGTCCTCACACAAGTTTTTTGTGTGAGGACTTTTTCTATGGGGAGGAAAGATATTGGAATTTAAACGATGGCATCGCTTGATGATGTGATTTAAAAAGTTAAGGTAAAAGAATTAAGGAGAAAGAAAAATGAAAAATAAACGTTTGATTGGAATTGTCGCTGGATTAGCAGTATTGGTAGTGGCTAGCTTGATTTATTCATCAATGAACAAGCCAGCAGCTAAGGAAGAGCAAAAGGTCGCTAAGGTTGGTGTCCTTCAATTTGTTAGTCACCCATCCTTGGACTTGATTTACCAAGGGATTCAAGATGGATTAGCTGAAGAAGGCTATAAAGGTGACCAAGTAAAAATCGACTTTATGAACTCAGAAGGTGATCAGAGCAAGGTTGCAACCATGAGTAAACAATTGGTGGCAAATGGAAACGATGTCGTTGTTGGGATTGCAACACCAGCTGCTCAAGGACTCGCTAGTGCTACAAAAGACCTACCTGTTATCATGGCTGCTATTACAGACCCAATCGGTGCTAACTTGGTCAAAGATTTGAAAAAACCAGGTGGCAACATCACAGGGGTGTCAGATCATAACCCAGCTGAACAGCAAGTGGAATTGATTAAAACTTTGACACCAAATGTCAAAACAATCGGCGCTCTTTACTCAAGTAGCGAAGATAACTCAAAAACACAGGTAGAAGAATTCAAGGCTTATGCTGAAAAAGCAGGTTTGACAGTCGAAACCTTTGCTGTTCCATCAACAAATGAAATTGCTTCAACAGTCAATGTCATGACAAGCAAGGTCGATGCAATCTGGGTTCCAATTGACAACACCATCGCATCAGCATTTTCAACAGTTGTTTCAAGTAACCAAACAGCTAAAAAGCCAATCTACCCAAGTGCCACTGCCATGGTAGAAGCAGGTGGATTAGCATCTGTAGTAGTTGACCAACACGATCTTGGAGTGGCTACTGGTAAAATGATTGCAAAAGTTTTGAAAGGTGAAAAACCAGCTGATACGCCAGTCAATGTCTTTTCAACTGGTAAGTCAGTGATTAACAAAAAACTAGCTCAGGAATTTGGTATCACCATTCCTGAGTCCGTTCTAAAAGAAGCAGGACAAGTGATTGAATAAAGATAAAGGAGGAGCTGGACACATCTCCTCCCATTTTTACTAAAGAAAGAAATGAGTGAAAGATTATGATAGTATCCATTATTTCTCAGGGAATGGTCTGGGCGATTCTAGGTTTGGGAATCTTTATGACTTTCCGAATTTTGAATTTTCCAGATATGACTACTGAGGGCTCTTTTCCTCTAGGGGGAGCAGTAGCTGTAACCTTGATAACGCAGGGAGTCAACCCATTTTTAGCGACCTTAGCTGCAGTAGGAGCGGGATGTCTAGCTGGAATGGCGACGGGACTCTTATATACCAAAGGAAACATTCCAACTCTCTTATCAGGGATTCTGGTCATGACTTCTTGCCATTCCATCATGCTCATGATTATGGGACGTGCTAATCTGGGGCTTCTTGGAACCAAGCAAATTCAGGATGTCTTGCCTTTTGATTCAGACCTTAACCAACTCTTGACTGGATTAATCTTTGTAGCTCTTGTTATTGGCCTTATGCTCTTTTTCCTAGATACCAAACTAGGTCAGGCATACATCGCTACAGGTGACAATCCTGATATGGCTCGTAGCTTTGGTATCAATACGGGACGTATGGAACTCATGGGCTTGGTTCTCTCAAATGGGATTATCGCGCTTGCAGGGGCCTTAATTGCTCAACAAGAAGGATATGCGGATGTTTCACGAGGTATCGGGGTTATCGTAGTTGGTCTAGCTAGCTTGATTATTGGTGAGGTTTTGTTTAAGAGTTTGACTCTGGCAGAGCGCCTCATGACCATCGTCGTTGGCTCTATCGCCTATCAGTTCCTCGTCTGGGGAGTGATTGCTCTTGGGTTTAATACAAGTTATCTTCGTTTGTACAGCGCCTTGATTTTGGCAGTTTGCCTTATGATTCCAACCTTCAAAAGCAAATACCTGAAAGGAGTCAAGTTTAGCAAATGACAGCAATTGTAGAATTAAAAAATGCCACCAAAGTCATCACGAATGGCTATGACGAGGAAAAAATCATACTGAATGATGTTTCTCTTGAAATTTTCGAACATGATTTCATTACCATTCTAGGTGGAAATGGAGCAGGGAAGTCAACGCTTTTTAACACTATTGCAGGTACCTTACCTTTAACAAGTGGCAGTATCCGTATCATGGGCGAGGACGTGACGCATTTTTCACCTGAAAAGCGGGCTAAGTACCTGTCTCGTGTCTTTCAGGATCCTAAGATGGGTACGGCTCCCCGTATGACGGTAGCGGAAAATCTCTTGATTGCCAAGTTTCGTGGTGAGAAGAGAGGACTCCTTCCTAGGAGACTTTCAAGCCATAGAGAAGAATTTCAGGCTACCATTGAAAAAGTGGGAAATGGTCTTGAAAAGCATCTAGATACTCCGATTGAGTTTCTATCAGGTGGACAACGTCAGGCCTTGAGTCTCTTAATGGCAACCTTGAAGCGACCTGAGTTGCTCTTGTTGGATGAACACACAGCCGCCCTTGACCCAAAGACCAGTGTTGCTTTGATGGAGTTAACAGATGACTTTGTCAGCAAAGATCATCTAACAGCCTTGATGATTACCCACCATATGGAGGATGCACTGAAGTATGGCAATCGTCTGATTGTCATGAAGGAAGGTCGTATCATCCAAGACCTCAATAAAGAAGAAAAAGCTAAGATGAAAATCTCAGACTACTATCAATTATTTGAATAGATGAGTGAAATAATCATCAAAAAATAGAGAAGAGAAACTTAGAAGCATTAAAGTGTTTATATCTTCTTTCTATCTAGAAAAATAAGGCAAAGAGAATTACGGAAAGCGTATGAAATGGTTTACTTTTTTTCAGAAATAAGCTATACTAGTTTACGTGAAACTATGATAAGATGGAGGTATTGTGTATGGTTGACAAGCAAGTCATTGAAGAAATCAAAAACAATACCAACATTGTGGAAGTCATAGGCGACGTGATTTCTTTACAAAAGGCTGGACGGAACTATTTAGGGCTCTGTCCTTTTCATGGTGAAAAGACCCCCTCTTTCAACGTTGTGGAAGACAAGCAGTTCTACCATTGTTTCGGTTGTGGGCGCTCAGGAGATGTCTTTAAGTTCATCGAAGAATACCAAGGTGTGTCCTTTATGGAAGCCGTTCAGCTCTTAGGGGAGCGGGTTGGTGTTCAACTAGCAATGCCTGTCCAGTCTCGTCCTCAACAGGCTTCGCCCCATCAAGCTCTATATGACATGCATGAAGAAGCTGCACGCTTTTACCATGCAATCCTCATGACGACCAAGATGGGAGAAGAAGCAAGGACTTATCTCTACAAACGCGGATTGACGGATGAGGTTTTGAAGCACTTCCAAATTGGATTGGCTCCAGCAGAAAGAAACTATCTTTACCAACGTTTATCTGGCAAGTTTGAAGAAAAGGATTTGTTGGATTCTGGTTTGTTTTATTTGTCAGATGACAATCAGTTTTTTGATACCTTTTTCGGACGTATTGTCTTTCCTTTGACTAACGACAAGGGACAGGTCATTGCTTTTTCAGGTCGTATCTGGCAAGAAGTCGATAATCAGAGTGCCAAATACAAAAATAGTCGTTCCACTGCAATTTTTAACAAGAGTTACGAATTGTATCATTTGGACAAGGCTAAAAAGGGAACGGGTAAGATCACAGAACTCTATCTGATGGAAGGTTTCATGGATGTTATCGCGGCCTACCGTGCTGGTATAGAAAATGCTGTAGCTTCCATGGGGACAGCTCTGAGCAAGGAACATGTTGATCACCTCAAACGCTTTACCAAAAAGATAGTTCTCAGCTATGATGGTGACAAGGCAGGACAGGCAGCGACAGCCAAAGCTCTGGAAGAATTAAAAGATTTCTCAGTGGAAGTTGTCCGAGTACCTGATGCTATGGACCCAGATGAGTATTTACAAAAGAATTCTCCTGAAGATTTGGCCTACCTCTTAACCAAGACACGGATTAGTCCCATAGAGTTCTATATTCACCAACTCAAACCTGAAAATAGTGATAACTTGCAAGCGCAAATCGAGTTCATTGAAAAGATTGCGCCCTTAATCGCCAAAGAAAAGTCTATCACAGCCCAGAATTCTTATATCCACATTCTGGCGGATAACCTACCTTCCTTTGATTACCAGCAAGTAGAACAGATTGTAAATGAAAGTCGAATTGTTCAAAGGCAGGAGAGGGTAAAGGAGCATCCTACACCAGTAGGGATTAGTTTACCTGTGACCCGGCAACTGACAGCAGTCATGAGAGCAGAGGCTCATCTCCTTTATAGGATGGCTGAAAATCCAGTTGTGTTAAATGACTACCGATTAAGAGAAGATTTTTTCTTTGATACCCCAGAATTTCAGATTCTTTACGAATTATTAAGTGTAGAGGGAGAAATCGGATCAGAGGAACTGTCTCATCAGACTCCTGAGGTTGAAAATGCTTGGTACCATGTGCTTAGTCTAGATTTGCCAGCTGAGATGTCTCCTCAAGAACTTTCTGAAGTCGAAGCGACTCGTAACCGTGCCCTCCTCAGCAAGGACAACTTAAGAATTAAAAAGAAAGTGCAGGAAGCTAGTCATGTAGGAGATACAGACACAGCCTTGGAAGAATTGCAACGATTGATTTCCCAAAAGAGAAGAATGGAGTAATAATGGCAACAAAACAAAAAGAAGTAACCACATTTGATGTGCAAGTAGCAGACTTTATCCGTAACCACAAAAAAACAGGAACAGCAACAGATGATGAAATCAACTCAAGTCTGGTGATTCCTTTTACTCTTGATGCAGACGGCATTGAGGATCTTTTGCAACGGATTCAGGATGCTGGAATTTCTATCACAGATAACGAAGGAAATCCAAGTGCACGTGTCCTTAGTACAGAAGAAGAGCCTGAACTCAGTGATGAGGACTTGATTGGCTCAACCTCTGCCAAGGTTAATGACCCTGTCCGTATGTATTTGAAAGAGATTGGGGTTGTTCCTCTCTTGACCAATGAAGAGGAAAAAGAATTGGCCCTAGCTGTTGAAGCTGGTGATATCGAAGCCAAACAGCGTCTTGCAGAAGCCAACCTACGTTTGGTAGTTTCGATTGCTAAGCGATATGTAGGTCGTGGTATGCAGTTTCTTGATTTGATTCAAGAAGGAAACATGGGCTTGATGAAAGCAGTTGACAAGTTTGACTATTCAAAAGGTTTTAAGTTTTCTACTTATGCAACTTGGTGGATTCGTCAGGCGATCACTCGTGCTATTGCTGATCAGGCTCGTACCATTCGTATTCCTGTTCACATGGTTGAAACGATTAACAAGCTTGTCCGTGAACAGCGTAATCTCCTTCAAGAATTGGGCCAAGATCCGACACCTGAACAAATCGCTGAGCGTATGGATATGACACCTGACAAGGTCCGTGAAATCTTGAAAATCGCCCAAGAACCAGTATCTCTTGAAACACCGATTGGTGAAGAAGACGATAGCCATCTTGGGGACTTTATCGAAGACGAAGTGATTGAAAATCCAGTGGACTACACAACGCGTATCGTTTTGCGTGAACAATTGGATGAAGTGTTAGACACTTTGACTGACCGTGAAGAGAACGTTTTGCGCCTTCGTTTTGGTTTGGACGATGGGAAAATGCGTACTCTTGAAGATGTTGGTAAAGTCTTTAACGTAACTCGTGAACGTATCCGTCAGATTGAGGCCAAGGCTTTGAGAAAACTACGTCAACCAAGTCGCAGCAAACCGCTTCGTGATTTTATTGAAGATTAGAGTGAGGATGAATATGGCTTATACAGAAGAGCAAATTGAGGCTATCAAAACACGCATTTTAAATGCCTTGGAAGAAGTCATCGACCCTGAGTTGGGAATTGATATTGTCAACCTAGGTTTGATTTATGAAATTCGTTTTGATGGTGAAACTGGCCACACTGAAATTGATATGACCTTAACAACTATGGGCTGCCCACTGGCTGACCTCTTAACAGATCAGATACACGATGCGATGACAGATGTGCCTGAGGTAACCAATACCGAAGTTAAATTGGTCTGGTATCCAGCTTGGACTGTTGAAAAAATGAGTCGCTATGCACGTATCGCCCTAGGAATTAAATAAACAGTAAAAAATAGAAGAGACGATTGGAAAATAGGATAAATTCTTCTTTTTCCTCTAGTCTCTTCTTTCTTTTGCTGATTTTCTAGAAATAAAATGGTATAATGAATGGTATGGAAAACGAAAAATTGCGTATTAATATGCTAAGCTCAAGTGAAAAAGTGGCTGGTCAAGGAGTATCAGGAGCCTACCGTGAGTTGGTCCGTCTCCTACATCGTGACGCCAAAGACCAGTTAATTGTTACGGAAAATCTTCCTGTAGAGGCGGATGTAACTCACTTTCATACCATTGATTTCCCTTATTATTTATCTACATTTCAAAAGAAGCGATCTGGGAGAAAAATTGGCTATGTGCATTTTTTGCCTGATACGCTTGAAGGGAGTTTGAAGATTCCATTTTTCCTAAAAGGAATTATCAAACGCTATGTTTTTTCATTTTACAACCGAATGGAACACTTGGTGGTGGTTAATCCCATGTTTATAGAGGATTTGGTAGCGGCTGGTATTCCACGTGAAAAAGTAACGTATATTCCAAATTTTGTAAACAAAGAAAAATGGCATTCGCTGCCAGCTGATCAAGTAGCAAAACTTCGTCAGGAAATGGATTTAACTGAGGATCAGTTTGTTGTTGTCGGTGCGGGTCAGGTTCAGAAACGTAAAGGGATTGATGACTTTATCCGTCTTGCTGAGGAATTGCCAGAAATTACCTTTATCTGGGCAGGTGGTTTTTCATTTGGTGGAATAACAGATGGTTATGAACGCTACAAGAAGATTATGGACAATCCACCAAAAAATCTAATTTTCCCAGGTATTGTTCCTCCAGAGCGAATGCGAGAACTCTACGCTTTGGCGGATCTCTTCTTGCTACCAAGTTACAACGAATTATTCCCGATGACCATCTTAGAGGCAGCTAGTTGCGAGGCGCCTATTATGTTGAGGGATTTAGATCTATATAAGGTCATTCTCGATGGGAATTATCGTGCTACAAGTGATGTTTCAGAGATGAGAGAAGCCATTCTCGAATACAAAAATCATCCTGAAAAGTTGAAAGACTTGAAAGAAAAAGCTCGCGAGATCTCCAAAGAGTACTCCGAGGAGCACTTGTTGGAAATTTGGCTAAAATTCTATCGAGAACAGGCTGCTTTGGGCAAAAAGTGAGGTAGTTTATGCGAATTGGTTTATTTACAGACACCTATTTTCCTCAGGTTTCTGGGGTTGCGACTAGTATTCGAACCTTAAAGACAGAGCTTGAAAAGCAGGGACATGCGGTTTTTATCTTTACAACCACTGATAAAGACGTGAACCGCTACGAGGATTGGCAAATCATTCGAATTCCGAGTGTTCCCTTCTTTGCATTTAAGGATCGACGTTTTGCTTATCGTGGATTTACAAAGGCACTTGAAATTGCTAAACAGTATCAGCTAGATATCATTCATACGCAAACAGAGTTTTCACTAGGTTTACTAGGGATTTGGATTGCAAGAGAATTGAAAATTCCTGTTATTCATACCTACCATACCCAGTACGAAGATTATGTGCATTATATTGCTAAGGGTATGTTGATTCGTCCAAGTATGGTAAAATATCTGGTACGGGGCTTCCTTCACGATGTTGATGGAGTGATTTGTCCTAGTGAGATTGTTCGGGATCTTCTATCTAAGTACAAAGTCAAGGTTGAAAAACGTGTTATCCCAACTGGTATTGAGTTAGCTAAGTTTGAACGACCTGAGATTAAAGAAGAGAATTTAGCTGCCCTTCGACTTAAACTTGGGATTAAAGAAGACGAGAAAATGTTACTGAGTCTTTCTCGTATCTCCTATGAGAAGAATATCCAAGCGGTCCTAGCCGCCTTTGCGCAGGTTTTGAAAGAAGAAGACAAGGTGAAACTGGTTGTTGCTGGTGACGGTCCTTATCTGGACAGTCTGAAAGAACAAGCCGTCCAGTTGCGAATTCAAAATCAAGTGATTTTTACTGGTATGATCGCCCCAAGTGAAACAGCCTTGTACTATAAGGCGGCAGATTTCTTTATCTCTGCATCCACTAGTGAAACCCAAGGTTTGACTTATCTAGAGAGTCTAGCCAGTGGAACGCCTGTCATCGCTCATGGCAATCCTTATCTGGATAATCTGATCAGTGACAAGATGTTTGGAACTCTCTACTATGGAGAACAGGATCTTGCAGGTGCCATCTTGGAGTCTTTGATTGCCACTCCAGATATGGATGAGCAGAAGTTGGCTGACAAGTTGTATGAGATTTCGGCTGAGAATTTTGGGAAACGAGTCCATGAGTTTTATCTCGATGCCATTATTTCAAATAAATTTAAGCAGGAGCTACGTGGCGACGAACCCATGACACAGCGATTCCTGAAGACGGTTCTTTATCTACCTCAGCAGGCTGTTTCAGCTCCAGTTAAAGAATCCAAACGAATATTAAAGGCTTCTAAAAAGCAGTTGTCTAGCTTCCGGGATTACTGGAGAGATTAGTAAAAATATAGGAGAATAAAATATGGCAAAAAAATTTATGAGAAGTGGTAGAGATCAAAAAATTGGAGGTGTTTGCGCAGGTGTAGCCCATTATTTTGATATTGACCCTACCATTGTCCGTGTGATTTGGGGAGTTCTTGCCTTTTGTTATGGGGCAGGGGTACTTGCTTACATAATCCTATGGATAATTGCGCCAGTCTCTACAGACTATTAAGCTATAATTTAAAAAATAAAAATAAATTGAAAAGGAGACCACATGGCTTTCGGAGATGAAGGAAAACGTAAAAAAACAATGTTTGAAAAATTAACATTATTGATTGTTATTGTCATGTTGCTTGCAAGTTTGCTTGGTATTTTTGCAACAGCAATAGGTGCGTTGAGTAATCTATAAAATGTGATAAATCAGGATTGTTTAGTGACTGGATTTTCCAGTCCTTTTTAAAGTGAGAAGAAAATATGAGTATGTTTTTAGATACAGCCAAGATTAAGATCAAGGCTGGTAATGGTGGCGATGGTATGGTTGCCTTTCGCCGTGAAAAATATGTCCCGAATGGCGGTCCTTGGGGTGGTGATGGCGGACGTGGAGGTAACGTTGTTTTCGTTGTAGACGAAGGCTTGCGTACCTTGATGGATTTCCGCTATAACCGTCATTTTAAGGCCGAATCCGGTGAAAAAGGGATGACCAAAGGAATGCATGGGCGTGGTGCAGAAGACCTTCGTGTTCGCGTACCACAAGGAACGACTGTACGCGATGCAGAGACAGGTAAAGTCATTACAGACTTGATTGAGCATGGCCAAGAATTTATCGTGGCACATGGCGGTCGAGGTGGTCGTGGAAATATCCGCTTTGCAACACCAAAAAATCCTGCACCTGAAATTTCGGAAAATGGAGAGCCGGGTCAGGAACGTGAGTTGCAACTAGAATTAAAAATCTTAGCGGATGTCGGTTTGGTAGGTTTCCCCTCTGTCGGGAAATCAACCCTTCTTAGCGTGATTACCTCTGCTAAGCCCAAAATCGGTGCCTACCACTTTACGACTATTGTCCCTAATTTAGGCATGGTTCGTACACAATCAGGTGAATCTTTTGCCGTAGCGGATCTTCCCGGTTTGATTGAGGGAGCTAGTCAGGGTGTCGGCTTGGGGACTCAGTTCCTTCGTCATATTGAACGCACTCGAGTTATCCTTCATATCATCGATATGTCGGCCAGCGAAGGACGTGATCCTTACGAAGATTATCTTGCTATCAATAAAGAATTGGAATCATACAACCTTCGTTTGATGGAGCGTCCACAGATCATCGTAGCTAACAAGATGGACATGCCTGAAAGTCAGGAAAATCTGGAAACCTTCAAGAAGAAATTGGCAGCAAACTACGATGAGTTTGAAGAACTTCCAGCCATCTTCCCTATTTCTGGATTGACCAAGCAAGGTTTGGCACCCCTTTTGGATGCGACAGCTGAATTGTTAGATAAGACTCCAGAGTTCTTGCTCTATGACGAGTCTGATATGGAAGAAGAAGCTTACTATGGCTTTAATGAGGAAGAAAAAGCCTTTGAAATTAACCGTGACGATGATGCTACATGGGTACTTTCTGGTGAAAAACTCATGAAACTCTTTAACATGACCAACTTTGACCGTGACGAATCTGTCATGAAGTTTGCTCGTCAGTTACGTGGTATGGGAGTTGACGAAGCCCTTCGTGCGCGTGGTGCCAAAGATGGAGACTTGGTTCGAATCGGTAAATTTGAGTTTGAGTTTGTAGACTAGGAGATTGATATGGGAGATAAACCGATATCATTCCGAGATGCAGATGGAAATTTTGTTTCTGCAGCAGATGTGTGGAATGAAAAGAAACTAGAAGAATTGTTTAATCGTCTTAACCCAAAACGTGCTCTTCGATTGGCACGAGAAAAAAAAGACAATGAGAAGGCTGATAAAGAAGAAAAATAGCCTATCGATATTGATAAAAAACTCTTTGAAATTTGTAGTAGAAGTTGAAAAGCTAATATTGGGAGAGAACAAAATTTGTTCTCCCCCTTTTGATATGTCTTGTAGAATCAAGTAAAATTAAATCTACAGAAGTTTATTATTATAATTATTTTATAGAATAAACTTTTAAAATAGTTGTATATTATAAAAAAATATCGCCAGATAATTTTTAAAAGATTTAGAGCAAAAATTCGATAATATCAGTCAGTTATGGTAGAATAAAAGTTATAAAAGAAAAGGAGGGCTGAAATGTTTTTTCAGGATAGAGAGATAAAATATTCAATTCGCAAGTTGTCAGTTGCTACTGTCTCCCTTGCGATTGGATTTTTGTTTGCACCCACTGCGACTGGAGTGAATCAAACAGTCCACGCAGATGAGCTTGAATCTACAGCGCAAGTGGGAAATAAGTCAGACAATCAAACCTCAGAAGGAGCGTCTGAAGTAACAAAAACAGAGAATCAAGAAACAACTTCAGCGATGGCTTCTGCGTCAGTACAAGCAGAGACTAAAGAAGACAATCAAGCCATCATAAAATCTGCTACCCCTACTGTGACAGAGGCGGGTCAAGTGACAGATTCAACTGCTCTTAGAAATTCTCAATCAGTTGCTGAAACGGTTCAGCCATCCACAGAAGGAGCAGCCCAGCTGCCCTCTGCAAACGTTAGTCTGAAGAAGAGTGCTTTAGAAAACTATCTCAAAGAGTTGCGTAACAAGGATTTTTCAAGGAAAACAGATGAGAGTTTAGAAATCCTTAATGATTTGATGACAGCGGCTGATAGCCTACTTCAAACTGCGACAAAGCAAGAAGAAATTGATAAAGTTTACCGAAATCTGGTAACCTTCGTTAATTCGGGACTTCGTAATAAAAAACCGAAAATCATCTTGGGAAAGGATAAGATTCCTTCAAAAGAAGTAGAGTCTGGAGACACTTCCTCTAAAGGAAAATTGCCTGAGAATTCTACCAAACAGACGGATACGATCTACAGAGTGGAGTATAAATTTACTAACTCGACTCCTGTCTACCCTCTTCCAAATAAGATTCGCGATATGCTTCCAGCTGGCACTGATTTCGTGGCACGAGCTGACGATTACAAAGATGCAAGTAAACTTGATACATCCACAGTAACTGTTCCGATAGGTACATGGACCTTCCATGGTTTTGATGCGGATAAATACGGAAAAGCTATTGCAGGTACGAAAGTGAAAACCATCACAGGATCCTGGAGCTTTACGCCAAATGGTATAGACTATCAATTCCAACCAACTAATCCTGATTTCGTATTACCAGATCATATTACCAAGTTGACTCCGAAAAACCCAATTGATTATAAGATGGGCGGTCTGTTTCTTACAGAAGTAGATGCTGAGCAACCAAGTGAAACGACTTATGTTGACAGAGCAAACAAGGTAACTTGGACATTTGCAGGATACGATAAAGAAAAAATCGTTGTAGCAAAAGGTAGACAGACTTTCCTTGGAAGCTGGGTACCTACTCCAAATCCAGAATATGTATTCAAATCTTCTAAAGCAGGTGTTCCATTGCCACAAAGTATTTTGGGAATGCTCCCAAGTGATGAGACTTCTTATCAGGTTGGTGACACCATTGTAGCCAAGCAACCTGCTAAAGAATCAGTAGTTGAAGAAGAAAAAGATTATGTCTGGACCTTCAAAGGTTACGATCAGAAGAATGCGACGTATAATGGCAGGCGCGTGACATTTACGGGTATCTGGGAAGTAACGCCTAGACCACATCATGTAAGCTATGCTTTTGTGAGCGAAACGGCTGGTGTTGATTTGCCTGAATTTATTCAGAAGAAAGCACCAAAAGATAGCTCAAGCTATTACAACACGCAAAAAGTTGTACCAGAAGAGCCGACAACAAAGACTTACAAAGATGATGTGAACGACGGTACCTGGACTTTCACTGGTTACGATGCCAAAAGTAAGATTGTGAAAAAAGCTGATTTGACTTTCACAGGTAAGTGGGCATTTAAGGCGAATCAGTATCAAGCAGGTTACCGTTTCGAAAGTGCGACAGCCGGAAAAGATCTTCCAGTAGCTATTACAGCCTTGTCTCCAAATGATAGTGTAACTTATGAGAATGGTAACCCTGTTTCAGCTAAACAGCCAGTGAAGACGATTTACACAGACACAGTACATGACGGTACTTGGGCCTTTAAGGGCTACGCTGTAGATAATGCAGTCGTGAACAAGGCTAATGTTGAGTTTGTAGGTAAATGGGCATTTGAAGCCAATAAGTACCAAGCAAGTTACCGCTTTGAGAGCGCAACAGCAGGTAAGCAACTTCCAGCAGAAATCAAAGGTTTGACTCCAAGCGACAGTGCAACATATCTGAATGGTGTTGCAGTTTTGGCTAAGCAGCCAATCCAAACTAATTACGTAGATTCAGCGAACGATGGGATATGGAAATTTAAGAGGTATATTCCAGCTGGCGCAGTGGTCAATAAGACAAATGTCACCTTTGTTGGTCAGTGGGAGTTTAGAGCCAACAAGTATCAAGCAAATTATCGCTTCGAGAGCGCAACGGCGGATAAAGCACTTCCAGCAGCCATCACCGCTTTGACTCCAAGAGACAGTGCAACTTATGAAAATGGTAATACTGTTTCCGCTCAGCAACCATCACAAACCACATACACAGATTCAGTGAATGATGGCACTTGGACCTTCAAGGACTATGATGCAGCTAGCGCCGTTGTCAACAAGACTGATGTAGAGTTTGTAGGTAAGTGGGAATTCAAGGCGAATCCGACAAATGCTGAAACTTATACGCCTCAAGTAACGGAAGAAACTATCAAGGTTGGAGAAACACCAGACTTGACAGATAATGTGACGAACTTGCCAAGCCTTCCAGCTGGCACTAAGGTAGTAGATATCACACCTGCGGATCAAATAGATACTACAAAACCAGGTACTTATAGCGGTACAGTTCGTGTTGATTATCCAGATGGTTCTTCTACTAAAGTTCTTGTACCAGTTAATGTTTTACCTGCACCGGTAATTGAAACCTATAAAGTAACCTACCGCTTCGAAAGTGCTACGGCAGACAATAACTTGCCAACAGAAGTATTGAGCTTACTTCCACAAAGTGGAACATATACCACAAGTTCTTCTGCAGCGATTGCTTTCGTTCCAGAAGTACCGATGCCTGTAGAAGTTGCTGTTGCAAATGGTACATGGACATTCCTAGGTTATCAAGAAGTGGAAGAGGGAGGAAATCTGATCTTCGTCGGTAAGTGGGGCTTTGAAGCCAAGCAAGCTCCTAGTCCGCAGCCACAGCCACAACCGCAACTGGTTCCGCAGCCACAACCACAGCCAAGTCCGGTTCCACCAGCGACTCCAGAAGTGAAGCCAGACCAAGAAACTGATTCAGCTGATAAAGCTCAACTGAATCAGCTAGTGAAGCCCGAAAGCAAACCTGTTGCAAATGATAAGCCAGCTGTTCCAATTCCTGCCGTAGATAAGGCTAAACAAGCGACCTTACCAAATACAGGTAGCACTTCTCTAATTTCAATTGAGGGAGCAACGACAAGTGCTATTCTTGCAGGTCTAGGAGGATTACTTCTTGGTCGCAAGCGGGAAGATGATTAAGTACTGATTTTATCTAGAGTATATCTACTTTTATAAGATTCTTAAGCATCTGCTTGACTGTTTGACAAATCTATCTGAGTCACAAGTTTTAAGGCTGAGAGAAGACCAATTTGGTCTTCTCTTTTTGAATTTTGGATAGAAATAAAATGTGTGATTTCAAGTCTAAGAGTGGTATTTAGAGAAGTTGATAACCTTGTGATAGGTCAGACTAGTTGGACTACTGAAAATGCTCAAAATATGGTATAATGGTTAGATGAATAGAATCGAGGATAATATGTCATTTACGAAATTTCAGTTTAAAAACTATATAGAAAAGGCTTTGGAGGAGATGAAATTTACAACTCCGACAGAGGTACAGGATAAGTTAATTCCTATTGTCTTAGCAGGTCGAGACTTGGTCGGTGAGTCAAAAACAGGTTCAGGAAAGACTCATACTTTTTTGCTGCCCATTTTCCAGCAATTAGATGAAACTAGCGATAGTGTGCAAGCAGTGATTACGGCTCCAAGTCGTGAGTTAGCTACTCAGATCTACCAAGCAGCTCGTCAGATTGCTGCCCACTCAGATGTGGAAGTCCGTGTGGTTAACTATGTTGGTGGTACGGATAAGGCGCGTCAGATTGAAAAACTTGCCAGCAACCAGCCTCATATTGTCATCGGGACTCCTGGTCGAATCTATGACTTGGTCAAATCTGGTGATTTAGCTATTCACAAGGCCAAGACCTTTGTTGTTGATGAAGCCGATATGACCTTGGATATGGGATTCTTAGAGACAGTTGATAAGATTGCTGGAAGTCTTCCAAAAGACTTGCAATTCATGGTTTTTTCAGCGACCATTCCACAGAAGTTACAACCGTTTTTGAAAAAATATTTGTCAAATCCTGTTATGGAAAAAATCAAAACAAAAACAGTCATCTCTGATACCATTGATAACTGGTTGATTTCGACCAAGGGACGTGATAAGAATGCTCAGATTTATGAATTGACTCAAGTCATGCAACCGTATTTGGCAATGATTTTTGTTAACACCAAAACGCGTGCAGATGAATTGCATTCTTATTTGACTGCTCAAGGTTTGAAGGTGGCTAAGATTCATGGAGATATTGCTCCTCGCGAGCGCAAGCGGATCATGAATCAGGTGAAAAATCTAGATTTTGAGTATATTGTCGCAACGGACTTGGCAGCGCGTGGAATTGATATTGAAGGTGTCAGTCATGTCATCAATGATGCCATTCCGCAAGACTTGTCCTTCTTTGTTCACCGTGTTGGACGGACTGGGCGCAACGGACTGCCTGGTACAGCTATTACCCTTTACCAGCCAAGCGATGACTCGGATATCCGTGAGTTGGAGAAATTAGGAATCAAGTTTACTCCTAAGATGGTCAAAGACGGAGAGTTTCAAGATACCTATGACCGTGATCGTCGTGCCAACCGTGAAAAGAAGCAGGATAAGCTTGATATTGAAATGATTGGCTTGGTCAAAAAGAAAAAGAAAAAAGTCAAACCAGGCTATAAGAAGAAGATTCAATGGGCGGTGGATGAAAAACGCCGCAAAACCAAGCGTGCTGAAAATCGCGCACGTGGCCGTGCAGAGCGTAAAGCTAAACGCCAAACATTTTAAAAACTCAGTAGAATCAGGTGATTCTACTGAGTTTTTATTTCCGGAAATATTCAAAGGAGATAATAATTATATATTTTAAATAATTTGATTTATAAAACAGTAATTGCTTTAAAACCTTTTTTAGAGCAATATTTTATTGAAATCATAAGGAAAAAAATTGAAAACTATACAAAATTGTGTTATCATACTATAAAACAATCGGATTATATCATTTGATCCGTGAAAAGAAAAGGGGACTTCTATGGATAAATCATTTATGAAACAACAACGTTTTTCATTCCGTAAAATGAAAGTTGGGTTGGCTTCTGTAGCAATTTTGTTTGCTTTTGCTCAGGTCGGACAAGTGTCTGCAGATGAAACAACACAACCGGCATCTACTTCAGCTGAAACAGTAAAGAAAACCGAAGCAAGTAAGTCAGCAGTCGAAGCTGCTGTAGCAGAAATTAAAGCTGACGAGGCGAAACCAGTCGTTAACCAATCAGATGCAAAACCTGGAGACCTTGTTGATGTTTCTAAGAAGGTTTCACCTATTGACGTGAAAGAACGCCAAGAAGGTGATCAAAAGATTCATGAAGAAACTGCAACAGTCGAAGTCACAAAGACAGAAGTGGCTCCTGTAAAAAGCGAAGAACTTCCTGCTCCAAAGACTGAAACAACTGGGAGTACAGTGAGCGGGAAAGATGAAGATGGAAATTCTTATACCCAGTACGAACGAGTTGACAAGACAACAACTGTTGAAATTACTAAAACAGCTCCAACTGTAACAAAAGCGGGAGCAGCTGATATTGTTTTCGTTATTGACCGTTCAGGATCTATGTCTTCAACTATTGACACTGTCCGTAACAATATCAATGAGTTTGCAAGAAATCTTGCTAAAGATGGAGTAGCAGCACGTTTTGGATTAGCTACCTTTAGTGATGAAGTATATGGACGTGAAAGAGGAAAAGCAGATGAGGGTACAATTTTAACAAAATTTAATGAATCTTATTTTACCTCTGACCCAGCTGAGCTTGAAAAAGCCTTAGCAGGCATTAAGATTGCAGATGGTGGAGACCTCGCTGAAACATCTACACCTGCTCTTACACAAATTGTTTCAACCTACGACTGGTCTAAGTCACCTAAAAATAAAAAGTTTGTCGTATTGTTAACAGATGCTCAAATGAAGGAGGATCCTTCAATTCCAACGATTGCGGATACTCTTGCATCTTTGAAAGACGCAAAGATCGAAAGAATTGTTGCAACTTCGACAGGGATCTCTATTAACTATAAAGATTTTGTATCTGAAGGTCGATTAATGAATATTGATCGTAACTTGGCTGACTCTTTAACTAAAGATGCAACTTCATGGATTGTTGAGACAGTAAGTGAAGGACGTCAATACAAGGTAACGAAAGATAATTATCGTTTTTACTTAGAACGTCGTACAACATTACCAGTTGTTCAGACAGAGAATCCGATTCAAACGACCTCTCTTCCAGTAGCTACAGCTCATAAACAAGAAGCAGCTAAACTCCCTGATACAGGAAGTAATGATACAGCGAACTATGGTATTGCTGGACTTGGCCTCCTAATGGCTGGACTCAGCTTAACTGTAAGCAATAGAAAGTCAAAGGAACAGTAACCTAAAACTGGCAGATTGTTTGTAAAAATATCATGAGAAAATAAAAGCAGATAATAAAAAGTAGGTAGTATGTATACCTATGCATAGAAGTATAGGTATACATTTCGTATTGTAGAATACAAGCCGAATTTTTATGACGAAAAAAGAGCCGTAAGGTTCTTTTTTCGACTTAGAGAAAATACTGCAAAAAAAAGTAAAAAGTGGTATAATGATAAGGTTATATAGTCCCGATAAGATGGTAGAAATGTCTATCAGTACTTTGTAACTCGCAAAGAATGACGGCTCCAAAGTCGCTCGTCATTCTACGGTTGCCGCTATAATGCGGTCACCCTATGCGCCTTACTAGCTTCAGAAATAAAAAAGTATCGTTTTTATTTCTTTCGCGTCGTAACTCTTAGACAATAGAAATATCTACCAGTACTTTGTAACTCTATAACAATATTTTTTAAGGGGGGACATTTTTATGTCAGAACGTAAATTATTCACGTCTGAATCTGTATCTGAGGGGCATCCAGATAAGATTGCAGATCAAATTTCAGATGCGATTTTAGATGCTATTTTAGCGAAAGATCCAGAGGCGCACGTTGCTGCTGAGACAGCTGTATATACAGGTTCTGTCCACGTTTTTGGTGAAATTTCTACAAATGCCTATGTGGATATTAACCGTGTAGTTCGTGATACCATTGCAGAGATTGGCTATACCAATACCGAGTATGGATTTTCTGCGGAGACGGTGGGAGTCCATCCGTCTTTAGTGGAACAATCTCCAGATATTGCTCAAGGTGTTAACGAAGCCTTGGAAGTTCGTGGAAATGCAGATCAAGACCCATTGGACTTGATTGGAGCTGGCGACCAAGGTCTTATGTTTGGATTTGCTGTGGATGAGACAGAGGAACTCATGCCATTGCCAATCTCACTTAGCCACAAACTGGTTCGTCGTTTGGCAGAACTTCGCAAGTCTGGTGAAATCAGCTATCTTCGCCCAGATGCCAAATCCCAAGTGACTGTTGAATACGATGAGAATGACCGTCCAGTGCGCGTAGATACAGTCGTTATTTCTACTCAGCACGATCCAGAAGTTAGCAATGAACAAATCCACGAGGACGTCATTAACAAGGTGATTAAGGAAGTGATTCCAGCCTCTTACTTGGATGAACAAACAAAATTCTTCATCAATCCAACTGGTCGCTTTGTAATCGGTGGACCTCAGGGAGACTCAGGCTTGACTGGTCGTAAGATTATCGTGGACACTTATGGTGGCTACTCTCGTCATGGTGGTGGTGCCTTTTCTGGTAAGGATGCGACTAAAGTGGATCGTTCAGCCTCTTATGCAGCTCGCTACATTGCTAAGAATATCGTTGCAGCAGGCCTTGCTAAGAAGGCAGAAGTGCAATTAGCTTACGCTATCGGTGTTGCGCAACCTGTTTCTGTCCGTATCGATACTTTCGGTACTGGAACAGTAGCTGAAAGCAAGCTTGAAAAAGTGGCGCGTCAAACTTTTGACCTTCGCCCTGCGGGAATTATCCAAATGCTTGATCTCAAACGGCCAATTTACCGTCAAACAGCGGCTTATGGACACATGGGACGTACAGATATTGACCTTCCGTGGGAACGTTTGGATAAGGTAGATGCTTTGAAAGAAGCTGTGAAATAAAAAATTTCCAATGTACTGACTCTCAAAGTTAGACAACTAATTTAAGTAAAGGATTTAGTCCTGTATTATACAGGGCCAAGTCCTTTTAGTTTGACTTTAAGTGGGTAAGGAATCTAGTTGGAGTTGACCTTCTCAAGGTTTGCTAATACTTAAATATCTTTGAGTTGAAAGTAAAACATCATTTTCTGAAAGCTTTTTTAAATGGACTTTTTATTTCCCAAATTTATGATTTTAGAATCTATTGTCATAACAGATAACTTCTAAAAGAATGTATTCTTGTGTCGAACTTCTGGGAAATTATAGATGAAATCTTATGTTTTTATTAGCTCTATATACTCGATTTGAGTGTAGTTGAATTTTATGATGGATATTCTTTTTCCTTTGTGGAAAACTTCTGAATTATGGTATAATGAACAGATAGAGAAGTTGGGGGTAAAAGATGAACATTCAACAATTACGCTATGTTGTGGCTATTGCCAATAGTGGTACTTTCCGTGAAGCTGCTGAAAAGATGTATGTTAGCCAGCCGAGTCTGTCTATTTCTGTCCGCGATTTGGAAAAAGAGCTGGGCTTTAAGATTTTCCGTCGGACCAGCTCAGGGACTTTCTTGACCCGTCGTGGTATGGAATTTTACGAAAAAGCGCAGGAATTAGTTAAAGGATTTGATGTTTTTCAAAATCAGTATGCCAATCCTGAGGAAGAAAAAGATGAATTCTCTATTGCTAGTCAGCACTATGACTTCTTACCACCAACTATTACGGCTTTTTCAGAGCGCTATCCTGACTATAAGAGCTTCCGTATTTTTGAGTCTACTACAGTTCAAATCTTAGACGAAGTAGCTCAAGGGCATAGTGAGATTGGGATTATCTACCTCAACAACCAAAACCAAAAGGGCATCATGCAACGGGTTGAAAAGTTAGGCTTGGAAGTTATTGAACTAATTCCTTTCCCGACTCACATTTATCTTCGTGAAGGACATCCTTTAGCAAAGAAAGAGGAACTGATTATGGAGGATTTAGCGGATCTACCAACGGTTCGTTTTACTCAGGAAAAGGATGAGTACCTTTATTATTCAGAGAACTTTGTCGACACTAGCGCGAGCTCGCAGATGTTCAATGTGACGGACCGTGCTACTTTGAATGGTATTTTGGAGCGGACGGATGCTTATGCGACAGGTTCAGGATTTTTAGATAGTGACAGTGTCAATGGGATTACAGTCATTCGTCTCAAGGATAATCTAGATAACCGCATGGTCTATGTCAAACGGGAAGAAGTGGAGCTTAGTCAAGCTGGGACTCTTTTCGTTGAAGTCATGCAAGAATATTTTGATCAAAAGAGGAAATCATGAAAAAAAGAGGAATAGTGGCAGTGATTGTACTGCTTTTGATTGGGCTGGATCAGTTGGTCAAAAATTATGTTGTCCAACAGATTCCACTGGGTGAAGTGCGTTCGTGGGTCCCCAATCTCGTTAGCTTAACCTATCTGCAAAATAGGGGAGCGGCCTTCTCCATGTTACAAGACCAGCAGTGGTTATTCGCTGTCATTACACTGGTCGTTATGGTCGGTGCCATTTGGTATTTACATAAACACATGGAGGATTCTCTCTGGTTAGTTTTTGGACTGACTTTGATAATAGCGGGAGGTCTGGGCAACTTTATCGACAGAATGAGTCAAGGTTTTGTGGTGGATATGTTTCACCTAGACTTTATCAACTTTGCGATTTTCAATGTTGCTGACAGTTATTTGACAGTTGGTGTCATTGTTCTATTGATTGCAATGCTTAAAGAGGAAGTAAATGGAAATAAAAATTGAAACTGGTGGGCAACGTCTAGACAAGGCTCTGTCGGACCTGACAGAATTGTCACGCAGTCTCGCGAATGAACAAATCAAGGCTGGACAAGTTTTGGTTAATGGGCAAGCCAAGAAAGCAAAATACACTGTCCAAGAGGGGGATATCGTCACCTACTATGTGCCAGAACCAGAGGTTTTAGAGTATGTGGCTGAGAATCTTCCACTTGATATCATCTACCAAGATGAGGATGTAGCCGTTGTTAACAAACCTCAAGGGATGGTGGTCCATCCCAGTGCCGGTCATACTAGCGGAACCTTGGTCAATGCCCTCATGTACCATATCAAGGACTTGTCAGGTATCAATGGGGTTCTCCGTCCTGGTATCGTTCACCGTATTGATAAGGATACGTCTGGTCTCCTTATGATTGCTAAGAATGACGAGGCACACTTGGCACTTGCCCAAGAACTCAAGGACAAGAAGTCTCTACGTAAATACTGGGCGATTGTTCATGGCAATCTTCCCAATGATCGTGGTGTGATTGAAGCGCCGATTGGCCGGAGCGAAAAAGATCGTAAGAAACAGGCAGTGACTGCTAAAGGGAAGCCAGCAGTGACTCGTTTTCAAGTCTTGGAACGTTTTGGAGATTATAGCTTAGTGGAGTTGCAACTGGAAACAGGGCGTACCCACCAAATCCGTGTTCATATGGCTTATATTGGCCATCCAGTCGCTGGTGATGAGGTCTATGGTCCTCGAAAAACGCTGAAAGGACATGGGCAATTTCTCCATGCTAAGACTCTAGGTTTTACCCATCCGAGAACAGGTGAAACCTTGGAGTTCACAGCAGATATTCCAGAGATTTTTAATGAAACTCTGGAAAGATTGCGTAAAACTAAGAATAAATAAAAGAGTTGAGATGGCTGTCTCAACCTTTTTTATTTCAAGTCTTTTCTATTTTAAAGCATTCATGTTATAATGGATAAATATGAAGAATCGGAGTGAGAATATGAAGTACAAACGAATCGTCTTTAAGGTAGGGACTTCCTCCTTAACAAATGAAGACGGGAGTTTATCAAGGAGTAAAGTAAAGGCAATTACCCAGCAATTGGCTATGCTGCATGAGGCTGGACATGAGTTGATTTTAGTGTCATCTGGGGCAGTTGCCGCTGGATTTGGAGCTTTGGGTTTTAAAAAACGTCCGACCAAGATTGCAGATAAACAAGCTTCGGCTGCAGTTGGTCAGGGACTTTTGTTGGAGGAATATACAACCAACCTCCTCATGCGCCAGATCGTTTCTGCACAAATCTTGCTGACACAGGATGATTTTGTAGATAAACGTCGTTATAAGAACGCCCACCAGGCCTTGTCTGTATTGCTTCATCGTGGTGCCATTCCTATCATCAACGAGAATGACAGTGTCGTTATTGACGAACTCAAGGTGGGTGATAATGACACTCTGAGTGCCCAGGTAGCGGCGATGGTTCAAGCGGATCTTTTGGTTCTCTTGACTGATGTGGACGGTCTCTATACTGGAAATCCCAACTCAGATCCAAGAGCTAAACGTCTTGAGAAAATCGAGACTATCAATCGTGAGATTATTGATATGGCTGGTGGAGCAGGTTCTTCAAACGGAACTGGGGGTATGCTAACAAAAATCAAAGCAGCTACGATCGCAACGGAGTCAGGGGTGCCAGTCTATATCTGCTCTTCCTTGAAATCAGATGCCTTGATTGAGGCAGCTGAAGAAACTAGGGATGGATCCTTCTTTGTTGCGCAAGAGAAGGGACTTCGTACCCAGAAACAATGGCTGGCCTTCTATGCTCAAAGTCAGGGAACGATTTGGGTAGATGGTGGAGCTGCAGAGGCACTTTCAAAAAACGGGAAAAGTCTCCTTTTATCAGGCGTGGTAGAAGTGGAAGGAAACTTCTCTTACCACGATATTGTCACAGTGGCTGATAAAGAAACGGGTCAATCTCTTGGAAAGGGACGTGTCCAATTTGGCGTCTCAGCCCTAGAAGATATGCTCCGTTCTCAAAAAGCTAAGGGAGTCTTGATTCACCGTGATGACTGGATTTCCATCACTCCTGAAATCCAGCTGCTCTTTACAGAATTTTAGAGGTGAACGATGGTAAGTACACAAGAACAATTTGAACAGGTACAAGCTGTTAAAAAATCAATCAATACTGCCAGTGAAGCAGTGAAAAACCAAGCCTTACTAGCCATGGCTGATCACTTATTGGCTGCTACTGAGGAGATTTTAGCGGCCAATGCCCTTGATATGGTAGCAGCCAAGGGGAAAATTTCGGATGTCATGGTGGATCGTCTTTATTTGGATGCGAAACGTATAGAAGCGATGGCAAGAGGGATTCGTGAAGTGGTTGCTTTACCAGATCCTATCGGTGAAGTTTTAGAAACCAATCATCTTGAAAATGGCTTGATTATCACCAAGAAACGTGTGGCTATGGGGGTTATCGGTATTATCTATGAAAGCCGTCCAAATGTGACGTCTGATGCGGCTGCCTTGGCTCTCAAGAGTGGCAATGCAGTCGTTCTTCGTAGTGGTAAGGACGCCTACCAAACCGCTCATGCTATTGTCACAGCTTTGAAGAAGGGTTTGGAGACGACTACCATTCATGCAGATGTGATTCAACTGGTGGAAGATACCAGCCGAGAAAGTAGCTATGCTATGATGAAGGCCAAGGGTTATCTAGACCTTCTTATTCCTCGTGGAGGTGCTGGCTTGATTAATGCCGTGGTTGAAAATGCTATTGTACCTGTTATCGAGACAGGAACTGGAATTGTTCATGTCTATGTGGACAAGGATGCCGATGAAGACAAGGCTCTATCTATCATCAACAATGCTAAAACCAGTCGTCCTTCTGTTTGTAATGCCATGGAGGTTCTCCTCGTTCATGATGACAAGGCAGCAAGCTTCCTTCCTCGCTTGGAGCAAGTTCTGGTTGCAGATCGAAAAGAAGCTGAACTGGAACCAATTCAATTCCGTCTGGATAGCAAAGCAAGTCAGTTTCTTTCAGGTCGAGTAGCTGAGGCTCAAGACTTTGACACCGAGTTTTTAGACTATATCCTAGCGGTTAAGGTCGTGAGCAGTTTAGAAGAAGCGGTTGCGCATATTGAAGCCCATAGTACTCATCATTCGGATGCGATTGTGACGGAAAATGCCGAAACTGCAGCCTACTTTACAGATCAAGTGGACTCTGCAGCAGTTTATGTCAATGCCTCAACGCGTTTCACTGATGGTGGGCAATTTGGTCTTGGATGTGAAATGGGGATTTCTACTCAGAAACTGCATGCGCGTGGTCCAATGGGCTTGAAGGAATTAACTAGCTACAAGTATGTGGTTACTGGTGACGGACAGATAAGGGAGTAAGAGATGAAGATTGGATTTATCGGTTTGGGGAATATGGGTGCTAGTTTGGCTAAGGCTGTTTTGCAGGCCAAGATGGGAGCTCAGATTCTCCTTGCCAATCGCAGTCAAGCGAAAGTAGATGCTTTCATCGCCAACTTCGGCGGTCAGGCTTCCAGCAATGAAGAAATTTTTACAGAAGCAGACGTGATTTTTCTAGGAGTAAAGCCAGCCCAGTTTTCTGAACTGCTTGCTCAATATCAGACCATCCTTGAAAAACGAGAAAGTCTTCTTTTGATTTCCATGGCAGCTGGATTGACCTTGGAAAAACTGGCTAGACTTCTTCCCAGTCACCACCGAATTATTCGCATCATGCCCAATACTCCAGTGGCTATCGGCCAAGGAGTGATTAGTTATGCCATGTCAGCAAATTGTCGTGCTGAGGACAGGGAACTCTTTTGTCAGCTTCTAGTCAAGGCTGGTCTCTTGGTTGAACTTGGGGATGGCTTAATAGATGCTGCGACAGGTCTTGCAGGTTGTGGACCAGCTTTTGTCTATCTCTTTATCGAGGCTTTGGCAGATGCGGGTGTACAGACAGGATTGCCACGAGAAATGGCTTTGAAAATGGCAGCTCAAACAGTAGTTGGCGCTGGACAAATGGTCCTTGAAAGTCAGCAACATCCTGGAGTATTGAAAGACCAAGTTTGTAGCCCAGGAGGTTCGACTATCGCGGGTGTAGCAAGTCTGGAAGAACATGCCTTTAGAGGTACCGTCATGGACGCAGTTCATCAAGCCTACAAACGAACACAAGAATTAGGTAAATAAGAGGTTGGATGACTCCCAGCCTCTTTTATGCTCTTTTGAAATCAGAAGACGCAAAAAGATTGTCACAAAAACCTATTTTTTTGATAGAATAGAAAGTAGAAAAAAAGAAATGAGTTAGACATGTCAAAAGGATTTTTAGTCTCTCTTGAGGGACCAGAGGGAGCAGGAAAGACCAGTGTTTTAGAGGCTCTACTCCCAATTTTAGAGGAAAAAGGAGTAGAGGTGTTGACGACCCGTGAGCCAGGTGGAGTCTTGATTGGAGAGAAGATTCGGGAAGTGATTTTGGATCCAAGTCATACGCAGATGGATCCTAAAACGGAACTCCTCCTCTATATCGCCAGTCGTAGACAGCACTTGGTGGAAAAAGTTCTTCCAGCACTTAAAGCTGGCAAGTTGGTCATTATGGACCGCTTCATTGATAGTTCTGTTGCTTATCAGGGATTTGGCCGTGGCTTGGATATTGATGCCATTGATTGGCTCAATCACTTTGCGACAGATGGCCTTAAACCCGATTTGACCCTCTATTTTGACATTGAGGTAGAAGAAGGGCTGGCTCGCATTGCTGCCAATAGTGACCGCGAGGTCAATCGTTTGGACTTGGAAGGCTTAGACTTGCACAAGAAAGTTCGTCAAGGTTACCTTTCTCTTCTGGACAAAGAAGGAAATCGCATTGTCAAGATTGATGCGAGTCTTCCTTTGGAGCAAGTTGTGGATGCTACCAAGGCTGTCTTGTTTGACAGAATGGGCTTGGATAAATGAAACAAGAACAACTAAAAGCTTGGCAGCCAGACCAGTTTGACCGTTTTGTCCGTATCCTAGAACAAGATCAGCTCAATCACGCCTATCTCTTTTCAGGTTTCTTTGGAAGCTTGGAAATGGCGCAGTTTTTGGCTAAGAGCCTCTTTTGTACGGATAAAGTAGGCGTTTTACCATGTGAGAAATGCCGAAACTGCAAGCTGATTGAGATGGAAGAATTTCCCGATGTTACCTTAATTAAGCCGGTCAATCAGGTCATCAAGACAGAACGCATTCGGGAATTGGTGGGTCAGTTTTCTCAAGCAGGGATTGAAAGTCGGCAGCAGGTTTTTATTATCGAGCAGGCGGAGAAAATGCATCCTAACGCGGCTAATTCTCTGCTCAAGGTCATCGAAGAACCCCAGAGTGAAGTTTACATTTTCTTCTTGACCAGCGATGAGGAAAAAATCTTGCCAACAATCCGTAGTCGGACCCAGATTTTCCATTTTAATAAGCAAGAAGAAAAGCTCATCCATCAATTAGAACAAGCAGGTCTGGTCAAGAAAAAAGCGACTCTTTTAGCCCAGTTTTGTCAATCACATGCTGAAGCAGAAAAACTGGCAAATCAGGCAAGTTTTTGGACCTTGGTCGATGAGAGTGAACGCCTACTGACCTGGTTATTAGCCAGGAAAAAAGAAAGTTATCTCCAAGTTGCTAAATTAGCCAGCTTGGCAGATGACAAGGAAAAACAAGATCAGGTCTTGCGAATCCTCGAAGTGCTCTGTGGACAGGACCTCTTGCAAGCAAGGATTCGACAGATTTTACAAGATTTGCTAGAAGCCAGAAAAATGTGGCAAGCCAATGTTAGCTTTCAAAATGCCATGGAATATCTGGTCTTGAAAGAAATATAAACTCAATGAAGGATAAAGAAAGGAAAGGGCTGGTTTATGGACAAAAAAGAATTATTTGATGCACTGGACGATTTTTCCCAACAGTTATTGGTGACCTTGGCCGATGTGGAAGCCATCAAGAAAAATCTCAAGAGCCTGGTAGAGGAAAATACAGCTCTTCGATTGGAAAATAGTAAGTTGCGCGAACGCTTAGGCGAGGTGGAAGCAGATACACCTGTTAAGGCCAAGCACGTTCGTGAAAGCGTCCGCCGAATCTATAAAGATGGGTTTCACGTATGTAATGATTTTTATGGACAGCGCCGCGAGCAGGACGAGGAATGTATGTTCTGTGATGAGTTGTTATATAGGGAGTAAGCATGCAGATTCAAAAAAGTTTTAAGGGACAATCTCCCTATGGCAAGCTTTACCTAGTGGCAACGCCGATTGGCAATCTAGATGACATGACCTTTCGTGCTATTCAGACCTTGAAAGAGGTGGACTGGATTGCTGCTGAGGACACGCGCAATACAGGTCTTTTGCTCAAGCATTTTGACATCTCCACCAAGCAGATTAGTTTTCATGAGCACAATGCCAAGGAAAAGATTCCTGACTTGATTAGTTTTCTGAAAGCGGGACAAAGTATCGCTCAGGTCTCTGATGCGGGTCTGCCTAGTATCTCAGATCCTGGGCATGATTTGGTCAAGGCAGCTATTGAGGAAGAAATCGCAGTTGTTACCGTTCCAGGTGCTAGTGCAGGAATTTCTGCTTTGATTGCCAGTGGTTTGGCGCCACAGCCACATATCTTTTACGGTTTCTTACCGAGAAAATCAGGCCAGCAAAAGCAATTTTTCGACTTAAAAAAAGATTACCCAGAAACTCAGATTTTCTACGAATCGCCCCATCGTGTAGCGGATACATTGGGAAATATGCTAGAAGTCTACGGTGACCGCTCGGTAGTCTTGGTCAGGGAATTGACCAAAATCTATGAAGAATACCAACGAGGAAAGATTTCAGAGCTACTAGAAAGTATTGCTGAAACGCCACTCAAGGGCGAATGCCTTCTCATCGTTGAAGGCGCCAGTCAGGATGTGGAGGAAAAGGACGACGAGGACTTGTTCTTAGAAATCCAAGCTCGTATCCAGCAAGGTATGAAGAAAAATCAAGCCATCAAGGAAGTTGCGAAACTCTACCAGTGGAATAAAAGCCAACTCTACGCTGCCTACCACGACTGGGAAGAGAAACAATTCAACGACTAAACAGGGAAGTTTGCCTTCTTCCCTTTTTTTGTTATACTAGTAAAAGAAAAATTAGAAAGATTTGTGGGAGTGAAAAAGTCCAGTGGACTTTTTCAGCCTGAGCCAAGAAACTCGAAAGCGAAGTAAGTTCGGTTGGCTTTTTCAATGTGAAGCTTGTCCTCACACTCCCAAAGAGGTATTAGTGTCGTGTCTCAATCTTATATCAATGTTATCGGTGCTGGTTTGGCAGGGTCTGAAGCTGCTTACCAAATCGCAGAACGTGGTATTCCAGTTAAACTCTATGAAATGCGTGGTGTCAAATCAACTCCTCAGCACAAAACAGACAATTTTGCTGAGTTGGTTTGTTCCAATTCCTTACGTGGGGATGCTTTGACAAATGCCGTTGGACTCCTCAAGGAAGAAATGCGCCGCTTGGGTTCTGTTATCTTAGAATCTGCTGAAGCTACACGTGTTCCTGCAGGCGGAGCCCTTGCGGTGGACCGCGACGGTTTCTCCCAAATGGTGACCGAAAAAGTAGCCAATCATCCCTTGATTGAAGTGGTTCGTGATGAAATTACAGAATTGCCAACGGATGTTATTACAGTTGTAGCGACTGGTCCTTTAACCAGTGATGCCCTAGCTGAGAAGATTCATGCCCTTAATGATGGGGATGGATTCTATTTCTATGACGCGGCGGCACCTATTATCGATGTCAACACCATCGATATGAGTAAGGTCTATCTCAAGTCTCGTTATGACAAGGGAGAGGCAGCCTACCTCAATGCTCCCATGACCAAACAAGAGTTTATGGATTTTCATGAAGCTTTGGTCAATGCGGAAGAAGCACCGCTCAATTCGTTTGAAAAAGAAAAGTATTTTGAAGGTTGTATGCCTATCGAAGTCATGGCCAAACGTGGCATTAAAACCATGCTTTATGGACCTATGAAACCAGTTGGGCTGGAGTACCCAGACGACTATACGGGGCCTCGTGATGGCGACTTTAAAACACCGTATGCAGTTGTCCAGCTTCGTCAGGACAATGCAGCTGGTAGCCTCTACAATATCGTCGGTTTCCAGACCCACCTCAAATGGGGAGAACAAAAGCGTGTCTTCCAAATGATTCCAGGTCTTGAAAATGCTGAGTTTGTCCGTTATGGGGTCATGCACCGCAATTCGTACATGGATTCACCAAATCTTCTCGAACAGACCTACCGTTCTAAGAAACAGCCTAATCTCTTCTTTGCTGGTCAGATGACGGGTGTGGAAGGCTATGTTGAGTCAGCAGCTTCAGGCTTAGTTGCGGGTATTAACGCGGCTCGTCTTTTCAAGGGGGAAAGCGCAGCTATTTTCCCAGAGACCACAGCGATTGGAAGTCTGGCTCATTACATCACTCATGCAGATAGTAAACATTTCCAACCAATGAACGTCAATTTTGGGATTATCAAGGAGTTGGAAGGCGAGCGTATCCGTGATAAGAAGGCTCGTTATGAAAAAATTGCAGAGCGTGCCCTTAAGGACTTAGAGGAGTTTTTAACGGTCTAATTTTTTTTGAAAGAATTGCTCATGACACTATAAAAATCTAAGAAATTGTGATAAAATAGGTAGGATGAAAAAAGGAGAGTAAAAATGGCGAACCCCAAGTATAAACGTATTTTAATCAAGTTATCAGGTGAGGCTCTTGCAGGTGAACGTGGCGTAGGGATTGATATCCAAACAGTTCAAACAATCGCAAAAGAGATTCAAGAAGTTCATAGCTTAGGTATCGAAATTGCCCTTGTTATTGGTGGAGGAAATCTCTGGCGCGGAGAACCTGCTGCAGAAGCAGGAATGGACCGCGTTCAGGCCGATTACACTGGAATGCTTGGGACCGTGATGAATGCTCTTGTGATGGCAGATTCATTGCAACAAGTTGGTGTTGATACGCGTGTGCAAACAGCCATTGCTATGCAACAAGTGGCAGAACCTTACGTACGTGGACGTGCTCTTCGCCACCTTGAAAAAGGGCGTATCGTTATCTTTGGTGCTGGGATTGGTTCACCTTACTTCTCAACAGATACAACAGCAGCCCTTCGTGCAGCTGAAATCGAAGCGGATGCCATCCTTATGGCTAAAAATGGGGTCGATGGTGTTTACAATGCCGATCCTAAGAAAGACAAGACTGCCGTTAAGTTTGAAGAATTGACCCACCGTGACGTTATCAATAAAGGTCTTCGTATCATGGACTCAACTGCTTCAACCCTCTCTATGGACAACGACATTGACTTAGTTGTCTTTAACATGAACCAACCAGGCAACATCAAACGTGTCGTATTTGGTGAAAATATCGGAACAACAGTTTCAAACAATATCGAAGAAAAGGAATAAGAAAATTATGGCTAATGCAATTGTAGAAAAAGCTAAAGAGAGAATGACCCAGTCTCACCAATCACTTGCTCGTGAATTTGGTGGAATCCGTGCCGGTCGTGCCAACGCAAGCTTGCTAGACCGTATCTACGTAGAATACTATGGAGTCGAAACTCCTCTTAACCAAATCGCTTCAATTACCATTCCAGAAGCGCGTGTCTTGTTGGTAACACCATTTGACAAGTCTTCATTGAAAGACATCGAACGTGCCTTGAATGCTTCTGATCTTGGTATTACACCAGCTAATGACGGCTCTGTGATCCGCTTGGTTATCCCAGCTCTTACAGAAGAGACTCGTCGTGACCTTGCCAAAGAAGTGAAGAAGGTCGGTGAAAATGCTAAAGTGGCTGTCCGCAACATCCGTCGCGACGCTATGGACGAAGCTAAAAAGCAAGAAAAAGCAAAAGAAATCACTGAAGACGAATTGAAGACTCTTGAAAAAGATATTCAAAAAGTAACAGACGACGCTGTGAAACACATCGACGACATGACTGCCAACAAAGAAAAAGAAATCTTGGAAGTCTAAAAATAAACAGAAAAACTCAGTTGGCATTGCTGGCTGAGTTTTATTCGAAAGAAGGAAATATGAATACAAATCTTGCAAGTTTTATCGTTGGACTCATCATCGATGAAAATGACCGTTTTTACTTTGTGCAAAAGGATGGTCAGACTTATGCTCTTGCTAAGGAAGAAGGTCAACATACAGTAGGGGATACGGTCAAAGGCTTTGCCTACACGGATATGAAGCAAAAACTCCGCCTGACAACCATAGAAGTGACTGCAACTCAGGACCAATTTGGTTGGGGAACCGTAACGGAAGTTCGTAAGGACTTGGGTGTTTTTGTTGATACCGGTCTACCTGATAAAGAAATCGTTGTGTCACTCGATATCCTCCCTGAGCTCAAGGAACTCTGGCCTAAGAAAGGTGATAAACTTTACATCCGTCTTGAGGTGGACAAGAAAGACCGTATCTGGGGACTCTTGGCTTATCAAGAAGATTTCCAACGTCTGGCTCGTCCTGCCTACAACAACATGCAGAACCAAAACTGGCCAGCCATTGTTTACCGTCTCAAGCTGTCAGGAACTTTTGTTTACCTGCCAGAGAATAACATGCTTGGTTTTATCCATCCTAGCGAGCGCTATGCAGAGCCACGTTTGGGGCAAGTCTTAGATGCGCGTGTCATTGGTTTCCGCGAGGTTGACCGCACTCTGAACCTCTCCCTTAAACCGCGTTCTTTTGAAATGCTAGAAAATGATGCCCAGATGATTTTGACCTACTTGGAAAGCAATGGCGGTTTTATGACCTTGAATGATAAGTCATCTCCTGAGGACATCAAGGCAACCTTTGGCATTTCTAAAGGTCAGTTCAAGAAAGCGCTCGGTGGCTTGATGAAGGCTGGCAAAATCAAGCAAGACCAGTTTGGTACAGAGTTGGTTTAGGCTTTCTAGTCATGATAAAGAAACTTGAAGAAATGAGTTTAGAGGAACTCTGGCAACTTTTTCCTATTTTTCTGGTAGAGCATAAATCAGAGTGGAAAGACTGGTATGAATCGGAAAAAGCAAATCTGAAAAAAATATTGGGTGCAAATGTTATTAAAAGAATAGAACATATTGGTAGCACTGCTATCCCTAATATTTGGGCTAAGAACATCGTTGATATTCTATTAGAAGTAGGTAGTATAGAGGATTTAGCAAGGGTTAGGGATTTATTGGTGAAAAATGGTTGGCTAGTGATGTCAGAGAGTCCTAACAGGATTTCGCTAAATAAAGGCTACACAGAGCAGGGCTTTGCCGAGAAGGTTTTTCATCTACATTTGCGACTGATGGGAGATCATGACGAGATTTATTTTAGAGATTATCTCTGTCAACATCCAGATATCGCCAAAGCGTATCAGGAATTAAAACTGGATTTGTGGAAAAAATTTGAACACAATCGTGATGCTTATACAGATGCTAAAACAGATTTTATAAACCACTATGTGTCAGAGGCTAAGTCCAGGAATTTTTAAAAATCAGAAAAGTTTTATCAAAAAAGTCTTGATAGGAGAAAGAATTGAGAAAATCATTTTACACTTGGCTCATGACCGAGCGCAATCCTAAAAGTAACAGTCCAAAAGCCATCCTAGCAGATCTCGCTTTTGAAGAGTCAGTCTTCCCAAAACACACAGATGATTTTGATGAGGTGAGTCGCTTTTTGGAGGAACATGCCAGTTTCTCTTTTAACCTAGGAGATTTTGACTCTATCTGGCAAGAATACTTAGAACACTAGAGACAATGAGATGAGGCTAGTATTTTATTGTTCTCTTTGCTATAATAAAAAGAAATAAAAGGATTAGAGAGGTTCTTTATTTGAAGGAACATTCAATAGACATTCAACTGAGTCATCCAGATGACCTGTTTCATCTTTTTGGTTCCAATGAGCGCCATCTTCGTTTGATGGAAGAAGAGCTTGATGTGGTGATTCATGCTCGTACGGAGATTGTGCAGGTTTTGGGAGAAGAAGCTGCCTGTGAGGAAGCCCGTCAAGTTATTCAAGCCTTGATGGTTTTGGTGAATCGTGGAATGACTGTCGGTACGCCAGATGTGGTCACTGCGATTAGCATGGTCAAAAACGATGAAATTGACAAGTTTGTCGCCCTTTACGAAGAAGAAATCATCAAGGATAATACTGGGAAGCCTATCCGTGTCAAAACCTTGGGTCAAAAGCTTTATGTGGACAGTGTCAAACAGCATGATGTGACCTTTGGAATTGGGCCTGCAGGGACAGGGAAGACCTTCCTTGCAGTCACCTTGGCAGTGATAGCCCTTAAACGTGGGCAGGTCAAGCGAATTATCCTAACTCGTCCGGCAGTGGAAGCTGGTGAGAGTCTTGGATTTCTTCCGGGTGATCTCAAGGAGAAGGTGGATCCTTACCTTCGACCAGTTTATGATGCCTTGTATCAGATTCTCGGCAAAGACCAAACGACTCGTCTCATGGAGCGTGAAATCATTGAGATTGCGCCCCTTGCCTACATGCGTGGACGGACCTTGGATGATGCCTTTGTCATTCTCGATGAGGCGCAAAATACGACCATCATGCAGATGAAGATGTTCTTGACGCGTTTAGGTTTTAATTCTAAGATGATTGTCAATGGAGATATTAGTCAGATTGACCTACCGCGTAACGTCAAGTCAGGTTTGATTGATGCCCAAGAAAAGCTCAAGAACATTCACCAAATTGACTTTGTTCATTTTTCAGCCAAGGATGTGGTTCGTCATCCAGTTGTCGCTCAAATTATCCGGGCCTATGAACCAGCTCCAGTTAAAGATGAAGAAAAGAATCAAGAAGTGGAATAACTTGTATAGAGCCTGAAAGCATAATATTGAGAGAATACATTTTGATCCCCCTTTTATCTTAAGGTGATGAAAATCAATTTCTTAAAGTTGAAGCCATTTCTAACATGAGATCATGTTCATTATAGATTATATGGGATTTTTCCCTATGGTAACAGAGGGTTTATAACCCTTACATTGGTTTTGCATATTGTAGAAATTATACCGTTATAAAACAGAACCCCGTGATTGGATTCATCACGGGGGATTTTTTAGTCATTGAAGAAAAAAGGTGGCGCAAATTTTTTAAGAATTTCAAAGCAAGTCTGTGCTTCTTCAGCATTTTCACAGATAAGAAGGCAGACATCATCACCACATACGGTGGCAATGATTTGTTTAAAATCAAGTGCATCAAGAACAGCTCCAAACGATTGGGCAAGGCCTGGCAAGGTCTTGAGGACAACCTGATGCTGAACAGGACGTAGCATGACCAAGCCATCCTCCATATAGTTTTCTAGGCGTTTTTCCCATTTGGAGATGGAACCAGTATTTAAAACGTAGTAAGAATGATCTGCTTCGCGAACCTTTGATAGATTCATGGTTTTGATATCGCGTGAGAGAGTGGCCTGTGTGACTTGAATATCATTTTCAGCTAGTAAAGCTTGCAACTCTGCCTGTGTATGAATCTTATTTTTAGCTACAAGTGCACGGATGAGTTGGTGTCTATGTTCAGATTTATTCATATAAAGCTGCCTCCTTTTATGAGGGGATGATGATAGTGGACTGTGCTAAATCAACAGTCAAGTGATAGTCTGTATTATCTCGAATTGTAATCTCAAAGTCTGTTGTATAGAGAACCAAACGGAGAGTATCTCCTTCTTTAAGTTTGTAGATAGTTGGTTGAAGCTCTAGCTTGAAATCCATCCATTCATTGGGTTGAATTGCTTCAATCCTTAAGAGGTCACTTCGATTTTGCAAATTAAGGTAGCCTTTGGTGATGACACGTTGGGCGCTTGGATTGAATGGCAGTTCACAGAGATTTTCAAGCATGTGGTAGCGACCGTTGTCAATGGTTCTAGCACTTAAAACAGCTGGATAAGGCTGTAGATATTTCTTTTGTCCAAGTTCTAGCAGTTGGGCAGAAAGTAGTCCCTTGTTTGTACTTGATTTGATACGAAGTTTTAGCTCAACTCGACCATTTAAATGAATGTCTTGGCTTACTGGAAGGTCAATGGTAATCTGATTGGCTTTTCCTTGGTAAAGTTCTGTGTTAAAGGTTTGGTAAGTCTTGCCATAACGCTCAAAATCTTTTTGACTATACTGGTTTTGAATCACTTTTTCTTCAGTTCCAAGTGAGAAAGTATGCAATTCATCTTCTTTACCAAAGTCATCAAGACTCTGCCATGTTTGCGGTGCTGTATTGTCCTGCCAGATAACAGTAGGAAGTTGATATCCTGAGTCAAGTCCTAACAATTTTTTACTTAACAAGGCATTCATGGATTCGCGGAAGTCAATCGACTGCCAGTTATTCATATAAACATGAGCACCATGATGGAAAAAGAGGTGCTTGCGAATATTGTCAGGAAGAGCATGAAACATCTGATATACATGAAGTGGTTTGACGTTCCAATCCTGGGAACCATGCGTAAAGACTACCTCAGCTTTAACCTTGTGAGCATTGAGTAGATAGTTGCGATCATGCCAAAATTGATTGTAGTCACCAGTCTTGCGATCTAATTGTTCTTTTACCTTCTCTAAGTCTGTTTGGTGGGCTTCATTAGCACGGATATAGTCACCGGCTAAGAGATTGCGGGAGTAGGTCAATTCAGCAAGTGAGTCAAAATCCTCACCTGGATAACCACCAGGGCTGGTTACCAGACCATTTTCACGATAGTAGTTGTACCAAGAGGAAATACCTGCTTCTGCGATGATTACTTCTAAGCCATCCACACCAGTTGTCGCAAGACCATTGGACATGGTGCCTAGATAGGAAATTCCTGTTGTTGCGACTTTTCCGTTTGACCAGTCGGCCTTGATTTGGCGCTTGCGCGTGTGGTCAGTAAAGGCACGGCAACGACCATTGAGCCAATCAATGACATTTTTATATGCCTCAATCTGCTGGTAGTCCCCATTGGTCATGAGACCTTGGGAATCCTTGGTTCCAACACCCGATACATAGAGATTAGCAAATCCTCGTGGGAGGAAGTAATCGTTGAGAGTGTAAGAACTATTGATGTGAGTTAGCTTTTCCTCAGCCTCAGAGACGAGTTCGGCTTGACCAAAAGGTTCAACTAAATTCAGCTTAGGCTCCTCAAGTTCAATGGTATGGGGCAGTTTAATCTCAAGCTCTTCTTCCATCTTGTAGAGAGCCTTGTCGCTGGCTTTGTCGTTGGTCCCTTGGTGATACGGACTTGCAGTCATAATCGTAGGGATCTGTCCCTCATAGCGAGGACGAATAATGCTGACCTTGACTAAGTCAGGGAGGCCGTCTTTATCAGTATCCACACGACTCTCTACATAAACGACTTCACGAATGACATCGTGACTAGAGAAGGTTGCCAAGCTCTTGCCGTTAAAGTAGTGGTAGTGATTATCTTCTGCAATTAGTCCATCACTAACAAGCTGGTCGATGAGCGTATTTCCCTTTTTGGTTCGAGTGTTGAGTAAATGATAGATATTTTCAATCAAATCTCCGTAAATAATAGGAAATCCAGTTTCTTTACGGAATTGTTCAGCATCCCCAAAGTCAATAAGAAAGTTGAAGCCCAAAAGTTGAAAAACTACGGTATAGAAAATATCAGCAGTCAACTCTTTATCAGACTGAAAGAAGCTCAAAAGATCCGTTTCTTTATCCACAGCTAAAGTGGATAGAGCATAATCGGTATTTGTATAAGTGAAAAAACTCCAGCGGACAAATTGTTCAAGTTGTTTTTTTGATGATTGTTCTGGTACCAGCTTCAAACCAAGCTGGGATAACTCGCGCAAAACTTGCGAATGAGAAACGGACAAGTAGCTGAATTGATTAAAACGCATGGCGCTCTCCTTTAGAAATATTCTAAATTTAGTATATCAAAAATAAGGTAAAAAAGATATTGTTGACCTATGATGAAGTCAATTTAAAAAGAGGCCGAAACAGGGATCAAACTATCTTAAAACGTGGAGATTTCAGCACAATAGCATTCAGATTTTGAGAACAGCTTGGTTTTATAGGTGAGAGTGAAAGGAATAGTCTTCTACCTTTTCATTCTAGTTTTTAAAATGGTATAATAGTACTATATCTAAAGCAAGGAGGAGAAGAAATGATTGCGCAGCTCGACACCAAGACTGTTTACAGTTTTATGGAAAGTGTGGTTTCGATTGAAAAATATGTACAAACAGCTAAAGAGTATGGCTATTCTCACCTTGCTATCATGGATGTGGATAATCTCTATGGAGCCTATCACTTTTTAGAAGTGACTCGAAAATATGGAATCCAACCTTTAATTGGTCTTGAAATGACCTTGATTATAGACGAGAAGAGTATTTCTTTCCGTTTTCTAGCTCTATCTACTAAAGGTTACCAAGAGTTGATGAAGTTATCAACTTTAAAAATGACTGGACGAAATAACTGGTCTGATTTCACCTCCCACCTCGAAGATGTTGCCATTATTGTTCCCTATTTTGATGGAATCGAACAGCTGGATTTGGGTCACGATTACTTTATTGGGGTTAGTCCCGATACTCACCAAGAAGTCTTTACCAAATCCATTCTTCCACTGTATCAGGTCAACTCTTTTGAGAAAGAAGACATACAGGTTTTGCAAATCCTAGCGGCAATTAAGGATAATGTCAGTCTGAGAGAAGTGGATGTGCATTCACAACAAGGGCTCTTTCTACCAGCTTCAGACTTAGAAGCTCAATTTAAAAATTGCTTCCCTCAGGCACTTGCCAATCTCCAAGGTGTGATAGAGAATGTTAGCTACCAAATTGATCCAAGTTTAAAACTCCCTCGCTTTAACCCGGAAAGACCAGCGGTAGAAGAACTTAGAGAGAGGGCTGAGCAAGGGTTGATAACTAAGGGGCTAACCTCAGCTATCTATCGTGAACGACTGAATGAAGAATTAGCTGTGATTCATGATATGGGATTTGACGACTATTTCCTTGTGGTTTGGGATTTGTTGCGCTTTGGACGTTCTCAAGGCTACTATATGGGAATGGGGCGCGGTTCTGCTGTGGGTAGTTTGGTGGCCTATTCACTTGACATCACAGGGATTGATCCGGTTGAGAAAAACTTGATTTTCGAGCGCTTTTTAAATCGTGAGCGTTACACCATGCCTGATATTGATATTGACATTCCAGATCTTTATAGACCAGAGTTCATTCGTTATGTTCGTGATCGGTATGGAAGTCAACACGTGGCGCAGATTGTCACTTATTCGACCTTTGGAGCCAAACAAGCAATTCGTGATGTTTTTAAACGCTATGGTGTCCCTGAGTATGAATTAACAAATATTACGAAAAAAATCAGTTTCCGAGATACGCTAACGACGGCCTATGAGAAGAATTTGCAATTTAGGCAGGTCATCAATAGCAAGATTGAATACCAAAAAGCTTTTGAGATTGCTCGAAAGATTGAAGGTTATCCTCGTCAGACCTCTATCCATGCGGCAGGAGTCGTTATGAGTGACCAGGATCTGACAGACTATATTCCTCTAAAATACGGTGAGGACATGCTAATCACTCAATATGATGCACATGCAGTTGAAGCAAATGGCCTTCTAAAAATGGATTTCCTAGGTCTGCGTAACTTGACTTTCGTACAGAAAATGCAGGAATTACTTGCGGAATCAGAGGGCGTTCATCTGAAAATCGAAGAGATTGATTTGGAAGACAAGGCAACTCTGGCTCTCTTTGCTACTGGAAATACGAAAGGTATTTTCCAATTTGAACAACCAGGAGCTATTCGACTCTTGAAACGAGTTCAGCCGCAAGTCTTTGAAGAAGTGGTAGCAACGACATCCCTCAACAGACCTGGTGCTAGTGATTATATCGATAATTTTGTGGCTCGTAAGCATGGCAAAGAAAAGGTGACGGTGCTGGATCCTACCTTGGAGGACATCCTCTCATCAACTTACGGTATCATGCTCTATCAAGAGCAAGTCATGCAGGTAGCTCAGCGCTTTGGAGGCTTTAGTCTTGGAAAAGCCGACATTCTCAGACGAGCCATGGGTAAGAAAAATGCCAAAGAGATGCATTTGATGAAGGAAGATTTTATCGCTGGTGCAGTTAAACTCGGGCATTCAGAAGAGAAAGCCAATCAAGTTTTTGCAGTGATGGAAAAGTTTGCAGGCTATGGATTTAATAGATCTCACGCCTATGCCTACTCAGCCCTGGCATTTCAGCTTGCTTATTTCAAGACGCATTATCCTGCTATTTTCTTCCAAGTCATGTTGAATTACTCCAGCAGTGATTACATAGTAGATGCTCTGCAGATGGGATTTGAAGTAGCGTCTTTAGCAATCAACAGCATTCCCTATCATGATAAGATTACCCAGAAGACAATCTATCTTGGTTTGAAAGCCATTAAGGGTATGCCAAGAGATTTTTCTTATTGGATTATCGAAAATCGTCCTTTCTCAAGTATTGAAGATTTCGTCACACGTCTTCCTAAGAATTACAAGAAACTATCGCTTTTGTCTCCTTTGGTTGAACTTGGGCTCTTTGATGACTTTGACAAGAACCGCCAGAAAATCCTAGTGAACCTACCAAACCTATTTGTCTTTGTTGAGGAGTTGGGAGGACTATTTGCAGATGCAAGCTATAGTTGGACGGAGGCTGATGATTTCTCAGAAGCAGAGAAATTTTACAAGGAGCAGGAACTGATTGGGGTTGGTATCAGTGCTCATCCTATCCAAACGCTTGCCAAACAAGCCCTTTATCCAACGACACCCATTGCTACTCTTACCGAGGGGAGTCAAGCAACACTTCTAGTTGAAGTGCAAAAGCTAAAAGTCATTCGAACCAAGAAGGGCGAAAGCATGGCCTTTCTACAGGTTCATGATAGTAAGTCTCGGATGGATGTGACTGTATTTTCGGATCAGTATCGAAAATTCGCCTCTATCTTATCCGAAGGGAAATTTTACTATATCAATGGGAAGGTTCAATCTCGAGATGGTCGTCTGCAAATGATTGCACAAGATTTGAAAGAAGCAGTAGCGGAACGATTCTGGATTCAAGTTAAAAATCATGAAAATGATAAAGAGATTTCAAATATTCTAGAACAATACAAAGGCCCAATCCCTGTCATTATCAGGTATGAAGAGGAACAAAAAACGGTTGTTTCTACACAACATTTTGTAAGAAAAGATTCTACTCTACAGGAAAAATTAGAGGGAATTGCTATGAAAACGATTTATCGCTAAAAATACGGAAAATAGAAGAATTTTCGATTTAAATGTGGTATAATCAGTAAGAATGTTAAAAGAAAAAGGAGCATAACCAAATGAAACGTATTGCTGTTTTAACCAGTGGTGGAGACGCCCCTGGTATGAATGCTGCCATCCGTGCGGTAGTTCGCCAAGCAATCTCAGAAGGAATGGAAGTTTTTGGTATCTATGATGGATACGCAGGTATGGTTGCCGGTGAAATTTATCCACTTGATGCTGCTTCAGTAGGAGACATCATTTCTCGTGGTGGTACTTTCCTTCACTCTGCTCGTTACCCTGAGTTTGCACAACTTGAAGGCCAACTTAAAGGGATTGAGCAATTGAAAAAACACGGTATCGAAGGAGTCGTAGTTATCGGTGGAGACGGTTCTTATCACGGAGCTATGCGCTTGACGGAACATGGGTTCCCAGCTATCGGACTTCCAGGAACTATTGATAACGATATCGTAGGAACTGATTTCACAATTGGGTTTGATACTGCAGTTACTACTGCAATGGATGCAATCGATAAAATTCGTGATACATCATCAAGTCACCGTCGTACTTTCGTTGTTGAAGTAATGGGACGTAATGCTGGTGATATCGCTCTTTGGGCAGGTATCGCAACTGGTGCTGACGAAATCATCATCCCTGAAGAAGGTTTCAAGATGGAAGAAATCGTAGCAAGCATCAAAGCTGGTTATGAGCATGGTAAAAAACACAACATTATCGTTTTGGCAGAAGGTGTTATGTCGGCAGCTGAATTTGGTCAAAAACTAAAAGAAGCTGGAGATACAAGCGACCTTCGTGTAACAGAACTTGGTCACATCCAACGTGGTGGTTCACCAACTGCTCGTGACCGTGTATTGGCATCACGCATGGGTGCACACGCTGTTAAACTCCTTAAAGAGGGAATCGGTGGTGTTGCTGTTGGTATCCGAAACGAAAAAATGGTTGAGAATCCAATTCTTGGCACAGCAGAAGAAGGAGCTTTGTTTAGCCTAACAGCTGATGGTAAGATTGTTGTTAACAACCCTCATAAAGCTGATCTTGAACTTTCTGCGTTGAACAAGAGCTTGTCCTAATCAACTTTCATTAATTTGGTAACATGACCATAAAAGGTCGAATTATATAAAGGAGTCACAAAAATCATGAACAAACGTGTAAAAATCGTTGCAACTTTAGGTCCTGCGGTTGAAATCCGTGGAGGTAAAAAATTCGGTGAAGACGGATACTGGGGTGAAAAACTTGACGTTGAAGCTTCAGCTAAAAATATTGCTCAGCTGATTGAAGCTGGAGCAAACACTTTCCGTTTCAACTTCTCACACGGTGACCACCAAGAACAAGGTGAGCGTATGGCAACTGTTAAACTTGCTGAAAAAATTGCAGGTAAAAAAGTTGGTTTCCTTCTTGATACTAAAGGACCTGAAATCCGTACTGAATTGTTCGAAGGTGATGCAAAAGAGTACTCTTACAAAACTGGTGAAAAAATCCGCGTTGCGACTAAACAAGGAATCAAATCAACTCGTGAAGTGATTGCTTTGAACGTTGCTGGTGCTCTTGATATCTACGATGATGTTGAAGTTGGTCATCAAGTCTTGGTTGACGATGGTAAACTTGGTCTTCGCGTTTTCTCAAAAGATGATGAAACTCGCGAATTTGAAGTTGTAGTTGAAAATGATGGTATCATTGCTAAACAAAAAGGTGTAAACATCCCTAACACTAAAATTCCTTTCCCAGCTCTTGCTGAGCGTGATAACGACGATATCCGCTTCGGTCTTGAACAAGGTATCAACTTCATCGCGATTTCATTTGTACGTACTGCAAAAGACGTCAACGAAGTTCGTGCAATCTGTGAAGAAACTGGTAATGGACACGTTCAATTGTTTGCAAAAATCGAAAACCAACAAGGTATCGATAATTTGGACGAAATCATTGAAGCTGCTGACGGTATCATGATTGCCCGTGGTGACATGGGTATCGAAGTACCATTCGAAATGGTTCCAGTTTACCAAAAAATGATCATTACTAAAGTCAATGCAGCTGGTAAAGTTGTTATTACAGCAACAAACATGCTTGAAACAATGACTGAAAAACCACGTGCAACTCGTTCAGAAGTATCAGACGTATTTAACGCTGTTATCGACGGAACTGACGCTACAATGCTTTCAGGTGAGTCTGCAAACGGTAAATACCCACTTGAGTCAGTAACTACAATGGCTACGATCGACAAGAACGCTCAAACTCTTCTTAACGAGTACGGACGTTTGAACTCAGATACTTTCGAACGTAACTCTAAGACAGAAGTTATGGCTTCAGCTGTTAAAGATGCTACTAACTCAATGAACATCAAATTGGTTGTTACCCTTACTAAGACTGGTCACACAGCACGTTTGATTTCTAAATACCGTCCAAATGCTGATATCTTAGCATTGACATTCGATGAATTGACAGAGCGTGGATTGATGTTGAACTGGGGTGTTATCCCAATGTTGACTGAAACTCCATCATCAACTGATGATATGTTCGAAATCGCTGAACGTAAAGCAGTTGAAGCAGGGCTTGTAGAATCTGGTGACGATATCGTTATCGTTGCAGGTGTGCCGCTTGGAGAAGCTGTCCGTACAAACACAATGCGTATCCGTACAGTACGTTAATCTAACATTTCAAAGCCTATCATATCAAGCTTCATGGCTTGTGTGATAGGTCTTTTTTCTATTTTAGAAGATAAAAAGAGAGAGAATTTTATTAAACAGAAATGGGAAAAATAGGAGAACTATGGTATAATAGAATGTAAAGACCTTTTTAGTAAATTTTGAAAGAGTATAACATGAGAAAAATTGTCATCAATGGTGGACATCCATTGCAAGGTGAAATCACTATTAGCGGTGCTAAGAATAGTGTTGTAGCATTAATTCCTGCTATTATACTGGCAGATGATGTTGTCACTTTGGATTGTGTCCCAGATATTTCAGACGTTGCTAGTCTTGTAGAGATTATGGAAATCATGGGAGCGAAAGTAAAACGCTACGATGATGTTTTGGAGATTGATCCTAGAGGTGTTCAGAATATCCCAATGCCTTATGGCAAGATCAATAGCCTTCGTGCATCTTATTATTTCTATGGAAGTCTTTTAGGTCGCTTTGGTGAAGCTACGGTTGGACTTCCTGGCGGATGTGATCTGGGACCCCGTCCGATTGATCTTCATCTCAAAGCTTTCGAAGCTATGGGAGCTAAGGTGAGTTATGAGGGAGACAATATGAATTTGTCTGCTCAAGGAATGGGTCTTCATGGTGCAAGTATCTACATGGATACAGTCAGTGTTGGTGCGACGATTAATACCATGATTGCGGCTGTTAAAGCTAAGGGACGTACTGTCATTGAAAATGCAGCTCGTGAACCAGAAATCATAGATGTGGCTACCCTTTTGAATAATATGGGGGCCCACATTCGTGGTGCAGGGACTGATATTATCATTATTGATGGTGTCGAGAAACTTCATGGAACGCGCCACCAGGTCATTCCAGACCGCATTGAAGCTGGAACCTATATTTCACTTGCTGCAGCGGTTGGTACAGGAATCCGTATTAACAATGTTCTTTATGAACACTTAGAAGGATTTATCGCCAAACTAGAGGAAATGGGCGTTCGTATGACGGTCTCTGAAGATAGTATCTTCGTTGAAGAGCAATCTGATTTGAAGGCTATCAATATCAAAACAGCTCCCTATCCTGGTTTTGCAACGGATTTGCAACAGCCTATCACACCGCTTTTGCTGACAGCTCAAGGTCGTGGTACTATTATTGACACGATTTATGAGAAACGTGTCAATCATGTCTTTGAGTTAGCGAAAATGGATGCAGATATTATGACTACAAATGACCATATTTTCTACACTGGTGGACGTGTTCTGCATGGTGCCAAGGTGAAAGCTACAGACTTGCGAGCTGGTGCTGCACTTGTCATCGCTGGCTTGATGGCTCAAGGTCAGACTGAAATTACGAATATTGAGTTTATCCTTCGTGGTTACTCAGATATTATTGAAAAATTACGCAGTCTCGGAGCAGATATTACACTTGTTGAAGACTAAACCGTTGAGGTGATTATGAATATTTGGACCAAATTAGCAATGTTTTCTTTCTTTGAAACGGAGCGCTTGTATTTGCGTCCTTTCTTTTTTAGTGATAGTCAAGCTTTTCACGAGATTGCTTCAGATCCTGAAAATCTACAATTTATTTTTCCCAGTCAAGCAAGTTTAGAAGAAAGTCAGTACGCACTTGCTAACTATTTTATGAAGACTCCTCTAGGTGTCTGGGCCATTTGTCACCAAGATAATCAGGAGATGATTGGCTCCATTAAATTTGAAAAGATCGATGAAATCAAGAAAGAGGCAGAAATTGGTTATTTCTTAAAAAAGGATTCTTGGTCACAGGGTTTTATGACAGAAGTAGTTACCAAACTATGTCAGCTTTCATTTGAAGAATTTGGTTTAAAACAATTATCCATCATCACTCATCTGGAGAATCAAGCTAGTCAGAAAGTCGCCTTAAAATCGGGATTTAGTCTCTTCCGACAGTTTAAGGGGAGCGATCGCTATACACGAAAAATGAGGGACTACCTTGAATTTCGATACATAAAAGGAGAGTTCAGTGAGTAAACACCAAGAAATCTTAAGTTATCTGGAAGAGTTACCAATAGGAAAACGTGTCAGTGTTCGTAGCATTTCCAATCACTTGGGTGTCAGTGATGGGACGGCTTATCGTGCCATTAAAGAAGCTGAAAACCGTGGAATTGTAGAAACTCGACCTCGTAGTGGAACCATTCGTGTCAAATCTCAGAAAGTGGCGATTGAAAAACTGACCTATGCAGAGATTGCAGAAGTAACCTCATCTGAAGTCTTGGCTGGTCAGGAAGGGTTGGACAAGGAATTCAGCAAATTTTCAATCGGGGCTATGACCGAGCGGAATATCTTATCCTATCTGAATGATGGTGGTTTGTTAATCGTCGGAGACCGTACTCGTATTCAGCTTTTGGCGCTGGAAAATGAAAATGCAGTTCTGGTGACGGGTGGTTTTCATGTGCATGAGGATGTACTGGAACTTGCCAATCAGAAAGGAATCCCTGTTTTACGAAGCAAGCATGATACCTTTACAGTTGCAACCATGATCAATAGAGCTTTGTCAAATGTGCAGATTAAGACAGACATTTTAACAGTTGAAAAAATCTATCGTCCTAGCCATGAGTATGGCTTTTTGAGGGAAACGGACACAGTGAAAGACTATTTGGACTTGGTACGTAAGAACAGAAGTAGTCGTTTCCCAGTCATTAACCAACATCAAGTGGTTGTGGGAGTGATTACCATGCGTGATGCAGGGGACAAATCCCCTAGCACGACGATTGATAAGGTGATGACGCGCAGCATTTTCGTAACAGGCTTAGCGACTAATATTGCCAATGTCAGTCAACGGATGATCGCAGAAGACTTTGAGATGGTTCCCGTTGTCAGAAGTAACCAAACCTTGCTCGGAGTTGTAACGAGACGAGATGTCATGGATAAGATGAGTCGTTCTCAGGTTTCGGCTTTGCCGACTTTTTCAGAGCAAATCGGTCAAAAGTTGTCTTATCATCACGACGAAGTTGTGATTACAGTTGAGCCCTTTATGCTTGAAAAGAACGGAGTTTTGGCAAATGGTGTTCTTGCTGAAATTTTAACTCATATGACACAGGATTTGGTGGCAAATAGCAGACGCAATTTAATCATCGAGCAGATGCTAGTTTACTTCTTACAAGCTGTTCAGATAGATGATACTTTGCGAATTCAGGCGCGTATTATTCACCACACGAGACGCTCAGCTATTATTGATTATGATATTTATCATGGTCATCAGATTGTTTCAAAAGCAAATGTTACAGTTAAAATCAATTAGAATCTAGGAGAAAAAATGATAACTTTAAAATCAGCACGTGAAATCGAAGCCATGGACAAGGCAGGTGATTTCCTCGCTAGCATCCATATAGGCTTACGTGATTTGATTAAGCCAGGCGTGGATATGTGGGAAGTAGAAGAGTACGTTCGTCGACGTTGTAAAGAGGAGAATTTCCTTCCTCTACAGATTGGTGTGGATGGGGCAGTCATGGATTACCCCTATGCCACTTGTTGCTCTCTCAACGACGAAGTAGCTCACGCTTTTCCACGTCATTACATCTTGAAAGATGGCGATTTGCTCAAGGTTGACATGGTTCTAGGTGGTCCGATTGCCAAATCCGACCTCAATGTGTCAAAACTCAACTTTAATAATGTTGAGCAAATGAAAAAATACACCCAAAGTTATACAGGTGGTTTAGCAGACTCATGTTGGGCTTATGCAGTTGGTACACCGTCTGAAGAAGTGAAAAACCTGATGGACGTGACCAAGGAAGCTATGTATATAGGGATTGAGCAAGCAGTTGTTGGCAATCGTATTGGAGATATCGGTGCAGCGATTCAAGAATATGCTGAAAGTCGCGGTTACGGCGTCGTGCGTGATTTGGTTGGTCACGGAGTTGGTCCGACTATGCACGAGGAGCCAATGGTCCCTAACTACGGTGTTGCAGGTCGTGGTCTTCGTCTCCGTGAAGGAATGGTGCTGACCATTGAACCCATGATCAATACTGGGGACTGGGAAATTGATACAGATATGAAGACTGGCTGGGCTCATAAAACCATCGATGGCGGTCTATCTTGCCAATATGAACATCAGTTCGTGATTACTAAAGACGGTCCTGTTATCTTGACTAGTCAAGGTGAAGAAGGAACTTATTAAAATGAAAGGAGCTTGACTCCTTTTTTATATTCAGTTTATATAAAATAGACAAGCGTAGCAAAGTTGTCACAAATTTTTTCTTTTGTAGTAAAATAAGATTAGAATTTTGTGAAAGTAGGTAATTCGTTGGAGTCTATTATATTTTTAGTATCAGTTTTCTTAGCCGGCATTCTGTCTTTCTTTTCACCCTGCATCTTCCCTTTGCTACCAGTCTATGCTGGTATTTTACTGGATGATCAGGGGAATTCGAAAAGCTTTCGATTTTTTGGAAGAGACGTTGCATGGTCAGGCTTAATTCGAACCTTGTGCTTTATTGCAGGAATCTCCCTCATTTTCTTTATTTTAGGATTTGGAGCTGGATTCCTAGGGCACATGCTCTATGCAGACTGGTTTCGTTATGCTATGGGAATAGTCATTATTCTTTTAGGACTTCATCAGATGGAAATCTTGCATTTCAATAAACTGGAAGTTCAAAAGACAGTCACCTTTAAACAATCAAAGTCTAATCACTATCTGTCAGCCTTTTTACTTGGGATAACCTTTAGTTTTGGTTGGACCCCTTGTATCGGACCAGTCTTAAGTTCAGTCTTGGCCCTAGCAGCTTCCGGTGGCAATGGTGCTTGGCAAGGAGCCGTGTTAACATTAGTATATACATTGGGAATGGCCCTTCCTTTCATTGTTTTGGCCTTGGCTTCGGGCTGGATTATGCCCTATTTTAGTAAATTAAAACCCCATATGATTCTACTAAAGAAAATCGGGGGAGCTTTGATTATTTTGATGGGATTATTATTAATGCTAGGGCAGTTAAATGCCTTGTCAGGAATTCTTGGATAAAAGGAGAAAAAAATGAAAAAAGTTATTTTTGCTGGATTGAGCCTCATGTCTCTATTCTTGTTGATTGCCTGTGGTGAAAAAGAAACCAAACAGACAAGCAGTCCCAAACAACCTGCTGTACAACAAATTGCAGTCGGTAAGGATGCGCCAGACTTTACCTTGCAGTCTATGGATGGCAAAGAAGTGAAGTTATCGGACTACAAAGGGAAAAAGGTCTATTTGAAATTCTGGGCTTCTTGGTGTGGACCATGTAAAAAAAGCATGCCTGAGTTGATGGAACTAGCTGCCAAACAAGATCGAGACTTTGAAATTTTGAGTGTCATTGCACCTGGTCTCCAAGGTGAAAAAACAGTTCAAGACTTTCCAAAATGGTACCAAGAACAAGGCTATAAGGATATACCAGTTCTATATGATACGCAAGCAACCACCTTCCAAGCCTACCAAATTCGTAGTATTCCAACGGAATACTTGATTGACAGTCAAGGAAAAATCGGAAAAATCCAATTTGGTGCTATTAGCAATGCTGATGCAGAAGCAGCATTTAAAGAAATGAAATAAAGAAAAAATCGCGAAGAAAATCGCGATTTTTTTATAGTTTTTCATTGATAAAACGGATAAATTGATTCCACCAAACCTTCAAAAAGAAGGCTTTTTCAACTTTCTTTTCAGAAACCATTTCAAAAGATGGTTTGTCGGAAGTGAGATAGCCCTGACCGACCAAATCCTGATCATCATAGGTTAGAGTACCAACAACCTTTCCTTCTTCTAGTGGAGCCATTTCTGATGTTGATTTCGGTGTGAATTGGAGAGTTGGTGTAGTACCGCTTCCGATGCGTTGGACGATGGAAATGTCTGACTTAGCGACAGCTTTCACATTGTCTTCTTTACCATCCAGAACTGTTACTTTACTATCATTGTATGCTTCACCTTTCTGAACAACAGTTTTTAAGGCAAAGTTTGCAGAAATATAATCTAAAAGTGCAGAAGTTGCGGTAAAACGCGCATAAGGGTTGGTATCTTGTTGATCTGCATTTAAAACAACTGTAATAATACGCATCCCTTTTTCAACAGTTGTTCCAACGAATGAAGCACCAGCTTTATCAGTAGTACCTGTCTTTAGTCCATCAATACCACCACGATAGGCAGGCATTCCCTCCAACATATAGTTGGTTGAGTGGATTTCAAGTCCTGCAAAGGTAGAAGTTGGCTTTTTGGTGATTTCCAAAACTTGAGGATAATCTCGGATGAGGTTACGAGCGACGATTGCAACGTCGTAGGCACTCAACTTGTTTTCATCGTCTTTTTTAGAACCGGGATAGATATTATCGCCAAGGGTCTCATTATTTAAACCAGTAGTGTTTACAATAGTTGCATCTTGAATTCCCCATTCAAGAAGTTTAGCCCTCATTTTGTCTACAAAGTCTTTCTCAGAACCAGCAATCTTTTCTGCTAGTGCAATGGCAGCGCTGTTTGCACTGGATACCATTGTAGCCTCTAATAGTTGTTCAACAGTATAATTTCGAGCTTCCATAGGGACGTTACTCGCCTCAGAATTAGTTGTAAGTTTGTAAGGATAGTCCGAAATATCAACAGGTGTAGATAGGCTGATAGTTCCTTGTTCCAGAGCTTCATAGACCAAATAAACTGTAACCAATTTAGTAATAGAAGCAATTTCTACAGGCTGATTTGCATCTTTTTCATAGAGGATTTTTCCAGTTGTAGCCTCGACAGCAATGGCATGTTTAGCAGCAACATCAAACTCCTGAGCAGAAACAGTAGAAGCTGTTCCAAGAACTAAAAGTGTCATAAAAGATAAAATTATTTTTTTCATATTAGCTTTATTTTATCATAAAGAAAAAAAATATTCTCGCTTTTTTACTAAAGCCATCTTATCTTTTTCAGAAATATGGTAAAATAGAGAGAAGGAGGATACCTATGTTCCGTAGAAACAAATTATTTTTTTGGACAGCTGAAATTTTATTGTTAACACTGATTTTCTATCTTTGGAGAGAAATGGGAGCCATCATTACTCCCTTCGTAACAGTTGTGAATACCATCATGATTCCATTTTTGCTTGGTGGATTTTTTTACTACATTACAAATCCAGTCGTTACTTTCTTAGAAAAGAGATGTAAGATCAATCGTCTAATTGGTGTCTTGGTCACTCTTTGTGCCTTGATTGGTGCTATCGTTGTGGGGGTCGTTTATCTCTTGCCGATTTTGATTAATCAGTTGACCAGCTTGATTATTTCTAGTCAAAATATCTATAGTAGACTACAAGATTTGATCATCGATTTGTCCATGAATCCAGTCTTCCAAAATATTGATATTCAAAAAACCATTCAACAGTTAAATCTATCCTATGTCGATATTCTCCAAAATATCCTTAACAGCGTTAGCAATAGTTTAGGAAGCGTTCTTTCAGCCTTGTTTAGTACAGTTCTGATTCTCATTATGACCCCTGTATTCTTGATTTATTTCTTGTTGGATGGTCATAAGTTGCTACCAATGTTGGAACGTACCGTCTTAAAACATGACAAATTGAATCTTTCTAGCCTTTTAACCAATCTCAATACAACCATAGCGCGCTATATCAGTGGAATTGCGATTGATGCGGTTATTATTGGATGTTTAGCCTATATTGGCTATAGCGTTATCGGATTAAAGTACGCCCTAGTTTTTGCTATTTTCTCTGGAATCGCAAATTTAATTCCTTATGTTGGTCCAAGTATTGGCTTGATTCCAATGGTGATTGCCAATATTTTCACAGATCCTCATCGTATGTTGATTGCGGTTGCTTATATGCTTATTATTCAACAGATTGATGGGAATGTTCTCTATCCACGTATCGTTGGAGGAGTTATGAAAGTACATCCGATTACGATCTTAGTGCTCCTCTTACTGTCAAGTAATATCTACGGTGTCATAGGGATGGTCGTAGCAGTACCTACTTATTCTATTTTTAAAGAAATTACTAAGTTCCTAGCGAAATTATATGAAAACCATAAAGAAGCTAAGGAACTGGAAAAAACAGAATCAAATTAAAATCAGGGAAACCTGATTTTTTTGATGAAAATACTATCTCCAAACAAAATAAGTTTGAATTCATATTGCCACAAAGAAGCAGAAGAACAGGATTTGATAAGATTTAGATTAATTCACAAAATATGTGTAAAACACTTGCAATTTAGCAGAAATTTGATAAAATAGTAAGGAAAGTTAGACTGTATTGCCTACTGTCTATCTATAAAATATATTTTATTGGAGGCTTTTACTCAAATGGCAAAAGAAAAATACGATCGTAGTAAACCACACGTTAACATTGGTACTATCGGACACGTTGACCACGGTAAAACTACTTTGACTGCAGCTATCACAACTGTATTGGCACGTCGCTTGCCTTCAGCAGTTAACCAACCAAAAGACTATGCGTCTATCGATGCTGCTCCAGAAGAACGCGAACGCGGTATCACTATCAACACTGCGCACGTTGAGTACGAAACTGAAAAACGTCACTACGCTCACATCGACGCTCCAGGACACGCGGACTACGTTAAAAACATGATCACTGGTGCCGCTCAAATGGACGGAGCTATCCTTGTAGTAGCTTCAACTGACGGACCAATGCCACAAACTCGTGAGCACATCCTTCTTTCACGTCAGGTTGGTGTTAAACACCTTATCGTCTTCATGAACAAAATTGACTTGGTAGACGACGAAGAATTGCTTGAATTGGTTGAAATGGAAATCCGTGACCTCTTGTCAGAATACGACTTTCCAGGTGACGATCTTCCAGTTATCCAAGGTTCAGCTCTTAAAGCTCTTGAAGGTGACTCTAAGTACGAAGACATCATCATGGAATTGATGAACACTGTTGATGAATACATCCCAGAACCAGAACGTGATACAGACAAGCCATTGCTTCTTCCAGTCGAAGACGTATTCTCAATCACTGGACGTGGTACAGTTGCTTCAGGACGTATCGACCGTGGTACTGTTCGTGTCAACGACGAAATCGAAATCGTTGGTATCAAAGAAGAAACTCAAAAAGCAGTTGTTACTGGTGTTGAAATGTTCCGTAAACAACTTGACGAAGGTCTTGCCGGAGATAACGTAGGTGTCCTTCTTCGTGGTGTTCAACGTGATGAAATCGAACGTGGACAAGTTATCGCTAAACCAGGTTCAATCAACCCACACACTAAATTTAAAGGTGAAGTTTACATCCTTACTAAAGAAGAAGGTGGACGTCACACTCCATTCTTCAACAACTACCGTCCACAATTCTACTTCCGTACTACTGACGTTACAGGTTCAATCGAACTTCCAGCAGGTACTGAAATGGTAATGCCTGGTGATAACGTGACTATCGACGTTGAGTTGATCCACCCAATCGCCGTAGAACAAGGTACTACATTCTCTATCCGTGAGGGTGGACGTACTGTTGGTTCAGGTATGGTTACAGAAATCGAAGCTTAATTCGATTAAGTTCCCAGAAGAACAATTATTTAAGTCAGACACTAAAAGAATCTTGCTTGCAAGGTTCTTTTTTTTATTCAATCTGTTTTTGAAGTCCTCTACTATAGCGATATGATAGATTTTTTGATATAATAAAACTTATGGAAATCGAAAAAACCAATCGCATGAATGCACTTTTTGAATTTTATGCTGCGCTTTTGACAGACAAACAAATGAACTATATAGAGCTTTATTATGCAGATGATTACAGTCTTGCTGAGATTGCTGAAGAGTTCGGTGTCAGTCGCCAAGCTGTTTATGACAATATCAAGCGGACAGAAAAGATTTTAGAAGATTATGAGATGAAATTACACATGTATTCGGACTACATTGTTCGTAGTCAGATTTTTGACCAGATCTTGGAGCGTTATCCCAAGGATGACTTTCTGCAGGAGCAGATAGAAATTTTAACAAGCATTGATAATAGAGAGTAAGAGGAAGAAAAATGGCATTTGAAAGTTTAACAGAACGTTTACAGAACGTCTTTAAAAATCTACGTAAAAAAGGAAAAATATCTGAGGCTGATGTCCAGGAAGCAACCAAAGAGATTCGCTTGGCCTTGCTGGAAGCCGACGTTGCCTTGCCTGTTGTAAAGGACTTTATCAAGAAGGTTCGTGAACGTGCAATCGGACACGAGGTCATTGATACCCTCAATCCTGCCCAACAGATTATCAAAATCGTCGATGAGGAATTGACAGCTGTTTTAGGTTCCGATACGGCAGAAATTATCAAGTCACCAAAAATTCCAACCATTATCATGATGGTCGGTTTGCAGGGGGCTGGTAAAACGACCTTTGCTGGTAAGCTGGCTAATAAACTCAAGAAGGAAGAAAATGCACGTCCTTTGATGATTGCTGCGGATATCTATCGTCCAGCCGCCATCGACCAGTTGAAAACACTTGGACAGCAGATTGATGTTCCAGTCTTTGCGCTTGGAACAGAAGTACCAGCTGTTGAGATTGTCCGTCAAGGTTTGGAGCAAGCGCAAGCCAATCACAACGACTATGTCTTGATCGATACGGCAGGGCGTTTACAAATCGATGAACTTCTCATGAATGAGCTTCGTGATGTTAAAGCACTGGCTCAACCAAATGAAATCCTCCTCGTCATTGATGCCATGATTGGTCAGGAAGCGGCCAATGTTGCTCGCGAATTCAATGCTCAGTTAGAAGTGACTGGGGTTATTCTTACCAAGATTGATGGGGATACTCGTGGTGGTGCAGCTTTGTCTGTTCGTCACATCACTGGAAAACCTATCAAGTTCACTGGTACGGGTGAAAAGATAATAGATATCGAAACCTTCCACCCAGATCGTATGTCAAGCCGTATCCTTGGTATGGGGGATATGCTGACCTTGATCGAGAAAGCTTCTCAGGAATACGATGAGCAAAAAGCCCTTGAAATGGCTGAGAAGATGCGCGAAAACACCTTTGATTTCAATGATTTCATTGATCAATTGGATCAGGTGCAAAATATGGGACCAATGGAAGACTTGCTCAAGATGATTCCAGGTATGGCTAACAACCCTGCCCTTCAAAATATGAAGGTGGATGAGCGCCAGATTGCGCGCAAACGTGCCATTGTATCTTCCATGACACCCGAAGAGCGTGAAAATCCTGATTTGTTAAATCCAAGCCGTCGCCGTCGTATCGCTGCAGGTTCTGGAAATACCTTTGTCGAAGTCAATAAATTCATCAAGGACTTTAACCAGGCCAAACAGCTCATGCAAGGTGTCATGTCCGGGGATATGAATAAGATGATGAAGCAAATGGGAATCAATCCCAATAACCTTCCTAAAAATATGCCAAATATGGGCGGAATGGATATGTCTGCCCTTGAAGGCATGATGGGACAAGGTGGAATGCCGGATATGTCAGGTCTCGGAGGAGCAGGCATGCCAGATATGAGCCAGATGTTCGGTGGTGGACTCAAAGGTAAAATCGGTGAATTTGCCATGAAACAGTCTATGAAACGCATGGCCAACAAAATGAAAAAAGCTAAGAAAAAACGCAAATAAAAAAGGAAAGCAGAAGTGCTTTCCTTTTTGGTATAAAATATGTGCTTCCTATGATTAGGCAATTTTCTTAATTGAAAAATGACTAAATAGAAAGAGTGATTTCAAATCCTTGCATCCATTCGGATTTTACTGTGATTTCGATTTTTAAAGCATCTGCTAATTGTTTGACCAGATAGAGGCCCATGCCTGTTGATTTATTCCTTGTCTCTCCTGAATCACCTGTAAAACCTTTCTCAAAGATATGAGGGAAGTCACAAGCTTTAACTCCGCAGCCATTATCCCTAATAATCAGACTTGTACGTCCCTTGTCTTTTGATATATAAATATTGAGTTCGGGTTTGTCGGAGCTATATTTAATGGAGTTGGCTAGGATTTGAGAGAGGATAAATTCAAAACTGCGTTGATCGGTGTAGCAGATTCCTTGTATGTTTTCTACCTTAATCGTAAATTTCTTTTCTTTGAGCAAGGGATCAAAGTTTTCCAAAAGATCTTGGATACACTCTTCTAGGTCAAGGTATTCAAATAGAAAATCATTTTTCTCACTTTTCACCCTGTAGTAGAATAGGATCTGTGATACATTTTCTTGGATTTGCTTTTTCACATAGTCCAACTTAAAAGCTGTATCCTCAGGCAACTGGTCGCTTTGATTGTCCAAAAGGAGGGAAAGAAGCGACAGAGGGAGTTTAATCTCATGCGCCCATTTTTCAACATAGTCCTCATACTCGGCTAGTAATGAGTTGAGTTTTCCTATTTCAGCCTGCTTTTGATAAAGTGTATCTGCTATTTTTTCAATGCTTTCTTTTTCTGAGGCACTTGATAAATGCAATAATTCAAGCTCAGTATCCGTCTTGGAATTGGCTATGAAGGCTTTATAGGCAGATGATTTTTTTCTTTCTGTTTTTATAAGTAAGAATGATAGGATGAAAAAAAGCAGGACGGTGGCTAAAATATAGAGAAGGATGAGGGCTTGAAACATTCTCACATCTGAAAGCCAAAGCAGGACAGCTGTAAATAGATCAAATGCTAAGAGAACAAGTAACCAAGGCAGATAACTAGCTAGATATTTTAGATTATGTTTCATCTGGACTTACCTCTTCAAGCTTGTAACCAATACCTCTGACGGACTTGACTTGAAGGGCAATGCCAGCCTGTTTCATCACCTTTTTTAGCCTTGCAATGTTTACTTGTAGGGCATTTTCATCGATGAACTCAGTTGTATTCCACAGTTTCATACTTAGTTCTTCTTTTGTGACGACAGGAGCATTAGTAACCAATAAGGTTTCTAACAATTTCCCTTGATTTTGGGGGAGTAAAATCGAGTGTCCATTGATATAAAGGGTATAGGTCTGTCTATCCAGCAGAAAATTATCTTTTTCAAGTAGATTTCGTCTGCCTTCATAGCGTTTTAAGATATTTTCTATACGTGCCAAAAATCTTTCTTTCTTGAAAGGCTTTGTTAGATACTCATCTGCCCCTAATTTCAGGGCGTAAATCTCATCTTTTAGTTGTTCACGGGAGGTGAGAACCAATATGGGCACAGAGCGTTTGGACTTGAGATTTTTACAAATTTGAAAACCTGTTTCTCCCGGCAAATTCAAATCTAGTATGATTAAATCCGTATCGTATTGCAATACTTGCTGGCTTGTATCTTTGAAGTCAGTCAACTTATCAACTTGATAACCCGTTTTCTCTAACAAGATGACAATTTCATCTCGAATCAAGGCTTCATCTTCAATAACCAGAATATGCTTCATATTAGTTCCTCCTTTTCCTCGCTTTTTAAAGTTTATTCTTCTCTTTTGGGTTCCATTAAGGATAACAAATACTTGTTGCTATTTTTCTTTACAATTCTGATATAGATGACTTCAAATCCAGCTAAGAGCAGTACTACCAGCATGGCTGTGATAAATTTCTGCCCCATGGCCATTCTTACACTAGCAGGTACTATTCCTGTGAGGAGGGAGCTCACTCCGAAGCTACTACTGATAAGTGCAAGGGCTATTGGCAGACCGAAATACCAGTTGACTTGCTTTTCTGACGATTTACAAAGAGTTTCATAGTTGGCTCCGAGATGGATTAAGGTTTGGTATCGTCTGTAGGATTGTCTCTGACCCATCAAAAATTGAACGCCGATGATTGTATTTGCGACAACAAGGAAGATGATAGCCAGATAGATGGTGATATAGCTGGCAGAGATGATGTAAAACAATTGTCGCCCCATATTTTGTATATAGCTTTCATAGCCAAGAGAGGTTTGATTTAGCTTTTCATTGGTATCTGAGATAGCTCTCATCAAGCCTTTTTCCTTGACTAGCTCAGGAGCCAAGATACCGCTGACATAGTTCGAATACTGACCATCTGTATAGCTCATAAAGACCTCATCTGGGACTATGAGGGCAACAGAGAGGGTGATTTCACGATCCGTTACAATCGGTAAAGACTGAACCTCTCCAATCAATTTTACCTCATTCCCCATGACTTTGATTTGAGGCTTCGTCTTCAGAACAGAGTTGACGAGACTTTCATCTGAGAGAAAATCTTTCCCCATATACAAGTAGGCTTCCCTGCTAGTTAATTCTATAGGAGGGAGATTGGCAGCCTTTCTAAGCTCATTGTATTCAGAGAGTGGCAAAAGGTGGGAACTTATATATTTTTGGAAATTATGGACTAAGATTTCCTTGTTTTTACTGTCTTTTTGCTCTTTCAACACCTTGATGAACTGTTCAAAGGACACGGACTCATGTTCTTTTGGTTTGCCGACTTTGATTTGCAGAATCTTTGAAAACTGTGATGCTAGTCCAGAAGCTTCAAGCTCTTTTTTTACTGTATTTACATCAAGATTTTCATCTGTTTCTTGCTTGCTATCTCTAAATGTATAATCCAATACATGGGGTTGATTGCCTGAATTGCCGCTTGCAATGGCAACACCTGCTCCAAAGAGGCACAAGGCAGAGAAGATTAAGAGGGAGCAGATAGCCAGTATAGTTGAGCGCTGGATAACTAATTCCTGAATCTGTCTAAAATTATAGGTATGAAGTTTTCGATGGCTTCCAAGATTGACCAAAATGTCTATAAATAAACGCATACCAAAGAAGAGTAGGATCGTTCCTAGAGTTCCCAAGAGAACAGTGATGCCCATGGTTATGATACTTTCCCAAGCTCGTCCACTCATACCCAAGTAATAGGCTGTTCCTAGAAGCAAAATTCCGAAGACGGAAGCAAGAAGGTACACTCCCTTGGGGAGTACTTTCTTCATACCGGAAGGAGAATAGGATAGTAGATTTCCGATTTCTTTATTGGCCGTCTTTGCACTTAAAAGAACAAAGACAGTTAATTTTACGGCTAGGAAGCCGATAACTGTATAGAGTAGAGCTGTGGTAGATAGAGAAAATTGATGCTCAATAATCCCCAACCCCACAATTTTAGCGGTTATTAGACTAATCAGTTCTGAAATTAAGATGGAAATAGGAAGTCCTATTCCAAGGGCAAGGACACTGTTTCTCAAATCCTCGAGTAGGAGTAGCAAGAACAGTTTGCTTCTTCGCATGCCTAGTGTGAGATAGACGCCAAATTCATGTTTTCTCCTTTCCATCTGCATACTGCTTGCGAAGTAGACTAGAAAAAAGAGAATAAAGAGAGTTGCCACATAAAGAATGGGAATCATGCTAAAGATTTTATTTACAGCGTCACTTTCTATTTGTTTTAGAAAGATCATCACATCTTGATGGGACAAAGAAAGGATGATGTAAAAGGAGATAATAGAAAGAATCATAGAACTGAAGTACAAGCCATTATTCTTTCGATCTCTCTTGCTATTTCTTGAGACTAATTTAGAAAACATTGCCATCACCTCCAGCCAGTGCAGCCATGACCTTTAGTATTCTGTGGTAGAAGTCTTCTTGACTTTCTCTTGGATAATCACGACGGATTTCATGGAATAGTTTTCCGTCCTGGATAAACAAGATGCGGTTGCAAAAGCTGGCTGCGACTGAATCGTGTGTCACCATGAGAATGGTGGTTTCTTCCACTTGATTCATTTCAGCTAATTTTTGCATCAATATGGTCGCATTTTTTGAATCCAAAGCTCCTGTGGGCTCATCTGCAAATACAATCTTAGGGTCTAAAATCAAAGCACGCGCAGCAGCTACCCTTTGCCGTTGACCACCTGATAATTGAGAAGGGAACTTATCCAGGAGTTCAGAAATATCTAGATATTGGGAGAGCAATTCTAACCGATTCTTGCTTTCGTTAGCATTGACCTTGTGCAAAGACAAGGGAAGTAAAATATTTTCTTTGGCTGTCAGATTTTCCAAAAGCTCAAAATTTTGAAAGAGGTAGCCAATTTCCTTGCCACGATAATCAGCTAACTGACTACCTTTTAATTGACCTAAATCCTTTTCTTGCATTTGAATGGAGCCGTCAGTTGGCTTGATGATAGTAGCGAGACAGTTAAGAAGGGTTGTTTTTCCAGATCCACTGCTCCCCATAATCCCTAAGAATTCACCTTTGACAACTTGAAAAGATATACCGTTCAAGGCCTTGGTGCTATTCGGCTCTTTTCCATAATGCTTTGTTAATGATTCTACTCGTAAAATTGTTTCCATGTGAAACACCTCCATCTTTTGTTACTTTCATTATAATATGAATCAGAGTAGAATAACACTTACGGATGATGTAAGAAATCTTTATCATTAGGTTATTGGATCTATACTTACTATATTATAGCATGGTTTCAGGGATTTAAAAAGGGGTGTTGAGAGTCGAGAAATTTTCTTAATATTGAAATTATAAAAAATAATACTACTGTAGTCCATGCTCCAGCAGTATTATTTATTATTTTATAGAAAATTCTATTCCCACTCAACGGTTGCGGGTGGTTTACTTGTAATATCGTAGACGATACGGTTAACGTGGTCTACTTCGTTTACGATACGTACAGAGATCTTTTGAAGGACATCCCAAGGAATTTTGGCAAAGTCAGCTGTCATACCATCGATAGAAGTGATAGCGCGAATGGCAATGGTGTAGTCATATGTACGACCGTCACCCATAACACCTACTGAACGAACGCCTGTGTTGACAGTGAAGTATTGCCAGATATCGCGGTCAAGACCAGCTTTAGCGATTTCTTCACGTAGGATAGCATCAGACTCACGAACAGTTTCTAGTTTTTCCTCAGTGATTTCACCCATGACACGGATAGCGAGTCCTGGTCCTGGGAATGGTTGGCGCCACACGATGTGGTCTGGCATACCAAGCTCTGTACCGAGGGCACGGACTTCGTCTTTATAAAGAGTGTTCAATGGCTCAATCAATTCAAACTGCATGTCTTCTGGAAGACCACCAACATTGTGGTGTGATTTGATGGTTTGAGCAGTATCTGTACCAGACTCAATCACGTCAGTGTAAAGCGTTCCTTGAGCAAGGAATTTTACATCTTTGAGCTTACTTGCCTCGTCATCAAAGACATAAACAAACTCATTACCGATAATCTTCCGTTTTTGTTCAGGATCAGAAACACCTGCAAGTTTGTCAAGGAAGCGTTTTGTAGCGTCTGCTTTGACGATATTCAAACCAAACTTACCACCAAGCATGTCCATAACCTGGTCAGCCTCTCCCTTACGGAGAAGACCGTGGTCTACAAAGATACAGATTAATTGATCACCGATTGCTTTTTGGAGAAGAACTCCAACAACAGAAGAGTCAACACCACCTGATAGGCCGAGAAGAACACGCTTGTCACCTACAGTTTCACGAATTTTTTGAATCTGCATGTCGATAAAGTTATCCATTGACCAGTCGCCTTTAGCCTTACAGATGTTAAGGGCAAAGTTACGAAGGATATCATTTCCGTATACAGAATGGCGCACTTCTGGGTGGAATTGGATCCCATAGATGTGCTTGTCAGGGTTTTCAATGGCTGCATAAGGACAGTCAGCAGAAGTACCAGTACGAACAAAATCGGCAGGAATTTCTGTTACAGCATCGCCATGGCTCATCAAAACAATCTGTTCTTCAGGAGTTCCTTCAAAGAGGGCAGAAGTGGTATGGGTAAGTGGTGATTGGCCATACTCGCGGTTACCAGCATCACCTGCAGGGACAACTTTTCCTCCAAGTTTATGAGTTAAAAGTTGCATACCATAGCAGATTCCCAAAATTGGAATGCCAAGTTCAAAAATTTCTGAGTCAATATCAAATGAACCATCTTCGTATACAGAGTTTGGTCCACCAGAGAGGATGATTCCTACAGGGTTAATCGCACGAACCTCTGCGGCTGAGATTTTATGACTTTTTAGCTCTGAAAAAACACCAATTTCACGAATACGGCGTGAAATCAGCTGGTTGTATTGGCTACCATAGTCCAGCACGATGATTTTTTCGACATCTTGCAAATCAGTTGAAATGTTGCTCATCTTTTTCCTTTCTCAAAAGAAATATCTTTTTCAATATTCTATCACAAATAGGGGCGAATTACCAACTAAACAAGGCAAAGTTTGACTTTTTCTTAGCAAATACGGTACAATGGAGAAAATAAAGAAAAGAAGTGAGAATCATGTTACCAGCTTATATGAAAATCCACGATCAGATCAAAAAGGATATAGATGAGCATCATTGGAAAATCGGAGAGAGACTTCCAAGTGAGCGAGATTTAGCGGAACAGTTTCAAGTTAGCCGGATGACATTACGCCAGGCTATCTCTCTCTTGGTTGAGGAAGGAGTTTTGGAGCGTCGAGTAGGAAGTGGAACCTTTGTCTCTAGCACTCGTGTCCAAGAAAAAATGCGGGGGACAACCAGTTTTACGGAGATTGTCAAATCTCAGGGGAAAGTCCCTTCTAGCCAACTCATTTCTTACAGAAGAACCATTCCAAATGAGCAAGAGGTCGCTAAGCTAGGGATTACTCCGACAGAGAATATTATCCGCATGGAACGGGTGCGTTACGCTGACCAAGTTCCACTAGTCTATGAAGTCGCATCCATTCCTGAGAAATTTATTAAGGATTTCAAAAAAGAAGAAATCACCAGTCATTTCTTCCAAACCTTGCAGCAACATGGTTACCGGATTGGCAAATCCCAACAGACCATTTATGCGAGATTGGCTAAGGAAAAGATAGCTCACTATCTGGAAGTCGAAAAGGGGCATGCGATTCTAGCCTTGACTCAGGTTTCCTATCTTGATGATGGGACGGCTTTTGAATATGTTAAGAGTCAGTATGTGGGTGAACGTTTTGAATTTTATCTTGAAAACAACTAGTCTCAGAAGATTAGTTTTTTCTTTTTGAAAAGATTAGAATTGTCAAAACAATCTGTCTAGACTTGATTTTATCTATTATTTACTATAAAATGAGAAGGAAAAACGTCAAACTTTTATATTGCAAATAGGAGAAAAAATGACAAAAACATTAAAACGTCCTGAGGTTTTATCACCTGCGGGAACTTTAGAGAAGCTAAAAGTAGCTGTTCAATACGGTGCGGATGCTGTCTTTATCGGTGGGCAAGCCTATGGTCTTCGTAGCCGTGCTGGAAACTTTACCTTTGAGCAGATGGAAGAAGGTGTTCAGTTCGCTGCCAAGTACGGTGCCAAGGTTTATGTAGCTGCCAATATGGTTATGCACGAAGGAAACGAAGCTGGCGCTGGAGAATGGTTCCGTAAGTTGCGTGATATTGGGATTGCGGCAGTTATCGTGTCAGATCCTGCCTTGATTATGATTGCAGCAACAGAAGCACCAGGCCTTGAAATTCACCTTTCAACTCAAGCCAGTGCGACCAACTATGAAACTCTAGAGTTCTGGAAAGAACTTGGTCTAACTCGTGTGGTTTTGGCTCGTGAAGTTTCAATGGAAGAATTGGCAGAAATTCGTAAACGTACAGACGTTGAGATTGAAGCCTTTGTCCATGGGGCCATGTGTATTTCTTACTCAGGTCGCTGTACGCTTTCAAACCACATGAGTATGCGTGATGCTAACCGCGGAGGCTGTTCTCAGTCTTGCCGTTGGAAATATGACCTCTACGATATGCCCTTTGGCCAAGAACGTAAGAGCCTTAAGGGTGAAATCCCAGAAGAATTTTCAATGTCTGCCGTTGATATGTCTATGATTGACCATATTCCAGATATGATTGAAAATGGTGTAGACAGTCTTAAGATTGAAGGACGCATGAAGTCTATTCACTATGTTTCAACAGTAACAAACTGCTACAAGGCAGCTGTGGATGCTTATCTTGAAAGTCCTGAGAAATTTGAAGCTATCAAACAAGACTTGGTAGACGAGATGTGGAAGGTTGCCCAACGTGAATTGGCAACAGGTTTCTACTACGGTACACCGTCTGAAAACGAACAGTTGTTTGGCGCTCGTCGTAAAATTCCTGAATACAAGTTTGTCGCTGAAGTGGTTTCGTATGATGATGCGACTCAAACGGCAACCATTCGTCAACGGAATGTTATCAATGAAGGAGACCAAGTTGAGTTTTACGGACCAGGTTTCCGACATTTTGAAACTTATATCGAAGATCTTCATGATGCCAAGGGCAATAAAATAGACCGTGCTCCAAATCCAATGGAACTCTTGACAATCAAGGTTCCACAACCTGTTCAAGTAGGGGATATGGTCCGCGCTCTCAAGGAAGGGCTCATCAACCTCTATAAGGAAGACGGGACAAGTGTTACAGTTCGTGCCTAGATAAGGAAAAGGGAATGATACAAGCTCAAGGTTTATTGGTAGATGATGAAAGCAGATGTGTTCATTATCATAGTGAAAAGGATATTGTTTCACTCCAATGTTATGAATGCAAAAAATACTACGCATGCTATCAGTGTCACAATACTATGGAGACACATGTTTTTTCTCCCTATCCCTTGGCGCTTTTTGAGGATCGACCAATCTTATGTGGGGGTTGTAAGAGGACAATGACTTTCCAAGAATACCAAAAACAGATGGCTTGTCCTTACTGCAGTGCACCATTTAATCCAGGTTGTAAACAACACTATTCCTACTATTTTAAATAAAATGAATCGATCCAAGTTCTTAACTTGGATTTTTCAGTTTGTTTCAGAAAATAGAGTAAAATCAAGAAAAATTCGCAATCTAAAATGGAAAAACTTTCTATAGAATGGGGTAAAAACAGCAAAAATAGAAATAAATCATATGAAACGCTTTCAATGTTAGTAAAAAGTTGACAAAAACAAATTTTAGGACTAAACTAAGGAAGTAAATTTAAATAAAAAGGAGAATTCATCATGAATTTAACATTTTTCGGTCTATGTCTTGCCTGTATGGGTGTATCCCTTGCAGAAGGATTTTTGATGAACGGTTTGTTCAAGTCTGCAGCACGCCAACCAGACATCATCCCACAATTGCGTAGTTTGATGATCATGGGGATTGCCTTTATCGAAGGAACATTCTTTGTAACCTTGGCGATGTCATTTGTCATTAAATAGACAACTCTATTTAGAAATGGAGGTGTCAAACCATGGAAGAAAGTTTGAATCCAACCGTTAATATTGGACCAATATCCTTTGATTTGACCCTGCTTGCCATGTCTCTTGTAACTGTTTTGATGGTTTTTGCCTTTGTCTACTGGGCAAGTCGTAAAATGACCATCCGTCCAAAGGGCAAACAAAATGCTCTTGAGATGATTTACGACTTTGTGATTGGTTTTACCAAACCAAACATTGGAGAATCATACATCAAGGATTATTCCTTATTTCTGTTTTCTCTATTTCTGTTTATCTTGGTTGCCAATAATATCGGCTTAATGGCAAAAGTACAAACAACAAACGGTTATAACTTGTGGACTTCCCCAACAGCCAACCTTGGATACGATTTATCCCTATCATTCTTGATCACTTTGATCGCCCATGTAGAAGGAGTTCGTCGTAGAGGCGTTAAAGAATATTTGAGAGCATTTGTTACACCTGGCTTTATGACTCCGATGAACATTTTAGAAGAGTTCACCAATTTTGCTTCCTTGGCGATTCGGATCTACGGAAATATTTTTGCCGGTGAGGTCTTAGCTGGATTGCTATTAGCCTTGTCACAAAATGCTTTGTATTGGTATCCTTTTGCCTTTATCGCAAACATGTTATGGACAGCCTTTTCGATTTTCATTTCATGTATTCAAGCCTATGTCTTTACCATGTTGTCATCGATGTACATTGGTAAGAAGATAAATGCTGGGGAAGAGTAAGTAGAGGAGGATTAGAAGATGGATTTAACTATTAGTACCATTATTGGTGACTTTATTCTTATCGCTGGTTCCTTCCTTTTATTAATTTTTTTAGTGAAAAAATATGCCTGGGGAAATCTTACCAATATTTTAGATGAACGTGCTGAAAAAATTTCTTCAGATATTGACGGAGCAGAAGCTGCCCGTAAGAAGGCCGAAGAACTCGCTAGCAAACGTGAAGCTGAGTTGGCAGGTAGCCGTTCGGAAGCTAAGACAATTATCGAGAATGCAAAGGAAACAGCTGAGAAAAGTAGAGCTGACATCTTGGCTGAGGCGAAACTGGAAGCAGGACGCTTGAAAGAAAAAGCTAACCAAGAAATTGCTCAAAATAAAGCGGAAGCTTTACAAAGCGTTAAGGGTGAGGTAGCAGATTTGACGATTAGTCTCGCTGGTAAAATCATCTCACAAAACCTTGACGGACAAGCCCATAAAGAACTCATTGATCAGTACATCGATCAGCTAGGAGAAGCTTAATGGACAAAAAGACAGTAAAGGTAATTGAAAAATACAGCATGCCTTTTGTCCAATTGGTGATTGAAAAGGGAGAAGAAGACCGTATCTTTTCTGACTTAGCTCAAATCAAGCAAGTCGCAGAAGAAACAGACTTGCCTTCTTTTTTAGGTCAAGTGGCAGTAGGTGAGTCGGATAAGGAAAAAACCGTTCGTTTCTTCCAAGACTCAGTGTCACCATTAATGCAAAACTTTTTTCAGGTGCTGCTATACAATCACAGAGCAAATTTATTTTATGAAGTAATTGTAGATTGTTTGAGTCGACTTGAAAAAGAAACGAATCGATTTGAAGTAACGATTGCCTCCGCTCATCCATTAACAGATGACCAGAAGGCGCGATTGCTTCCTTTGATTGAGAAAAAAATGTCTCTGAAAGTTCGGACTATCAAAGAACAAATCGATGAAAGTCTCATTGGTGGTTTTGTCATTTTTGCCAATCACAAGACAATTGATGTGAGTATTAAACAGCAACTTCGTGTTGTTAAAGAAAATTTGAAATAGAAAGTGGTGTTCTTTTGGCAATTAACGCACAAGAAATCAGCGCTTTAATTAAGCAACAAATTGAAAATTTCAAACCCAATTTTGATGTTTCTGAAACAGGTGTTGTAACCTATATCGGGGACGGAATTGCGCGTGCTCACGGTCTTGAAAATGCCATGAGTGGAGAGTTGTTGATCTTTGAAAACGGCTCTTATGGGATGGCGCAAAACTTGGAGTCTACAGACGTTGGGATTATCATCCTTGGAGACTTTACAGATATCCGTGAAGGGGATACCATTCGCCGTACAGGTAAAATCATGGAAGTCCCTGTGGGGGACAGCCTGATTGGACGTGTTGTCGATCCACTCGGTCGTCCTGTTGACGGTCTTGGAGAAATCCACACGGATAAGACTCGTCCAGTAGAAGCGCCAGCTCCAGGCGTTATGCAACGTAAGTCTGTATCAGAACCATTGCAAACCGGTTTGAAAGCTATTGACGCCCTTGTACCGATTGGTCGTGGTCAACGTGAGTTGATTATCGGCGACCGTCAGACAGGGAAAACAACCATTGCGATTGATACAATCTTGAACCAAAAAGGTCAAGATATGATCTGTATCTATGTCGCGATTGGACAAAAAGAGTCAACCGTTCGTACGCAAGTTGAAACGCTACGTCAGTACGGCGCCTTGGACTATACCATCGTTGTGACAGCCTCTGCATCACAGCCTTCTCCATTGCTCTTCCTAGCTCCTTATGCTGGGGTTGCTATGGCAGAAGAGTTTATGTACCAAGGGAAGCATGTTTTGATCGTTTATGATGATCTTTCAAAACAAGCGGTGGCTTATCGTGAGCTCTCCCTCCTGCTTCGTCGTCCACCAGGTCGTGAAGCCTTCCCAGGGGATGTTTTCTACCTCCACAGCCGTTTGCTTGAGCGCTCAGCTAAAGTTTCTGACGAGCTTGGTGGTGGATCAATCACAGCCCTACCATTTATCGAGACGCAAGCAGGAGACATCTCTGCCTACATCGCAACCAACGTAATTTCAATCACAGATGGACAAATCTTCCTTGGAGATGGCCTCTTTAATGCAGGGATTCGTCCAGCTATCGATGCGGGTTCATCTGTATCTCGTGTAGGTGGTTCTGCACAAATCAAAGCTATGAAAAAGGTTGCAGGTACACTTCGTATTGACCTAGCATCATATCGTGAGTTGGAAGCCTTCACTAAGTTTGGTTCTGACTTGGATGCAGCAACACAGGCTAAGTTGAACCGTGGACGTCGTACTGTAGAAGTATTGAAACAACCAGTTCATAAACCATTACCTGTTGAGAAACAAGTAACCATTCTTTACGCTTTGACACATGGTTTCTTGGATACTGTTCCAGTAGATGATATTGTTCGTTTTGAGGAGGAGTTTCATGCCTTCTTTGACGCTCACTATCCAGAGATTTTGGAAACCATTCGTGAAACAAAAGACTTGCCAGAAGAAGCAGTCTTGGATGCTGCGATTACCGAGTTTCTCAATCAATCCAGCTTCCAATAAGAATAGAGGTGTCAGATGGCAGTATCTCTAAATGATATTAAAACAAAAATCGCCTCAACTAAAAATACGAGTCAAATCACTAATGCTATGCAAATGGTATCGGCGGCCAAGTTAGGTCGCTCTGAAGAAGCAGCGCGCAACTTCCAAGTTTATGCTCAGAAGGTTCGTAAGCTTTTGACGGATATTCTACATGGCAATGGATCTGGTGGTTCAACCAATCCGATGCTCATCAGTCGTCCAGTTAAGAAAACAGGCTATATCGTTATCACTTCAGACCGGGGCTTGGTTGGGGGTTATAATGCTTCCATCCTTAAAGCTGTGATGGAGTTGAAAGAAGAATACCATCCAGATGGTACAGGTTTTGAGATGATCTGTATCGGTGGTATGGGAGCTGATTTCTTTAAGGCTCGTGGCATTCAGCCAATCTATGAACTACGTGGCTTGGCAGATCAACCTAGTTTTGATGAAGTTCGTAAAATTATTTCAAAAACGATTGAAATGTATCAAAATGAACTTTTTGACGAACTCTATGTCTGCTATAATCACCACGTCAATACGCTTACCAGCCAAATGCGTGTGGAGCAAATGCTTCCGATTGTTGACTTGGATCCAAATGAAGCGGATGAAGAGTATAGCTTGACATTTGAGTTGGAAACGAGTCGTGATGAGATTCTAGAGCAGTTGTTGCCGCAGTATGCCGAAAGTATGATTTACGGGGCTATTATCGATGCCAAGACAGCTGAGAATGCTGCAGGTATGACAGCCATGCAAACGGCGACAGATAATGCCAAGAAAGTCATTAATGATTTGACAATCCAGTATAACCGTGCCAGACAGGCGGCGATTACACAAGAAATTACAGAAATCGTAGCGGGAGCTAGTGCCTTAGAATAAGGCTCTGCCCTGTACGTATCAAAATGAACTTAGGACCTAGGCAAACTAGGAACCGACAGTATCTTATATAGAATAGGAGAAGGAGATGAGTTCAGGTAAAATTGCTCAGGTTATTGGACCCGTTGTAGACGTTTTGTTTGCAGCAGGGGAAACACTTCCTGAGATTAACAATGCACTTGTCGTCTACAAAAATGACGAAAGAAAAACAAAAATCGTCCTTGAAGTAGCCTTGGAGTTGGGTGATGGTATGGTCCGTACGATCGCCATGGAATCAACAGATGGTTTGACTCGTGGAATGGAAGTTTTGGACACAGGTCGTCCAATCTCTGTACCAGTGGGTAAAGAAACTTTGGGACGTGTCTTCAATGTTTTGGGAGATACGATTGACTTGGATGCTCCTTTCGCTGAAGACGCTGAGCGTCAGCCAATTCATAAAAAAGCTCCAACCTTTGATGAATTGTCTACCTCTTCTGAAATTCTCGAAACTGGGATTAAGGTTATCGACCTTCTTGCCCCTTACCTAAAAGGTGGTAAAGTTGGACTCTTTGGTGGTGCCGGAGTTGGTAAAACAGTCTTGATCCAAGAATTGATTCACAACATCGCCCAAGAACACGGTGGTATTTCAGTATTTACCGGTGTTGGGGAACGTACTCGTGAGGGGAACGACCTTTACTGGGAAATGAAAGAATCAGGTGTTATCGAGAAAACAGCCATGGTATTTGGTCAGATGAATGAACCACCTGGAGCACGTATGCGTGTTGCCCTCACTGGTTTGACAATCGCCGAATATTTCCGTGATGTAGAAGGCCAAGACGTGCTTCTCTTTATCGATAATATTTTCCGTTTCACTCAGGCTGGTTCAGAAGTATCTGCCCTTTTGGGTCGTATGCCATCAGCCGTTGGTTACCAACCAACACTTGCTACGGAAATGGGTCAATTGCAAGAGCGTATCACATCAACCAAGAAGGGTTCTGTAACCTCTATTCAGGCTATCTACGTGCCAGCGGATGACTATACTGACCCAGCACCAGCAACAGCCTTCGCTCACTTGGATTCAACTACTAACTTGGAACGTAAATTGGTTCAATTGGGGATTTATCCAGCCGTGGATCCACTTGCTTCAAGCTCTCGTGCCTTGGCTCCTGAAATCGTTGGAGAAGAGCACTATGCAGTTGCGGCTGAGGTGAAACGCGTCCTTCAACGTTACCATGAATTGCAAGATATCATTGCTATCCTTGGTATGGATGAGTTGTCAGATGAAGAAAAGACCTTGGTTGCACGTGCCCGTCGTATCCAGTTCTTCTTGTCTCAAAACTTCAACGTTGCGGAGCAATTTACTGGCCAACCTGGTTCGTATGTACCCGTAGCAGAAACAGTTCGTGGCTTTAAGGAAATCCTTGAAGGAAAACATGACCAGCTACCAGAAGATGCCTTCCGTGGTGTCGGTTCAATCGAAGACGTCATTGCTAAGGCAGAGAAAATGGGATTTTAAGAGGTGATCTATGACTCAGTTAACTGTCCAGATCGTGACACCAGATGGCCTCGTCTATGATCACCATGCCAGCTTTGTATCGGTACGAACTCTGGATGGTGAGATGGGGATCTTGCCACGACATGAAAATATGATTGCGGTTTTAGCGGTTGATGAAGTAAAGGTAAAACGAATCGATGACGATACTCATGTGAACTGGATTGCAGTGAATGGAGGGATTATCGAGATTGCCAATGACATCATTACCATCGTAGCAGACTCGGCAGAGCGTGCTCGTGATATCGATATTAGTCGTGCAGAGCGTGCGAAACTTCGTGCTGAACGTGAGATTGAAGAAGCGCAAGATAAACACTTGATTGACCAAGAACGGCGAGCTAAGGTTGCTTTGCAACGTGCCATTAACCGTATCAATGTCGGAAATAAACTATAAAATAAAAATGAACTTGATTAAGCAAGTTCATTTTTATTTTACCTTAATTATTAAAGGTGATGCAAACGGCTTCGGGAACTCGGAAATCGTTAGAAAGTTCAGCTAATCGACCAGTTTCGGGATTACGTTTAAAGACGGTTGCGTTATCAGAATCTTGATGAACAGCAATGAGAAACTCTTGATCAGGAGTTAGGTCGAAATCGCGTGGCGTTTTACCATGACTTGGAACAATCTCTAATAATTCCAAACTACCATCAGCGAGGATTGTATAGACTGCAATGGAATCATGACCACGGTTGGATGCATAGAGGTAGTTGCCATCTTTTGAAAGACGAATGGCAGCAGTAGCATTGAAGCCTTTGTATCCATCTGGTAAGGTTGAAATGACTTGCATGCGTTCAAATTCACCAACACCATCATAAATCAAGACCTCAATAGTGCTATTAAGTTCGCAGATGAGATAGGCAATCTTATAGTGGTGGTGGAAAACGATGTGGCGAGCACCTGCTCCGGCTTGGCTGTGATAAGTGTAGAGTTTAGTTAGTTTTCCTTCTGAGCTAACATCATAAGTCGTCACCTCATCAGTACCTAGATCACATGTGACGAGATACTGGTCAGGTGTTAGATCCGTAAAGTGTACATGTGGAGAAGTTTGGTTTTCATGAGGACCTTGTCCACTATGCTGATCCAGATCTGTTTGGAAGAGGCTACCATCCGTTTGACGTTTATAAACCAGAACTTGCCCCTTATGATAATTGGCTCCGTAAACGAGACTACGCTTTTCATCCACTGCCACATAACAATGGGGAGCGCCTTCTTCAACTACATGATTTAGCAAAGTGCCATCTGTCTTGTATGCAGCGATGCCACCAAAGCCATCCTTGCTCCCTACGGTGTATAAGTGTTGCTGTTGGTCAAAGGCAAGGTAGGTCGGACTTGGTTCGGTAGCAAAAAGCTCAAGATTTGCAAGCTGGCCTGTTTCTGTATCAAAATCTGCCTTGTATATCCCTTTAGATGAGCGACGAGTATAAGTTCCAAAATAAATAGTTTCTTTCATGTCCATACCTCTTAATAATGATAAGTTCATTATACCACAAAATGACAGTCAGACAGTGTCCATTTAGTCTATGTAAGCACTTTAAAAAAGAGTTATTTTAGATTAAAAATGGTATAATGAGAGAATGACAGAAAGGATGTATTTATGGAACATAAAGAGAAACATTTTAGCCTATCTTGGTTTTTCAAGTGGTTTTTAGACAACAAAGCTATCACCGTATTTTTAGTAACCTTGTTACTGGGGCTAAACATTTTCATTCTAAGTAAGATTAGTTTTATCTTTTTACCCGTTTTAGACTTTCTTGGGGTTGTCATGTTGCCAGTTATTTTATCTGGTTTACTTTATTACCTCCTCAATCCGATTGTTGACTGGATGGAGAAACACAAGATCAATCGTGTACTTGCCATCAGTATTGTTTTTGTCATCATTGGACTTTTTATCATTTGGGGGCTGGCAGTCGCTATTCCAAATCTCCAACGTCAGGTCTTAAATTTTGCAAAGAATGTACCGACTTATCTTAAGGATGCTGATAAGGTTATCAATGATCTTGTAACCAAACGCTTGCCAGATGATTTTAAACCGCAGTTGGAGCAAGTTCTTGCCAATGCTTCTAGTGAGGCGACGATGTGGGCCAGCAAAATCTCTTCTCAAGCTGTTAACTGGGTCAGCTCTTTTATCAGCGGAGCATCTCAGGTTATTGTAGCAGTTATTATCGTACCCTTTATGCTCTTTTATCTTTTGAGAGATGGGAAAGGCTTGCGGGATTACCTCACTAAATTCATCCCAAACAAGTTAAAAGAACCAGTCGGACAAGTTTTGTCAGATGTTAATAAACAGTTGTCAAACTATGTTAGAGGACAGGTTACAGTTGCTATTATTGTAGCGATTATGTTTATTATCTTCTTTAAGATTATTGGCCTCAGATATGCTGTGACTCTAGGTATCACGGCTGGTATCCTCAATCTAGTACCTTATCTAGGAAGTTTTCTAGCGATGTTGCCTGCTCTTGTTTTGGGCTTGATTGCAGGACCTGTTATGCTTTTGAAAGTAATTATTGTCTTTATTGTTGAACAAACGATTGAAGGACGTTTCGTTTCACCTCTTATTTTAGGTAGTCAGCTCAATATTCATCCCATCAATGTCCTCTTTGTTCTCCTGACTTCAGGATCTATGTTTGGTATTTGGGGTGTCTTGCTGGGAATCCCAGTTTATGCCTCAGCTAAGGTGGTTATTTCTGCTATCTTTAACTGGTACAAAAAGATCAGTGGTTTGTATGAAGAAGAAGGGGAGGAAATCAAGAGTGAACAATAGTCAACGCATGCTCCAGGCTTTGGATGAACAAGATCTAAACAAAGCAGATCAGTATTTTCATAAGGCACTTGAAACTGATTCGACGGAAATTCTCTACGAACTAGCAAGTTATCTTGAGGGAATTGGCTTTTATCCGCAAGCCAAGGAAATTTATCTAAAAATTGTGTCAGAATTTCCAGAAGTGAATCTGAACTTAGCAAGCATTGCTAGCGAGGATGGACAGGTAGAAGAAGCCTTTGCCTACCTAGAGGAAATCACACCTGAAAGTGACTGGTATGTGTCAGCTTTGGCTTTGAAGGCCGACCTCTATCAGTTGGAGGGTTTGACAGATGTAGCGCGTGAAAAGTTACTGGAAGCCTTAAACTACTCAGATGATCCCTTATTAGTTTTTGGTTTGGCTGAGTTGGATAGCGAGTTAGGAAACTATCAGGAAGCCATTCAAGGCTACGCTCAGTTGGATAATCGCTCCATTTATGAGCAAACAGGCGTATCAATCTACCAACGAATTGGCTACGCTTATGCCCAGTTAGGCAAGTTTGAAGCTGCAACGGAATTCTTAGAAAAAGCTCTAGAACTAGAATACAATGACCAAACTGCCTTTGAACTAGCTAGTCTTTACTTTGATCAAGAAGAGTATCAAAAATCTGTTCTTTACTTTAAGCAGATTGACACTATTTCACCTGAATTTGAAGGATATGAGTACGGCTATAGTCAAGCCTTGCACAAGGAACATCAGGTGGAAGAGGCTCTTCGTATCGTTAAACAAGGTTTGGAGAAAAATCCATTTGAAACTCGGCTCTTACTAGCCGCTTCTCAGTTTTCATATGAATTGCATGATCCTAGCGCCGCGGAGCAATTTCTCCTTACTGCCAAAGAAGATGCAGAAGACCTTGAAGAGATTTTCCTTCGCCTTGCGACCATTTATATGGAACAAGAGCGGTTTGAGGATATTATCGCTCTACAAAGTCAAGAACCTGAAAACCTCCTGACCAAGTGGATGATTGCCCGTTCTTACCAGGAAATCGAGGATTTAGATAGGGCTTATGAGCTCTATCAAGAATTGTCGTCTGACCTTAAGGACAACCCAGAGTTTCTGGAGCAATATACTTATGTCTTGCGGGAATTAGGGTATTTCGAAGAAGCTAAGAAGCAAGCAGAAGCATATTTAAAACTGATTCCAGATGATATTCAGATGCAAGAACTGCTAGAAACACTTTAAAAATATTCTATAAAGCGAAACTGTATCTCATCATTTTTGATAGATACGGTTTTTATTTTTAAAAAGAAATAGAATTTTTTTACAAAAAAACTCCTTGATAAATTGTTTATTTATGCTATAATAGGAATAATTATTTTTAGGAGGTGCAGTATGTCTTATATATTCGAGATTTTGCCAAGTTTATTGAACGGTGCAAGTATGACTCTCCAAGTCTTTGCTCTGGTCTTAATCTTTTCTATTCCTTTAGGGATTGTTATTGCCTTTACCTTGCAAGTTCATTGGAAACCCCTCCATTATCTGATTAATCTTTATATATGGGTAATGCGAGGAACTCCCTTGCTCTTGCAATTAATTTTTATCTACTATGTGCTCCCTAGTATTGGGATACGTTTAGATCGTCTTCCTGCAGCCGTGATTGCTTTTGTATTGAACTATGCAGCCTATTTTGCAGAAATCTTTCGTGGCGGTATTGAGACTATTCCGAAGGGACAGTACGAGGCTGCAAAAGTGTTAAAGTTTAGTCCATTTGATACAGTTCGTTATATCATACTTCCTCAGGTGACAAAGATTGTCTTACCAAGTGTCTTTAACGAAATTATGAGTTTGGTCAAGGATACCTCTTTAGTCTATGCATTGGGGATTTCAGATTTGATCTTGGCTAGTCGAACAGCGACCAATCGAGATGCCAGTCTTGTTCCAATGTTTTTAGCTGGAGCGATTTATTTGATCATGATTGGGCTTGTGACCATTGTAGTGAAAAAACTTGAGAAGAAGTACAGTTATTACGGATAGGAGGATTGCTATGTTAGAATTACGAAAAATCAATAAAGCCTTTGGTGGCAAACAAATCTTAACCAATTTCAGCCTATCAATTCCTGAAAAGCAAATCCTCGCAATCGTAGGTCCATCAGGAGGTGGAAAGACTACATTATTACGTATGCTAGCTGGCCTGGAAACCATTGATTCTGGAGAAATCTACTATAATGGCGAATCTCTAGCTATAGACGAACTAGAAAAGCGTAATCTACTAGGATTTGTTTTCCAAGACTTTCAACTCTTTCCGCATTTGTCAGTTCTAGAAAACCTAACCTTGTCACCTATTAAAACCATGGATATGGATAAGGAAGCTGCTGAGAAGAAGGCGCGTGGTTTGTTAGAACAACTTGGGTTAGCAGGACATGCTGATGCCTTTCCATTTTCCTTATCTGGTGGACAAAAACAGCGTGTCGCTTTAGCGCGCGCCATGATGATTGATCCAGAAGTTATCGGATATGATGAGCCTACATCAGCTTTAGATCCCGAGTTACGATTAGAAGTGGAAAAACTTATCCTTCAAAATAAAGAGCGTGGCATGACCCAGATTGTTGTGACGCACGACCTTCAGTTTGCTGAAAACATTGCTGATCAGATTCTTAAGGTTGAGCCAAAGTAGGAGGTGCCTATGAAGAGAAAGAAAATTGCCCTAGTACTTGCTTTGTTCTTTAGCTTCTTCCTGACTGCTTGTACGCAAAAGGTCAGTGATCCGAAGCAGGATAATTGGTTCAAATACCAAGAACAGGGTGGCATTACCATTGGATTTGACAATACCTTCGTTCCCATGGGATTCGAAGAAAAGAATGGCCAGTATGCAGGTTTTGATATTGATCTAGCTCAAGCTGTCTCTGAAAAACTTGGAATTCAGGTGAATTTTCAACCCATCGACTGGGATATGAAAGAAACCGAACTACAAAATGGTACCATTGATGCCATCTGGAATGGTTATTCTGCGACAGATGAACGGAGAGAGAAGGTTGCCTTTACCATTCCTTATATGGAAAATCAACAAGTTTTAGTTTCTAAAAAATCTCAGAACATCCAGTCAATCAAAGATATGAATAACAAGGTTTTGGGAGCTCAGGCTGGATCTTCTGGCTATTTGAACTTTGAAGCGCAGTCAGATTTGCTAAAAAATCAGGTAAAAGATCAGAAGGCCAATCAATACCAAAGTTTCAACGAAGCTTTGATTGATTTGAAAAATGATCGGATTGATGCCTTGTTGATTGACCGTGTCTATGCCAATTACTACCTCCAGTCTGAAGGAATATTAAATGACTACAATGTCTTTTCAGCTGGATTTGAAAGTGAAGCTTTTGCAGTCGGTGTAAGACCTGCTGATAAAACTTTGTTGGCTGCTTTGAACCAAGCCTTTGTTGCACTATACAAAGAAGGAAAGTTCCAGGAAATCAGTCAAAAATGGTTTGGAGAAGATGTAGCAACCAGTCAGGTGAAAAATCAAGAATAAGAAAAAGAGATTGAGTTTTTCCTCAGTCTCTTTTAGTATTAAATATCCTCTGACAAGAGCCAGAGGATAAGAGTTTATTTCATTGTTGGGAAGAGTAGAACGTCACGGATAGTGGTTGTATCAGTGAGGAGCATGCAGAGACGGTCAATACCGATTCCCAAACCACCTGTTGGTGGCATACCATATTCAAGGGCCTCGATGTAATCGTAGTCGATACCTGTTGCTTCGTCGTCACCAAGTTCTTTAGCTTTTGCTTGGGCTTCAAAACGGCTAAGTTGGTCGATTGGGTCGTTCAACTCGGTAAAGGCATTACCGTATTCCTTGGTCATGATGAAGAGCTCAAAGCGGTCAGTAAAGCGTTCGTCTTCAGGATTTTTCTTAGCGAGTGGAGACACAGCTACTGGATGTCCATAGACAAAGGTTGGTTGGATCAATGTTTCTTCGACAAATTCTTCAAAGAAGGCGTTGATAATGTGACCGACTTCAGTGTAATGTTTTTCAACTGGAACTTTCTTCTCAGCAGCGATAGCTTTAGCTTCCTCGAAGGTCATGTCTTGCCAGAAATCTACACCAGTAATTTCCTTGATAGCATCCACCATGTGAACACGTTTAAATGGTTCATTGATCTTGATTTCAGTACCTTGATAGTTAACTGGGCCATCACCTTTGACTGCCTTAGCAGCGTGTTGGATAATACCTTCAGTCAAGTCCATGATATCTTGGAAGTCTGCATAAGCTTGGTAAACTTCGATAGAAGTGAATTCAGGGTTGTGAGTAGCGTCCATTCCTTCGTTACGGAAGATACGGCCAATTTCATAGACACGTTCCATACCACCAACGATAAGACGTTTCAAGTGAAGCTCGGTCGCGATACGAAGTACCATGTCAATGTTTTGGGCATTGTGGTGAGTGATAAATGGACGAGCAGCAGCACCACCAGCTTCGTTGTGAAGAACAGGTGTTTCCACTTCAAGGAAACCTTTTTGATCAAGATAACGACGGATTTCAGAGATGATTTTTGAACGAGTGACAAAACGTTCAAAGCTTTCACGGTTAGAAATCAAGTCAAGGTAACGTTTACGGTAAATTGTTTCAACGTCAGTCAAACCGTGGAATTTTTCAGGAAGCGGACGAAGCGCTTTAGACAAGTGCGTTATGTGTGTGGCCTTGATAGAGAGCTCTCCCATATCTGTACGCATCACTTCACCTTCGACACCAAGGAAGTCACCGAGGTCAGCCTTTTTGAAGATTTCGTAGTTTTCTTCACCGACTTCATCTTTACGAACGTAGATTTGGATTTGACCTTCTCGGTCTTGAAGATGGGCAAAGCCAACTTTCCCTTTACCACGTTTAGTTACTAAACGTCCAGCGATAGTAGCAGTTTCATTTAATTCATGTAATTGTTCTTTATCAAGTTCCGCAAATTTATCTTTAAGTTCTTGTGAGTTAGCAGTACGTTCAAAACGTTTTCCGAAGGGATCAATTCCTTGCTCACGGAGCGCAGCCATTTTTTCACGGCGAACGATCTGCTGGTCATTTAGTTCTTCCATATGTTCTATAGACATGGGTTCCTCCTAATTTTACTCAAAATTGAATACGATGAGTCATTTTTTACGATACTCCCATTTTATCATAAATAGCAGAGAAATTCACGGATATTCTTTAAAAACTAAAAAGAACTTGACCGATGGGATCAAGTTTCATTATTTTTCTTGATAGGAAGTGTCATTCCATCTTTCGAGAGTGAAGGATTCAAAATCCTCAGTGTCCAAAATCGTCAAACTAGCATTGGCCAAGCCCCCATCTTTGTGAAGGTGAGCCTCTTTATAACCTAGAAGTGTACGTAGGCTAGCAGTGAGATTTGCACCATGACCGACGATTAGAATGTTTTCAGCCGGACTTCCTTTCAGAGATTTGATAAACTGAATGGTCCGCTTCGTAGTACTGTAAAGGGATTCCGCTTCAAACATCCTCGTATCAAACTGAGCCAGATTGGAGCGAAAGGCCTTGATTTGTTGTGGATAAATGGAATTGAGAGTTGCGATTTTTAAACCTTCAAGTTTCCCAAGTTGCCATTCACGTAGGTCTGGAATACTTTCTAAAGGACAGGGGGTCTGGAGTTGACTTTGGATAATTTCAGCAGATTTGACCGCTCTGGGCAAATCACTTGAATAAATCATATCAAAGGGTATTTCCTTGAGATACTGACCAAGTTGCTTTAAGATGTCAATGGATTCTGAAAGAAGGGGCGAGTCGCCACTAGCGCCTTGAAAACGTCCTTCAAGATTCCAGAGGGTGCGACCGTGACGGACAAAATAGAGTTTCATTACTTACTTTCCTCCAAGATATCAGCAAAATCGGCTTTTACAAAGCTGGCCAAGTCTCGAGGGAGTATGATGATACTATGTCCGACTTCCCCAGCAGAGACAATCATTTGGTCTAAATCCAAAGCAGTCTGATCAATAAAAATTGGATAATTGTGTTTTTGGCGAATGCCGATTGGGTTATTTGCACCATGAATATAGCCTGTCGTTTTTTCTAAGTCTTTCTGTGGAATCATGGTCACTTTTTTATTGCCAGAAACCTTTGCTAGTTTTTTCTCGGCGAGGTGTTCTGTTATGGGAACAATTCCAATAATCGGTCCTGTCTTGTCTCCCAAAAGAGCCAAGGTTTTAAAGATTTGGTTTCTGCCGTATTCAGGAGGAAGTTCTCCTTCAAGTGCATTGATTTGAATACCGATATGGTCAATACCGGCCTTGGTTAAGATTTGTTCGACCAAGGTTTTTTTATTCTTGACTTTCTTTGCCATTATTTATACTTATCCTCCAACTGACTCATCCAGATACCAAGCCAGATACCAAGCGCAAAGAAGAAGGCAACGAGAACATAGCTCACAATGGAAAGTCCAGTGTATTGGATACTTTCAGCATTTCCAGCATTTGGAATCAAAATTAAGAGAGTGCTCGACAGCACAATCCCAATGATAAAGTGATAAACACGGGAGTGGTAGTTGTTCAAGGCATGATCCATCAATTTTGAAAAGATAATGAGGGTTGCCCCTGCACCAATGCCGATAGGAAGGAAGGTGCCAAATAAATCAAAGGTTTTAAAACCAGTCAGCATAGGAGCGTACAGTCCCAAAATCAAGAGGAGATTTGACGGACTTAAACCAGGAACCAAGACACCCAGAGCTAAAAGAGCACCCGCTAAGATGAAACTAGCGAAACTGGCACTGAGTGAACCAACAACAAAGTTTAGCGCATAGAGCCCGACACCTGAAAGGATAAAGGTAGCCCAGAACCAAACTAGGTCAATCTTATCACGATCAGACTCTCGATTAGATTCTTTAAGGAGGCTAGGAACTGTACCAATGATAGCTCCAGCAAAACTCCATAAAACATAGACTTGGTAATTTTCTAGTAAATACTCGATTGGATACGAAAATAGCCCAATACCTAGTAGCATCCCGATAGCTACTGGGATAAAGTAAAGGATATTTGATTTAAAATCCTTAAAAGGATGAGCTAGAAAGCCGATCATTCGCTCGTAGATACCTAATATTGCAGCCAGAACTCCTCCAGAAATACCGGGCAAGATAAATCCTAGGGCGATGACGATTCCTTTAATAACTCGTGCAATCCATGAAAACATAATAAAATCCTCAATTTCATAAAATTCTTCTCTATGCTATCAATTATAACACAGACGGGGAGAAAATGAAAAAACAAGTGAAAAAGTTTGTTATTTTCACTTGTCTTATGGTCTTAAAAATAGTTTTCTGAAGGTTTCTTCCTTCTCTTTAGCTGTAGAAATCAAATTGATGTCCAAATGATGTTCAAATCCAGCAATTCTTCCTTTAGATGTGTACTGGTGGAGATCGTAGTCCAGATCAGTATTTGGCTTAGTTTCAAAATAACCAGAGTCAGTTCCATAGGAAGGAATCCAAATAGCAGTAAACTTATCTGTATTGATACTATGTTCTTGCATAAAGTAAACCCCAATGTAGATGCCGATGTTTTTAGCACCTAAAGATTCCAGTTTAGCACGAAAGGCTTCAACACCTTCATTCATATCGGACATTGTTTTTTCTTCAACGTCCAACCAGTAGTAGCTAGGATTGTAGGGAGAAGCAGCATTATAGAAGACTTCAGCAGCCTTTTCCATATCTTCTTTACTTTTTCCAGCTACGTAAGCATAAACACCCACAGGGACATTGCGTTTTTGAAATTCTGCTATGTGATTTTGATAGGCTTTATCTACACCATTGATAAAGGCAGCATTATTTGTTTCAGTATGCTGAGCCCCATTGTGCACGCGAACGATAACACCAGAAATGTTTTGAGATAAGGTATCGTAGTTGATCTCCTCAGGCCTTTGCCAACCAGAGACGTCGATAATCGGTTTGTCAAGATTATGCAAGGCTTGTGTTTCAACTTGAAGAGTATTTGGCTTAGTTTTGATAGGATGGTCCTCAAAACTTGGTTTGTTGAGGAGTAAAATTGCTATAAAAATTCCAAATAAACTAAAAATAATAGCAGGATGAATCTGTTTTCTCATACCTATTTAGTTTATCGTAAAATCTAAAAAAAATCAAAGAAAACACTTGAGAAACGAGGGATAGCAGGATGTCTTACTGCTTTTTCCTATTTGATTACTCCTCACAACTTAAATTATGGTATAATATAAGGGAATTTCTAGAGAAAAGAGAATAGTATGTCAAATTATGCCATTATTTTAGCAGCGGGTAAAGGTACTCGCATGAAATCAGATCTTCCTAAGGTACTTCATAAAGTAGCAGGAATTTCAATGTTGGAACACGTTTTTCGTAGTGTTGATGCTATTCAACCTGAAAAGACAGTTACCGTAGTGGGGCACAAAGCCGAGTTAGTTGAGCAAGTCTTGGCTGGACAGACAGACTTTGTTACCCAGTCAGAACAGTTAGGAACTGGTCATGCTGTCATGATGGCAGAGCCAATCTTAGAAGGCCTGACAGGTCACACCTTGGTTATCGCTGGTGATACACCTCTGATTACAGGTGAAAGCTTAAAAAATCTCTTGGATTTCCATATCAATCACAAGAATGTTGCGACTATCCTGACAGCTGAAGCGGCAAATCCTTTTGGATACGGTCGAATTGTCCGCAACGATAATGCGGAAGTTCTTCGTATTGTTGAGCAAAAAGATGCCTCGGATTTTGAAAAACAAATCAAGGAAATCAATACAGGAACTTACGTTTTTGATAACCAACGTCTTTTTGAAGCCCTTAAAAATATCAACACCAACAATGCCCAAGGAGAATACTATATTACCGATGTGATTGGTATCTTCCGTGAAGCTGGTGAGAAGGTTGGTGCCTATACTGTGAAAGACTTTGATGAAAGTCTTGGGGTAAATGACCGTGTAGCTCTTGCGACTGCAGAAGCAGTGATGCGTCGCCGTATCAATCACGTTCACATGGTGAATGGTGTCAGCTTTGTCAATCCAGAAGCGACTTATATTGACGTTGATGTTGAGATTGCTCCTGAAGTCCAAATCGAAGCCAACGTTACCTTGAAAGGTCAAACGAAGATTGGGGCGGAGACTATTTTAACAAATGGGACTTATATCGTGGATAGCTCTATCGGATCTAGAGCCGTGATTACAAACTCTATGATAGAGGAAAGTACAGTTGCAGACGGCGTGACTGTCGGTCCTTATGCCCACATCCGTCCAGGTTCAAGTCTAGCTCCCCAAGTTCATATTGGAAACTTCGTAGAAGTAAAAGGATCTTCTATCGGTGAAAATACCAAGGCTGGTCATTTGACCTATATCGGAAACTGTGAAGTGGGTAGCCATGTTAACTTTGGCGCAGGTACGATTACAGTAAACTATGACGGGAAAAACAAGCACAAGACTATCATTGGCAACAATGTCTTTGTTGGATCAAACTCAACCATCATCGCCCCTGTAGAACTTGGGGATAATTCTCTCGTTGGTGCTGGTTCAACCATTACTAAGAATGTTCCTGCTGATGCCATTGCGATTGGTCGTGGACGACAAGTAAACAAAGATGAGTACGCAACACGCTTGCCTCATCATCCGAAGAACCAGTAGGAGTCGATTATGGAATTTGAAGAAAAAACGCTTAGTCGAAAAGAAATCTATCAAGGTCCTATTTTTAAACTGGTGCAAGATCAGGTGGAACTACCAGAAGGAAAAGGCACTGCTCAACGTGACTTGATTTTCCACAATGGAGCCGTTTGTGTTCTAGCCGTGACAGCTGAGGATAAAATTATCCTCGTTAAGCAATATCGGAAGGCCATCGAGGCTGTCTCTTATGAGATTCCCGCTGGAAAACTTGAAGTTGGTGAAAATGCAGATCCAATGGCAGCGGCTCTTCGTGAATTGGAAGAAGAGGTTGCCTACACAGCTAAGTTAGAACTCTTATACGATTTCTATTCTGCAATTGGTTTTTGTAATGAAAAATTGAAACTCTACCTTGCAAGTGATTTGACGAAGGTAGAAAATCCTCGTCCGCAAGACGATGATGAAACCTTGGAAGTTCTAGAAGTGAGTCTAGAGGAGGCCAAGAACCTGATCCAGTCAGGTCATATCTGTGATGCCAAGACTATCATGGCAATCCAGTACTGGGAACTACAAAAGAAATAGAGGAGCAACCCATGGGAAAACCTTTATTAACAGATGAAATAATTGAACGTGCTAACCGCGGTGAGAAAATCTCAGGGGCACCTCTTCAAGATGATGAGGAAACTAAGATCCTACCAACTGCTTCACAACATTTTGGGAATTCACGTTCTAGAGATCATGGTTTTAGTCAAGATACCTTAACGATCGAAGTAGAGCCAACGATTCATAAGAGTCGTCGTATTGAAAACACCAAGAGAAATATTTTTAATTCAAAACTCAATCGCATCTTGTTTGCAGTCATTCTACTCTTAGTTTTGTTAGTGTTGGCAATGAAACTCTTGTAATTGAAAGGATATGAAATGAAAATTGGAATCATTGCTGCCATGCCAGAAGAGCTCCTACATCTGACTCAGAATTTGGACAAAACCCAAGAAGTCCAGGTCTTGGGAAACACCTACTATACTGGTACTATTGGCAAGACAGAAGTTGTCCTGGTTCAGAGTGGGATTGGGAAGGTTATGTCGGCTATGAGTGTGGCTGTTCTAGCTGACCATTTTCAGGTAGAAGCCATTATCAATACAGGATCAGCAGGTGCTCTTGCAGAAGGGATTGCCGTTGGCGATGTAGTGATTGCGGATAAACTGGCTTATCATGATGTGGACGTTACTGCATTTGGCTATGCTTATGGTCAGATGGCTGGTCAACCCCTTTACTTTGAATCCGATAAGAACTTTATCACTAGGATTCAAACAAATTTATCTCAGTTAGACCAGACCTGGCACCTAGGCTTGATTGCTACAGGGGACAGTTTTATAGCTGGAGAAGACAAGATTGCTAGTATCAAGTCCCACTTTCCAGCTGTTTTAGCAGTTGAAATGGAAGGGGCAGCCATTGCTCAAGCGGCTCAGGCTCTTGACCTACCTTTCCTAGTCATTCGCGCTATGAGTGACAATGCCAATCACGAGGCCTCTATTTCATTTGATGAGTTTATTATAGAAGCAGGACGTCGTTCTGCCCAAGTCTTACTAGCCTTTTTAAAGGCCTTGAATTAAGCGGAAATTTGACAGTTTATCTAGCTTATGATAAGATTTAAATAAAGAAAAGCTAGAAAACGTTTCAGAGGATATTATGAGTATTGAAATGACCGTCAGTGAGATTGCAGAGGTCTTAGGCCTATCTCGTCAGGCAATCAACAATCGTGTCAAAGAACTTCCCGAAGAGGACACGAAAAAAAATGACAAAGGTGTAACAGTAGTTACTCGAAGTGGCTTAATCAAGCTAGAAGAAATCTATAAAAAAACGATTTTTGAAGATGAACCAGTCAGTGATGATGTCAAACAACGTGAACTGATGGAAATCTTGGTCGATGAGAAAAATGCTGAAATTCTTCGATTGTACGAGCAACTCAAGGCCAAGGACCAGCAGCTGGCAGAAAAAGATGAGCAGATGCGCATCAAAGACCGCCAGATTGCTGAAAAGGACAAACAATTGGATCAACAGCAACAGTTAACTCTTCAAGCTATGAAGGATCAAGAAAGCTTGAAACTAGAGTTGGACCAAGCAAAAGAAGAAGTCCAAGCAACCAAAAGAGGCTTTTTTGCTCGCCTGTTTGGAGGAAAATAAAGAAGCTGTTTGGGTTATTCACTAACCTAATAGCTTCTTTTATTATTTATAGTTTAAATTGAGTCGGAATTGAGGTAAAAGATGGAAAAATTAAGAGACTATATCGCCTTTGACTTAGAATTCAATCAACACGAAGGGGTTACCCATTTAATTCAGGTATCAGCAGTTCATTTTCAAGATGGTCATGAAATAGATGCCTTTGATTCTTATGTCCATACCAGCGTACCTTTAAAGAGTTTTATCAATGGTTTGACAGGAATTACAGCTGAAACCTTGAAAGATGCGCCAAAAGTAGAACAAGTTTTACAGGACTTTCAGGGATTTGTAGGCACCTTACCCATTGTTGGCTACAATGCAGCCAAGAGTGATTTGCCTATTCTCATGGAGCATGGTATTGATTATCGTGACCAGTATAAGGTTGACCTATATGATGAGGCTTTTGAACGCCGTAGTTCTGACCTACACGGCATTGCCAACCTCAAACTGCAAACTGTAGCGAATTTTTTAGGCTTTAAAGGTCAATCGCATAATAGTTTAGAAGATGCCCGCATGACAGCGCGTGTTTACGAAGCCTTTTTAGAATCGGATGAAGGAAAGCTATTATTGAAAGAACAGAGCAATCTATCCATGAATCCCTTTGGTGGGCTAGACTTATCTCAATTTCTAGACTAGGAGTGCTTATGAAACCTGAAAAACCTAAAAAACTAGGTTTTAGGAAAATTTACCTCAACCTAGATAAAGTTCTCTTCCTCTTTTTCTTAATTTTCATGATGGTGGAATATTTGTGGTTACCTCTCAATTCTTTTCTTGCTGGTCTTTTACTAAGTCAGACGGGCTATTTGTTTATTTCTTATAATAATATTTTTGCCATTATCACGAGTTCTCCTTTAATCAGTCTGGCCTTTCTCGTCTTGATTGTAATCAATCTTTTGGTGGCCTATTTCCAGATTTGCCTCCTCTTTATTGGGGCGCGTCACCTTCTCTACCACGAAAAGAGAACCTTGATTGAGTACAGTCGCAAAGTTTTCCAGCAAAGTTTTCTGTTCATGAAACGCTTGAGCTTCTGTAAGATGGCCTTTATATTCTTCTACGTAGCCATGCTCTTTCCTTTCATCAGGAAAATTTTAAAAATTTATTACTTAAATAAAATCGTTATTCCAGACTTTATCGTAACTTATCTGGAAGACAAGCACTGGTTAGTAGGTTTGATGATTTTTGCATCTGCTTGGATTTTGCTCTATGTGTCTGTCCGACTCATGTTTGTCCTTCCAAAGATTCTCTTTGAAAAGAAGACTGTGAGAGAGGGAGTAAAATTTAGTCTGCAAAAGACAAAAAAACAAGTTCTCTTTTATGCTTGGAACTTACTACTCATTATTATTAAAACCTATCTCTTTTTCTTTCTCCTCTTGACTCCCTTGCTATTGGGACAGATTGTAATTGACAATTTAACACAGAAAGAATCACTGATTCTTGGAGTTATCAACTTTGTCCTGATAAAAAATATCCACTATATGGCGTTGACCTATTTCCTTGTTAAGTTTGTCTCCTTTTTGACAGGTGAGGAACTGGAGATTATGCCAAGAAGAAAAAAAGACCATCTGATGAGATGGGGAGTTATGGGCTGTGCTAGTATCTTTTTTGCGCTGGAAGGTTATATCTATCTGGAAGCTCCTGTGACAAATATCCCTTTAGTCATTTCACATAGGGGCGTTTCAAATAAAAATGGTGTACAAAACACTGTACAGTCTTTGGAAAAAACAGCGCAACTGAAACCAGATTTGATTGAAATGGATGTACAGGAGACCAAAGATGGTCAGTTTGTGATGATGCATGACGCTAATCTTAAGAACTTAGCAGGTATCAATGCCAGTCCTCAAGACTTGACTTTGGAGGAGTTGAAAGGGTTAGATATTTCTGAAAATGGCTATCGAACCAAGATATCTAGTTTTGATGACTATCTCAATCGCGCGAATGAACTTCATCAAAGATTGTTGATTGAAATCAAAACCAGTAAAAAAGACAGTCCTCAAATGATGGAACATTTCCTTGAAAAGTATGGGACGACCATCAAGAAATATGGACACCAGATTCAATCCCTTGATTACCAGGTGATTGATAAGGTTTTGAATTATGATCCTGAGATTCCGTCCTACTTTATTATGCCTTATAATAGTATTTTCCCAAAAACCAAGGCAACTGGCTATACCATGGAGTATTCAACATTGGATGAATATTTTGTCACTAAACTTTGGTATACAGAACAAAAGCTTTACGTATGGACTGTGAATGGTTCTGAGTCTTTTGATAAAGCCGTTCAGCTCGGAGCTGATGGGATGATTACGGATGATCTTGAAATGGTTCAGTTGCAAGTAACAACGGCGCAAGATGATCCTGAGTATACGGAACTACTACTAAAAAAAGCAACGGAGTTCTTTAATTTCTAAACTAGTCATTTATAGTAGTTGAGACCTAATATAAAAATAGATAAGTAGAAAAGTGTTTGAATTTCAGTTTACAATATGTGGATTGAAATTATGGACTGAAATAATAAAAAGGAGAGGAACGAACCTCTCCTTTTTATTATAGGGTGTAACTTTGATACAATTAACAAATAGTTATAAATGCTAAAAGTCAATAGAACTAGAAAGACAATCCGCCTGAAAAAGCACTTAATTTTTGTTTAGCAGTTTCATTAATTTGATCAATGGCATGATTGATAGCTTGACTAGTCAAATCAGATAGAGTATCCAAGTCTTCTGGATCAACAACTTCAGGTTTAAATTCAATCTTAACAACTTTTTTATCACCAGTTAGAGTTGCAATGACTAAATCTTGGCTAGATTTTCCAGTAAATTCTGTTGCAGCTAATTCTGCTTGAGCAATATCCATGTCTTTTTTAAGTTTTTGGGCTTGCTTCATCATATTTTGCATGTTCATCATAATAGTTTCTAGGTTCCTTTCTTGGTCAGGGAATTTCATCCTCTGATATCGTTTTTCTTGAGCAAAGTAACCACCTTCAAACATATATCGTATAGAGTGGTATCTTCTGTGTGTTTAATAAAGGAGAGCTTTTAATACCTAAGCTACAAAAGAATTTAGTTCTTTAAATCATAGGCTGATATTTACTCTTGAAAGTGAAGTGATGTAGGTCAGGATACTGATTTTGTTGTTTTCATCCCTCCCTCATTTTAAAAGCAATCACTTCATTTTCTAGGCTATTTTTCTTTCAAATTCATTTGAAAGAAACCATTTCTATCTATAAGGCATATCAAGCTGCTAAGTTCTATTAGCAATCCCTGTAGAAATCAGTATTCTCCTCTTTTAATACACAGTAAATTATAGCATGTTTTTACTACGCTGTCAATTTCCCAAATACTTTACACTAAAGCAAATGAAGAATGGCTATGCCTTGTAAATCATATCTCTAGTTTACGGCTGACTTCAAGTGAGAGATTGCGGACATTTATACTGTTTATAAAAAATAAAATGAATTGATTTCGGTTGACTTTTCTATGCTCTTTTCAAGTTTATTCGATTTTGTGCTTCAATGGACTAGGCTTGATGTTATGAGTAAAAAAGGATTTATTAATTCCTAGTTTAAGAAATTTATGGATTTCTAGTTTTTTTGTATTTTTAAAAATAACTTTAAGGTTTGTATTATATTCTGAAAAACTCTATGTTAACCGAACGTTAAATAGATAATGTAGAGGATAACCTAATTTTATTTTTAAATTTGTTATGATTTTTTCAAATTCATTTGGACATTGTTCACTTTTTGACCAAAATAGTGAGTTGGTTCGACTAAATGGGGTTCTATCTTTTCTTCATGATAAGGGCAGATTGTGATATAATAGATAGTAATGAGTTTTTAAGAATAAACAAAGGAGAATATATATGATCTATGCAGGAATTCTAGCCGGAGGAACTGGCACACGCATGGGAATCAGTAATTTACCAAAACAATTCTTGGAGTTGGGTGATCGTCCTATTTTGATCCACACAATTGAAAAATTTGTCTTGGAGCCAAGTATTGAAAAAATTGTAGTTGGAGTTCATGGAGATTGGGTTTCACACGCTGAGGACTTGATTGACAAGTATTTTTCTCTCCATAAGGATCGTATCATCATTACCAAGGGTGGTGCTGATCGTAATAGCAGTATCGAGAAGATTATAGAAGCCATTGATGCCTACCGTCCGATTTCTCCAGAAGACATCGTGATTACCCACGACTCTGTTCGTCCATTTATTACACTTCGAATGATTCAGGACAATATCAAACTCGCCCAAAATCATGATGCAGTTGACACAGTAGTAGAAGCGGTTGATACCATTGTTGAAAGTACCAATGGTCAGTTCATCACTGATATTCCAAATCGTGCTCACCTCTACCAAGGTCAAACACCTCAAACCTTCCGATGCAAGGATTTCATGGACTTGTATGGATCCCTATCTGATCAAGAAAAGGAAATCCTGACAGATGCATGTAAGATTTTTGTTATCAAAGGGAAAGACGTTGCCCTAGCTAAAGGGGAATATTCAAACCTTAAAATCACGACTGTGACAGACTTGAAAATCGCGAAAAGTATGATTGAGAAAGACTAAGGCTATGATTAATCAAATTTATCAACTGACCAAACCAAAGTTTATTAATGTAAAATACCAAGAAGAGGACATTGATCAGGAAAATCATATCCTGATTCGTCCAAATTATATGGCGGTCTGTCATGCGGATCAACGTTACTATCAAGGGAAACGTGATCCTAAGATATTGGCTAAAAAGCTTCCTATGGCTATGATTCACGAGTCTTGTGGAACTGTTATTTCAGATCCAACTGGGACTTATGAAATCGGTCAAAAGGTAGTTATGGTCCCAAATCAACCGCCTATGCAGAGTGACAAGGAGTTCTACGAGAACTACATGACAGGAACCTACTTCCTATCTAGTGGTTATGATGGCTTTATGAGAGAATTTGTCTCTCTTCCAAAAGATCGTGTTGTGTCTTATAATGACATTGAGGACACAGTTGCAGCCATTACCGAGTTTGTGAGTGTGGGTATGCATGCTATGGATCGTTTCTTGAATCTCGCCCACAGCAAACGAGAGCGTATCGCAGTTATCGGAGATGGTAGTTTGGCCTTTGTGGTTGCCAATATTATCAATTACACTCTACCAGAAGCAGAGATTATCGTGATTGGTCGCCATTGGGAAAAATTGGAGCTCTTCTCTTTTGCAAAAGAGTGCTACATCACGGATAATATTCCTGAGGATCTGACCTTTGATCATGGATTTGAATGTTGTGGTGGCGATGGAACAGGACCTGCTATCAATGACTTGATTCGTTACATTCGCCCTCAAGGTACGATTCTCATGATGGGAGTGAGCGAGTACAAGGTCAATATCAATACACGAGATGCTTTAGAAAAAGGTTTATTATTGGTTGGTTCGTCACGATCAGGACGGATTGATTTTGAAAATGCAATACAGATGATGGAAGTTAAAAAGTTTGCGAATCGTCTGAAAAATATCCTTTATATTGAAGAACCAGTGAGAGAAATAAAGGACATTCACCGAGTCTTTGCTACAGACCTAAATACTGCTTTTAAAACAGTGTTCAAGTGGGAAGTGTAGAAGATGGAGGTAAATTGTGGAGAAACTCATCAAAGAAAAAATCTCTTCCTTGCTATCTGAGGAAGAGGAAGTCCTCAGTGTTGAACAACTAGGGGGCATGACCAATCAGAATTATTTGGTTAAAACAACTTCTAAACCCTATATTGTTAAATTTTTCGGAAAAGGGACTGAAAAGCTCATCAATCGTCAAGATGAAAAATACAATCTTGAATTGTTGAAAGATTTAAATCTTGATGTCAAGAATTATCTTTTTGATATTGAGTCAGGAATCAAGGTAAATGAGTACATTGAATCTGCAACAACGCTTGATTCCACTTCAATTAAGACCAAGTTTGAAAAGATTGCACCGATTCTACAGACCATTCATGCATCAGGTAAAGAACTAAGAGGGGAATTTGCACCTTTTGAGGAAATCAAAAAATACGAAGCCCTGATTGAGGGGAATGTCCCTTACGCCAATTATGAAGCTGTGAGAAAAGATGTATTTTCGTTAGAGAAAAGATTGGCTGACTTAGGTGTTGACAGAAAGTCTTGCCATATCGATTTGGTTCCAGAAAACTTTATCGAGTCTCCCCAAGGACGCATGTATTTGATTGACTGGGAGTACTCTTCCATGAATGACCCAATGTGGGATTTGGCAGCTCTCTTTTTGGAATCTGAATTTACAAATCAGGAAGAAGAAGATTTCCTAACCTACTATGAGAGTGACAAAACTCCAGTATCTCGTGAAAAGATTCGAATCTATAAAATTTTGCAAGATACTATCTGGAGTTTGTGGACAGTGTACAAAGAAGCTCAAGGTGCTGACTTTGGAGATTATGGTGTGGGTCGTTACCAAAGAGCTGTTGACGGTTTGACCTACTATGGAGGTTCGGATGAAGAATAAAAATGGTGTTTCTTTTGGTCTGCTCTCAGGTATCTTCTGGGGGCTAGGTCTGACTATCAGTTCTTATATCTTTTCGATTTTTACAAATCTTTCGCCTTTTGTAGTGGCTGCTGCACATGATTTCTTGAGTATCTTTATCTTGTTAGCTTTTCTTTTGGTAAAAGAAGGAAAAGTTCGTTTTTCAATTTTCCTAAATATCCGAAATGTCAGTGTTATTATCGGTGCCTTGCTAGCTGGACCTATTGGCATGCAGGCCAATCTTTATGCGGTTAAGTATATCGGTAGTTCTCTTGCGTCTTCAGTATCAGCTATCTATCCAGCAGTTTCTGTTTTACTAGCATTTTTCATTTTGAAACACAAGGTATCTAAGAATACTGTCTTTGGTATTTTGTTGATTATCGCTGGTATTATTGCCCAGACATACAAAGTTGAGCAGGTTAATTCTTTTTATATCGGAATTCTTTGTGCATTAGTTTGTGCCATTGCCTGGGGAAGTGAAAGTGTTCTTAGTTCCTACGCCATGGAAAGTGATCTAAGCGAAATTGAAGCACTATTAATCCGCCAAGTAACTTCATTCTTGTCTTATCTTGTGATTGTGCTCTTTTCTCATCATTCATTTGCAGAAGTAGCAGGTGGACAATTACTCGGCTTGATGTTAGTCTTTGCAGCATGTAATATGATTTCTTATTTTGCTTATTACATTGCTATCAACCGTTTACAACCTGCAAAAGCAACTGGTTTGAACGTAAGCTATGTCGTCTGGACAGTATTGTTCTCAGCAATGCTTTTAGGAACACCTCTCGATATGGTGACCATTATTACATCACTTGTTGTCATGGCTGGTGTTTATATTATTATCAAAGAATAAAGGAGAATAGCGTGAAAGCAATCATCTTGGCAGCGGGGTTGGGAACTCGTTTGCGCCCTATGACTGAAAACACCCCCAAAGCCTTGGTTAAGGTAAACCAGAAACCTTTGGTAGAATACCAAATTGAATTTTTAAGAGAGCGAGGAATTGATGAGATTATCATTGTTGTTGGCTACCTCAAAGAACAATTCGACTACCTAAAAGAAAAATATGGTGTTCGTTTAGTTTTTAACGACAAGTATGCCGATTACAATAACTTTTACTCACTTTACCTTGTAAAAGAAGATTTAGCTAACAGCTATGTCATTGATGCGGACAATTATCTTTTCAAGAACATGTTCCGCAATGATATCGACCGATCTACTTACTTCAGTGTGTATCGTGAAGATTGTGAAAATGAATGGTTCTTGGTTTACGGTGATGACTATAAGGTTCAAGACATCATTGTTGATAGCAAAGCTGGCCGTATTTTGAGTGGTGTATCATTCTGGGATGCTCCAACCGCAGAAAAGATTGTTGGCTTTATTGACAAAGCCTATGCAAGCGGCGAATTTGTTGACCTCTATTGGGATAACATGGTTAAAGATAATATCAAAGAGTTAGATGTGTATGTCGAAGAATTAGAAGGCAACAGCATCTATGAAATTGATAGCGTTAAGGACTATCAAAAGCTAGAAGAAATTTTATCTACTATTAATTAAGGAAAGAGAAGAAGGATTGGACCTTCTTTTTTTTTGTAGTTGAAATTAAGGAGTGTTTGGTATTGATTGTATTCTTAAAACAAAACAAAAAAAGAAACAAAATAAAACAAAAAGTATTGACAACGGTTTCATATAGTGTTATACTTATAACGTAAAAGTTAATTGAAAGAAGGGAAACTGTTATGGGATTAGATCATTTCTTTGACAAAGACCTCGTGTTTTGCTTAGAAGCGGATAATCAAGAACAACTCTTTGACCAGGTAGCAACCCTGTTGGAAGAACGAGAAATAGTGACTCCAACTTATCGTGAAGCCTTGATCACGCGTGAAAAGTCATTTCCAACTGGCTTAGATATGGAATTTCTAGGGAAGGACTTGCCAAATGTAGCGATTCCTCATACAGATATTGTTCATAATCTAGCTGAGAAAGTGGTGGTTGTTCGATTAGAAAAACCAGTAACTTTTCACAATATGATTGCTCCTGATAGAGAAGTGGAAGTATCTCTACTCTTCTTTATCATTAACAATTCAAGTTCGAGTCAAACAAATATTCTTGCTCAGTTGATGGACTTTTTCACAGGAAATGGCCATCTGGAAGATTTATCAAAAATTTCTGAACCAGAAAAACTTTATGCTTATATCGCTGAAGCAACAGCTTAACTTTGTTTATTAAATAAAAATATAAATTGGAGGAAATCCTAATGATTAAAATTCTCGCTGCCTGCGGTGCAGGTGTAAACTCAAGTCACCAAATCAAAAGTGCTCTTGAAGAAGAACTCGCAAACCGCGGGTACGATGTTCACTGCGATGCAGTTATGGTAAAAGATGTGAATGAAGATCTTATGAAAGGCTATGATATCTTCACACCAATCGCTGCAACTGACCTTGGTTTTGAACCAGGGATTCCAGTGATTGAAGCTGGACCAATCTTGTTCCGTATTCCAGCAATGAGCGCTCCAGTATTTGACAATATTGAGGCAGCTATCAAAGAACACGGACTAAGTTAATTATTATTTTGTAAGATTCCATAAAAATAAAGGGAGGAACTATTATGGACGTCATTATCGAACTAGCCAATAAGATTTTCAAGCCAGTCTTGGAAATGGGTGGTCCTATCATCATGCTGATCATCTTGACAGTATTGGCCCTACTATTTGGAGTGAAATTCTCCAAAGCGCTTGAAGGTGGTATTAAACTTGCCATCGCCCTTACTGGTATCGGTGCTATCATCGGTATGCTCAACGGAGCTTTCTCAGCATCACTTGCGAAATTCGTTGAAAACACAGGTATTCAGTTGAACATCACTGACGTTGGTTGGGCACCACTTGCTACAATCACTTGGGGATCTGCCTGGACACTTTACTTCTTGCTTGTGATGTTGATTGTCAACGTTGTGATGCTTGCAATGAAGAAAACGGACACGCTTGATGTCGATATCTTCGATATCTGGCACTTGTCAATCACTGGTCTTTTGATCAAATGGTACGCAGACAACAATGGAGTTAGCCAAGGGGTTTCACTCTTCATCGCGACTGCTGCAGTTGTCCTTGTAGGTGTTTTGAAAATCATCAACTCTGACTTGATGAAACCAACTTTCGATGATCTTCTTAACGCACCAAGTTCGTCACCAATGACTTCAACTCACATGAACTACATGATGAACCCAGTTATCATGGTCTTGGATAAGATCTTCGATAAAGTATTGCCAGGTCTTGATAAATATGACTTTGATGCTGCAAAATTGAACAAGAAAATCGGTTTCTGGGGATCTAAATTCTTCATCGGTTTCATCCTTGGTATCGTTATTGGTTTGATGGGAACTCCACATCCAGTTGCTGGTGTAGAAGGAGCTGATAAATGGGAACTTGTTATTAAAGGTTGGTTGAGCCTTGGTTTGACTGCCGGTGTCTGCTTGGAGCTCTTCTCACTTATCGGTTCATGGTTCATTGCTGCTGTAGAACCACTTTCACAAGGTATTACAAACGTTGCTACTAAACGTCTTCAAGGACGTAAATTTAACATCGGTCTTGACTGGCCTTTCATCGCTGGTCGTGCTGAAATCTGGGCTTGTGCCAACGTACTTGCTCCAATCATGCTAGTAGAAGCAGTGCTTCTTTCAAATGTCGGAAATGGTATCTTGCCACTTGCAGGTATCATCGCTATGGGTGTAACTCCAGCTCTCTTGGTTGTTACTCGTGGTAAATTGCTCCGTATGATCATCTTCGGAACACTCTTGTTGCCACTCTTCCTTCTTTCAGGTACACTTATCGCTCCATTTGCAACTGAACTTGCTAAAGGTGTAGGTGCCTTCCCAGAAGGTGTGAGCCAAACTCAATTGATCACTCACTCAACTCTTGAAGGACCAATTGAAAAACTATTTGGTTGGGCAATCGGTAATGCTACAACAGGCGATATCAAAGCAATCCTTGGTGCAGCAGCTTTCCTTGTATTCTATGTGGGTATCTTTGCTTGGTATAGAAAACAAATGATCAAACGTAACGAAGAATACGCAGCAAATGCTAAATAATTCGCTCCTATAAAATGTAAATTGTGAAAACTAGGTTGTCAATTTCCGACGTTGGGAGTGGCAACCTAGTTTTTTATCTTGAATCTAAAAATAGTTGGAGATATAATGGTAATTGAAGTAAAATCAGACCAGTTAACGGTTCAATTTAAAACCTTGGGTGGCGCCTTGTCATCGATCAAGGATCGAGATGGCATTGAGTATCTGTGGCAAGGAAATCCCACTTACTGGAGCGGACAAGCTCCAGTACTCTTTCCAATCTGTGGTTCTTTAAGAGAAGATACAGTCTTCTACAGTCACGCAGATGGAACGGAGACGAAAGGAGCTATTCCTAGACATGGTTTGGTTCGTAAAAAAGAATTTGAATTAGTTAATCAAACAGAAAATAGTGTAACCTTTGCTATCGAAGATGATGAGAATAGCTATCAAAACTATCCTTATCATTTTCGTCTTGAAATCACTTATCTAGTGACTGGCAAGACAGTTCGTACCCAATACAAGATTCTCAATAAAGAAACTAGCAAAGTCATGCCATACTTTATCGGAGGTCATCCAGGATTTAATTGCCCTCTGCTGGATGGCGAAACTTATGAAGATTACTATTTAGAGTTTGAGAAAGAAGAGACTTGCTCTGTTCCGCGTCCATTCCCAGAAACAGGAATGTTAGATTTACAGGATAGAAGTCTATGGTTGAAGGCTCAAAAGGAAGTGGAGCTCAGTTACGATCTGTTTCGTGTTGATGCAGTGACTTTGGATGAGTTGCAATCCAGAACGATCGCGCTTCGTTCTCGCAAACATGAGAAAGGATTGAAAGTAAACTTCCAAGAGTTTTCAAATCTCATCATCTGGTCAACCTTAAATAAGGGGCCTTTCATTGCCTTTGAACCATGGTCTGGCTTGTCAACTTCACTTGAAGAAGGAGATCATCTGGAAGATAAGAAGAATGTTCGTCTCCTAGAACCAGGCCAAGTAGATCAGATTGGTTTTGATATCGAAATCTTTTAAACTAAAAAATAAAACACAAAAACAAACAATAAGTGTTGACTTTTTATAAAAATAGGAGTATATTATGTTTGTAAACAACAAATGATGTTTGAGACAAACAATCATTTGTTATATTCTCTTTGATAGAGAAATATTAGCTCTAGGAAACTGATTTCCTGGACTTGGATAAGGTGTTATTCATCTCATTCAATTTAATTTGTTAATAAACTGCTAGAAAGCCTTTTGTAAGTATACTGCTAGCTATAAAAGTCTTTACTGGCCTAGAAAAATAAAAAGGAGTAAACAATATGTCTATTGTTATCGGTGCAGATGCTGCAGGTTTGAGATTGAAAGAGGTTGTGAAAGACTTCCTAGAAAAAGAAAACTTCCAAGTAGTGGATGTTACAGCAGAAGGCCAAGACTTTGTCGATGTGACTCTTGCTGTTGCTGCAGAAGTAAACAAAGAAGAACAAAACCTTGGTATCGTGATTGATGCTTATGGTGCTGGTCCATTCATGGTCGCAACTAAAATCAAAGGAATGGTTGCTGCAGAAGTTTCAGATGAACGTTCAGCCTATATGACTCGTGGACACAACAACTCACGCATGATCACTATGGGTGCACAACTTGTTGGTGATGAATTGGCTAAAAATATTGCTAAAGGTTTTGTTAATGGTAAATACGACGGTGGCCGTCACCAAATTCGTGTCGACATGTTGAACAAAATGTGCTAATTAGATTATAGTAAGAAAGGTAAGATAAAAATGAGAATTGCAATTGGATGTGACCACATCGTAACAGATGAAAAAATGGCGGTTTCAGAATTTTTGAAATCAAAAGGACATGAAGTCATTGACTTTGGTACTTACGATCATGCTCGAACACACTATCCAATTTTTGGTAAAAAAGTAGGGGAAGCAGTTGTTAGCGGACAAGCTGATCTTGGGGTATGTATCTGTGGTACTGGTGTTGGTATCAATAACGCTGTTAACAAAGTTCCAGGTGTACGCTCTGCCTTGGTTCGTGATATGACAACAGCACTTTATGCTAAAGAAGAACTCAATGCCAACGTTATCGGATTTGGTGGTAAGATTACTGGTGAATTGCTTATGTGCGATATCATTGAAGCTTTCATCAATGCTGAATACAAACCATCAGAAGAAAACAAAAAATTGATTGCAAAAATTGAACACGTTGAGACTCACAATGCTCATCAAGCAGATGCAAACTTCTTTACAGAATTCCTTGAAAAATGGGATCGTGGTGAATACCACGACTAAGAGGTGACGCATGATTTTAACAGTCACAATGAATCCATCCATTGATATTTCTTATCCTTTGGATGAATTGAAAATTGATACTATCAACCGTGTGGTGGATGTGACCAAGACAGCTGGTGGTAAAGGGCTCAATGTTACGCGAGTTCTTTCAGAGTTTGGTGATTCTGTTGCTGCTACTGGTCTGGTCGGTGGCAAACTTGGTGAGTTTTTGGTAGAACATATCGATGATAAGGTCAGTAAACATTTCTTCTCCATTCAAGGAGAGACTCGTAACTGTATCGCTATTCTCCACGGAGACAACCAAACAGAAATCCTTGAAAAAGGACCAGAAGTTTTGGAACAAGAAGGGCAAGATTTCTTGATTCATTTCGAGAATCTTCTTGACACTGTAGAAGTAGTAGCCATCTCCGGTAGTCTGCCAGCAGGTCTTCCAGTTGACTATTATGCGAACTTGGTAGAACTTGCTAATCGCGCAGGAAAACCAGTTGTTCTGGACTGCTCAGGTGCTGCCCTTCAGGCAGTTCTTGAATCACCACACAAACCAACAGTAATCAAACCAAATAATGAAGAATTGTCTCAACTTCTTGGAAGAGAAGTTTCTGAGGATTTGGATGAATTAAAGGAAGTTCTTCAAGAGTCTCTATTTGCAGGGATTGAATGGATTATCGTTTCACTTGGTGCAAATGGTGCTTTTGCAAAACATGGTGATACTTTCTACAAGGTAGATATTCCGAGAATTCAAGTAGTTAATCCAGTTGGATCTGGAGATTCTACTGTTGCAGGTATTTCATCAGGTCTTCTTCATAAGGAATCTGATCAAGAACTCCTCATCAAGGCCAATGTCCTTGGTATGCTCAATGCCCAAGAAAAGATGACAGGTCATGTCAATATGGCCAACTATCAAGCTTTATATGATCAATTAATAGTAAAAGAGGTATAAAATGGCTTTAACAGAAAACAAACGTGCACGCTTAGAAAAACTCTCTGACGAGAACGGCATTATCTCAGCTCTTGCCTTTGACCAACGTGGTGCTTTAAAACGCCTTATGGCTCAATATCAAACAGAAGAGCCAACAGTTGCTCAAATGGAAGAACTTAAGGTCTTGGTAGCTGATGAATTGACAAAATACGCATCATCTATGCTCCTTGACCCTGAGTATGGACTTCCAGCTACAAAAGCGCTTGATCCAAATGCTGGTCTTCTCCTTGCCTATGAAAAAACTGGCTACGATACAACTAGCACTAAACGCTTGCCTGATTGCTTGGATGTTTGGTCTGCAAAACGCATCAAGGAACAAGGTGCAGATGCTGTTAAGTTCTTGCTTTACTACGATGTAGACAGCGCTGACGAGCTCAATCAAGAAAAGCAAGCTTACATCGAACGTATTGGTTCTGAGTGTGTGGCAGAAGACATTCCATTCTTCCTTGAAATTTTGGCTTATGATGAAAAAATCGCTGACGCAGGTTCTGCAGAATACGCAAAAGTGAAACCACACAAGGTTATCGGTGCCATGAAAGTCTTTTCAAATCCACGCTTCAACATCGATGTCTTGAAAGTGGAAGTTCCAGTCAACGTCAAATACATTGAAGGTTTTGGCGATGGTGAAATCGTCCATACTCGTGAAGAAGCAGCAGCCTTCTTTAAAGCACAAGACGAAGCAACGAACTTGCCATACATCTACTTGAGTGCTGGTGTATCAGCTAAACTCTTCCAAGAAACCCTTGTCTTTGCCCACGAATCAGGCGCAAACTTCAACGGAGTTCTTTGCGGCCGTGCAACTTGGGCTGGATCAGTTGAAGCCTACATCAAAGACGGTGAGGCAGCAGCTCGTGAATGGCTACGCACAACTGGATTTGAGAACATTGACGAACTTAACAAGGTTCTCCAAACCACAGCGACTTCATGGACTGAACGCGTGTAAGAAGCTCCTCCTAGTTTAGGAACATAAATCTAAAAAATTTAAAAAAAGTTGAATGTAAAGGTTTACAAACAAACTGACTTGTGCTATACTTAAATCACAAGTTAATACAAGGTGAGTGTTACTAAGTAATATTAGGCATGATCACAGGTGGATTAGAAATCAAAGGATTTTCTAGTTCATTTGTGGTCATTTTTTATACTCATATACCTTTAAGATACAAAAGGAGGTTGCCATGTATCGAATTCTAAACCCAATGAATCACAACGTCTCGCTTGTCAGAAACGACAAAGGGGAAGAAGTGATTGTGATTGGTAAGGGGATTGCATTTGGAAAAAAGAAGGGGGATTTGATTGCTGAAAATCAGGTTGAGAAAATCTTTCGGATGAAGACCGAAGAGTCCAGAGAAAACTTTATGGCTCTTCTCAAAGATGTTCCGCTTGATTTTATCACAGTGACCTACGAGATCATTGATAAGCTTTCTAAGAAATATCATTATCCGATTCAAGAGTATCTCTATGTGACTTTGACAGATCATATATATTGTTCTTATCAAGCTCTAACACAAGGAAGGTACAAGGATAGCAATCTGCCAGATATTTCTGCCAAGTATCCTGTAGCTTTTCAAATCGCAAAGGAAGCCTTTGAAATCTACCGTCAGAAGTTGACAGATCATTTCCCTGAGGATGAAATTATTCGGATCGCTTATCATTTCATCAATGCCGAAGGGGAGAATGAAGTGGAACTTGTGGAGTCGATTGATAAGAGGAAAGAAATTCTCAGGAATGTTGAAGAAGTGCTGAAGAGTTACTCTATTCAACGAACTAAAGAGAATAACCATTTCTATGATCGCTTTATGATTCATCTCAACTATTTTTTGGATTATTTAGACCGTTCCAGAGATGATAATCAATCTCTTCTGGATATGGAAGATCATATTAAACAATCCTATCCAAAAGCGTTCGAGATTGGTTCCAAGATCTATGATGTGATTACGCAACATACGGGTCTTGATTTGTATAAAAGTGAACGAGTTTATCTAGTTCTACATATCCAACGTTTATTGTCATAAAAATTTAATTAAAAATACATAAGGAGAATTCTATCATGAATAGAGAAGAAGTAACATTGTTAGGTTTTGAAATCGTAGCCTATGCTGGCGATGCTCGTTCAAAACTATTGGAAGCCTTGAAGGCTGCTGAAGCTGGCGATTTTGCGAAAGCAGATAGCTTAGTCGAGGAAGCTGGTGGCTGTATCGCCGAGGCTCATCACGCGCAAACAAGTCTATTGACTAAGGAAGCAGCTGGTGAAGATTTGGCCTATAGTGTAACCATGATGCATGGCCAGGATCACTTGATGACAACTATCTTGTTAAAAGATTTGATGCACCATTTAATTGAACTCTACAAGAGAGGAGTTAAGTAATGAACAAACTAATTTCATTTATCGAGAAAGGGAAGCCTTTCTTTGAGAAATTATCTCGTAATATCTATCTTCGTGCTATTCGTGATGGTTTCATTGCAGGTATGCCTGTTATTCTCTTCTCAAGTATCTTTATCTTGATTGCTTTTGTACCAAACTCATGGGGCTTTAAATGGTCTGATGATGTTGTTAATCTCCTCATGAAACCTTATAGCTATTCAATGGGGATTCTGGCTCTCTTGGTAGCTGGTACAACAGCTAAGTCATTGACCGACTCAGTAAACCGCAGCATGGAAAAAACCAACCAAATCAACTATATGTCAACACTGTTGGCTGCGATTGTTGGTTTGTTGATGTTGGCAGCTGATCCAATTGAAGGTGGCTTTGCGACAGGTTTCCTTGGGACAAAAGGTTTGCTTTCTGCCTTTCTTGCTGCCTTTGTTACTGTAGCCATCTATAAGGTTTGTGTTAAGAACAACGTTACCATTCGTATGCCTGACGAAGTTCCACCAAATATCTCACAAGTCTTTAAAGATGTGATTCCATTCACTCTATCAGTGGTTTCTCTTTATGCTCTTGATTTACTAGCTCGTCATTTTGTTGGTGCAAGCGTAGCTGAATCAATCGGTAAATTCTTTGCACCATTATTCTCTGCTGCTGATGGTTATCTAGGTATTACGATTATCTTTGGTGCCTTTGCCTTCTTCTGGTTTGTTGGTATCCATGGTCCATCTATCGTTGAACCAGCAATCGCAGCTATTACCTATGCAAATGCCGAAGTCAACTTGAACCTTCTCCAACAAGGGATGCATGCAGACAAGATTCTTACTTCAGGTACACAAATGTTTATCGTTACCATGGGTGGTACGGGTGCGACACTGGTTGTCCCATTCATGTTCATGTGGTTGACCAAATCGAAACGTAACCGTGCAATCGGACGTGCGTCTGTTGTTCCAACATTCTTTGGAGTAAACGAACCAATCCTGTTTGGTGCACCACTTGTCTTGAACCCAATTTTCTTTATTCCATTTATCTTTGCGCCAATTGCCAACGTATGGATTTTTAAATTCTTCATTGAGACGCTTGGCATGAACTCATTTACTGCTAACCTTCCTTGGACAACACCAGGTCCGCTCGGTATTGTTCTCGGTACAAACTTCCAATTCTTGTCATTTGTTCTTGCTGCTTTGTTAATCCTTGTTGACGTAGCCATCTACTATCCATTCCTCAAGGTTTATGATGAACAAATTCTTGAAGAAGAGCGTTCAGGCAAAGCCAATGATGAATTGAAAGAAAAAGTAGCTGCAAACTTCAACACTGCCAAAGCAGATGCTATTCTTGAAAAAGCAGGTGTAGAAGCAGCGCAAAACACAATCACAGAAGAAACAAATGTTCTCGTTCTCTGTGCAGGAGGAGGTACAAGTGGTCTCCTTGCAAATGCTCTAAACAAAGCGGCAGCAGAATACAAAGTTCCTGTTAAAGCAGCAGCTGGTGGCTATGGAGCTCACCGTGAAATGTTGCCAGAGTTTGATCTGGTTATCCTTGCTCCTCAAGTTGCTTCAAACTTTGAAGACATGAAGGCCGAAACCGACAAACTTGGTATCAAACTTGCTAAGACAGAAGGTGGCCAATACATTAAATTGACTCGCGATGGAAAAGGCGCTCTTGCCTTTGTTCAAGCGCAGTTCGAAGAATAAAAGGTAAATAGCGAAGAAGTGAGATGGAGGAACTCCTCCCAACTCTATCTCCATCTCATTTCTATTTCTTGAAAGGTGAATCAAATGACAAAAACACTTCCAAAAGACTTTATCTTTGGCGGAGCAACAGCAGCCTACCAAGCAGAAGGTGCTACACATACTGATGGTAAAGGGCCAGTCGCCTGGGACAAATACCTCAAAGATAACTACTGGTACACTGCTGAACCAGCCAGTGATTTCTATCACAAATACCCAGTTGATCTCAAACTTGCAGAAGAGTATGGTGTCAATGGTATCCGTATTTCAATCGCTTGGTCACGTATCTTTCCAACGGGTTATGGGAAGGTTAATGACAAGGGGGTTGAGTTCTATCATAATCTATTTGCAGAGTGCCACAAACGGCATGTTGAGCCCTTCGTGACTCTTCATCACTTTGACACGCCAGAAGCACTTCATTCAAACGGAGATTTCCTGAATAGAGAAAACATTGATCACTTTGTGGATTATGCAGCCTTCTGTTTTGAAGAATTTCCTGAAGTTAACTTTTGGACAACCTTTAATGAAATTGGGCCGATAGGAGATGGTCAGTATTTGGTTGGGAAATTCCCTCCAGGTATTCAGTACGACCTTGCCAAAGTATTTCAATCTCACCACAATATGATGGTGTCTCATGCGCGTGCAGTCAAGCTATATAAAGATAAAGGTTATAAAGGTGAAATTGGTGTGGTTCATGCCCTGCCTACTAAGTATCCTCTGGATCCTGAAAATCCTGCAGATGTCCGTGCAGCTGAGTTAGAAGATATTATCCATAACAAGTTTATCCTAGACGCGACTTATCTAGGACGATATTCCGAAGTAACCATGGAAGGTGTCAACCATATCTTAGCAGTCAATGGTGGAAGCTTAGATTTGCGTGAAGAAGACTTCGTAGTCCTAGAAGCCGCAAAAGACTTGAATGACTTCCTTGGAATTAACTACTACATGAGTGATTGGATGCAAGCCTTTGATGGCGAAACAGAAATCATTCACAATGGTAAGGGTGAAAAAGGAAGCTCTAAATATCAGATTAAGGGAGTCGGACGCCGTGTAGCTCCAGATTATGTGCCACGTACGGATTGGGACTGGATTATCTATCCTCAAGGTTTGTATGATCAAATCATGCGCGTGAAGCAGGATTATCCTAACTACAAGAAAATCTACATCACTGAGAATGGTCTTGGATACAAAGATGAGTTTGTGGATGGGACAGTTTATGATGATGGACGGATTGATTATGTTAAGAAACATATGGAAGTGATTGCAGATGCAATCTCTGATGGAGCCAATGTCAAAGGCTACTTTATCTGGTCTCTGATGGATGTCTTTTCTTGGTCAAATGGTTACGAAAAGCGTTACGGCCTCTTCTATGTTGATTTTGAGACGCAGGAGCGTTATCCAAAGAAATCAGCTCACTGGTACAAGAAACTAGCTGAGACGCAGATTATTGACTAAAACTAACAAAAAAATTCCCCGCCAAAAGGCAGGGGAATTTTTATGGTTTTGATAAAAGAATGGTTGTTTGTTTGGACAGATCTTCAAATGTCTCCAGACTCAGTTTAGAATCTGAAACAATCGTATCAATCTCTGATATATTGTAAAAATTGTAAAAATCAAACTTATTAAACTTACTGTGGTCTGCCAGTAAGTATTTTTTATTAGCATTATTCAAGGCGATTCGTTGTACTTCGCCCTCTTCCTCGCTGAAGGTGGCAATAGCCTTATCCTTAATGCCATTACAGCTTACAAATGCCTTAGAAAACTGAAGGTTAGTCAAATCCTGCAAGGTAAGTGTCCCTACAAAAGCACCAGTGATAGAGCGATAGTTTCCACCAATCAAGATCAAATCTGTTAGTTTTCGTTCGTTTAGGATGAGAAAAACAGGAAGACTGTTTGTTACAACACGAATATTATCAATCGGGAGTTCACAAGCAAAACATTCTAAGGTCGTTCCTGGCCCGATAAAAATAGTTTCACCTTCGTCAATCAAATGACCTGCAAAACGGCTAATTTCTTGTTTTTCAGCAATCTGCAAACCTTGTTTTTCGACGTTTGAGCGTTCGTTGTTTAAGAGAGAACCTGTACGAAGTTTTTCAGCGCCACCATGCACGCGTACCAGCAAATCCTTATCTGCCAATTCTTGTAAGTAGCGGCGAGCTGTCATATCTGACACATCAAGACTCTCCATAATCTCTTTTACAGTAATAGTGCCTTTTGTGTTTACTGCTTCTAGAATACTATCTAGTTTTTCTTGCTTTAGCATCCTTATCACCTCGATTTCTACTATTATTATCTTACCATAAAACGCTCAATCAATCAAATAAAAAAACAAAATAAAACAAAAACAAAAATACCATGGTTGTTTTAAACAAACCATGATATTTTGAATGATTGGTCAAATTAGTCTAAACCGTAGTTGTAATCCTCGTCTTGCATGGCTTCAACTTCACCAAGGAGGTAACCATTTCCGACTTGAGAGAAGAAGTCGTGGTTAGAAGTTCCTGTTGAAATACCGTTCATGACGATGGGATTGACATCATCAGCTGAATCTGGGAAGAGTGGATCTTGTCCTAGGTTCATAAGGGCCTTATTGGCATTGTAGCGAAGGAAGGTTTTAACTTCTTCGGTCCATCCCACACCGTCATAGAGACTTTCTGTATAACCTTCTTCGTTCTCATAGAGGGTGTAGAGCAGGTCGTACATCCATTCTTTGAGCTTTTCTTGCTCTTCTTCAGGTAATTCATTGAAACCAAGTTGGAATTTGTAACCAATGTAGGTTCCGTGAACAGACTCATCACGAATGATCAGTTTGATGATTTCCGCAACGTTGGCCAGTTTGTTGTTACCGAGATAGTAGAGGGGGGTAAAGAAACCAGAGTAGAAGAGGAAGGTTTCAAGGAAGACGCTGGCAACTTTCTTTTCTAGTGGGCTACCATTGAGGTAGATTTCATTGATAATTTCCGCTTTTCTTTGTAGGTAGGGGTTAGTGTTGGTCCATTCAAAGATTTCTTCGATTTCAGCCTTGGTGTTCAAGGTAGAAAAGATAGAAGAGTAAGATTTTGCGTGGACAGATTCCATAAACTGGATGTTGTTGAAAACAGCTTCCTCATGCGGTGTACGGATGTCTGCGCGAAGCGCCTGAACACCAGTTTCAGATTGCATGGTATCGAGAAGGGTCAAACCACCAAAGACTTTTCCAACTAAGTCTTTTTCTTTGTTTGATAGTTTCCTCCAGTCGTCTAGGTCATTTGACAAGGGGATACGTGTATCGAGCCAGAATTGCTCCGTTAGCTTTTCCCAAGTGGATTTGTCGATGACATCTTCGATGGCATTCCAGTTAATGGCTTTGTAGTAAGTTTCCATTTAAAATCTCTTTCTGTATGTAATAATGCGATTGTCAAATCATCTCTATTTTATCATAGTCTGAGAAGAGTATCGCACAAAAAGTCGGAAGACCGACTTTTCATTTTTCCTAGTATTTTAGATGCTTGTCCAAGTTTAGTTTAGTGTAATCCTTTAATCAGTAATCTGAGGAAATTTAGTTAGCTCAGAATAGAGCTAAATCACACAGCTTTCACATTGGTTAGCACCGACTTCTCCACCGTCGTCTGTAAAGGTACGGACGTAGTAAATAGACTTGATACCCTTGTTAAAGGCATAGTTACGAAGGATAGACAAGTCACGTGTCGTTTGTTTGTTTTCTTTCTTCCATTCGTAAAGACCTTTTGGAATATCACTACGCATGAAGAGGGTGAGTGAAAGTCCTTGGTCCACGTGTTCTGTTGCAGCAGCGTAAACATCAATCACCTTACGCATATCCATGTCGTAAGCAGAAGTGTAGAAAGGAATAGTTTCTGTTGACAAGCCTGCAGCTGGATAATAGATTTTACCGATTTTCTTCTCTTGGCGTTCTTCGATACGTTGCGTAATCGGGTGGATAGATGCAGAAACATCGTTGATGTAACTGATAGAACCATTTGGAGCAACAGCTAGACGGTTTTGGTGATAAAGACCATCTGCTTGAACCTTTTCGCGAAGTTCAGCCCAGTCAGCAGCACATGGGATAAAGACGTCTTTGAAGAGTTCTTTAACACGGTCTGATTTTGGAACAAATTCGCCTGTCACATACTTATCAAAGTAGCTTCCGTTAGCATAGTCTGATTTTTCAAAGTTGTGGAAGGTAATACCACGTTCACGCGCGATATTGTTTGACTCCACCAAGGTCCAGTAGTTCATAAGCATAAAGTAGATACTGGTAAATTCAATTGACTCAGGTGATCCGTATTCGATCAGTTGTTGGGCAAGGTAGCTGTGCAGTCCCATGGCACCAAGACCAAAGGTGTGAGCCAAACTATTTCCGTGGTCAATAGTAGGAACAGCTACGATGTGCGAACTATCTGTAACAAAAGTAAGGGCACGAACCATGGCACGAATAGAACGACCAAAGTCAGGTGAGGTCATCATGTTGACGACGTTGGTTGAACCAAGGTTACATGAAACGTCCGTTCCCATTTGAAGAAATTCTTGAGCATCGTTGATTAAGCTTGGTTCTTGAACTTGAAGAATCTCAGAACACAAGTTACTCATGATAATCTTTCCATCAACTGGATTTGCACGGTTAGCCGTATCGATGTTGACCACATAAGGATAGCCAGACTCTTGTTGCAATTTAGAGATTTCAGTTTCCAAATCTCGCGCCTTGATTTTTGTCTTACGGATGTTTGGATTTGCGACTAATTCATCGTATTTTTCAGTGATGTCGATGTAGTTGAATGGCACACCGTATTCAAGTTCTACAGAGTAAGGACTGAAGAGGTACATTTCTTCATTTTTGCGAGCCAATTCGTAGAATTTATCGGGTACTACAACACCAAGTGATAGTGTCTTCACACGAACTTTTTCATCGGCATTTTCTTTCTTAGTTGAAAGGAAAGCAATGATATCTGGGTGAAAGACATTGAGGTAGACAACCCCAGCACCTTGACGTTGCCCTAATTGGTTAGAGTAAGAGAAACTGTCCTCAAAAAGTTTCATAACTGGCACGACACCAGATGCTGCTCCTTCGTAACCTTTGATAGGAGCTCCAGCTTCACGAAGGTTGCTGAGGGAAATTCCCACACCACCACCGATACGTGAAAGTTGAAGAGCTGAGTTGATGGAACGTCCGATAGAGTTCATGTCATCAGTTACCTGAATCAAGAAACAAGATACCAACTCCCCACGACGGGCGCGACCAGCATTCAAGAAAGAAGGAGTAGCTGGTTGGTAGCGTTGGTGGATGATTTCATTGGCAATATCAGTCGCAATCGCTTCATCTCCGTCTGCAAAATAAAGCGCATTAAAGAAGACACGGTCTTCCATACTTTCAAGGTAATATTCACCATCGTTAGTCTTCAAGGCGTACTGGTTGTAAAATTTATAGGCAGCCATGAATGACTTGAATTGGAAGTTTTGGTCTTTGATAAATTGGTGCAATTCTTCCAAAAACTCTGGGCGGTATTTCTTGAGAAATGCAGTTTCGATATAGTTGTGTTCAATGAGGTAGTTGATTTTATCAGTAATTGAATCAAAAACCATAGTGTTTGGAACTACATTTTCTTTAAAGAAAGCATCCAAGGCTTCCTTATCTTTATGAAGCATGATTTGTCCATTAACAGGACGGTTGATTTCGTTATTGAGACGGAAGTATGTCACGTCTTCAAGATGTTTTAATCCCATAAAATTTTCCTTATCTAACCTGATTACAAAAGAAAGGCCTCTAAGTTAGCCCTAGAAGCGAGTTTCTTCTGGATGATTTACTAAGATTATGCTAATTGTTTCAGTTTTCCTGGTTGGAAACCTGAAAAGACTTCAGTTGGTGTTTGGATAACAGGAGCAGCGCTGAAACCGAGCTCTTTAACTTGATCGACGTACTCAGGTTGCTCGTCAAGATTGATCTCACGATAAGACACGTTGTTGCTATCCAAGAAACGTTTGGTCATTTTACATTGTACACAATTATTTTTAGAATAAACCGTTACCATTTTCGTAACTCCTCATAAAATTTGATTACTTTCTTAGTATATCAGAAAAAAAAACTTTGTCAAACTTTTTAAACTAAATCTTGTGCCTAAAAGTTACAGTTTTAAAATTAAAATACAAGATATAGTGGTTTTTGAAAGAAGTTGAAAATGGCAAAAATCGTAAGAGCATGAATAAGTTTAGCGGAGACAATGCTTTAACAAAACTGAAACTGTAATATTAATGAAAAAAAGAAAGTCTCTGCACAAGATGTCCCTATATTTTGTATTAAAATATTTAAAAGATAACTAAAATGAAGATGTTAGATTATACTGCATTCATCCAAATAGATTATGAATTTCGTATTCTTGATAGAGAGTATATAACTGTAATTTTTGGGAAGTATTCGCTTTATGTGGTATACTAGTAGTGACCATATAGATAGGAATAAATTTAAAAATGAAGCTATGAAAAGAGTTTATAGCGATTACGATATTTAGGTATATAGACTATTTAAAAAATATAAAAGACAGTAGATGAGTTAGATAAATGTTGAATATGCAAAAACTATTAGAATAGAGTTATTCACTTTAGAAACTTATACTTACTGTGGAAATATATAGTATAATGTTGTTAGGGAAATAGGATTAATAGATTAATAAATGAAAGAATGCAAATCAGGAGGTGCGTGGTGAAAGAAAACGAGGTCATTTTAAAACGGCAATCGACTCGCGTATTTTTTAAGAATGGGGATACGGATTTTTTCTTTAATTGGTTGCTAGGAATCGGTGAAGTTTTTGGCCTCTCTCATGGAGAGCTGTATTATCTTGCTCAAAAGTTAGGTAATTCACCAAAACCTGATGACTGGAAAAATGAGTTTTTATCACATGTGAACTATCTTGAACAAAAGGTTAGTAATTTAGGTTTGAGTGAACAAACAAAGGCGCAGTATTATCTCGCACAGACCTACTCACTTCGATCGGCAATCCAGTTTACTGATCCATTTTCTGCCGAATACTTACCTATCGTTTGTCAAATGGAGAAGGCGTTCTCTAGTGCAATTCATTCACTAGGTACACCGATTGAAAAACTAACTATTGCTTATCAGGATTCCTACTTGCCTGGTTATTATCTTCATAGCGGTGATAATTGCCCAACGCTGATTATGATTGGTGGAGGTGATACTTATCGCGAAGATTTATTTTATTTTGCAGGATATCCTGGATGGATACGAAATTATAATGTTTTAATGGTTGACCTTCCTGGTCAAGGGAGCAATCCTAGTAGAGGGCTAATCTTTGATGTGGATGCTTCTATTCCAATTTCATTATGCATAGACTGGTTGGAAAATAGAAATCCTAAACTAAATTATTTAGCCATTTATGGTGTCAGCGGAGGGGGATATTTTACCGCACAAGCTGTCGAAAAGGATCCAAGAATTCATGCTTGGATTGCTAGTACCCCTATTTACGACGTTGCAGAGCTCTTCAGAAAAGAATTCGGATCAAGTTTGAAAGCACCTAGTTGGTTAATAAATGCCATTTTAAAATTAGCTGGAAATTTGAATGAATCAGCAAATTTGAATCTTAAAAAGTATGCATGGCAGTTTGGTACTTCTGATTTTAAGAGTGCTATTGATGATGTATTTAACTATGCAAAGATTGTAGATTATCAAAAAATTCAATGCCCATGCCTGTTTATCATGGGAAAGGGTGAGGGTGCTGAACTGCAGCATCAAACTAAGGTAATTTATGAATCACTTAAATCTAAAAATCAACAAACTAAACTTCAAGTATTTGAGGCGGAAAGTGGTGCGGACGCTCATTGCCAAGTCAATAATTTAAGACTCGCCCATAATGTCGTTTTTGATTGGTTGGATACTTTATTTGAATGGAATCAATCAAAGTTTTAGTTCTACTTATACTACTTAGATATATCTACATTTTTACTGTTAGGTGCTACAAGCCTATTTTACTTTAAGTAGCAAATTGAATAAATTCTCTACTGTTGATGGTAAGAGTAGGTTTTAGAATTTCAGTATTTGATGAAGTCTTTTCAAATAATAGGTTGGCTGAGTTATATTAATTATAACTAAATAGTATTATTTTTTCATTATTTACTAGGATTGTCTTCTGATTGATATTAAGAGAAAATAGCTTTGAAAATTGAATTTTGATGATAACATTTTTGAACAATTAGTGTTTAGATATGCTATTTAATTGCTAGAGTGCTCATTATAATAGAAAAAGAAGTAATTTCATTTTCAGTAAAAGTCCATAAAATACTTGAAAAATTATCTTGAAGATGATATAATACAGTCTTGTAAGGGTTATCACATATAACTCAAAAAGAAAACACTTAAAGGAGAGTCAAACTATGGCTTCTAAAGATTTCCACGTAGTGGCAGAAACAGGTATTCACGCACGTCCAGCAACATTGTTGGTTCAAACAGCTAGCAAATTTGCTTCAGATATCACTCTTGAGTACAAAGGTAAATCAGTAAACCTTAAATCTATCATGGGTGTCATGAGTCTCGGTGTTGGCCAAGGTGCTGACGTTACAATTTCAGCTGAAGGTGCAGATGCTGACGACGCAATCGCTGCTATCACTGAAACTATGGAAAAAGAAGGATTGGCATAAGGAAAATGACAGAAATGCTTAAAGGAATCGCAGCATCAGACGGTGTTGCAGTTGCAAAAGCATATCTACTCGTTCAACCGGATTTGTCATTTGAGACTGTTACAGTCGAAGATACAAACGCAGAAGAAGCTCGCCTTGATGTCGCTCTAAAAGCATCACAAGACGAGCTTTCTGTTATTCGTGAGAAAGCAGTAGGTACGCTAGGTGAAGAAGCTGCTCAAGTATTTGACGCTCACTTAATGGTTCTTGCTGATCCAGAAATGATTAGTCAAATCAAAGAAACAATCCGTGCTAAGAAAGTGAATGCAGAAGCAGGTCTGAAAGAAGTGACAGACATGTTTATCACTATCTTTGAAGGTATGGAAGACAACCCATACATGCAAGAACGTGCGGCGGATATCCGCGACGTGACAAAACGTGTATTGGCAAATCTTCTTGGTAAAAAATTGCCAAACCCAGCTTCTATCAATGAAGAAGTAATTGTCATTGCACATGACTTGACTCCTTCTGATACAGCTCAATTGGACAAGAACTTTGTAAAAGCTTTTGTAACCAACATCGGTGGACGTACAAGCCACTCAGCTATCATGGCTCGTACACTTGAAATCGCTGCTGTATTGGGTACAAATAACATCACTGAAATCGTTAAAGACGGTGACATCCTTGCTGTTAACGGAATCACTGGTGAGGTTATTATCAACCCAACTGATGAACAAGCAATAGAATTTAAAGCAGCTGGTGAAGCTTATGCTCAACAAAAAGCTGAATGGGCACTTTTGAAAGATGCTAAAACAGTGACAGCTGATGGCAAACACTTCGAATTGGCTGCCAACATCGGTACTCCAAAAGACGTGGAAGGTGTCAATGACAACGGTGCAGAAGCTGTTGGTCTTTACCGTACAGAATTCTTGTACATGGATTCTCAAGATTTCCCAACAGAAGACGAGCAGTACGAAGCATACAAGGCTGTACTTGAAGGAATGAACGGTAAACCAGTTGTCGTTCGTACAATGGATATCGGTGGAGATAAGGAACTTCCTTACTTCGATATGCCTCACGAAATGAATCCATTCCTTGGATTCCGTGCCCTTCGTATCTCTATCTCTGAAACTGGAGATGCTATGTTCCGCACACAAATCCGTGCCCTTCTTCGTGCGTCTGTACACGGTCAATTGCGTATCATGTTCCCAATGGTTGCGCTCTTGAAGGAATTCCGTGCAGCTAAAGCAGTCTTTGACGAAGAAAAAGAAAACCTTCTTGCTGAAGGTGTTGCAGTTGCGGACAATATCCAAGTTGGTATCATGATCGAGATCCCTGCAGCAGCTATGCTTGCAGACCAATTTGCCAAAGAAGTTGACTTCTTCTCAATTGGTACAAACGACTTGATCCAATACACAATGGCAGCAGACCGTATGAACGAGCAAGTTTCATACCTTTACCAACCATACAACCCATCAATCCTTCGTTTGATCAACAATGTGATCAAAGCAGCTCACGCTGAAGGTAAATGGGCTGGTATGTGTGGTGAGATGGCTGGTGACCAACAAGCCGTTCCACTTCTCGTCGGAATGGGCTTGGATGAGTTCTCTATGTCAGCAACATCTGTACTTCGTACACGTAGCTTGATGAAGAAACTTGACACAGTTAAGATGGAAGAGTACGCAAACCGTGCCCTTACAGAATGCTCAACAATGGAAGAAGTTCTTGAACTTCAAAAAGAATACGTTAATTTTGATTAATTGAAAAGTCCCTGCAACTCAGTTGCAAGGACTTTTTTGATATTTTTTAAAGAATTTTCAAGAAAATCTTTCTTATAGAAAGTCCAACCTTGAAAAAGTAGTGGTCAGAACAAAAAAATACTTAACCAGTTCATAAAATTCTTGACAAGTTGCAAATTTAGGAGTAAACTATTAACCAGTTAAGAAATAGAGAGGAGTTTCTGCAATTTAGAAATGAATTGTAACTAGAAATATCAAAAAGAAAGTGAGTTTCAATGAAAATTAATAAAAAATACCTTGCTGGTTCTGCGGCAGCTTTGATTTTAAGTGTTTGCTCTTACGAGTTGGGACTTTATCAAGCCAGAACGATTAAGGAAAATAATCGTGTTTCCTATATAGATGGAAAACAAGCAACGCAAAAAACGGAGAATTTGACTCCTGATGAGGTTAGCAAGCGTGAAGGAATCAATGCGGAGCAAATCGTCATCAAGATAACAGACCAAGGCTATGTTACTTCACATGGCGACCACTATCATTATTACAATGGTAAGGTTCCTTATGATGCGATTTTCAGTGAAGAATTACTCATGAAGGATCCAAACTATAAGCTAAAAGATGAGGATATTGTCAATGAAGTCAAGGGTGGTTATGTTATTAAGGTAGATGGAAAATACTATGTTTACCTTAAGGATGCTGCTCATGCAGATAATGTCCGTACAAAAGAAGAAATCAATCGACAAAAACAAGAGCATAGTCAGCATCGTGAAGGTGGCACCCCAAGAAACGATGGTGCTCTATCCTTGGCACGTTCGCAAGGACGCTATACTACGGATGATGGTTATATCTTTAATGCATCTGATATCATTGAAAATACTGGTGATGCTTATATCGTTCCTCATGGCAATCATTACCATTATATTCCCAAGAATGAATTATCAGCTAGCGAGTTGGCTGCCGCAGAAGCCTTCCTATCTGGTCGGGGAAATCTGTCAAGTTCAATAACCTATCGCCGACAAAATAGCGATAGCACACCAAGAACTAACTGGGTCCCTTCTGTAAGCAATCAGGGAACTACCAATGCTAACACAAGCAACAACAGCAACACTAACAGTCAAGCGAGTCAAAGTGATGACATTGATAGTTTGTTGAAACAGCTCTACAAACTGCCATTGAGCCAACGACATGTGGAATCTGATGGCCTTGTTTTCGACCCAGCACAAATCACAAGTCGCACAGCCAGAGGTGTAGCTGTCCCTCATGGTAACCATTACCACTTTATCCCTTATGAACAAATGTCTGAATTGGAAGAACGAATTGCTCGTATTATTCCTCTTCGTTATCGTTCGAACCATTGGCTACCGGATTCAAAACCGGAAGAACCAAGTCCACAACCGACTCCAGAACCTAGTCCGAGTCCGCAACCTGCACCAAATCCTCAACCAGCTCCAAGCAATCCAATTGACGAAAAATTGGTTAAACAAGCGATTCGAAAAGCAGGCGGTGGTTATGTGTTTGAGGAGAATGGAGTATCTCGTTATATCCCAGCAAAGGAACTTTCGGCAGAAACAGCAGCAGCCATTGATAGTAAACTAGCCAAGCAGGAAAGTTTATCTCATAAGCTAGGAGATAAGAAAACTGAGCTCCCATCCAGTGATAGAGAATTTTACAATAAGGCTTATAATTTACTAGAAAGAATTCATCAAGATTTACTTGATAATAAAGGGCGACAAGCTGATTTTGAAGCTTTGGATAAACTGTTGGAACGCCTCAATGATGCCTCAAGTGATAAAGTCAAGTTGGTGGATGATATTCTTGCCTTCTTAGCACCCATTCGTCATCCAGAACGTTTAGGAAAACCGAATGCGCAAATTGCTTACACAGATGATGAGATTCAAGTAGCCAAGTTGGCAGGCAAGTATACAACAGAAGACGGTTATATCTTTGATCCTCGTGATATTACCAGTGATGAGGGGGATGCCTATGTAACTCCACATATGACCCATAGTCATTGGATTAAGAAAGGTAGTTTGGCTGAAGCTGAAAGAGCAGCAGCCCAGGCTTATGCTAAAGAAAAAGGTTTGACGCCTCCTTCGACTGACCATCAGGGTTCAAGAAATACTGAGGCTAAAGGAGCAGAGGCTATCTACAATCGAGTAAAAGCAGCTAAGAAGGTGCCACTTAATCGTATGCCTTACAATCTCCAACATACTGTGGAAGTCAAAAACGGTAGTTTAATCATACCTCATTATGACCATTACCATAACATCAAATTTGAGTGGTTTGACGAAGGTCTTTATGAGGCGCCTAAGGGGTATAGTCTAGAAGATCTCTTTGCGACTGTGAAGTACTATGTTGAACATCCAAACGAACGTCCGCATTCAGATAGCGGATGGGGCAATGCAAGTGACCATGTTCAAAGAAACCAAAATGGTCAAGCTGATAACAATCATACGGAAAAACCATCAGAGGAGAAACCGCAGAGTGAGAAACCAGAGTCTACAAAACCAACTGAGGAGCCAGAAGAAGAATCGCCAGAGGAAGCAGAAGAGCCTCGGGTCGAGACTGAAAAGGTTGAAGCGAAGTTAAGAGAGGCTGAAGAGCTACTTGCAAAAATCCAAGACCCCATTATCAAGTCCAATGCAAAAGAAACTCTCACAGGATTAAAGAATAATTTACTATTTGGCGCCCAAGACAACAATACTATTTTGGCAGAAGCTGAAAAACTATTGGCTTTGTTAAGGGAGAGTAAGTAGTTGTAGCAGCATTTTCTAACTCCTAAAAACAAAATAGGAGAGCTAGAAAAGATAAAATCGAAAAATGAGAGCAGAATGTGAGTTCTAGTTCTCATTTTTTCATGAAAATGTGCAAAATAACTTGACATATATGGTAAATAAAGATAAACTATTTACTAGTTAATTAAATGGTTAAATACTAGTTAAGGAGTAATGATGAAAAAAAGAACATTTCTATTATTAATGACAGGTCTGTTGGTTCTTGTCTTAGGAGCATGTAGCCAAAAAGAAAAACAAGAGGCAAAAGGGATGAAGATTGTAACAAGTTTTTACCCAATCTACGCCATGGTAAAAGAGGTATCAGGGGACTTGAATGATGTACGGATGATTCAGTCAAGTAGTGGGATTCACTCATATGAACCCTCAGCGAATGACATTGCTGCCATCTATGATGCGGATGTCTTTGTCTACCACTCGCATACACTGGAGTCTTGGGCGGGAAGCCTGGATCCAAATTTAAAAAAATCAAAAGTAAAAGTTTTAGAAGCGTCTGAAGGGATGACCTTGGAGCGTGTACCAGGCTTGGAAGATGTAGAAGCTGGGGATGGGATTGATGAAAAAACACTTTACGATCCGCATACTTGGTTAGATCCTGAAAAAGCAGGCGAAGAAGCGCAGATTATTGCGGATAAACTTTCGGAGCTTGATAGTTCCAATAAGGAAACTTATCAAAAGAATGCTAAAAACTTTATCGCTAAAGCTCAAGAATTGACTAAGAAATACCAGCCTATTTTTGAAAAAGCGAGTCAAAAGACCTTTGTAACACAACATACAGCCTTTTCGTACCTGGCTAAACGCTTCGGTTTGAAACAACTTGGTATAGCAGGGATTTCCCCTGAACAAGAGCCGAGTCCGAGACAGTTGACAGAAATCCAAGAATTTGTCAAAACCTATAAGGTTAAAACTATCTTTACTGAGAGCAACGCTTCTTCTAAAGTCGCTGAAACCTTGGTCAAATCAACAGGAGTTAGTCTGAAAACACTGAATCCTTTGGAAGCAGACCCCGAAAATGACAAAACTTACTTAGAAAATTTAGAAGAAAATATGAAAGTTCTTGCTGAAGAATTAAAATGAGGAGATTATGAAAATGAAGAAAAAGTATCTTGTGGCGGGATCGGCTTTAGTACTTTCCCTAAGTCTTTGCATCTATGCACTGAACCAACACCAAGTAGAAGGAAACAAAGACAATAACCGTGTATCTTATGTCGATGGGAAACAAGACTCACAAAAATCAGAAACTCAGACACCAGATCAAGTTAGCAAAAAGGAAGATATTCAGGCAGAACAAATTGTTGTGAAAATTACCGATCAAGGTTATGTGACTTCACACGGTGATCATTTCCATTATTACAATGGTAAAGTTCCTTTTGATGCAATTTTCAGTGAAGAACTCTTGATGAGAGATGCCAATTATCAACTTAAAGACGCTGATATTGTCAACGAAATCAAAGGTGGCTACATTATCAAGGTTGATGGTAAGTATTATGTTTACCTTAAGGATGCGGCACATGCAGATAACGTTCGTACAAAAGACGAAATTGAACGCCAAAAACAAGGTCATACACACGATGCGCCAACTTCTAACAGTGCAGTGACACTTGCACGGTCACAAGGACGCTATACTACCGATGATGGATACATCTTTAATCCATCTGATATTATAGAAGATACTGGTGATGCTTATATCGTTCCTCACGGTGGACATTACCACTACATTCCAAAGAGTTCCTTGTCTGCTAGTGAATTGGCTGCTGCTCAAGCCTACCTCTCTGGAACTAGAAAACAACCGAGTGTGACTGACTATCGTCCAAGTCAAAATGGAATCGGTCAAACCACTAATTCTAGTCAACAAACTGAAACACCAAGCAATACAGAAGAGAGCCTTCAGAATCTATTAAAACAGCTCTATGCACTTCCAAGTAATCAACGTTATGCGGAATCGGATGGCTTAATTTTTGACCCTGCTAAGATTTCAAGCAGAACACCGAGTGGCGTAGCGATTCCTCATGGAAATCACTATCATTTCATTCCGTATACAAAGCTTTCTGCTTTGGAAGAAAAGATTGCGCGTATGATTCCTCTTGCTAGCGACAGTGGGCAACCAGTACCTTTGGAAAATCCAAGTAAACCAGTAGAACATCCTGATCAGCAAGACCATCATCATGACCAAGACGGTGACCATGGAAGTCAGGGGACCAAGCATAAAGATCATGACCACGATGGAGAGAACCATAATCACCATCATGACGAAGAGCATGATCACGACTTTGCAGCTGAACGCGTTGTCAGTGAAGATGAGCAAGGGTTTGTAGTTTCTCATGGAGATCACGCTCATTATTTCTTTAAGAAGGACTTGACTGATGCTCAAATTAAAGCCGCCCAAAACCACTTGAAAGAAAATCGTCAGTCTGAGCCTGTTCAACCACTTGCCAAGACCGTGGAAAATTTCTCAAGAGATGCGAGCGATGAAGAAAAAATCAAGTATATCTCACAGACCTACGGAGTACCGCTTGAAGCGATTCGTATTTCAAATGGATTCTTTGTCTTTGGAAATCCGGATCAAGCCTATGATCCTACTCATATTCATCCCTATGCAGTACGAAAAGAACATGTTCGTATACCGCTGCAGACAGGTGATCCTGAACTTGATTTCTTAAATGAACTTTATACTACTGCCCTACGCGACAATGTGTCTCCTTATAGTTTGCAGGTTGAAAATGGTAGTTTTGTCATTCCACATGGTGATCACAATCACTATATTAAGGTTCAGACCAAGGGTTATGAGGTCGCTTTAAAGAATAAGATTCCTACCTTACAATCAAGCTATCAGCCTGGAGCTTTTGACGAGCAAACTGTTCTTTCTAAAGTTGATCAACTATTAGCAGATAGCAGAAGTCTCTACAAAGACAAACCTATCATGCAGAGACGGGTTGAACTTGCTTTGGGTCAATTTACCGAGAACATGAAAAAACTTGCGACAAACTCAACTGCTGGATACCTAGCAGCCTTGGATCTCTTTGATAAGCAATATATCCATGTGGATCACAGTGTGTCTCCAGTTGAAACATCATCTTTGGACAAGAAATACCAAGCCCTTGTAGATAAGATCAATACACTGGATACAGATACTTATGGTTTGCCTAAGAAGGATCTCTTGCTACATTTGCAGGATGCGAAGCTAGCACAAGATGAGACAGAGTTGGATGCGATTGAAGCGAAACTTCAAGCCTTGCAAGATTTCCGTGATCGGACAGGGGTTACGACAGTAGAGTACATTAAGTATTTCTACGAACATGTATCTGATGGCCGACTCAGAGAAGAACTACGTAACCGTGTTGCCAAGTTGACTTGGGAACTTTACCAGTCGCAATCTTTCCTCAAAGCAACCGACTTAAACAAGTTATTCCCAACCATCTACCAAACTAAACTAGAGGTGGAAGAAGCTCTCAAAGACGAACCAGTTTCTACAAAAGCTGGCAAAACCATTCTGGATACGGAAAAAGTGGATAGCCAAACTGCTAAGACAGCTATCTATGAATTCCTAAAAGAACTCTATGGTGACTTTATGCCAGAAGAACGTGTCACTCATGTGAAGAAGGAAGAAGTTGAAGCACTTCTAGCCAAAGTAACAGACCTCTTAGCACGTGTCAAAGAAGATGGTGTCAAACAATCCCTAGCTGAAGAAGCAGCTAATATCAAAGCAGCCACAGAAAAAGAAAATGCAGACTTTGATGAAGCCAAGACACAGCTTGAGGAACTTTTGAACCGTATTGCAGCAACTATCCAACGAGAGGAAAAACAGGCAGAACAAGATCCGCAAACGGTGATCATCTATCAAAAACTTTATAATGTCTTGCTCTCTCTTCACAAGTACCTTGAGGATAATAAGGGATCAGATGCAGACTTTGAGCGTGTTGATGCCCTATTTGATCAACTCGCAGCCAAAAGTAGTGATAAAGAAGGCCTCCTTACTCTAGCTAAAGAGATTATTAGCTTGAACCAAGAACTCCGTTCAAAATCAAGTGAAACTGCTAACCAATCTAAGTCTGAGAAAGATAGTGAAACAGCGACATCTCAAGCAAGCGAAAAGCAAGAGCAAAGTGAGTCTGACTCAAGTGCTCAACCAAACGAATAAAAAGAAAGGCGAAGTAGCTGAGCTACCTCGTCTTTTTTAGTCTTTATAGGATACAATACCAATGATGGTATCTACTGCGCGCTCCATAGTTTGAAGGCTGACGTATTCAAAACGACCGTGCATGTTTTCACCACCAGCAAAGATATTTGGAGTTGGAATTCCCATGAAGGAAATCTTAGAACCATCTGTTCCACCACGAATTGGTTCAATGATTGGCGTGATTCCCAGATCTTCCATTACGGCTTTGGCAATGGTAACGGGTGTCATGTCTTTCTCGATGACTTCTTTCATATTGTAGTACTGGTCTGTCAGACTCAAGGTTACTCTATTATTCCCAAGCTTTTGATTCATCTTATCAGCAATGTCCCGCATGGTTTCCTTACGAGCTTCAAAGGCATCTTTTTCAAAGTCTCGAATGATATAGCTTGCACGCGCCTCCTCGACACTACCTGACACATCCATAAGATGATAGAAACCTTGGTAACCATCTGTCAGCTCTGGTCGGTCGTTCTCAGGAAGTTGATTATGAAAATCAATCGCCAGCTGAAGGGCATTGACCATCTGTCCTTTGGCAGTACCAGGGTGGACATTACGCCCTTGGAAATGGAGCTCAGCGCCAGCTGCTGAGAAAGTCTCGTACTGGAGTTCCCCTAGTGGTCCTCCGTCAACAGTGTAGGCGAAATCAACATCAAAATCTTTAGCATCGAATTTGTTAGCACCAACGCCAATTTCTTCATCTGGACCAAAACCAACTCGAATTTCACAATGCTTGATTTCGGGATGAGCAGCCAGGTATTCGATAGCAGTCATAATTTCAGCAATCCCAGACTTGTCATCAGCACCTAGCAAGGTCGTGCCATCAGTTGTGATAAGCGTTTGGCCATGATATTTTTCAAGGCTCTTGAAATCAGCAGGATCGAGTTTAAATCCAGAATCACCCAAGTCGATAGCTCCACCATCGTAATTTTCGATGACTTGCGGCTTCACCCCTTCAGCATTAAAATCAGCAGTATCCATGTGGGAGATGAAGCCAATTTTGCGAGTGAGATTTGGATCGTTAGCTGGTAAGGTACCAATAGCAAAACCATTTGGCAGATAGTAAACATTTTGCAGGCCGACACGTTTCATTTCAGGGATAAGAATATTGGTCGCAAAATCTACCTGGCTTTGCGTACTTGGAGTAGTAGTAGAGTGTTCATCAGAACGCGTATTGACCTTAACGTAGGTCAGAAAACGTTCCAAAAGGTTGGGATAAGTCATAAAAACTCCTTTAATATCATTTTTTCATTGTATCATAGAATGGAGAGAAAGACAAAGAGAAGTAAATAAAAAAAAATGAATGAAAGCGTTTATTTATTATATATTTCATGGTAGAATGGTAATTGAAAAAAACATCACAAGGACATATCAATGAAAAAAGCAATTTTAATGATGACATTTGGTTCGCCAGAAGAGATCACCTTTGAGAGTGTAGCAGAATTCTTTACAAACATTCGTCGTGGAGTTAGACCCCAAGATCACGAGATTCAGACTCTCTATGACAACTATGTCCTTATCGGTGGGACACCCTTGCAGCGTATTACACGTGAGGAGGTTGATTTAGTCAAGGAACGTTTAGGCGAGGAGTACGGTATCTACTTTGCCAACAAATTTTCTCGTCCCTTTATTCCAGACGTAATCAAGCAGATGGAAGCAGATGGTGTTGAAGAATGTATCTGCTTGATTTTGGAACCTCATTATTCTTTTTACTCAGTCATGGGGTATGAAAAGTTTCTGGAAAGCCAGCAGATCCGATTTTTAGTCATTAAGGACTGGTATCAACAACAGGCTTTGCTGGACTTTTGGACAGATGAGATTAGCAAAATTTTACGGAACGATGTGGGAGAAGAGTCCTTTAAGGTAATCTTCTCAGCCCATAGTGTTCCAATTTTTGCCTTAGACTTTGGAGATCCTTATATCGATCAAATTTTCGATAATAGCAAGCTAATCGCTGAACAACTCGGCCTAACAGCCGACCAGTATACCAATACTTGGCAGAGCGAAAGCGATATTGGAATCCCTTGGATCAAGCCAGATGTACTCGAGTATTTGAGAGAACAGAAACAACATCCAGAGCATTATATTTTTGTACCGATTAGCTTTATCAGTGAACATATTGAAGTTCTTTTTGATAATGATGTAGAATGTTATGAGTTATGTCAAGAATTAGGGGTAAATTATCATCGCCCACCAATGCCAAATACAGATTTTCGTTTAATTGATGCTTTAGTTGATACTGTGAGGGACAATGAACAAAAAGAATTTAAGGAATTTCTCCCAGAAGAAGAAACCTTTGATGAATTAGCTCCTTCAGCAACCACTAAGGATATTATGGAGGAAACAGACGATCTCCAAATGCCAGAATTTGTGAAAAAACTGATTGAGAAAAAAGGCCGTGAAAATGTGAAGATGCCTTACTTAATTAAAAAAATGCTAGAAAAGGCAGGTAAGTTGCCGAAAGACTAAAGAAAAAAGGATTTAGCATGAAGCTAGATCCTTTTTTGTCTTATTTTTTCTCAAGAAGAGCTTTGATTTCTTGAAGAACTTCAAGTTCAGTTGGAGCAGCAGGTGCTTCCTCAACCACTTCCTCTTTCTTACGAAGGTTTTGAGCTTTTTCAATACCTTTGATAACGAAGAAGAGAACTGTACCCACAACAAGGAAGTTGATGACAGCGCTCAAGAAGCTACCGTAACCAACACCATTCCATGAAAGCTCAGCGATACGCTCAACATTCGCAGCTTTCAAAGCTGGGTTTAAGATAAGTGGAGTGATGATATCATTTACAAGTGAAGTAACGATAGCACCAAAAGCAGAGGCAATGATCACACCGACAGCGAGGTCAACGACATTACCACGAAGCAAAAATTCTTTAAAATCTTTTAACATTTTCATAAAATCCTTTCATAAAATCATGTTATATTATATCTTAAATAGCTATATAATGCAACTCTAATGCTTATGATTTAAGACACTTTTTTAAAGATATATGATTTACTAAATATATAATTGAGAATGATAATCAAGATTTGAGCAATCAGAGTTTCGATGGTATTAACCCTATCTATATTCTGTTCAACAAACTGACCAATAATATTGGGATAAGATGTAACGAAAATATAAGTTAAAAGAACGTCCAAACCAAGAGTAGAGAGCCGTGCTAAGAAAAATTTAGCCAGACGGATTGCCCAATTTTTTCTCTCTTGTTTAAAAACAAATGCATCATTAGTGATAAAGGCAAAAAGAATAGCAATAATATTTGCGAGTATGGTTGCTAGGACTTCTTGATGGCTGATACGGTAGATAGCTAAACGTGATAAAATTGAGACCAGAGTAGTAGCACCACCAAAAAATAAGTAGGAGAGAATCTCGTTATCAAAGAAAGCTTTTATTTGATTTTTCATGATTTTAGTATAGCATAAAGTCATATATTGTGCTATACTGGTAAGGTTGATTCACTCAACCCTTGGTGCTTAGCTTCTTTCACCAAGCATATTTTACGCGGGAAACCGCCAAAGGAGAGAACATGAAAAATTTAACTGTTCGTGACATGGCAGATATTGCTATTGTTGCTGCTATCTATGTGGTTTTGACCATTACCCCACCACTAAATGCTATTAGCTACGGTGCTTACCAGTTCCGTATTTCTGAGATGATGAATTTTCTAGCCTTTTACAATCCTAAATATATCATCGGTGTGACGATTGGTTGTATGATTGCTAATTTCTTTAGCTTTGGTCTAATAGATGTCTTTGTCGGTGGAGGTTCTACCCTAGTTTTCCTAAGTCTAGGTGTATGGCTCTTTAACAAATACAAAAATGATTATTTGTTCAATGGTTTGATTCGTAAAGATCATTTCTTCTTTTCAATCCTCTTTTCAATTTCAATGATTACCATTGCAGCTGAACTTCATATCGTTGCAGAGGCCCCATTCTTCTTCACATGGTTCTCTACGGGGATTGGAGAGTTTGCATCACTTATCGTGGGTGCGATTTTGATCAATAAACTGGGACAGCAAATCGATCTAACAAAATAAGAAGTTTATAAGCTAGATTCTTAATAAATCTAGCTTTTTTTATTCCATAAAATTAAAAGAGAGCGCTTGACAAGAACATAGAACTATAGTATACTTTTTAGGTAAGCTGATTTAGCTCAGTTGGCAGAGCGCATCCATGGTAAGGATGAGGTCGCCGGTTCAATCCCGGCAATTAGCATGATAGAAACGAAATAACCTTGGGAAACCAAGGTTATTCTTGTACACTTGTATAAATGAAGTTAAAGAGTTTTGGCTGTTGACAAAAGTGACTCTATCTAGTAGAATAGTAGTTGCGATGAGTCGATAGGTAGTCTTCAGACTACTATTGAGCATAAGGAGGTCATAACGCAGGAGCGGACCTTGATGAGTTGTGTGAACCTGCTCATCACATGAAGATGCCTCTTAGTCCCTGGTCAATGACTAGGGATTTTTAGTTTTCAGAAAATATAGTCTAAAAATGCTTTTCAATTTCTGGAAAAAGTAGTATAATACATCTATTATAGAAATTTTTAGAAAATTCCGAAAGAGGTTATTTATGGGATATACAGTTGCTGTAGTCGGCGCGACAGGTGCTGTCGGAGCTCAGATGATAAAAATGTTGGAAGAATCAACACTTCCAATTGATAAAATCCGTTACCTTGCTTCTGCACGTTCAGCAGGCAAAACTTTGAAATTTAAAGACCAAGATATTACGATTGAAGAAACGACTGAGACCGCTTTTGAGGATGTTGATATTGCACTCTTCTCAGCAGGTGGTTCGACATCAGCTAAGTATGCACCATACGCAGTTCAAGCTGGATCGGTAGTAGTAGATAATACATCTTATTTCCGTCAAAATCCGGATGTTCCTTTGGTTGTACCAGAGGTCAATGCTCATGCACTTGATGCCCACAACGGGATTATTGCCTGCCCTAACTGTTCAACAATCCAAATGATGGTAGCGCTTGAACCTGTCCGTCAAAAATGGGGCTTGGACCGTATCATCGTTTCAACTTACCAAGCCGTTTCTGGTGCTGGTATGGGAGCGATTCTTGAAACACAACGTGAACTTCGTGAAGTCTTGAATGATGGTGTAAATCCACGTGATTTGCATGCGGAAATCTTGCCTTCAGGTGGTGACAAGAAACACTATCCTATCGCCTTTAACGCTCTTCCACAAATCGATGTCTTTACTGACAATGATTATACTTACGAAGAGATGAAGATGACTAAGGAAACTAAGAAAATCATGGAAGATGACAGCATTGCAGTATCTGCAACCTGTGTTCGTATTCCAGTCTTGTCAGCTCACTCTGAGTCTGTTTATATCGAAACAAAAGAAGTGGCTCCAATTGAAGAAGTAAAAGCAGCTATCGCAGCCTTCCCAGGTGCAGTTCTGGAGGATGACGTAGCTCATCAAATCTACCCTCAAGCCGTCAATGCAGTAGGTTCACGTGATACCTTTGTTGGTCGTATCCGTAAAGACCTAGATGCAGAAAAAGGAATCCACATGTGGGTTGTTTCAGACAACCTTCTCAAAGGTGCTGCTTGGAACTCTGTACAGATCGCAGAAACGCTTCATGAACGTGGATTGGTTCGTCCAACAGCTGAATTGAAATTTGAATTAAGATAGTCATATCGTTTAGGAGTTCAGATGAACTCCTTCTTTGAAATAGAGAGGTATTTTCATGTCTTATCAAGATTTAAAAGAGTGTAAAATCATCACGGCCTTTATTACCCCTTTCCATGAGGATGGTTCCATCAACTTTGATGCCATTCCAGCCCTTATAGAGCATTTGTTAGCCCACCATACGGATGGTATTTTGCTAGCTGGAACTACAGCTGAGAGTCCGACTTTGACTCACGATGAAGAGTTGGAGATTTTTACTGCTGTACAAAAAGTGGTCAATGGACGGGTTCCTTTGATTGCGGGTGTGGGTACCAATGATACGCGAGACTCTATCGAGTTTGTCAAAGAAGTAGCAGAATTTGGTGGTTTTGCTGCTGGGCTCGCTATCGTTCCATACTACAATAAACCATCACAAGAAGGTATGTACCAGCACTTTAAGGCTATTGCTGATGCCTCAGATTTGCCGATTATCATTTATAACATTCCAGGGCGTGTGGTTGTCGAATTGACTCCTGAGACCATGCTTCGCTTGGCTGATCATCCTAATATCATCGGTGTTAAAGAATGTACCAGTTTGGCAAATATGGCTTACTTGATTGAACACAAGCCAGAGGAGTTTTTGATTTATACTGGTGAAGATGGTGATGCCTTCCATGCTATGAACCTTGGTGCGGATGGGGTTATTTCTGTTGCCTCTCATACAAATGGAGATGAGATGCACGAGATGTTCACTGCCATTGCAGAAAGCGATATGAAGAAAGCAGCAGCTATTCAGCGTAAATTCATTCCTAAGGTCAATGCTCTCTTCTCTTATCCAAGTCCTGCACCAGTTAAGGCAGTTCTGAACTACATGGGATTTGCGGCTGGACCAACTCGTCTACCTCTAGTTCCAGCACCAGAGGAAGATGCCAAACGTATTATCAAAGTTGTAGTAGATGGCGACTACGAAGCGACAAAGGCAACTGTAACAGGTGTCCTAAGACCAGATTACTAACGAATAGAAAATCCATGATCTAAGGATCATGGATTTCTTATTTTCCTAAACAGAATTGACTAAAAAGTTGAGTGATGAGTTCATCTGGAGCAGCCTCACCTGTGATTTCTCCGAGAATTTCCCAAGTACGAGTCAAATCTACTTGAAGCAAATCAACTGGCATCCCTAGTTCAAGACCTTCGTTTACAGCTTGTAGGCTTTCAACAGCCTTCTCAATCAAGGAAATATGACGGGCATTAGACAAGTAAGTAGCATCTTGTTCGACCAAACCAGCATTTTCAAAGAAGAGGTTGTTGATTCTCTCTTCAATCTTATCGATATTTTGGTTTTTAAGAACTGAAATACGGATAACATCTTCAGGAAGTTCCGAAGTTTCAATTGCTTCTGGTAGGTCAGTTTTATTAAGAAGAATAATAAGATTAGTATCCTGGCTAATTTCTAAGAGTTGACGATCTTGGGCGGTCAGTGGTTCGCTGGCATTTAGCACCAGTAGAACCAAGTCAGCTTCCTTGAGGGCTTTTTTGGAACGCTCAACACCGATTTGTTCGACGATGTCATCTGTGTCACGGATTCCAGCTGTGTCAATCAATTTAAGAGGAACACCGTTGATGTTGACGTATTCTTCGATGACATCTCGTGTAGTACCAGCGATGTCAGTCACAATTGCCTTGTCTTCACGCAAGAGGTTGTTGAGAAGGCTAGATTTTCCAACGTTGGGACGGCCGATGATGGCTGTGGATATTCCTTCGCGAAGGATTTTACCGCGACGGGCTGTTCTAAGGAGATTAGTTAGTAATTGTTCAAACTCCATTGTCTTCTCTCGGACAACTGCAGTAGTAGCTTCCTCAACATCGTCATACTCAGGATAGTCGATATTGACCTCAACTTGGGCAAGTGTATTGAGGATTTCTTGGCGAGTATTATTGATAAGATCAGAGAGGGAACCATCTAGTTGTTTGACCGCAATGTTCATGGCCTTGTCTGTCTTGGCACGGATGATATCCATCACCGCCTCAGCCTGCGTCAAATCCACACGTCCATTTAGGAAGGCGCGCTTGGTAAATTCTCCAGGTTCTGCCAACCGAGCTCCTTCACGGATAGCTAATTGGAGAATCTCGTTGGTCACCGCAATCCCACCATGAGTGTTGATCTCAATAATATCCTCACGAGTAAAGGTCTTTGGAGACTTCATAGCCCCAACCATAACCTCGTCCATGACCTTACCAGTTAGAGGATCAACGATGTGTCCGTAGTTAAGAGTGTGGCTGGCAACCTTGCTTAAGTCTTTACCTTTAAAAATCTTTTGCGCTATAGCAAAACTGTCAGTTCCGCTCAGGCGGACAATCCCAATGGCCCCTTCTCCAAGAGGAGTAGAAATCGCAGCGATGGTATCAAATTCACGTGTAATCATAATTTTTCCTTATTTATAGCTCATTTCTTGGCAATATTTCCAAGTTTCTTTTCAAATTGTAACAAATTTAAGCTATTTCTTCAATGGAGGCTACTTGGAGATTGAAAAAGCCTAAGCAATTCTGCTTAAGCTAGCTTATTTGGTGCGCATTTCTCCTTGAGGGAAATAAGTTCCTTCTGGCATGTCGTTGATAATGATATGGACAGCAGATTGAGGGGCTCCAGTATTACGAACAACAGCTTCCGTTACTTCCTTAGCAAGAGCTTTCTTTTGCTCGAGCGTGCGTCCTTCAAATAAATCGATGCGTACAAATGGCATAATGGTTTCCTCCACTGGTTCTTGATTTCTTCTATTTTACCACATTTTGCCGTTTAAAGCTTCAGAAAATTATGATATACTAGAATATAGCAAAAATTTAGAAATGGACGTGAAATAGAAGCATGGCACAGTTGTATTATCGTTATGGGACCATGAACTCTGGTAAGACGATTGAGATTTTAAAAGTGGCCTATAACTACGAGGAGCAAGGAAAAGGAGTTGTGATTATGACTTCTGCTCTGGATACGCGTGACGGTGTTGGCTATGTGTCGAGTCGGATTGGCATGAAACGCCCAGCCATTGCGATTGAGGAAACGACGGATATCTTTGGCTATATCCGTGATTTACCTGAGAACCCCTACTGTGTGCTGGTTGATGAGGCCCAGTTTCTCAAACGTCATCATGTTTACGATCTAGCTCGTATTGTTGATGAGTTAGACATCCCTGTAATGGCATTTGGTTTGAAAAATGACTTTCGCAATGAACTATTCGAAGGTTCCAAATACCTTTTGCTTTTAGCAGATAAGATTGACGAGATTAAGACCATTTGCCAGTATTGTAAGAAAAAGGCGACTATGGTACTCAGAACCCTAGATGGTAAGCCTACCTATGAGGGAGAACAAATTCAGATTGGTGGCAATGAAACCTATATCTCAGTTTGCCGTAAACATTATTTTGCGCCTGAAATCAATAAGGAGAATGAAGAAAAATGAACATCTATGATCAACTACAAGCTGTAGAAGACCGTTATGAAGAATTAGGAGAATTGCTCAGTGACCCTGATGTGGTATCTGATACCAAACGTTTCATGGAATTGTCCAAAGAAGAGGCTTCCACTCGCGATACGGTAACAGCCTACCGTGAGTACAAACAAGTCCTTCAAAACATCGTTGATGCCGAAGAGATGATTAAGGAGTCAGGCGGAGATGCGGACTTGGAAGAAATGGCCAAGCAAGAATTAAAAGATGCCAAGGCTGAAAAAGAAGAATACGAAGAAAAATTGAAAATCTTGCTCCTTCCAAAGGATCCAAACGATGACAAGAACATCATCCTTGAAATTCGTGGAGCGGCTGGTGGTGACGAAGCGGCACTTTTCGCCGGAGATTTGCTAACTATGTACCAAAAGTATGCGGAAGCCCAAGGCTGGCGCTTTGAAGTCATGGAAGCTTCTATGAATGGTGTCGGTGGTTTCAAGGAAGTGGTTGCTATGGTTTCTGGTCAATCTGTATATTCTAAGCTTAAGTACGAATCAGGTGCCCACCGTGTGCAACGTGTCCCTGTGACAGAAAGCCAAGGTCGTGTCCACACTTCAACTGCGACAGTTCTTGTTATGCCTGAAGTCGAAGAAGTAGAATACGATATTGATCCAAAAGACCTTCGTGTTGATATCTACCACGCATCTGGTGCTGGTGGTCAGAACGTCAATAAGGTTGCGACTGCCGTGCGTATCGTTCACTTGCCAACCAATATCAAGGTTGAGATGCAGGAAGAACGTACCCAGCAGAAAAACCGTGAGAAGGCCATGAAAATCATCCGTGCGCGTGTTGCTGACCACTTTGCACAAATTGCCCAGGATGAACAAGACGCTGAACGTAAGTCTACTATCGGTACTGGTGACCGTTCAGAACGTATTCGTACATATAACTTCCCACAAAACCGTGTCACAGACCACCGTATTGGCTTGACTCTCCAAAAACTAGATACCATCTTGTCTGGTAAATTGGATGAAGTTGTGGATGCCTTGGTGCTCTATGACCAAACACAAAAATTAGAAGAATTAAACAAATAATGAAATTAGCTCAATTATTCTCAGATTTTGAAGAAGAGTTGATAAGACAAGGAGAGGAAGCTGAAAGCCTCTCTTTTGTCTATCGTAGTCTGAAAAATCTTTCTTTTACAGATTTCGTTTTTGCCCTCCAGCAAGAGGTAACAGACGAAGAAATGCAATTTGTAGAAGAAATTTACCAGCAGCTAGCAGCTCATAAACCAGCACAGTATATCATTGGTCATGCAGATTTCTTTGGTATGCAGTTAACAGTTGATGAGCGAGTTTTGATTCCTCGTCCAGAGACAGAGGAGTTGGTGCAACTTATCCTAGCTGAAAATCCTAAGGAAAATCTCAAGATATTGGACATCGGTACGGGAAGTGGTGCCATAGCCCTTGCACTAGCAAAAAACAGACCAAATTGGTTAGTGACAGCAACAGATATTTCTCAAGAGGCACTTGATCTTGCATCAGAGAATGCCAAAAATCAAAATCTTAATATATTTTTTAAAAAATCGGATTGTTTTGCAGAAATTTCTGAAAAATATGATATAATTGTATCCAATCCACCCTATATCTCTCGTGAAGATGAGTCAGAGGTTGGTTTGAATGTTTTGCATTCAGAGCCTCATCTAGCTCTTTTTGCAGATGAGGATGGCCTAGCTATTTACCGCAGAATTGCGGAAGATGCAAAAGACTATCTCACATATGGTGGTAAGATTTACCTTGAAATTGGATACAAGCAAGGTCAGAGTGTTCCTGATCTTTTTAGGAAACATCTTCCTGAAAAAAGAGTACGAACACTCAAGGACCAGTTTGGTCAAGATAGGATGGTTGTAGTTGATGATGGACAGAATTAGACAAGAGTTGGAAAAGGGTGGGGCAGTTGTCTTACCTACCGAGACAGTTTATGGTCTCTTTGCCAAAGCTCTGGACGAAAAAGCAGTGGACCATGTTTATCAACTCAAACGTCGTCCCAGAGACAAGGCGCTTAACCTCAATGTTGCCTCTTTGGAAGACATCTTGCACTTTTCAAAGAATCAGCCAGCTTATCTACAAAAACTTGTAGAGATCTTTTTACCAGGTTCCTTGACCCTTATCCTAGAAGCCAATGACAGAGTTCCCTATTGGGTCAACTCTGGTCTTGCAACTGTTGGATTTCGGATGCCGAGTCACCCCATTACCCTTGATTTGATTCGAGAGACAGGTCCTTTGATTGGGCCGTCAGCCAATATCTCTGGTCAGGCGAGTGGAGTGACCTTTGCTCAAATTCTAGAGGATTTTGATCAAGAGGTTCTGGGTCTGGAGGACGACGCTTTTCTAACTGGACAGGATTCGACGATTTTGGATTTGTCTGGAGACAAGGTGAAAATCTTACGCCAAGGGGCAATTAAACGAGAAGATATTCTTGCTCGGTTGCCAGAGATTTCTTTTGAGGAGGAATGAGATGCTAAGAGATTTGCAAGAAACAGATGTGAATGCTATATGTGAGATTAACCAAGAGGCTTTGGGTTATTCTTTTAGTCCAGAGGACACAGCTAGTCAACTAGCTAAATTATCTCAGGATTCCCATCATTTCCTACTTGGCTACGAGGATACTGCCAGTCATATCTTGCTTGGCTATGTCCATGCTGAAGTTTATGAATCCCTCTATTCCAAAGCAGGTTTCAATATCTTAGCTTTAGCAGTTTCGCCTCAAGCACAAGGCCGAGGTATCGGTAAAAGCTTACTGCAAGGGTTGGATCAAGAAGCAAAAAGACGTGGTTATGAGTTTATCCGCTTAAATTCTGCCGATCATCGTCTGGGTGCTCATGCATTTTATGAAAAAGTTGGTTATACTTGTGATAAAATGCAGAAACGGTTTATTCGCATCTTTTAGTTTTTTTCTTATTGAAAAATAAACTAAAGGACCAGTCACACTATAAAGGAGAAGACCTATGATTTTTGACAAAGACGATTTTAAAGCATACGATGCTGATCTCTGGAATGCTATTGCCAAAGAAGAAGAACGCCAACAAAATAACATCGAGTTGATCGCTTCGGAAAACGTGGTTTCCAAGGCTGTTATGGCAGCTCAAGGGTCTATCTTGACAAACAAATATGCCGAGGGTTACCCAGGACGCCGTTATTATGGTGGAACTGATGTAGTAGACGTGGTAGAAACTCTCGCTATTGAACGTGCAAAAGAAATTTTCGGTGCTAAATTCGCCAATGTTCAACCTCACTCAGGAAGCCAAGCCAACTGTGCGGCCTACATGGCCTTGATTGAGCCTGGTGACACTGTAATGGGAATGGATTTGGCAGCAGGTGGACACTTGACTCACGGAGCTCCAGTTAGCTTCTCAGGTCAAACTTATAACTTTGTTTCCTATAGTGTGGACCCTGAAACGGAACTTTTGGACTTTGACGCTATCTTGAAACAAGCACAAGAAGTAAAACCAAAACTAATTGTAGCGGGTGCTTCAGCCTATTCTCAAATTATCGACTTCTCAAAATTCCGTGAAATCGCAGATGCTGTTGGGGCTAAGCTTATGGTAGATATGGCCCATATCGCTGGTTTGGTGGCAGCTGGACTTCACCCAAGCCCAGTGCCATACGCTCATATCACGACAACAACGACCCACAAAACTCTTCGTGGACCTCGTGGTGGTTTGATTTTGACAAATGATGAAGACCTAGCTAAGAAAATCAACTCAGCTATTTTCCCTGGTATTCAAGGTGGTCCTTTAGAGCATGTTGTGGCGGCTAAGGCTGTCTCATTCAAAGAAGTTTTGGATCCAGCCTTCAAGGAATATGCTGCTAATGTCATCAAAAACAGCAAGACTATGGTTGAAGTCTTCTTGCAAGACCCTGATTTCCGTATTATTTCTGGTGGTACTGAAAATCACCTCTTCCTAGTGGATGTGACTAAGGTTGTAGAAAACGGAAAAATTGCTCAAAACTTGCTGGATGAAGTCAATATTACCCTAAATAAAAACTCAATTCCATACGAAACCTTGTCACCATTCAAGACAAGTGGGATTCGTATCGGATCTGCAGCCATTACTGCACGTGGATTTGGTGAAGAAGAAAGCCGTAAAGTGGCTGAGCTCATCATTAAAACCCTTAAGAATGCAGAAAATGAAGCTGTCTTAGAAGAAGTGAAAAGCGAAGTCAAAGCATTGACAGATGCCTTCCCACTATACGAGGACTAATACTTTTATGGACATTTATATTAAGAAAGCCATTATCCATCAGTTCAGCCCAGATGATACTGAGTTGTTTCTAGCGGATAAGTTTCTCAATATTACTCCAAAAATCGAGGAATACTTGCGCAAAAAAATCGAACGTGTGTATTCAGATGAAGCTAAGACGGGGATTTTCGAGGAAGAAAATCCCTTCTTCAATCATATCACAGACGATTTGTTGGAGACTTCAGTAACACTGGCTAATCTCTGGAAAGAGGAATTTAGCATTTCCGAAAATCTCAGGACCAATGACTTGGTTTTTGTCCAGTTTTCTAAAGAAGGTGTAGAGCATTTCGCTTTCTTACGAATTGCCTTGCGGGAAACCTTGACCCACCTTGGTGGAGAAGTTGATAATCCAATCAAGCTAACTCAGAATAATCTGCCCGGTTTTGGAACGGGAGCTGACGAGGCCTTGGTGGTTAATCTACAGAGTCGCAAGTACCATCTGATCGAGAAACGAATCAAGTACAATGGGACTTTTTTGAACTATTTTTCAGAAAATCTCCTAGCTGTTGCCCCTAAGATTTCGCCAAAAAAATCCATCAAGGAACTGGAAAAAACGGCTCAGAGAATTGCAGAGTCCTTTAATACAGATGATTTTCAGTTTCAATCCAAGGTCAAATCAGCGATTTTCAACAATCTTGAAGAAAACAATGAGTTGTCTCCTGAGAAATTGGCTAACGACCTTTTTGATAACAATCTAACAGCTCGTTTGAGTTTTATCGACCAAGTCAAGGAAGCCGTACCAGAACCAGTCCAGTTTGATGAAATTGATGCCAGTCGTCAACTCAAGAAATTTGAAAATCAAAAACTTTCCTTGTCAAACGGAATCGAACTCATCGTTCCAAATAATGTTTACCAGGACGCGGAGTCTGTTGAGTTTATCCAAAATGACAATGGAACCTATTCTATCTTAATTAAAAATATCGAGGATATTCAAAGTAAATAATGTTTAAATTTATAAGAAGAATGCTAGTGCTAGCAGTCCTCCTTTTTGCTGGATATAAAGCCTATCATATTCGTCAGGATGTAAAGCAAGTCATGACCTACCAACCCATGGTGCGAGAAATCTTGAGTGAAAGAGATACTCCAGCCAATGAAGAGCTTGTGCTCGCCATGATTTATACCGAAACGAAGGGAAAAGAAGGCGATGTCATGCAGTCTAGCGAGTCTGCTAGCGGTACTACAAATACTATCAATGACAATGTGACGAGCATTCGTCAGGGAATTCAGACATTGACTGATAATCTCTACCTAGCTCAGGAAAAGGGCGTTGATGTCTGGACAGCTGTGCAAGCCTATAATTTTGGACCTGCTTATATCGATTTTATCGCTCAAAATGGCAAGGAAAACACTCTCGCCTTGGCCAAACAATATTCTCGTGAAACCGTCGCTCCAATCCTTGGCAATACTACAGGGAAGACCTACACCTATATCAACCCTATTTCTATCTTTCATGGAGCCGAACTCTATGAAAATGGTGGAAATTATTACTACTCGAGACAGGTACGCTTTAATCTCTATATCATGAAATTCTTTAATTTCTTCTAAACATCTGGTTTTACCAGGTGTTTTTTGCTATAAGTTTTCTTTAAGATTGTTTTATTACCCTAGAAAGGTAAAGGAGGGAATATCCCATGAGAAAGAAACTCTTTCTAACAAGCGCTGCAGTATTGTGGGCCGCAACAGTTATGACGAGCGTCCACGCAGCAACCGATGTTCAAAAAGTAATCGATGAAACCTATGTACAACCTGAATATGTCCTAGGTTCTTCTCTATCCGAAGACCAGAAAAATCAAACTCTTAGCAGACTTGGCTATGATGCATCAAAAGACACCAAAGATATCAAAACTATGACCCCTGATATCTATTCGAAAATCATGAATGTGGCTAATGATGCTAGCCTACAGCTCTATTCGTCAGCTAAGATTCAAAAGCTAGGTGATAAGTCGCCTCTAGAAGTCAAGATTGAAACGCCTGAAAATATCACCAAGGTGACGCAGGATATGTACCGTAACGCGGCAGTGACGCTGGGAGTGGAGCATGCCAAAATTACAGTTGCAGCTCCTATTCCAGTTACAGGAGAGAGCGCCCTAGCAGGGATTTACTACTCGTTAGAGGCCAATGGTGCTAAAGTACCACAAGCCAATAAAGACTTGGCTCAAGAAGAGTTAAAAGCCTTGTCCGATATCAATGCTGAAAACAAGGACAAGTCAGGTTATGATGCCAATAAACTCAATGTCGCTTTGGCAGATATCAAGGCAGGAATCGCAAAGGCAAAAGAAGCCAAAGGAAATCTGACAGAAGAAGATGTTCGCAAAATCGTTGAAGACACGCTAAAAAACTACAAACTCGATCAGGTTATAACAGGAAATCAGGTCAATATCATCATCAATTTTGCCCTTAACCTCTCAAAGAGTGACATCTTGAATAATGCTGATTTCACTAAAACCCTAAACGACCTCAAGGAAAGCATTGTTTCCCAAGCTGGAGATAGCTTTAAAAATATCAACCTCAACTTTGATGCCAATAAAGCGCTAGAAGACGGGGGCAACTTCTTTAGCTCCCTTTGGCAAGCCATTGTCAACTTCTTCAAGAGTTTTGGTGCTTAGGTCATTTCATGATATAATAGATGGTAGCAGAAATGTTGCCGTCTTTTTTTGTTGGCCAATAGAAAGTGAAAATATGTTAAAGAAAAATGATATTGTAGAAGTTGAAATTGTTGATTTGACCCATGAAAGTGCTGGGGTTGCTAAGGTAGATGGTTTGGTTTTCTTTGTAGAAAATGCTCTACCAACTGAGAAAATCCTCATGCGAGTCCTTAAAGTCAATAAAAAAATTGGCTACGGGAAAGTTGAAGAATACCTTACTTACTCTTCACATCGTAACCAAGACCTTGACCTAGCTTATCTACGCTCAGGTATCGCTGATTTGGGGCATCTTGCATATCCAGAGCAGCTCAAGTTTAAAACCAAGCAAGTCAAAGACAGTCTTTACAAGATTGCTGGTATTACAGATGTAGAGGTTGCTGAAACGCTTGGTATGGAAGATCCTGTCAAGTATCGAAATAAGGCACAGGTGCCCGTTCGTCGAGTGAATGGTGTCTTGGAAACTGGCTTTTTCCGTAAAAATTCACATGACCTCATGCCTCTTGAAGATTTCTTTATCCAGGATCCTGTTATTGACCAAGTGATTGTGGCTTTACGAGATTTGCTTCGTCGTTTTGATTTAAGACCTTATGACGAAAAGGAACAGTCTGGCTTGATTCGGAACCTTGTGGTGCGTCGTGGTCACTATTCAGGACAAATCATGGTTATCTTAGTGACTACACGTCCTAAAATTTTCCGTGGGGAGCAGTTGATTGAACAACTTATCAAGCAGTTCCCAGAGATTGTGTCTGTCATGCAAAATATCAACGACCAGAATACCAATGCGATTTTTGGTAAGGAGTGGAAGAGTCTTTATGGTCAAGACTATATTACCGATCAGATGTTGGGGAACGACTTCCAAATCGCTGGTCCAGCCTTTTACCAAGTCAATACTAAAATGGCGGAGAAACTCTATCAAACAGCCATTGACTTTGCAGAGTTAAGAGAAGATGATGTGGTGATTGACGCTTACTCAGGAATTGGAACGATAGGACTCTCCGTTGCGAAACATGTCAAGGAAGTCTACGGTGTTGAAGTGATTCCAGAAGCAGTTGAGAATAGCCAGAAGAATGCTGCATTAAACAATATCACAAATGCCCACTATGTCTGTGACACAGCTGAAAATGCTATAAAAAATTGGCTCAAGGAAGGTATTCAACCAACCGTTATCTTGGTCGACCCACCACGCAAGGGTTTGACCGAAAGCTTTATCAAAGCAAGCGCTCAAACAGGAGCAGACCGCATCGCATATATCTCCTGCAATGTCGCAACCATGGCGCGTGATATCAAACTTTACCAAGAATTGGGTTATGAACTGCAGAAAGTACAACCAGTGGATCTTTTTCCTCAAACGCATCATATCGAGGTTGTAGGACTGCTGGAGAGGAAAGGATAAATCCCACCGTTTCAGGGTTTACAAAAGGCTTGATATTCAGCTTTTTTGAATTTTTGAGTGAAGTATAAATCTAACAGTCTGAAGTGATGTGGTAGGATTGATAGTGGTAAAGTATGAAATTTATTCCCACATACGCAGAGGGGGTGCAAAATGTTCCAGCAGGTAGGGTGTCTGTGGGAATTGTTTTGCCCCCCCTTTTTTTGATTTTCTGATATCACCAAGATGGTCGATGGAAGTAGGAGTTCAGTAATTGATACAATAGTCTACAATGAAATGCATTATAACCTAGTATTTTTATATTGAAAGATGTGACATGCTTGATTGCACACATCAAATAGTGGGAAGTATTCAATCGATTTATAAAGTTGAATCAAAATTCTAAAAAACACTTGCAATCTGACGAGTTTGTGATACAATATTGACTATAAGGTTATCGGGAAGATGACCAAGTCAAAAAAGGAGAATAATGATATGCCAGCAATTTCGTTGACCCCAGAACAGTTAAAGTCTGAAGCACAAACTTATACCAATGCTTCTGAACAATTGAAAGATGCCATTAACAAAGTTTCAGGCGCAAATGGTCGTCTTCAAGGACAATGGCAAGGTGCGGCTTTCCAATCTTACTTGGAACAATTCCAACAATTATCAGTAAGCGTAACTCAAATGGAACAACTTCTTGAAAGTATCCATGCACAATTGAATCAATACGCAGATACTGTTGCTGAGCGTGACCGTCAGGACGCAGCTTCATTTGGCTTGAATTAATCATCGGTGAACGGCGCTTCGAAAGGGGCGTCGTTTTTTGCTAGTTATAAGTGGAAAAGGTAATAATGAATAGTCCTCATAAAGAAAAACGATACTTAAAAATTTTAACTGCAGTAGCATGCGTATCCCTGTTATCAGGTTCTCTTGTTTATTTCGCATTAAAGGATCAGAGCCTTCACTATTCAAGTGAGATCAAGCAAACTGCTAAGGTTCAATATGCGCTTGTGAATGAAGATAAAGGTGCAAGGTTTGAAAATACTGATTATAATTTAGGCTCTGATTTTGTCACTTTAATTAATCAGGATACAGAGAATAACTGGGAGACAACCAATCGTAGCGTGGCTGAAGCAGGATTGAAGTCTGGTCAGTTTGATGCAGTTATTACTCTTCCGTCAGACTTTTCTGAGAAATTGTTGAGCTTAGAGAGTGTTTCTCCAGAAAAAGCCACTGTTTCTTACCAGATTCGCGAAGGGCAAAACGAACAAGCTAATCAGGCTGTCCACAGTCAAGTTAATACAGTCTTACAAGGATTTAATCAACGGGTGGTTCGGATGTATTTTTCGAGCATCATTCGGAATCTTTCAGATGCACAGACGAATGTGAATCAGATGGCAGCTACAGAGTTGTCTCAAAATACGTTCATCATTTCAAATATTCAAGCTCCATTTTCGACCCTACCAGATTCATTTAGAAGTACTCAATCCATTGCAAATAGTCTGAAGACGGATAATGAACTCTTTAAGACCCAACAAGAAGCTTTTGTTAAATCAGTCGCAAGCAGCATGGAAGCGAATAACAACTCTTTAGATGCTTCTGGGAAAGCCCTTGAGTCTACAACAAACTCTGTGAATGAGTTTTCAAAAGAAGCTAATACTCGTCTTGAAAAGTCAACCGACCAATATAAGGAGCAATCTGAAAAAGATAAGGCTGCCTTGGAAAAACAATGGACAGATGATCAGAAGCATTATTCTGACTTGTATAATGCCCTTTACACTGTCGGGAATGCTAAATTAAAAGAATTGCAGTCTTCCGATACGGCAACCGGTTCCTTTATGGCAGATTTCAAAGCTAAGGCGGGGGAGTATAAAACTGCACAAAGTAAGGTCAAGGGGAACTTAGAGGCACAAATCACTTCTTTAGAAAAAGAAGTAGCGGAGCTTAGAGCACTCAGGGAGACCATTGCAGAGACTTATTATGGCTCTAAGGATTTAAGTGTTCAGACAGCTACTGATAAAGATATTCGCTCGGCTATTTTGAACTTAATGACGAAGCCAGAAAACCGAAGCAAACTTCCTAAGCAGTATATTGAGGCAATTGCTAGTCGCTTACCGATGATTTCATCTGGAGATTTGAGTGCTCTCATTGCTAAATTAGAGCAAGATAAATTGATCTCATCAGATGAGGCTACAACTTATCGTAATGAACTGAAAATTGTGTCTAACTACAGTAGCGAGTTGGGTGGCTCTTTAGGACAAAATACAACCTTTAAGTATCTGTCCTCAGCGGCTACTGTTACTAGTCCGGCGACCTATCCCATTCACCAAACTATAGAATTTGATCCGTCAACTGGTAGTCAGACAGTCCAATTGAACATCGATGATGCAAAGATGGGGAATCTTGAACTGGAAGGTGTGACGAAAGATTCAATTGAAGCCTCTATCCGTCAACAGTTAAAAGATACAGGCTATCATGTGACAGCTGCAGTATCAGGAAATACAATTCAAGTCACATTTGTCAATGAAAGAACGGCGTCAACTACTCCTGTTGCCTCTTCGGACTCAGGGGGATCAAGTACTTCAAATGAGGATGCAAGTGATGCAACAACATCTACAAATTCCACTTCTACAAGTGAAAGTACGGCAGCAACGCCAACTACTTCACCAGAAATCAGTCAACCAAGCTATGCAACACTTCCTAAAAAGGTGAGTGTCACGATTAGTGGACAGATAAAGTGGAATTTATCTGATGATGTGAAAAAGAATTCCTATAACCAAGTAGGTTATAGTTGGACAGATGGAAGTTCAGTTCAAGCTAGTGCTCAGTTATCTGTCTTTAATGGTAAGTATGACACTTTGGCTGAGGATTTACCTACGATTCTGAAAAACTTCCAAAACCTAGACCTTGCTGCCCAACAAATCGTTACTCTATTTGCATCACCAGGGGCAAGTTTAGATATCAATCAATTTGCAGGCACGCTATCAAGTGGTACTCTCGTACAAAAGGCTAGTCCAGATTCTGTATATAGTCTCTACAATAATCTAACTGACGACGAACGAGCTTCAGAAATATCGGATGTTTTAGTTACGAAGTATCGGCTTGCAGGAGATAATTTATACAAACAGGTAGATCAGCAATTAAAGGGTGTGACAGATATTCTAGGTGAAAAAGAGAATCCTAAAGAAGGCACCCTTCGTCAAGTGTATCAGTCTCTCCCAGACTCAGATTTGCTTGTTAAGCAAGCTTCTGCCTTAAATACCTGGTATGGGGAGATGCAGAAGGTCTTAGATGAGGCTCATAATCAGTGGAAAGATTCTGAGAAACTTGCTTATGAATCAGTTGTCAATGATCAAAATCCACAACCAGAGAAGATGAATACCTCTAAGCTGGAAGAAGAAGTGAAGTCACTTTTGTCTCAATACGATAGCTTACGAGATAGTTCTAAAAAAACTGCACAAGCTACAGCTGATGGAGCTGCTCAGGTACGAGATATCTCACCACAAATCCAACAGTTAAACGAGACAACAGAATCGATTCAAAAGTCCGCAGATGGTGTCCTTTCCAGTTTGAATCAGAGTGTGAAGGAAACAAGTGGTACAGTTGAGAAAAATACCTCTTATGCAGAACAGTTTGGAAAGGTGCTTGCCAATGCGAAAAGTGGAGGTGCTGATAACAAGCAAGTGTTCAATTTCTTATCCGATCCAATTACTACAAAAGTCACAGAAGGTAAGACACAGGCAGCTAGTCACATTTCCATCATCCCCTATTATATGACCTTGTTGTTATCGGTTATTTCTTTTGTGATAGCTATGACGATCGGACGCTTTGTTAAAGATAGACAGGAAAGGGAAGAAACTGATCTTTTGACAACGAAAAAGTGGGACTTGAAACTTCAAAGTTTCTTACCGACAATCATAACAGCTACTGTTGGTTCGATTTTGTTTTCAGGAGTTACAATAGGAGTAGCAACAGCAGCTAATGGATTCTTATGGTTCATTTATTGCTTTATGTTAATGGCAAGCTTGATTTTAGTGCTATCTTACGGCTTGAAGAAAGCTCCGTATCCGACTTATATTGTATCGTCATCCCTCTTAGGTTTTTATCTCCTACTAACTCCTATTTTGGGAGTGGCAACACAATCAGGAAGTTTCCTTAATTTCTTATATCGACTTTCTCCGTTACAAAATATTGAAAACGGCTTTAGTTATCTCTTGGTCGGTGGTAGCTTAGGCATTGTAACGATTCTTCTACTTTTATTATTTGTAGGGATCGGAGTTGGTCTCAATCTCTTTACAAGAAAGAAATAATCAAGGTAAGGATCCGTAAGGATCCTTTTTGTCTTCTTGTGAGATGGTGTGATTTGTAGTATAATAAAGTTATCTTTACCAAGTGGGGAAGGAGATTTATGAAGAAGGTTCAAGTCATTTTTAGTCTATTATTGTTGTGTTTTTTTCTTAACTCAGGTGATGTCCGAGCAGATGATGGAAGTCTTGAAATTAATAATCAAACCATCCATGATCAAGGGAACAGTCCTCAGACTACTAAGTCTAAGAATATTCCTGAATTATTTTTAGAAGATAGTGTGAAGAAAGAAAAACAGCTACAAAAAGCACAGCAAGAGAATGTTCATCAAGCGCAGTCCTCTCTTTTTACCGGGACTAAAGATACTAATAGTTTTCAGAGTCAGGATAAGGTGACGCGTGGCTTGTTTCAAGCAAATTATAGAGCAGATGAAGCAATTTTGACTGGAGAGAGCACCTCTAACACTTCGCTACCTACTTGGCTATCTATTTTAGGATTGGGAATAGGTCTACTTGGAGTGACCTATCTAGGTGTTTGGCTAGGTAGGAAGTACTCAAAAGTGCTTCGTTTTAAGAAGGAGAGTGTGTGATGAAGACAATTACGGTTGGTATAAAATGGAGAGACCAAATATATGATTTGAAACTTCCAACGCAGGTTTCATTCAAGAGAGTAAAAGAGCTGATATGTGAGTCATTTTCAATGATGAACCAAGAGCTACCAAGTCACTTTGATCTTCAAGTGACTAATAAATCAATTGCCTTTTATGATGATGACCAGATAGCGGACTTTCCTTTAGGAAACGGAGATCAATTAGAAATTGTAGGGAGAAAGAAATGAAAGTACAAGAGACAAGTATCCAATCTAAGTGGTCGAAAGAGGCTGGTGAACTAGAGATTAAGTTATCCGCTAATCAATTTCAACTGAATCGGATGAAGCAGTATCGATTCTTTTTAGAAAGCACGGCACATTTAGCTCAAGGAGCAGTGAAAGAAGAGGTAGAAGAGGTCGTTCGTCTTTCTTACCAAATTCCAGCAGGTTATCAGTCGATTCGAGAATCTGTTGAAAATAAAGAAATCTTAGAACGCCTTCATCTTTTTCAAAAGTTACAATTCTTAAAAGAAACTGTCGATCAGCCTATGAAACCCTTTATTCACCCAGATAATCTGTTTGTGAGCGGGGAAAGTGTCCTTTTAGGACATAGAGGGATGACAGATAGTGTGGTTCCTTTTTCGCTCATGAAAGAGGACTTGTTAAAGCAATATAAGGCTTTAGCTGTGTTCATTTTACAACCTAAGCTCAACTTTGAAGAGTTAATTGATAGTCTTACGACGGTAAAAAATGCTTTTGCGGAAACTCTTTTTAAAGCGGAGACTTTTGATGAAGTAGACCATCTCATTAGTGAGCAGGCTCGTATCCAAGAAGAGAAGCGTCAAAAGGAAAAACTGCTTGTCTCGAAAAGGAACTATCAATTGTTTAAATGGAGTTCTTTAGGACTCGCAATTGTAACAGTTGCGATGGGGATTGCAACAGGTATTTATGCTTTTTATGTGGTGCCTAAGCAGTATAAAATCATTCAGGCTGAGACGAGTTACATTGCTAAGGATTATACGGCAGTGGTAGAAGGTCTTAAGTCAGAAGCTCCAAATAGTCTTCCGAAGGGAGTCCAGTATACACTTGCGGCTAGCTCGTTAGAGTTAGACAATCTGACTCAAGAACAAAAGGAAGCTGTATCTAGAAACTTGTCACAGAAATCTAGTGAGAATACTCTTTCTTATTGGATCTATATCGGACGTGGGGAACTTGAAAAAGCACTTGATATTGCTCAAAATATTGGGGACATTCAGTATATTCTTCATGCTTATACGAAGCTCTATGATCAGGTCAATACAGACAGTACGATGAGCGGAGCGAAAAAGCGAGAACTCCTTGAAAAGTATCAAAAAGAAATTGATAAGTTACAGGAACAATTAAACGGAAGTTCAAAGGCAAATAGTACATCAAAGGAGACTAAAAATGGCAACTAAGGGCAAACAAGCGACTTGGAGTCAAAAGCTGTCAGATGAAGAGGTTCTTTGGCATGTGTTTTCGTTTAAAGAATGCTTTGAGTACAAAGAGTTGACCGAAAGGGCCTCCTCAATCAATATTGGAGAAAGTCATATCTCAATTACTGAAAGTGGTCTTGAAAAGGACGGAATCCCTTGGGCTGGTCAGGAGGAGGAAAGTCTGGTAGCCATTCCACATGAACAGATTCAGATCCATTCCTTTACCTATCCTAAGCAGGACTTACTCTTTTCTAAGGAGAAGAAAGCAAATGTTTGCCTTGAAAGTCAAGCTCTCCTTTACCTGAAGGTTAAGGAGAATACCTATCATCTCTCTGGATCATCTAATGGAGCTAAGGTTTATCTAAATGGACAAATTCTAGAGGAAGTTGATGCCTCTATTCAGGTAGGGGATGTTTTGGTGGTGGACTGCTTTCTTTTCTCATTTCGAGAACATCAGATCCATTTCCTGCCCTTGAGCAGACAGTACACTATCCAATCTGATCATTTGTTTGAAGAGCCTTATCAAGCTGAGTTTCCATATGAGTTTCCTAATTATCGTAGAAGTCCACGCATTTATCTAAAAGAGCCTGAGGATAAGGTGGAAATCAATTCACCAGCGCCAGAAGAAAAACTTAGACGTGGTGAGCTATGGCGTGCGATCGTACCGCCTGTTGGAATGGTGGTGATTAGCGGAGCCTCTAGTGTCTTTATGCAGGGAAATGCCTTTCTTATGATGGGAATGGCCAGTGCCAGTCTCTTGACAGCTGGATTTTCAGTATCGAGCTATTTTACCAACAAAAAGGAAGTCAAAGAGAAGAATCAGAAAAGAAACGATGATTATCAAGAGTATCTCTTAGAGACAGGAAGCCAATTGAGTCGTCTAAAGGCGGAACAAAAGAAAGCCTTGACATATAATTTTCCATCGGTTGATGAATTAGTGGATTTAGTAGAAAGTTACAACCCACGGATTTATGAGAAGATGGTGACAAATGATGACTTTCTAAAGGTTCATTTGGGAACTGGAACGATTGATTCTAGTTATTCCTTACGTTTTCAACCAACCAATCGCAAGGAAGACTGGAGCCGCTTTGTCGAGAAAAAACTGGTACAACCTCATATAAAATTAGAGGATGCGCCTATTGTCCTCTCTCTACGTGATCAGGCTTTGGGATTAGCGGGAGTAGTTCCTGTCTTACGAGTAGCAGTTCAAACGCTATTGTTTCAGATTGCGGCGCTCCATTCCTATCATGATGTAGAGTTTGTGACCTTGGTCTCCCAAGAGGAATACGAGAATCACTGGCGAGAATGGCGCTGGTTGCCTCATGCGCAAATGCGGAGTCTCAATCTACGGGGACTTATTCATGATGACCAGACCAGGGACATGATCTTGACCTCTTTTTACCAGATGTTAGTCAAGCGTCGTCAGGTCGTTCGGGAACAAAAGCAGGAGCAAATCTTCTCGCCGCACTATGTCTTGACGATTTTGGATGAGTCATGGCTGTCAGGACATGGGCTCAATGAATTTCTGGCAGAGGATATGACCCAGTATGGGGTGACGGTTATCTGGGGTAAGGAAAGCCTCAATATGTTGCCTGAGACGGTGACGGCAGTGGTTGATTACCAAAATGGAGAAACAGCCAAGCTCGTCAATAATCATCATATCTATATCAACCAAGACTTTAAGCCTAATCGTCTGCCTCAAAATGGAAAACTTGAAGAAGCGATTTACCGTTTGGCCAATCTCAATCATATCGAAGTGGAGAAAAACTCGATTCCAGATACGATTTCCTTTATGGAACTCTACGGTGTTAAGCAGGTCGAGGAATTGGATGTGGAGAAACGCTGGCAGGCGGCGGATGCATCTAAGTCTCTCGCTGTACCTCTAGGTGTTCGAGGAAAGGATGATATTGTGCTGCTCAACCTTCATGAGCGTGCGCATGGTCCACACGGACTAGTTGCAGGGACTACCGGCTCTGGTAAGTCTGAGATTGTGCAGAGCTATATTCTGTCTCTAGCTGTTAACTTTGCGCCAGAAGATGTTGGATTTCTTCCGATTGACTTCAAAGGGGGAGGAATGGCCAATCTCTTTGCCAAGCTGCCTCACTTGATGGGTGCTATTACCAACTTGGATGGAGCTGGGACAGCTCGTGCGCTGAAGAGTATTCGTGCGGAACTTCAAAAGCGTCAGCGTCTCTTTGGGAAATTCGGTGTCAACCATATCAATGGCTACACCAAGCTCTATAAAAAAGGAAAGGCACTTAGCGATCCAGAGGAGAAAAAGACTTATCCGACAGAGCCTTTACCTCATCTTTTCCTGATCTCAGATGAGTTTGCGGAGTTGAAGCAAAATGAACCAGAGTTTATGGCAGAACTCGTCTCCACGGCACGTATCGGACGTTCCCTAGGGGTTCACCTGATCCTTGCGACTCAAAAGCCATCTGGAGTGGTGGATGAGCAGATCTGGTCTAATTCTCGCTTTAAGCTGGCGCTCAAGGTTGCCGATCCTTCAGACTCAAATGAGATTATCAAAACCCCAGATGCGGCTAGTATCACTCAGCCTGGTCGTGCTTATCTTCAGGTCGGAAACAATGAAATCTATGAACTCTTTCAGTCAGCATGGAGTGGAGCGGATTATCAGCCTTATAGTGATGAAGGTAATCAAGTAGATGAACGGATTTGGTTAGTGAATCAACTAGGGCAGAGCGAACTCTTGATTGACGGAAATGACGGGGATTACTCGGTTGAAGAGACACAAGAGCAGGAGACAGAGCTTGAAGCTGTGATTGATTATATCAATAAGGAAACGGAGCGTCTGCAAGTCATCCTCCCTGAAAAGCCATGGTTACCACCTCTTGGAGAGGAGCTAGTAGGAGCGGCAATTGACCGTCAAGCAGAGTGGACAACCCCACGTCAACTCTCCATTCCACTAGGCATGCTGGATCTGCCAAGTGCTCAAAAGCAGGAGGTCTACCACTTTGATATTGAGGAGTTGGGCAATACCGTCTTATATGGGTCCCCAGGCTTTGGAAAATCAACAGCTCTTCAAACTATCCTCATGAATCTGGCTCGTAGAAATACGCCTGAGCAAGTTCAGTTTAACCTTTTTGATTTTGGGACGAATGGTCTCTTACCAATTAGAGAGTTGCCACACGTGGCGGATCTGGTTCGACTAGATGAGGAAGAAAAGCTCCTCAAGTATCTGAAACGTCTGGATAGTCTTATGAAAGAGCGGAAAGCCCTCTTTACAGAGGTTGGCGTGTCTAGTCTGTCACAGTATGAGCAAAAGACAGGTCAAGCTCTCCCTGTTCTTCTCAACTTCTTTGATGGCTATGACTCAGTACGGGAAAGCCCATTAGAGGAGATCATCGAGTCAGCTGTCAACCAGCTCCTACGTGAAGGAGCTAGTCTGGGTATTTATACTCTGATAACCGTACTCAGCTCTAGTAGCTTGCGTTTACGGATGAGCTCGACGATTCCCAATGCTTTGAGCTTTTACTTAGTAGAAGAAGGAGCGCTTCGGACGGTTATGGGACGTGATGCCCTGCCAGGCCAGGAAATTGTCGGCCGTGCTCAGGTGACACAGGAAGAAGTTCTAGAGTTACAAGTCTATCTGCCGATAGAAGGAAAAGACGACATCGACCGTCTTTCTCACTTAACAGCAGAAATCCAATCGATGAATCAAGACTGGCAAGGCTTACGTCCAAAAGCAGTACCTATGTTGCCAAGTAAGATTTCTACGAGTTTCTTTGAAGATCACGAGGAAGTTCAGGATATGTGGCAAAGAGGCGAGTTGCCAATTGGTTTTGACAAAGAAAGTACACACCCGGTTGGCTTTGTGCCAAAACGAGACGGCTACTTTGAGCTTCTCTATGATACCATGCAACAGCTAGAATATGGCGAAGCAGCGCTTCTGACAGGCTTAGAAAAAGTGCCTAGTCACATTAAAAAGTTCTTGGTGGATCCAACAGGAAACTACCATCAGTCGGAAGGGCTGTTCGACGAAGTATTTGTGGGCGAGGAGATCCCTGGTTTCTTTATGGATATGCAGTCTGAAGTGGATGCGCGCACGCCAGCTGATTTGGATTATCCTATCTACATCTTGATTCCAGAAGCACAAGCCCTCAGCAAGCTTATGAATCTTAAAATGACAGAAGATGCCTTTAAGTCTCTCCTGCACAAAGGAGGGACCGTTGGGCTCCACTTCATCTTTATGGGTGAGTTGCGTCAAATTGTTAATGGTTATATGGAAGTGGATAAGATTCTAAAGGTCAATGTGCCTGCAGGCTGTATTGGTATTCGTTTCCAAGACCAGAATGTTGTATCCATTAAGAGTAGCTTCACAGAGTCCGTTGTCGGAGTCGATGAGTACAACTACTTCACCAGCCGAGAAGGCTATCGTATTAAGCTTATCAGTGAATAAAAGCGAGTCATTTGACTTGCTCTTATTTTTCATTCTCCTTATGGTAAAACATCAGAATTTTTGATATAATTCTATTAACTGTAAGGTTTAGTCAAAAGAGGTATAAAGATGAGTGATTTTGAAGAAAAGCGGCTTGCTAGTAATGCTTATAATCGAGCGCAAGCGAGTCGCTATGAAAGTTTGGCGAATCAGTACCAGAAAGCATACGATAAGAAAAAAGCAGAGATTGAGAAGTTAGAATCTGCTAGAAAAGAACTTTCTAAGCAAATTCAATCCTATAGTGAGTTCCGCAATACAGTTTCTCAATACTCTACAACTATTTCTACGGATACCTTTAAAGGGACAAGACGTGATACATTTGATAAGACTTTATCGAAAATTGCGACGACGATGAATACGCATCAAAATGAGCATGAAATGAATTTGGCGAAGTTGGATGCAGAGATCGCAAAGCGAAAATTGGAGCTAGGCGATTTAGGTGGTGCTATTGGAAGTGCTTGGAATGCGGTTGAAAGCTTCTTGGCAGCTATTTTTTAGGGAGTAGGATAGATGGATAAAATAGGAATCAGTTCAGCTTCTTGGCAAAGTGTTGTTACCTCAGCACGGACTAAGGTCGCATCTGTATCAGACATTCAAGTGACAAAGATTGGAAAAACTACCTTGAATCGGATGAAATCTTTTGAGACCCTTCAAGAACAAGCGAAAAAAATTCTGAGTGATTATAAGGATTTTGAAATGGAGCGTACTTCTCAAATGATTACGGTTGGTGAGAAGATTGTGGCTGATGATAAAGCTATGGCCGGTCAGTTTGATAAGAATACAGCCAATGTGAGGTTTAAGTAATGGTTCAATACGATAAGAATAAGATTTTTACAAGTATTATTACTAGCCGTACGAGAGAGACATTCGAAGTAGATGATACTTTGATTCAACTTGGTCAACAATTAGGAATGCGTCCGCAGATTTTGAAGGGACTCTATAAGGCTCTGAGGAAACTGGAGGATATCTATGAGTATGTGCCAAGTTTCGGTGCAACTTTTACTTGTCATTTTGATTATGAGAATCAGGAAGCTCAGATCCATTATAATCAACTAGATCAACTATTTTCCATCACTGATTTACAGGATTTCATGGGGATTGTGGACAGTGTCTACAGTCCTATTTATCCTTTAGGTTCTGTTGTTGAGCTAGATTTGGAGCTCTTACCAGAGGAACTCCAGAAAAGCTTAGCGGAGGGGCCAGGACCACTCGTTACGATTTCAGGCCGCAAGATGCCTCTTCAAGAAGGATTTGATGACTATGTGGTAGACTATTTGGCTCGCATCTGGCCCTTGGGTGAGATGCCTGGAATGGACGCTTTTTTCGTAAGTAACATGATGATTGAGCGACTTCGTTTTGAAGGTTACAGTGACGACTGGGAAAGTCAGTTTACAGAGGATGTTTTACGTGCGACTCAGCTCTCCCAGCAACAAGTATCGACTGCCTTTATGCGCAGTGAGGATTTTGTTCGGTATTATGAGCCGTATTTAAACACGGAGGAAGGCTAATGGGATTTTATGTCGATATTGCGGAGCTTCAGAAAGCCCAAGAGGCCTATATGAAGATGGTCGCAACTGCTCAGAGTCAGTTGGATACCGCTAAAAATGGGATGAATGCCATCATCACCAGTAATTCCATGCATGGAGAAGTTGGGAAAGCGATTACGAATGAAATCAATAATGTTCATAACCCCGTGATTGTTGGCTTAAAGAATGGCTTAGAATTTCTAGGTTCTGAGTTTTCCAAGACGATCACGGATTTTCAGAATTTTGTTGGCGAAACCTCTGCAACGGCAGTTCTGGCAGAAGAAACTTTGGATGATGCGGTCAAGAAGCTAAATGAAGCCGATGAGAAACACAAGGTGATGGATACTAACTTCAAGAGTATCTATGATGGTATTTCGACTCTCTATCGTCTGAGTGCTCCCTTAAGCAGCACCTTCTATACCAATACCCAGACAGCCCGGAAGTATGTTCAGGATACGAAGAATAAGGTCAATGCCTTTGATAAGATGTCCACGACCAGCAGTACTGAACAGCTTTTTAGTGCTTTAGGTAGCCAGATGGCGGCTGCTGGAAGAGTGAAGAGTCTGAGTTATAGTGATCCTGTTTTAACTAACTTTGTGGCGCATGAAGATCTCGGTAAAGCGATTTATGAGATGGATCAGCAGTATGCGAAAGCCAAGGCAGAAGCGATTGAGGCTGCTAAACGCAAGGCAGAACAAGAAGCCGCTGAGCGAGAAGCTTCTTATCGCCGTCATCACCCCATCCAAGCCTGGCTGAAGGATCGCTCGAATGAGATTGGTTCCTGGTGGGGGGATGTCGTTGAGGGAACACGAAATCTACCGCTTCCTCAAGGGATAAAGGATTCCCTCCTGTTTGCGGAAGGTTTTATTGGTGCAGCTGGAAGTATGGTTTCAGAGACTGCTATCGGAGCTGTAGATTTGACTCAGATTATTGGTATTGCCAGTATTGATGGCGTCAATCGCTTAACAGGCGGTCAAACTCCAGAGTGGATGAAGCGGGACTTGCAAGGAACGGCAGATAACCTGTCTAGCCTTGCGGAGTTAGGAGTAGGAACTTACACTGCTCTGACGGATCCAGGAGCGGCTCAGCGTGGCCAGGATCCCAATGCCAGCTATGCGGATAAGGCTGCTTATCGTGCTCAAGAGACCGGAAAAGCCCTTTGGGATAAAGTTACCCATATGGATGCCTATGACGCAGGAGGCTTGACCTTTGAGATTGCCAGTCTTTTTGTCGGTCCAGCAGCTGTGGGTAAGATGGCTAAGGGGACCAAGCTAGGAGCTAAGGCAGCTGAGATGATTCAGTTAGCTAAGAACAGTACCAAGGCAAAAATCCTCGCAAATGTCGAAAAATGGGGATCAAAGGTTGACAATATCCTGTCTAAGAGCAATAATGTCATTAGGCAATTTGGAGAGAAATTATTAGACACCCGAATCCCGGTTGGCATTCGTAAAGAGGCAGTTACCTTTGCGGGAGGTATGGGAACCATGCCTACCTTCAGCGTTGAGAGTAAGACACTACGTGATGTGATGCACTTCTCAAGTAAACATGCGGATGATGTTGTGAGAGGTGTAGGTGGTTCTGGGAAGGCGGAGCGAGTCACACAAGCTGTTAATAATATGTCTGAGTTTTTTGAGACAGACTTTGGAAAAAAGATTAGGGGCAGTCTTAGAAAGACGAAGAAACAATATGACGGGCAAAGTGTTTATGAGGTGATGGAGAAGGTTGATAGAAATTTGCGCAAAGGAGATTACCTGTATTTGGATGGTTTACATATGGACCATTTTGAAGTTTTTGATAAACGTGGTAATTTGAAATCTGTACTTAATCTTGATGGTACTTTAAACACAGATAAGTTATTAAAAGCTAAAGGAAGGAAATTACATTGAAGGAAGAAATCTATAAACTTTATGAGGTGTGTAAACGATTCAATTCGAGGCTAGGATACTCGTTAGAAGAAAATAAAAAATTAAAAGATTTTAAAGAATTGATAGATGATAATCTATCTGATGACTTTCAAGAGCTTATGTCAGGTATTTCAGCATTCAAGGAAGAAATAATTGATCAAAGTATAGCTGATGAGCAATACAGTCAATTCTATTACGAGTTATTGTCTTCGATGGCTAACTTTTCTTCTTACTTTGCAGATTTGCATGAAATAATTTTTGATCTAAACAAAAGACGCAGATTTAAAATGGGAGAAATTACCAAAGAGGAGTTAGTCAGTTCAGATGAAATAATTTTAGACGATGAGGACGATGAATCTGGAAATTAAAGAATAGATATTTATTGTTTTTCTAAACGCATTAAAGATTTTGTCCGGCGGATGATGTAGTACGAGGAGTAGGTGGTTCTGGGAAAGCTACAGCGACTTTTAAAGGTGAACTTACTGCAGAGAATATAACAAAAGAATTATTACAAACTAAACCTAAAAACTCTCCGACACCACAAAAATGGATGGATAAAGGTGGGAAAATTGAAATACTTGAAGACGGTACTTGGGTATATACAAATTCTGAGGGTATTACAATAAAATATATTGATGGATTTCCTGATTTTAAAGAAGCTGGTCTAGTAAGGCAGGAAGTGGAAATTGGTGAATTCAAGAATTATGCTATTGATTTTAAGAAAGCAAATATGACAGCTCCTCTTGGAAAAAAACTACGAAGTAGCACATGGCACCATCATGAGGACTTAAAGACATTACAAGAAGTGAATAAGAGCATTCACGCAGAGTTTACCCATCGCGGAGGAGTTTCCCTAAAGAAAGGAAAATAAGATGATTCTAGAAGGTTTTAAAAAAATAAATGAGGAGCAAATTACTCGAGTTGAAAATACTTTAAATATCTCATTCCCTTTAGATTATAAGGATTTTATTCTATCGAATAATGGGATGTGCGCAGAAGGTGAGCTTGGTATAGCACTTCCTTTGAATCAAGAAGTAATAGCCATAGATATTCTATATGGAATTGATACAGAAACCGAGAATTGTAACATTCTTGAATGGACTCAAGAATACAAAGAAGATTTACCTGAAAACACTCTTATTATTGGAGATGATGTACTGATGGGGTTCTTTATTTTAGTTTGTAAAGGAGAAGATAAAGGGGTGTACTATTATGATCATGCTTATAACTTAGAGGGTTCGGACGATGATGGAAATACTTATTTTATAGCTAACTCTTTTGAGGAGTTCATAAATCAATTGACTGTGATTGAATGATTAAAGTAATTTTTACAATCATATTATTCTAAGTTATATTAAGTCATATATATATATGAAATCAATAATGTTCATAACCCCGTGATTGTTGGCTTAAAGAATGGCTTAGAATTTCTAGGTTCTGAGTTTTCCAAGACGATCACGGATTTTCAGAATTTTGTTGGCGAAACCTCTGCAACGGCAGTTCTGGCAGAAGAAACTTTGGATGATGCGGTCAAGAAGCTAAATGAAGCCGATGAGAAACACAAGGTGATGGATACTAACTTCAAGAGTATCTATGATGGTATTTCGACTCTCTATCGTCTGAGTGCTCCCTTAAGCAGCACCTTCTATACCAATACCCAGGCGGCCCGGAAGTATGTTCAGGATACGAAGAATAAGGTCAATGCCTTTGATAAGATGACGACAACCAGCAGTACTGAACAGCTTTTTAGTGCTTTAAGTAGTCAAATGGCAGCTGCTGGAAGAGTGAAGAGTCTGAGTTATAGCGATCCTGTTTTAACTAACTTTGTGGCGCATGACGACCTCGGTAAAGCGATTCATGAGCTGGATCAGCAGTATGCGAGAGCCAAGGCAGAAGCGATTGAGGCTGCTAAACGCAAGGCAGAACAAGAAGCCGCTGAGCGAGAAGCTTCTTATCGTCGTCATCACCCCATCCAATACTGGCTGAAGGATCGCTCGAATGAGATTGGTTCCTGGTGAGGCGATGTCGTTGAGGGCACACGGAATCTGCCTATTCCACAGGACTTGAAAGATACACTCCTGTTTGCGGAAGGATTTATTGGTGCAGCTGGTAGTATGGTTTCAGAGACTGCCATCGGAGCTGTAGATTTGACTCAGATCATTGGTATTGCCAGTATTGATGGCGTCAATCGCCTAACAGGAGGTAAAACTCCAGAGTGGATGAAGCGTAACTTGCAAGGAACGGCAGATAACTTGTCTAGCCTTGCGGAGTTAGGAGTAGGAACTTACACTGCTCTGACGGATTCAGGTGCGGCTCAGCGTGGCTAGGATCCCAATGCGAGCTATGCGGATAAGGCAGTTTATCGTGCTCAAGAGACAGGAAAAGCCCTCTGGGATAAAGTTACCCATATGGATGCCTATGACGTAGGAGGATTGACCTTTGAAGTTGCTAGTCTTTTTGTCGGTCCAGCAGCTGTAGGTAAGATGGCTAAGGGGACGAAACTAGGAGCTAAGGCAGCTGAGATGATTCAGTTAGCCAAGAACAGCACCAAATCAAGAATTCTCGCAAATGTCGAAAAATGGGGATCAAAGGTTGACAATATCCTAGCGAAGAGCAATAATGTCATTGGGAAATTTGGGGAGAAATTATTAGACACTCGAATCCCAGTTGGCATTCGTAAAGAGGCAGTTGCCTTTGCGGGAGGTATGGGAACCATGCCTACCTTCAGCGTTGAGAGTAAGACTCTACGTGAGGTGATGCACTTCTCAAGCAAACTTGCGGATGATGTAGTGAGAGTGGCAGAGAAGCCCTTTGATAAAGAGCGGATTCTTGAAAATATTAGGCAAAGCCGACTTGCACGGGAAAGTTCGAAGTTTGATGACTATCTTCGCACGTTGAGTGTGTAGCTTTGCTTGTACGAGCCAATTAAACAAGGATGTAGCTAGTGAAAGTCCTACAGTAAGGAGTTAAACATGAAATTCCATGAATTTGGTGATAAGAATTTGCCTCCTATTTTACTGATACATGGTGGTGGAAGTTCTTGGTGGAATTATCTTCGTCAAGCACGAATCTTGTCAAAAGAATACCGTATTATTCTACCAACTTTGAATGGCCACGGCGAGGAATATCAACTTGATTATGTTTCTACTGAAGATTCTGCTTTGGAGATTCTAGACTATATCAAAGCAAACTGTGGTGGGAAATTGTTTGCAATCGGTGGTGTTTCACTTGGTGGTCAAATTGCCATGGAGCTTTTGTCTTTAGACAGTGAAATTGCTAAGAAGGCCATCATAGACGGAAGTCTCTGTATTCCTCAACCAAGGTTAGCTAAAATCAGCATCTTTCTAGTGTCTCTATTTGGTAAACTGATGTTCAATAAATTCTCTTGCAAACTTCAGTTAAGCATGATGAACAAACTCTATCCTAAACTGGCTTATCCAGAGGAAATAAAAGCTTATTATTTGGAGGATTTGCCAAGGACGCCTATCAAAACATTGGTGACCATTTACAAAAACTATATGGGATGTTACAAGCTGAAAGATATGATTTCTGCTAGCAAGGCTCAGGTTCTGTATATCTATGGTGAAAAAGAATTGAACTGTGTGAAAGAATCAGCGAAATTATTTCATCAGCTACATTCAAATACAATTTTGTATGAAGGAAAGGGCTATAACCACGGCTATTTATCAGCTTACCTGCCTTATGAGTGGATTGATTTGGTGGTGCCATTTTTAAAGAGTGACTCATTAGAAATGTGTAACGAATCTGATATGCCATAAGGAGGAAACGTATGCTAGGAGCAATAGTTGGAGACATTGTAGATTCAGTTTACGAATGGAACAATATCAAAACGAAGGATTTTCCTTTATTTCGTGAGGATTGTTTTTTCACGGATGATACGGTAAGTCCGAACCGCTGAGTGCGTAGAATTGTTAGAGAAACGGAACTATTCCTCAAAATATAGGAACTAAAACCCATTATTTTAAGATGAAAACTAGATTGGTTTTAAGGAGGTATTATATTGATAGAGAGCAGACCTGAGTTTGATAAAATCACATCCTTTGATGAATTTAATAAATATTACTGGTATCGTGATGAACTTTCACAGATATGCAGGTCATTAGGACTTGAATATAGAGGTACAAAACAGGAACTCAATCATATTATTGAGCAGTACTTCAAGGGGAATTTGATTAAAAAATCATCAATAAAAAGCAAGAAGAAACAAGTAGAAGTCGTTACTTTAGATACGCCCTTACTTGAATGTGGATTCGCCTTTAATGCACCCTTTAGAGAATATTTCTCAACTTTAACAGAGGTTTCACCCTTCAAATTTACTGCTGATATGGCTACTGCTTGGAGAAAAGTCAAAAGAGAACATGATTTAAGTTTTACAATCCAAGATATGCTAAAAGTTTATTATGGAAATTCAGATTATGCCAAGTATGATCATTCGGTTTGTCAATGGAATCAATTTTTAAAGGATTTCTGTGCAGACGAAAATAGTCATAATTACTCGAATAAGCTAAAAGTAGCTTCTATTCTTTGGAAAGAAGTTAGAAATTCAAGTAATGAAAAAATTTATTCAATGAATCTTTTGACCGAATATGCTGATAAAATAAAAGAGTATGGCGAGGTAGTTAAATAGAAGTGACTTGCTTTTGATAATCTGAATTTTAAACTAGCTATTATACATCAATGCCCAGTACGTCAAAGTTCTTTTTTCTGAGTTTTCATTATATAATAGCATTGTATGTAATGATAAATGTAGCTACGCTAATATTTCTATTTAAAATTCAAGGAGAAAATCAATGAAAAAAGCAATGGTAATTATCAACCCAACCTCTGGTGGGGAAAAGGCTTTGGATTATAAGGTCAAGCTGGAGAATAAAGCCAAAGATTATTTTGAGCACGTGGAAACCAGAATTACTGAAAAAGCCTTAGATGCAACACATTTTGCTGAGGAAGCTTCACGTGAGCAGTACGATGCAGTGCTTGTGTTTGGTGGAGATGGGACAGTCAATGAAGTCATTTCGGGTATTGCTGAGAGAGACTACATTCCTAAGTTGGGTATTATCCCAGGTGGGACGGGTAACCTCATTACGAAACTTCTGGAAATCAATCAAGACATCGATGGTGCGATTGATGAACTCGATTTTAACTTAACCAACAAGATTGATATCGGTAAAGCGAATGATAACTATTTTGGTTATATCTTTAGTATCGGTTCTCTGCCTGAGGCGATTCACAATGTTGAAATCGAGGATAAGACAAAATTTGGTATTCTAGCCTATGCTGTAAATACCATGAAGTCTGTCATGACGGATCAGGTCTTTAACATTAAGGTTGAGACAGAAAATGGAAATTATGTTGGTGAAGCTAGTCATGTTTTGGTTCTCTTGACAAATTACTTCGCTGATAAGAAAATCTTTGAAGAAAACAAGGACGGCTATGCCAATATTTTGATTCTGAAAGATGCTTCTATATTCTCAAAATTATCCGTCATTCCTGATTTACTAAAAGGGGATGTTGTCGGAAATGACAATATTGAGTATATCAGAGCGCGTAATATTAAGATCTCTTCAGATAGTGAATTGGAGTCAGATGTTGACGGCGATAAATCCGATAACCTACCTGTAGAAATCAAAGTCCTAGCACAGCGAGTAGAAGTATTTTCGAAACCGAAAGAGTAGAAGGTAAACATTAGTTTATTTTTCACTGCGAAATCGAGTTTTATATCAACGATTGGGGGAGGAATGAATTCTCTATTTGATGAATTTCGAACAATTTGTTCTCATTTAAACCAAGTCGGGATCACTCCGACTCTCATGGGCTCTTTGGGGTTTGAATACCGTTCAAATGAAGAATGGGGGCCGTCAGACATTGACATTCATGTGCCTGGTGACCCTAGAGGTTGGGAAGCACCTGATCATCTCAGAATTTATGATTGGGATAAGATAATGAAAGTGATGAAACGCTTAGGTTACGCCTTAATAGATATTCATGAGCATGAATTCCAAAAGGATGGTCTGAGCGTTGAATTCGGAAGTATCGATTCTTTACCTGATTTTGCAGGAGTTTCGGAATCAGATATAGAGCTGATTCATCACGAAAACATCACTTTTCGCGTTCCAAGTTTAGAACAGTATTTAAGTATTTACAAGGCTTCTTCCCAAGATTCCTATCGAAATGAGCACAATAACAATAAGGATTTTAAAAAGATAGAGTGGTTGGAAAGACATTTGTAAAATCATATGTAGAAAATAGTGAAGCAAATCGATTTGCTGTTTTTTTGTATTGATTGAACGTGAGGCAATTTGTGATGGAGTTATGTGAATACAAAGGGTACATGGATACATACAAGAGACTCATTAGTTTTTTTGTCAATTTGTTCGATAGTTAGATAAGAGTTAGATAATACAAAAACAGTCCCTTCTGACTACAAGGAACTGTTTTTATATGGATTAGTTTTTAGAAGCTGCTTGGAATTCAGGGTTTTTCCATGCTTCATCAATAATTGCTTGCAATTCTTTTGCAGATGCTTGCATTTTTTGAGTTTCAGCGTCGTTCAATGGGATGTTTACTGGACGAACGATACCGTGTGCACCAACAACAGCTGGTTGACCGATAAAGACGTTTTTAACACCGTATTGCCCTTCTTGGAAGACTGAAAGTGGAAGTACTGCATTTTCGTCATCAAGGATTGCTTTTGTGATACGAGCAAGTGCTACTGCGATACCATAGTATGTAGCTCCTTTTTTGTTGATGATTGTGTAGGCTGCATCACGAACGCCTTCGAACAATTCAATCAATTCAGCTTCTTGAACGTTTTGAGTATCTTTAAGGAATTCTTCAAGGTTTACACCAGCGATATTGGCATGTGACCAAACCGCAAATTCAGAATCTCCGTGTTCACCCATGATGTAGGCGTGAACTGAACGAGCATCAACATCCAATTTTTCAGCAAGTGCTTGACGGAAACGAGCTGAGTCAAGTGAAGTACCTGAACCGATAACACGTTCTTTAGGGAATCCAGAGAATTTCCAAGTTGAGTAAGTCAAAACGTCAACTGGGTTAGCTGCAACAAGGAAGATACCATCAAAACCTGATTCAACAACTTGTGTTACAATTGATTTGTTGATAGCCAAGTTTTTACCTACAAGGTCAAGACGAGTTTCACCTGGTTTTTGAGGAGCACCTGCAGTGATAACAACAAGGTCAGCGTCTGCACAGTCAGCGTATTGAGCAGCGTAGATTTTTTTAGGTGAAGTGAAGGCAAGGGCGTGGCTAAGGTCAAGCGCATCACCTACAGCTTTTTCGTGTAATTGAGGAATTTCGATAATTCCAAGCTCTTGTGCAATTCCTTGGTTAACAAGTGCGAAAGCGTAAGATGAACCTACGGCACCGTCACCAACAAGGATCACTTTTTTGTGTTGTTTAGTTGAAGTCATTATCTAAACATCTCCTTCATTTTTTTTAGGGGAATCCCCAGACACTTTCATTCTATCACTTTTAAAAAACTTTGTCACGAATATGCCCTCTTGTTCTTGATGTAAACGTTTTAGTGATTTCCAAAGACTGAAATGATGTACATTTTATGGTATAATATATCTAGTTACTAATAGTGAAATGAGGCATTTATGAATGCAGGATAGAAATTTAGTGAATGTCAATCTGACAAAGGAGATGAAGACTAGCTTTATCGACTACGCCATGAGTGTTATCGTAGCTCGTGCTCTTCCTGATGTTCGAGATGGCTTGAAACCAGTTCACCGTCGTATTCTTTACGGAATGAATGAATTAGGTGTTACTCCAGACAAACCCCATAAAAAGTCAGCCCGTATCACAGGGGATGTTATGGGTAAATATCACCCACACGGAGATTCCTCTATTTATGAAGCTATGGTCCGCATGGCCCAGTGGTGGAGTTACCGTTACATGCTCGTTGATGGGCATGGAAACTTTGGTTCCATGGATGGGGACGGTGCTGCCGCGCAACGTTACACTGAGGCACGTATGAGCAAGATTGCTCTTGAAATGCTTCGTGATATCAATAAAAATACGGTTGATTTCGTAGACAACTACGATGCCAATGAACGTGAACCTCTGGTCTTGCCAGCTCGTTTTCCAAACCTTTTGGTCAATGGGGCGACTGGAATTGCTGTTGGGATGGCTACCAACATTCCTCCTCACAACCTTGGTGAAACCATTGATGCCGTGAAGCTGGTCATGGACAATCCAGATGTGACTACTAAGGACTTGATGGAAGTCTTGCCTGGTCCAGACTTTCCAACTGGTGCCCTTGTTATGGGGAAATCAGGTATTCATAAGGCCTACGAAACTGGTAAAGGTTCGATTGTTCTTCGTTCTCGTACAGAGATTGAAACTACTAAGACAGGTCGTGAGCGTATCGTTGTAACGGAATTTCCTTACATGGTTAATAAAACCAAGGTGCATGAGCATATTGTTCGCTTGGTTCAGGAAAAACGGATTGAGGGCATTACTGCGGTCCGTGATGAATCCAACCGTGAAGGGGTTCGTTTCGTTATCGAAGTCAAACGCGATGCCTCCGCAAATGTTATCCTTAACAATCTCTTCAAGATGACCCAGATGCAAACCAACTTTGGTTTCAATATGCTGGCGATTCAGAATGGCGTACCGAAAATCTTGTCTCTTCGTCAAATTTTGGATGCTTATATCGAGCACCAAAAGGAAGTGGTTGTTCGTCGTACCCGTTTTGACAAGGAAAAAGCAGAAGCGCGTGCGCACATCTTAGAAGGTCTTTTAATTGCACTTGACCATATCGACGAGGTAATCCGTATCATCCGTGCTAGTGAAACGGATGCCGAAGCACAAGCTGAGTTGATGAGCAAGTTTAAACTTTCAGAGCGTCAAAGTCAGGCTATCCTTGATATGCGTCTTCGTCGTTTGACAGGATTGGAACGTGATAAGATTCAGTCTGAGTATGATGAATTGATTGCCTTGATTGCAGATTTGGCCGATATTCTTGCCAAACCTGAGCGTGTGGCCCAAATCATCAAAGAGGAGCTGGACGAAGTCAAACGCAAGTTTGGTGACAAGCGCCGTACTGAGTTGATGGTCGGAGAAGTCTTAACTCTTGAAGATGAAGATTTGATTGAGGAGACGGATGTCTTGATTACCCTTTCTAACAAGGGCTACATTAAACGTCTGGACCAAGGTGAGTTCACTGCCCAAAAACGTGGTGGCCGTGGAGTCCAAGGTACTGGTGTTAAGGATGATGACTTTGTGCGTGAGTTGGTTTCAACCAGCACTCATGATCACCTGCTCTTCTTTACTAATAAAGGACGTGTCTATCGCCTTAAAGGTTATGAAATCCCAGAGTATGGCCGTACAGCCAAGGGCTTGCCAGTTGTCAATCTTTTGAAGTTAGACGAAGGCGAAAGCATTCAGACCATCATCAACGTTGAGTCTGAACGTAGTGATGATGCTTATCTCTTTTTTACAACTCGTCACGGAATCGTGAAGAGAACCAGCGTCAAGGAATTTGCTAACATTCGTCAGAATGGACTTAAGGCCTTGAATCTCAAGGATGAGGATGAGTTGATCAATGTCTTGCTGACAGAAGAAGATACCGATATCATCATTGGTACCAAGTTTGGTTATTCTGTTCGCTTTAATCAGTCAGCTGTTCGTGGAATGAGCCGTATCGCGACAGGTGTCCGAGGAGTCAATCTTCGTGAAGGTGATACAGTAGTTGGCGCAAGTGTTATTACTGACCAGGATGAGGTCCTTATCATCACTGAAAAAGGTTATGGTAAACGTACTCTTGCTACTGAATATCCAACTAAAGGCCGTGGTGGTAAAGGAATGAAGACAGCCAATGTTGCTGAGAAGAATGGTCCTCTTGCAGGCCTCCTCACTGTTAAAGGTGATGAAGATCTGATGATTATCACGGATACAGGGGTCATGATTCGAACAAACGTTGCCAATATTTCACAAACAGGACGCTCAACGATGGGAGTTAAGGTGATGCGTCTAGACCAAGATGCCAAGATTGTGACCTTTACAACGGTTGCCGCAGCAGAAAAAGAAGAAGTTGGGACTGAAATTGAAACAGAGAGTGAAGTATAATGTCTGAAAAAGATAATAAAAAGAAAAAAAAGAAACGCAGAAACCTGCTGACCAATATCCTAGCAGTCTTTCTCATCCTCTTGTCTTTGGTCTTGATTTTTAATTCAAAGATCCGAAACATGTTTATGGTTTGGAATACCAATAAATATCAAGTCAGTCAGGTGACTAAGGAAAAGATTGAAGAGAATAAAGAGGCAGAAGGAAATTTCGATTTTGATTCTGTCAAATCAATCTCATCAGAAGCGGTGTTAGCTGCCCAGTGGGATGCTCAACAACTTCCAGTCATAGGAGGGATTGCCATTCCTGAAGTAGAGATCAACCTGCCTATTTTTAAAGGTTTAGATAATGTAAACTTGTTCTACGGGGCAGGGACCATGAAAGCAAATCAGAAAATGGGGGAAGGCAACTATTCACTAGCAAGCCACCATATCTTTACTGCTGAAAATGCAAGCCAAATGCTCTTTTCGCCTTTGGTCAATGCCAAAGCAGGGATGAAAATTTATCTGACTGATAAAGATAAAGTATACACCTATGAGATTCGTGAGGTGAAGCACGTAACGCCTGATCGCGTAGACGAAATTGAAGACCGTGATGGTATCAAAGAAATCACATTGGTAACCTGTGTCGACTATGACGCGACAGAGCGAATTATTGTTAAAGGTGATTTTAAAGAAGTTAAAGCATATTCAGAAACATCTGATGATGTCCTTAGTGCCTTTAATAAACCATATAAACAGCGTTATTAAACTCTAATGAACCAGTGAAATAGTCATTTCGCTGGTTTTTGTGTGAACAAAGAGAACTAAAAAAACTTTTAAAGAAAAATATGAGAAGTATTACAAGTGAAATTTTTTGAACAAAACTTTCATATTTCACGGGAAACGCTTTCTTGAAAACAAGAATTATGTTATAATTATCACAAATAAAAGTTTTAGGAGTTTTTTTATGGTCTCTTCAGAATTTATCTCAAAGATTGAATTTGCTTGCAAGAAGAAGGAAAGTCTTTATAGTCAAAGTAAATTTAAGTATGCGATTCGTTCTATGTTTGCAGGTGCCTTTCTAACATTTAGTACGGCTGCGGGTGCAGTTGGAGCTGACTTGATTAATAAAATAGCGCCAGGTAGCGGACGTTTTCTTTTCCCATTTGTTTTTGCTTGGGGATTGGCCTACATTGTTTTCTTGAATGCTGAGTTGGTAACTTCAAACATGATGTTCTTGACTGCTGGCAGTTTCTTGAAAAAAATCTCTTGGAGAAAAACAGCTGAGATTTTACTATACTGTACCTTGTTCAACCTCATCGGAGCTTTGATAGCAGGTTGGGGCTTTGCCCACTCAGCAGCCTATGCAAATCTGACTCATGATAGTTTCATCTCAGGGGTTGTAGAGATGAAGTTAGGTCGTTCAAATGAGTTAGTCTTACTTGAAGGTATTTTAGCCAATATCTTTGTAAACATTGCCATTCTTTCATTTGTTTTGGTCAAAGATGGTGGTGCCAAACTTTGGCTTGTCTTATCAGCGATTTACATGTTTGTATTCTTGACAAACGAGCACATTGCTGCGAACTTTGCTTCTTTCGCGATTGTGAAATTCAGTGTTGCAGCGGATTCAATTGCAAACTTTGACATTCCTAATATTCTTCGTCACTGGGGTGTAACCTTTGTCGGGAACTTTATCGGAGGAGGTCTCTTGATGGGCTTGCCATACGCCTTCCTCAATAAAAACGAAGATACTTATGTCGATTAAAGAAATGAGCACGAGTTAATCGTGCTTTTTTGTTTGATGTGTATGACTAGTCATAGTTGTTCCTTATATCAAAATATAGAAAAACGGTATTGGAAAAGACTGGTACAAGATGATACAATATCCGTAATGAAGCTATTTGGAGGTCATCTTATGACTCGTGATTTTAAATTTGAAACCCTACAATTGCATGCTGGACAAGTCGTTGATCCAGCGACCAAGTCTCGTGCAGTACCGATTTATCAAACAACATCCTTCGTTTTTGATGACACGCAGGAAGGTGCAGATCTTTTTGCCTTGAGAAAACCAGGCAATATCTATACTCGCATCACCAACCCTACAACAGCGACCTTTGAAGAACGAATTGCTGCCCTTGAAGGTGGTGTCGGAGCACTAGCGACAGCATCAGGTATGGCTGCTGTAACCTACACTATTTTGGCGCTTGCTCACGCTGGTGACCATGTGGTGGCTGCGTCAACTATTTACGGTGGGACCTTCAACCTCTTGAAAGAAACCCTTCCTCGTTATGGGATCACAACTACCTTTGTCGATGTGGATAATCTGGAGGAAGTTGAAGCAGCTATCAATGACAATACCAAGCTTGTCTTGATTGAAACCTTGGGCAACCCCTTGATTAACATTCCTGACTTGGAAAAATTGGCCGAAATTGCTCATAAACACCAAATTCCTCTCGTTTCGGACAATACTTTTGCCACACCGTATTTGATTAACGTCTTCTCTCACGGTGTAGATATTGCCATTCACTCAGCAACTAAGTTTATCGGTGGTCATGGTACGACTATTGGTGGTGTTATCGTGGATAGTGGTCGTTTTGACTGGGAAGCTTCAGGAAAATTCCCTCAATTTGTAGAGGAAGATCCTAGCTACCACAACTTGAGCTATACTCGCGATGTTGGGGCAGCAGCCTTTATCATCGCTGTTCGAGTTCAATTGCTTCGTGATACTGGTGCAGCCTTGTCACCATTTAATGCTTTCCTATTACTCCAAGGACTCGAAACGCTTTCGCTTCGTGTAGAACGCCATATTCAAAATACAGAGAAAATCGTTGATTTCCTTGTTAACCATCCTAAGGTAGAAAAAGTCAACTATCCAAAACTAGCTGACAGTCCTTACCGTGCTTTGGCTGAGAAATACTTGCCAAAAGGTGTAGGTTCAATCTTTACCTTCCATGTCAAAGGTGGAGAAGCAGAAGCCCGCAAGGTGATTGATAATTTGGAAATCTTCTCTGACCTTGCAAACGTTGCAGATGCTAAGTCCCTTGTGGTCCATCCAGCCACAACCACTCACGGTCAGTTGTCAGAAAAAGATCTAGAAGCAGCAGGTGTCACACCAAACCAAATCCGCTTGTCTATCGGTCTTGAAAATGTAGAGGATTTGATTGAAGATTTGCGTTTGGCCTTGGAAAAAATTTAAAGTAACAGATATAAACAGTGGGTTTCGACTCGCTGTTTTTGATTTTCCCTCAAGCATGATATAATGGTTACAGAAGTCTAGAAAGAGGAAAGTTATGAACGAAATCAAATGTCCCAACTGTGGGGAAGTCTTTACAGTAAATGAGAGCCAGTATGCTGAACTTTTGTCCCAAGTGAGAACGACAGAGTTTGATAAGGAACTACACGATCGCATGAAGCAGGAGCTTGCCCTAGCTGAGCAAAAGGCTATGAATGAGCAACAGTCAAAACTAGCTCAAAAAGACCAAGAAATTGCCCAATTACAGAGTCAAATCCAAAACTTTGATACAGAGAAAGAATTGGCAAAGAAAGAGGTTGAACAGACAAGTCATGAGGCTTTACTGGCTAAGGATAAGGAAGTACAGACCTTGGAAAACCAACTGGCTACCTTACGTTTGGAGCATGAAAATCAACTGCAAAAGACCCTCTCTGACCTAGAAAAAGAACGAGATCAAGTTAAAAATCAGCTCCTCTTGCAAGAAAAGGAAAATGAGTTGTCTTTGGCTTCTGTTAAGCAGAATTACGAAGCCCAGCTCAAGGCTGCTAGTGAACAAGTTGAATTTTACAAGAATTTCAAAGCCCAACAATCTACAAAAGCTATCGGGGAGAGTCTGGAACAGTATGCAGAGAGTGAGTTTAACAAGGTTCGTAGTTTTGCCTTTCCAAATGCCTACTTTGAGAAGGATAACAAGGTCTCTGCGCGTGGGTCTAAAGGCGACTTTATCTTCCGTGAATGTGATGAAAATGGAGTGGAAATCATTTCCATCATGTTTGAGATGAAAAATGAAGCCGACGGAACAGAGAAGAAACATAAGAATGCGGATTTTTATAAAGAATTGGACAAGGACCGTCGTGAAAAGAACTGTGAGTATGCAGTTTTGGTGACCATGCTTGAGGCCGATAACGACTACTTTAATACAGGGATTGTTGATGTTAGCCACGAGTATGAAAAGATGTATGTGGTTCGTCCCCAGTTCTTTATCCAGTTAATTGGTCTCTTAAGAAATGCTGCGCTTAATTCTTTGAAATATAAGCAAGAGTTGGCACTTGTCCGTGAACAAAACATTGATATCACTCACTTTGAGGAAGATTTGTATGCCTTTAAACTAGCCTTTGCCAAGAACTACAATTCAGCTTCAACTAACTTTGGTAAAGCCATCGATGAAATCGACAAGGCCATCAAACGGATGGAAGAGGTCAAAAAATTCCTAACAACATCAGAAAACCAACTCCGTCTTGCAAACAATAAATTGGAAGATGTTTCGGTTAAAAAATTGACTCGTAAAAATCCAACCATGAAAGCGAAGTTTGATGCCTTGAAGGGGGAATAGAAAGCAAAAATGAACGGTATTATCAACTTAAAAAAAGAAGCGGGAATGACCTCGCATGATGCGGTTTTTAAACTGCGTAAGATTTTGGGGACTAAGAAGATTGGTCATGGTGGGACCTTGGATCCGGATGTAGTGGGTGTTTTGCCCATTGCAGTTGGCAAGGCGACCCGCATGGTTGAGTTTATGCAGGATGAGGGCAAGGTCTACGAGGGAGAAATCACTCTGGGTTATTCAACAACGACCGAGGATGCTAGTGGGGAAGTGGTCGCAGAGACACCCGTTTTGTCGCCCTTAGATGAAAAGCTTGTCGATGAAGCAATTACTAGCCTGACTGGGCCTATTACTCAGATTCCTCCCATGTATTCGGCTGTCAAGGTCAATGGTCGCAAGCTCTATGAGTATGCACGTGCTGGTCAGGAAGTGGAGCGTCCAGAACGTCAGATAACTATTTATAGCTTTGAACGGACAAGTCCGATTTCTTATGAGGGCGAACTTGCACGTTTCACCTTTCGTGTAAAATGCAGTAAGGGAACTTATATTCGTACCTTGTCTGTTGACTTGGGAGAGAAGTTGGGTTATGCGGCTCACATGTCCCATTTGACACGGACTAGTGCAGCCGGTTTACAATTGGAAGACGCTCTTACCTTGGAAGAAATTGCTGAAAAAGTGGAGGCTGGTCAATTGGATTTTCTCCATCCTCTAGAGATTGGTACAGGAGATCTTGTCAAAGTTTTCCTAACTCCAGAAGAAGCTACAGAAGTGCGCTTTGGCCGTTTTATCGAGCTAGACCAAACGGACAAAGAATTGGCTGCCTTTGAAGGAAATAAGTTGCTAGCTATTCTAGAAAAAAGGGACAATTTTTACAAACCAAGAAAGGTTTTTAGCTAGTTTAACTGGAGTGTGGAGATGGATTTGTGTTTCCCCTAGACTATCCAAATCAGACTATAAATTTTGTAAAAAATATGATAGAATAGACGACGGATAAAAAAACGGAGGATAGCATGCAAAATAGACCAATCATTATCGGAGTGACAGGTGGTTCTGGTGGTGGTAAAACCAGTGTTTCAAGAGCCATTTTATCGCATTTTCCTGATGAAAAGATTTCCATGATTGAGCATGATTCATACTACAAGGATCAGTCTCATTTGACCTTTGAAGAGCGTGTCAAAACCAACTACGACCACCCTTTTGCCTTTGATACAGACTTGATGATCGAGCAAATTAAAGAGTTGTTGGCGGGGCGTCCAGTGGATATCCCTACTTATGACTATACAGCGCATACACGGAGTAAGAAAACCTATCGTCAGGAGCCTCAAGATGTCTTTATCGTTGAGGGGATTTTGGTCTTGGAGGACAAGCGTCTGCGTGATTTGATGGATATCAAGATTTTTGTGGATACAGATGATGATGTGCGCATTATTCGTCGTATCAAGCGCGATATGGAAGAGCGTGGCCGTAGTTTGGATAGCGTGATTGACCAATATCTGGGTGTTGTAAAACCTATGTATCACCAATTCATCGAGCCGACCAAGCGGTATGCGGATATCGTCATTCCTGAAGGGGTCAGTAATACCGTTGCTATCGACCTTTTGACGACCAAGATTGCAAAGATTTTGGAAGAAGCTCGAAACAGCAAATAATCAGATGAGGAGGCTTGGCCTCCTTTTTCTATTTTTCCTTTCGTTTCGATATGCAAAAGGAGATTTTTAATCATATTTTTGGTATAATAATACCCATGGAAAAGCAAGAAAATGAATAGTAGGTGGAGATGGAAAAGTATTTATCGGTAACAACTTTGACCAAGTATCTGAAAATGAAATTCGATAAAGACCCATACTTGGAACGGGTCTATTTAACTGGTCAGGTTTCCAACTTTCGTAAACGACCTACTCACCAATATTTCTCTCTAAAAGATGACCATGCGGTTATTCAAGCGACCATCTGGTCAGGAATTTATCAGAAATTAGGCTTCGACCTCGAAGAAGGAATGAAGATCAATGTGATTGGGCGTGTTCAGGTTTATGAACCGAGTGGGAGCTACTCTATCATCATTGAGAAGGCTGAACCTGATGGGTTTGGGGCGCTCGCGATTCAGTTTGAACAACTCAAAAAAAAACTGACAGAAGAAGGTTTATTTCAAGAACGATTCAAGCAACCTCTTCCCCAGTTTGCTAAGAGAATTGGTGTAGTGACCAGCCGCAGTGGCGCCGTTATTCGAGATATTATCACGACCGTGAGCAGACGTTTTCCTGGTGTTGATATCCTTCTCTATCCGACCAAGGTGCAAGGAGATGGAGCTGCTGAGGAAATAGCACGGAATATTGCTCGTGCTAATCAACAGGATGATTTGGACTTGCTCATTATTGGTCGTGGTGGAGGTTCCATCGAGGATCTCTGGGCTTTTAACGAAGAGATCGTGGTACGGGCTATTTTTGAATCCCGTTTGCCAGTCATTTCTAGTGTGGGGCATGAGACGGATGTGACTTTGGCAGACTTTGTGGCAGATCGCAGAGCGGCGACACCAACTGCTGCGGCAGAACTGGCAACGCCTGTAACTAAGCTGGATCTCTTGACCCATTTGCAAAATCAAGAAAAACGAATGGCAACAGCAGTTCAGAATGTCCTGTCAAGGAAAAAAGAAGCTTTGAAAAAATGCAGTCAGTCTGTTATCTTTAGACAGCCAGAGCGCTTGTATGACGGTTATTTGCAACGCTTGGATCAGCTGCAACTGCGCTTAAAACAAAGTTTGCGAACACGGATTTCTGATAGCAAACAAGTTGTCCAAGCAAGGACTCACCAATTGCTACAATTATCACCCGTTACCAAAATCCAACGCTATCAAGACCGGCTTGCTCAGTTGAACAAGCTCCTCCGTAGCCAAATGGCTCTGGTTTATGATGCTAAGGTTGCTGAGGTCAAGCGACTTTCAGAAGCCTTGCTGATGTTGGATACGAGCCGAATTGTTGCGCGTGGCTATGCTATTGTCAAAAAAGAAGAGTCCGTTGTGGATTCGGTTGAGAGTTTGAAGAAAAAAGACCAAGTGACGCTGTTGATGCGAGACGGTCAAGTAGAATTAGAGGTTAAAGATGTCAAAACAAAAGAAATTTGAGGAAAATCTAGCAGAACTGGAAACCATTGTCCAAAGTTTAGAAAATGGTGAAATTGCCTTAGAAGATGCGATTACTGCTTTCCAAAAGGGCATGGTCTTGTCAAAAGAACTCCAAGCGACGCTGGACAAGGCTGAAAAGACCTTGGTCAAGGTCATGCAAGAAGATGGAACAGAAAGTGATTTTGAATGAAGAAGCAAGAAAAATTAGCTCTTGTTGAGTCAGCCTTGGAAGACTTTTATGGAGATCAGCAGTTTGCCTCTAGTTTACGAGAGTCTGTTCTCTATTCCATTCATGCTGGTGGCAAGCGTATTCGCCCTTTTCTCTTGTTAGAAGTTCTGGAAGCTCTGCAAGTCGTTATCCAACCAGCTCATGCGCAGGTGGCTGCTGCCTTGGAGATGATTCATACAGGAAGCTTGATTCACGATGACCTTCCTGCCATGGATGACGACGATTATCGTCGGGGACGCTTGACCAATCATAAGAAATTTGGTGAAGCAATGGCAATTTTGGCAGGAGATGCCTTGTTCCTAGACCCCTATGCTTTGATAGCGCAGGCAGACTTGCCAAGCCAGATCAAGGTGGACTTGATTGCTAACTTATCTCTTGCTTCTGGAAGCATGGGAATGGTAGCAGGCCAGGTTCTGGACATGGAGGGTGAACATCAGCACTTATCTTTGGAAGAACTCCGAACCATTCATGCTAATAAAACAGGTAAACTACTAGCTTATCCCTTTCAAGCAGCTGCTATCATAGCGGAATTATCTCCTAAAATGCAGACAAAGCTGAAAACTGTTGGTGAATTGATCGGGCTGGCCTTTCAAGTTCGAGATGATGTGCTGGATGTGACCGCTAGTTTTGAGGAAATCGGCAAGACTCCACAAAAGGATTTGCAGGCTGAAAAATCAACCTATCCAGCCTTGCTGGGTTTGGAGGGGGCGATTGTCTTTTGTAACCAAACTCTGGATCAAGCCACGGCTAAATTAGAAGAAATTTCCCAGCAAGTAAGCTTTGAAACAGAGCCGATTGTGAAAGTAGTAGAAAGTTTGAGAATCAATGGCTAAGGAAAGAGTGGATGTACTAGCTTATAAACAGGGTTTGTTTGAAACGCGTGAACAAGCCAAGCGTGGTGTCATGGCTGGTCTAGTCGTAGCAGTCCATAATGGAGAACGATTTGATAAACCAGGAGAGAAAATCCCAGATGATACTGAGCTAAAACTCAAAGGTGAAAAACTCAAGTATGTCAGTCGTGGTGGCTTGAAATTAGAAAAGGCCTTGGAGATCTTTGATTTGTCAGTTGAAGGAGCGACAACGATTGATATTGGGGCCTCCACTGGAGGATTTACTGATGTCATGTTGCAAAATGGTGCTGAGCTTGTCTATGCGGTGGATGTCGGTACTAATCAGTTGGCTTGGAAATTACGCCAAGACCCACGAGTTGTCAGTATGGAGCAGTTTAATTTTCGTTATGCTGAAAAGACTGATTTTGAGCAGGAACCGAGCTTTGCCAGCATTGATGTGAGTTTCATTTCCCTCAGTCTGATTTTGCCTGCCTTGCATCGTGTCTTGGTTGAACAAGGTAAGGTGGTAGCACTTGTCAAACCTCAGTTTGAAGCAGGTCGTGAGCAGATTGGGAAGAATGGGATCATTCGTGATACCAAGGTTCATCAACATGTCCTTGAATCTGTCACTGCTATGGCAGTTGAACAAGGTTTTTCAGTGCTTGGATTAGACTATTCACCAATCCAAGGTGGACATGGAAACATCGAATTTCTGGCATATTTGAAAAAGGAAGAGGGAGCAAGTAACCAAGTTGCACCTGAAATAGAAAAAGTTGTAGAGAGAGCACATAGAGAATTTAAAGATGAATAAAAAAGAGAGACTTGAAAAAATTAGAAGATTTGTTACGGATTATCAAATCGGGACTCAGGAAGAAATCGTTGAGCATTTGAAGGAAGCAGGTATTTCTGCTACTCAAGCCACTGTCTCAAGGGACATCAAGGAGCTTGGGATTGTTAAACTTCCTTTGAAGAACAACACCTATATCTATGAGTTGCCAAAATCAATCGTCAAAAGTTTGCAGTTGGCTGAGGACAATATTGTGAGTTCTGAGTTAATGGGAAATATGATCAATCTTTCTGTCATTCCTGGAAATACTATTTTTGTGAAGAGTCAGTTGGTTGAAGCATTCTCTGAACAGATTTTTAGCTGCCTAGCTGATGATGATTCTATCCTAATTGTAGCCAAAACTGCTGAGGCTGCTGAGGAAATTGTTGAACAAGTAAAAAAATGGTAGGTCAGTATGTTACTTGAAATTTCGATAAAAAACTTTGCCATTATTGAGGCCATTTCTCTCAATTTTGAAAAGGGTATGACTGTTTTGACCGGGGAAACGGGTGCCGGAAAATCTATCGTTATCGATGCTATGAATCTCATGTTGGGGGCTCGAGCAACGACAGATGTTATTCGTCACGGTGCTCCTAAGGCAGAGATTGAGGGACTTTTCTCGGTTGAAAACCGTCGCCTTTTACAGGAACTTTTTGAGGAGCAAGGCTTGGAATTGGGCGATGAAATCATCATACGCCGTGAGATTCTCCAAAACGGACGAAGTATTAGTCGTGTAAATGGCCAGATGATCAATCTTTCTGTCTTGCGTACAATTGGGCAGCACCTTGTGGATATTCATGGTCAACATGACCAAGAAGAATTAATGCGTCCACAGCTTCACATCCAGATGTTGGATGAGTTTGGTGATGCAGCATTTTTGGAGTTAAAACAAGCCTATCAGACAAGCTTTGACGCCTATCGCAAAATGCGTAAACAAGTTCTTGAAGTCAAGAAAAATCAGCAGGAACACAAGTCTCGCATTGAGATGTTGGAATTTCAAATGGCAGAGATTGAGGCAGCGAACTTGCAGGCTGGTGAAGACTTGGCTCTCAACCAAGAACGAGATAAACTCCTCAATCACAAGAATATAGCGGATACCTTGACAAATGCCTACACTATGTTGGACAATGAGGAATTCTCCAGCCTAGCAAATGTCCGTTCCGCCATGAATGACATGGAAAGTGTCGAAGAATTCGACCCTGAATACCGTGAAATTTCAAGCTCTCTATCAGAGACCTACTATGTTTTAGAAGATATTACCAAGCGTTTGGAAGATATCATTGAAGATTTAGATTTTGATGGCAATCGCCTCATGCAGGTTGAAAATCGCTTAGACCTTCTGAATACTATTACCCGCAAGTATGGTGGGACTGTAGACGATGTCTTGCTTTACTTTGCTAAAATTACAGATGAATACAATCTCTTGACTGGAAATAACCTTTCTTCTGAAGACATGGAAGCAGAGCTTAAGAAATTGGAAGTCAATCTAGTTGATTTGGCTGGTCAGCTTGCATCTGCTCGCCATGACTTGGCCCAGCAGCTCGAAGCAGAGATTAAGCAAGAACTGCAAGATCTCTATATGGAAAAGGCACAGTTTCAGGTTCGCTTTAGTAAGGGCAAATTCAGTCGTGAAGGAAATGAAACAGTTGAGTTTTACATTTCAACCAACCCTGGCGAAGACCTTAAACCCTTGGTCAAGGTTGCATCTGGTGGGGAATTGTCTCGTCTCATGCTAGCTATCAAGTCTGCCTTTTCTCGTAAGGAAGGTAAGACCAGTATTGTCTTTGATGAGGTGGATACGGGAGTTTCAGGTCGTGTGGCCCAAGCTATTGCGCAGAAGATTCATAAGATTGGCCAGCATGGTCAAGTTTTAGCAATTTCTCATCTACCACAAGTGATTGCCATTGCGGACTACCAGTTCTTTATTGAAAAGATTAGTGACGAACATTCAACTGTTTCTACGGTTCGTCTCTTAACTTTAGAAGAGCGAGTAGAGGAAGTCGCTAAAATGTTGGCTGGGGAAAATGTAACCGAAGCGGCCCTTACCCAAGCCAGAGAATTATTGCAAACGAGGGAGAAATAAATGACAGACTATTATGTAATTGGAGATGTTCACGGGAAAGCAGGCATGCTGGAAGACCTTCTCAAAACATGGGATGGTCGCACCCAGTTGCTTTTTCTAGGGGATTTGATTGACCGAGGTGAAGATAGCCGCCGTGTTCTAGAAATGGTCAAGGACTTGGTGGACAATCATGGAGCGATCTGTCTATCAGGCAACCACGAGTATATGTTTTTAACTTGGTTGGACAATCCCGAAGAAAGCTATGACCACTATCGTCGAAATGGTGGTGATACAACCATTAACTCGATCCTAGGTCGTCCCTTGGATGCACCTGTGGATGCAGTTGAAGACGCTAAACGTGTTGAGACGGAAGCAGCAGATTTAGTCGAATTTATTCGTCAGATGCCTTTTGTCTTTGAGACAGATAAGTATATCTTTGTCCATGCTGGTATTGATTTGACCTTGGATGATTGGCATGAAACAACTGATTACAAGAAAGTTTGGCTCAGAAAACCGTTCCACGAAGCTGAAAATCATACCGGGAAAACCATTGTCTTTGGGCATACACCAGTTTATGGTTTGCTGAAGCAAGACCGAGGTACTGCTGAGCTTTGGATTACAGAAGATGGCAAGATTGGCATGGATGGAGGAGCTGTCTACGGTGGTGTCCTTCATGGGATTGTCTTTACTGACCAAGGCATGACAGAGCACTATTTTATTGAAAATGACGGCTTTGTCGCCGAAGATTAGTACTCCTAGAAGGGTATGGTCTTGTCAAAATGTTAAAAACAATTTATAATTAATAGATACCCTGAAAGGAAGAGCAGCATGAACTTAGAAGAATTAAAGAAAAGACAGGAGAAGATTCGAAACTTCTCTATTATCGCCCATATTGACCACGGAAAGTCAACGCTGGCGGACCGCATTTTGGAAAAGACGGAGACGGTTTCTAGTCGTGAAATGCAAGCCCAACTTCTGGATAGCATGGATTTAGAACGAGAACGTGGGATTACCATTAAGCTTAATGCTATTGAGCTCAATTATACTGCTAAAGACGGTGAGACCTACATTTTCCACCTGATTGACACACCTGGGCACGTGGACTTTACCTATGAAGTGTCGCGTTCGCTAGCAGCCTGTGAAGGGGCGATTTTGGTGGTCGATGCAGCCCAAGGGATTGAGGCTCAGACGCTTGCCAATGTTTATCTAGCCTTGGACAATGATTTGGAAATTCTTCCAGTTATTAATAAGATTGACCTACCAGCAGCCGATCCTGAGCGCGTTCGTACAGAGATTGAGGATGTCATTGGACTGGATGCCAGTGAAGCTGTCTTAGCTTCTGCCAAGGCTGGTATTGGTATCGAAGAGATTCTTGAGCAAATCGTTGAAAAAGTACCAGCACCAACAGGTGATGTAACGGCGCCACTCAAGGCCTTGATTTTTGACTCTGTCTACGATGCTTACCGTGGGGTTATCCTCCAAGTTCGTGTCATGGATGGGGTAGTCAAACCTGGCGATAAGATTCAGCTCATGAGCAATGGCAAGACCTTTGATGTGACTGAGGTCGGAATTTTCACGCCGAAAGCAGTCGGGCGTGATTTCCTAGCGACAGGTGACGTTGGTTATATTGCTGCTTCTATCAAGACGGTTCAAGACACGCGTGTCGGAGATACAGTGACCCTAGCCAGCAATCCTGCAGCTGAACCGCTAGATGGGTACAAGCAGATGAATCCTATGGTTTTTGCGGGTCTTTACCCAATCGAATCAAACAAGTACAATGACCTGCGTGAAGCCCTTGAAAAATTGCAGCTCAACGATGCGAGTCTTCAATTTGAACCTGAAACATCGCAGGCGCTGGGATTTGGTTTCCGTTGTGGTTTCCTTGGACTTCTTCATATGGATGTTATCCAAGAGCGTTTAGAGCGTGAGTTTAACATTGACCTCATCATGACAGCTCCATCTGTTATCTATAAGGTTAACCAAACTGACGGTGAGTCTATGGATGTATCTAACCCATCAGAATTCCCAGACCCAACTAAGATTGCGACCATTGAAGAACCTTATGTCAAGGCTCAGATTATGGTACCACAGGAGTTTGTTGGGGCAGTAATGGAATTGGCTCAACGCAAACGTGGGGACTTTGTGACCATGGATTATATTGATGACAATCGTGTGAATGTCATCTATCAAATCCCACTTGCTGAAATTGTCTTTGACTTTTTTGATAAGCTCAAGTCTTCGACACGTGGTTACGCTAGCTTTGACTACGAATTATCAGAGTATCGCCCATCTAAGCTGGTCAAAATGGACATCCTTCTCAATGGTGATAAGGTGGATGCCCTCAGCTTTATCGTTCACAAGGATTTTGCCTACGAACGTGGGAAACTCATCGTTGATAAGCTCAAGAAAATCATCCCTCGTCAACAGTTTGAGGTGCCAATTCAAGCAGCTATTGGACACAAGATTGTGGCTCGTACGGATATCAAGGCCCTTCGTAAAAACGTACTTGCCAAGTGTTATGGTGGTGACGTTTCTCGTAAACGCAAACTCCTTGAAAAACAAAAAGCTGGTAAGAAACGCATGAAGGCTATCGGATCAGTAGAAGTTCCACAAGAAGCCTTCCTCAGCGTCTTGAGCATGGATGAAGAATAGAAATAGAAAACTCTTGAAGATTTTTCAAGAGTTTTTTCTATTTTTGATAAACGCAAGCTATCAAATGCGAAAGCTTAATAAATGTAAAAATCAGATTATCATGTCTTCTTTTTATGATTTTTACGAATAGATAGATGAGTAGCAAAAGAAATGGAGTTGTATATGAAAATCACAAACTATGAGATTTACAAATTAAGAAAAGCAGGTTTGACCAATCAACAGATTTTAACTGTCCTTGAATATGACGAGACTGTGGAGGAGGAACTTTTGTTAGGGGATATTGCTGAAATCTCTAGTTGCCGCAATCCTGCTGTCTTTATGGAACGCTATTTCCAGATAGATGATGTGCAGTTGGAGAAGGAGTTTCAAAAATTCCCATCTTTCTCGATTCTAGACGACTGTTATCCTTGGGATCTGAGTGAGATTTATGACCCTCCAGCTCTTTTGTTTTACAAAGGGAATCTGGATTTATTGAAATTTCCCAAGGTTGCTCTTGTAGGGAGTCGTTCTTGTTCGAGCCAAGGGGCAAAGTCGGTCCAGAAAATTATCCAAGGTTTAGAAAACGAGTTAATCGTGGTTAGTGGCTTAGCAAAAGGAATCGATACCGCTGCCCATATGGCTGCGCTCCAGAATGGAGGGAGAACGATTGCTGTCATTGGAACAGGATTGGATGTTTTTTATCCACGTGCTAATAAACGCTTGCAGGACTACATTGGAAATCATCATCTAGTGCTAAGTGAGTACGGTCCAGGTGAAGAACCCTTGAAATTTCACTTTCCAGCTCGTAATCGCATCATTGCTGGCCTTTGCCGTGGTGTGATCGTTGCAGAGGCAAGGATGCGTTCTGGTAGTCTTATTACCTGTGAGCGAGCTATGGAAGAAGGACGCGATGTTTTTGCCATTCCAGGGGACATTCTTGATGGCCATTCAGATGGCTGTCATCACTTGATCCAAGAGGGAGCAAAACTGATTACAAGTGGTCAGGATGTGCTAGCTGAGTTTGAATTTTAAGGAGAAATTGTTCATTCAGATAAACTTTTCTTCTATACTATAGGAGTTAAGTCTTGACAGGTCTTTAAAAATGGTTTACACTTTATAAAGTTTATTACTTTGAAAAGGTGTGATAGTGTGGCTACGGCAACAAAGAAGAAAAAATCAACAGTTAAGAAAAATCTAGTCATCGTGGAGTCGCCTGCCAAGGCGAAAACGATTGAGAAATATCTAGGACGCAATTACAAGGTTCTAGCCAGTGTCGGACATATCCGAGATTTGAAAAAATCCAGTATGTCAGTTGACATCGAAAACAACTATGAACCGCAATATATCAATATCCGAGGAAAAGGTCCTCTCATCAATGATCTGAAAAAAGAAGCCAAAAAGGCCAATAAAGTCTTTCTGGCAAGTGACCCGGACCGTGAAGGAGAAGCGATTTCCTGGCATTTAGCTCATATTCTCGATCTGGATGAAAATGATGCCAACCGTGTGGTCTTTAATGAAATCACCAAGGATGCAGTGAAAAACGCTTTTAAAGAACCTCGCAAGATTGATATGGACTTGGTCGATGCCCAACAAGCTCGTCGTGTCTTGGACCGTTTGGTAGGCTATTCGATTTCGCCAATTTTGTGGAAAAAAGTCAAGAAGGGCTTATCAGCAGGACGCGTGCAGTCTGTAGCTCTTAAGCTCATCATTGACCGTGAAAATGAAATCAATGCCTTTCAACCAGAGGAATACTGGACAATTGATGGTGTCTTTAAGAAGGGAACCAAGCAATTTCAAGCTTCTTTCTATGGTATGAATGGTAAAAAGATGAAATTGACCACCAATGAAGAGGTCAAAGAAGTCTTGTCCCATCTAACGAGTAAAGATTTTACAGTGGATCAGGTAGATAAGAAAGAACGCAAACGCAATGCGCCCCTACCTTATACGACCTCAACCATGCAAATGGATGCTGCCAACAAAATCAATTTCCGTACTCGTAAGACCATGATGGTTGCTCAACAGCTTTATGAAGGGATTAATATCGGTACAGGCGTACAAGGTTTGATTACCTATATGCGTACAGACTCGACCCGTATCAGTCCAGTAGCTCAGAATGAAGCGGCAAGCTACATTAACGACCGTTTTGGTAGCAAGTATTCCAAGCATGGTAGCAAGGTCAAGAATGCCTCAGGTGCTCAAGATGCCCACGAAGCCATTCGTCCATCTAGCGTCTTTAACACACCAGAAAGCATCGCTAAGTACTTGGACAAAGACCAGCTCAAGCTCTATACCCTTATCTGGAACCGTTTTGTGGCTAGCCAGATGACGGGAGCTATCTTTGATACCATGGCTGTCAAGCTCTCTCAAAATGGGGTTCAGTTTGCGGCAAATGGTAGTCAAGTTAAGTTTGATGGTTATCTTGCTATCTACAATGACTCTGACAAAAACAAGATGTTGCCTGACATGGCTGTTGGAGATGTGGTCAAACAGGTGAATAGCAAGCCAGAACAACATTTCACCCAACCACCTGCTCGCTATTCAGAAGCGACCCTTATCAAGACTTTGGAAGAAAATGGAGTTGGTCGTCCATCAACCTACGCACCAACTATTGAAACCATTCAGAAACGCTATTATGTTCGTCTGGCAGCCAAACGCTTTGAACCAACTGAGTTGGGAGAAATTGTCAATAAACTCATTGTTGAATACTTCCCAGACATCGTAAACGTGACTTTCACAGCTGAAATGGAAGGAAAACTGGATGATGTCGAAGTTGGAAAAGAACAGTGGCAACGTGTTATTGATGAATTTTATAAACCATTCTCCAAAGAAGTAGCCAAGGCTGAAGCTGAAATGGAAAAAATTCAGATTAAGGATGAGCCAGCTGGGTTTGACTGTGAGGTCTGTGGTAGTCCAATGGTGATTAAATTAGGACGTTTTGGTAAATTCTATGCTTGTAGCAATTTCCCAGACTGTCGCCATACGCAAGCGATTGTTAAGGAGATTGGTGTTGAGTGCCCAAGCTGCCATCAAGGACAAATCATTGAGCGCAAAACCAAACGCAATCGTATCTTCTATGGTTGCAATCGCTATCCAGAATGTGAATTTACTTCGTGGGACAAACCAATTGGACGGGATTGTCCAAAATGTGGTCACTTCCTTGTGGAGAAGAAAGTCCGTGGTGGTGGCAAACAGATTGTGTGTAGTAATGGCGACTACGAAGAGGAAAAAATCAAATAAAATACAGAGTCCTGAAAATAAATTTCAGGCTCTTTTTTTGTTGAGGCTTGACAAATTTCCCCCTTGTATGCGAAACTAGAGGAAGAGATAATTTATCTAGGAGAAATCATGCGTATCATTTACCTAAGCATTGGCTTTATTTCACTGGCCTTAGCTGTCATTGGAGTTGTCTTGCCACTTTTACCAACAACTCCCTTTCTTTTGTTAGCTATCGCTTGCTTTTCAAAATCTTCTAAGCGTTTTGAAAACTGGCTTTATCACACTAAGCTCTATCAGACTTATGTAGCTGACTTTCGCGAGACCAAGTCAATCGCGCGAGAACGCAAGAAAAAAATCATCGTATCTATCTATATCTTGATGGGAATTTCTATTTATTTTGCCCCTCTTTTGCCAGTCAAAATCGGTCTGGGAGCCCTGACTGTCTTTATCACCTATTATCTCTTTAAAGTCATTCCTGACAAAAAATAGATAAAAATAGTAGTTATTTGCCTTGATAAAAATGAAAGCATATTTAAAACAATATGATATAATAAATTAAAAGTAATTTTCAAGGAGAATCAAATGATTTACGAATTTTGTGCTGAAAATGTAACTTTGCTTGAAAAAGCGATGCAGGCTGGAGCTCGTCGAATCGAACTTTGTGATAATTTAGCAGTTGGCGGGACAACACCAAGCTATGGCGTAACCAAGGCAGCAGTTGAACTGGCAGCTAACTACGATACGACCATCATGACCATGATTCGTCCACGTGGTGGCGACTTTGTTTATCATGATCTGGAAATTGCCATCATGCTAGAAGACATTCGTATAACTGCTCAAGCAGGTAGCCAAGGGGTCGTTTTTGGTGCTTTAACTGCTGATAAGAAGTTGGACAAGGATAATCTTGAGAAGCTGATTGCTGCATCAAAAGGAATGGAAATTGTCTTTCACATGGCCTTTGATGAATTAAGTGATGAAGAGCAATTGGAAGCTATTGACTGGCTCAGCCAAGCTGGTGTCACTCGTATCTTGACCCGTTCTGGTGTGTCTGGTGACTCTTTAGAGAAACGTTTCGCTCACTATCACAGAATTTTGGAACATGCTAAAGGTAAAATTGAAATTCTACCAGGTGGGGGGATTGACCTTGACAACCGTCAAACCTTTATCGATCAGCTGGGCGTGACACAATTGCATGGAACCAAGGTTGTCTTTTAAAAAATAGAAAGGAACTGCTAGCTTTGGGTAGCAGTTTTCACATATGTTTGAAATTTTTAAATCCTATCAATTTAATCAAGAAAAAGCTCGTGCCTATGGTTTTGTAGAGAATGGGGGAGTCTGGAGCTACAGGTGCCAGATTTTGGATGGAGACTTTGCCATGACAGTCTCCATCACTCCTGATAATGTGAGCTTTCAGGTTTTTGATCAGGAAACGGGTGACCTCTATCCTCAAGTACACATGGAAAGTATGCGGGGAAGTTTTGTCGGAAGTGTCCGTGAGGCTTGTTTGGAGATTCTTTACCAGATTCGGAAGGCTTGCTTTGATGTGCAGGATTTTATCTGCCCTCAGACTAAGCGTATCATGGCTCAAGTTCAGAAAAAGTATGGTAATCAGTTGGAGTATCTGTGGGAAAAGTCACCTGATACAGCTGTATTGCGTCATGAAGGCAATCAAAAGTGGTATGCTGTTTTGATGAGAATTCCATGGAATAAGCTGGAAAAGGGCAGAGAAGGACTAGTCGAAGCAGTCAACCTCAAACACGACCAAGTAGCTGACTTACTTTCAAAAAAAGGCATTTATCCAGCCTTTCATATGAACAAACGCTACTGGCTTAGTCTGGCACTTGATGATAGTTTGCTAGATGAAGAGGTGTTAGAACTCATCGAAAGAAGTTGGAACCTAACCGTGAAAAAATAAGGAAATTCGCTCGAGTTTTCAAATACTTTCAATTAGCAAAATATTCTTTACTGAAGAAATTTTCAGAAAATAATGGATTTTTTCTTGACAAGTGTTTTTAGCTATGCTAAAATACTAAACAAGATATCAAACGAAGGAGAAAGTCAAACATGAAAACAGCTAAGTTTAATCAATTTGCTTTGTTGTTGAGGTACTCGGGCTAGTGCAAAAGCATTAGTCCTGTTTGGCTTACCAAGCGGGAGTAAATCAACATCTCGCTTGGGCTTCTAAGCGAGATGTTTTTTTAAAACCACATTTGGAAAAGGGGAAATCTTATGCGTACAGTTGAATTTTTTGATACCAGTCTTCGTGATGGGGAACAAACACCTGGTGTTAACTTCTCAATCAAGGAAAAAATTGCCATTGCAAGACAGTTGGAGAAATGGGGAATTTCTGTAATTGAAGCTGGTTTTCCGGCTGCTAGTCCAGATTCATTTATAGCCGTTCAAGAAATTGCTAAAGTCATGAAAAAAACAGCAGTGACAGGATTAGCTCGTTCTGTAAAATCTGATATTGATGCTTGTTATGAGGCTCTTAAGGATGCCAAGTATCCACAAATTCATGTCTTTATCGCTACCAGTCCGATTCATCGCAAGTATAAGCTCAATAAGAGCAAGGAAGAGATTTTAGAAGCTATCAAGGAACATGTTTCTTATGCTCGTTCTAAGTTTGAAGTGGTCGAATTCTCTCCAGAGGATGCGACTAGAACAGAGTTGGATTTCCTATTACAAGTCGTTCAAACAGCGGTTGATGCTGGTGCGTCTTATATCAATATCCCTGACACGGTTGGATTCACCACGCCAGAAGAGTTTGCACGCATCTTTGACCACTTGACTGAAAATATTAAATCAGATCATAAAGTTGTCTTTGGTGTCCACTGTCATGATGATCTCGGTATGGCAACTGCAAATACTTTGACAGCAATTAAACATGGTGCTGGACGTGTCCAGGGAACTATTAATGGTATCGGTGAACGCGCAGGTAATGTTGCTCTTGAAGAAGTAGCTGTTGCTTTGAAGATTCGTGAGGATTTCTTCCAAGCAACTAGTGATATTGTTTTGGATGAAACAATGAATACGTCAGAAATGGTTTCTCGCTTCTCTGGTATTCCGGTTCCTAAAAACAAGGCTGTGGTTGGTGGTAATGCCTTCTCTCACGAGTCTGGTATTCACCAAGATGGAGTCCTTAAAAATCCTCTCACTTATGAAATCATTACACCTGAATTGGTTGGTGTTAAGAGCAATAGTCTTCCGCTTGGTAAATTGTCTGGTCGCCATGCCTTTGTTGAGAAACTAAGAGAATTAGCTCTAGACTTTACAGAAGAGGATATCAAACCACTCTTCGCTAAGTTCAAGGCTCTAGCAGACAAGAAACAAGAAATCACAGATGCAGATATTCGAGCTCTGGTAGCTGGAACCATGGTTGAAAACCCAGAAGGTTTCCACTTTGATGATTTACAACTTCAAACCCATGCAGATAATGACATTGAAGCGCTTGTTAGTCTGGCTAATATGGATGGTGAAAAAGTCGAATTTAATGCGACAGGACAAGGTTCCGTTGAAGCAATCTTTAACGCTATCGATAAGTTCTTTAACCAATCTGTCCGCTTGGTTTCCTACACTATTGACGCGGTAACAGATGGTATCGATGCCCAAGCTCGGGTTTTGGTCACTGTTGAAAACAGAGATACCGAAACCATCTTTAATGCAGCAGGACTCGATTTCGATGTGTTGAAAGCTTCGGCTATTGCTTATATCAATGCCAATACTTTTGTTCAAAAAGAGAATGCAGGTGAGATGGGGCATAGCGTTTCCTACCGAGACATGCCTAGTGTGTAAAGGAGAAGGCTATGACAAAGAAAATAGTAGCTCTAGCAGGGGATGGAATCGGTCCAGAAATCATGGAAGCTGGTTTAGCAGTTCTAGAACCTCTAGCTTCAAAAACAGGTTTTGACTATGAGATAGATAGATGCCCCTTTGGAGGTGCAGGTATTGATGCTGTGGGGCATCCCTTACCTGATGAAACCCTCAAGGCATGTAGAGAAGCAGATGCTATTCTCCTTGCGGCTATCGGTAGTCCCCAGTATGATGGGGCAGCGATTCGACCTGAACAAGGTCTACTTACTCTTCGTAAGGAACTCAATCTTTATGCCAATATTCGCCCTGTAAAAATCTTTGATAGTCTTAAGCATTTGTCACCACTTAAACCAGAACGAATTGCTGGTGTAGACTTTGTCGTGGTACGTGAGTTGACAGGTGGGATTTACTTTGGGGATCATATCCTTGAAGAGCGCAAAGCGTGTGATATCAACGACTACAGCTATGAGGAAGTAGAGCGGATTATTCGCAAGGCTTTTGAAATTGCAAGAAATCGCAGAAAAATCGTTACTAGTATCGATAAGCAAAATGTTCTAGCGACATCAAAACTCTGGCGGAGAGTAGCTGAGGAAGTTTCAAAAGAATTTTCAGACGTAACCTTGGAGTACCAGCTAGTCGACTCAGCTGCTATGCTTATGATTACTAATCCTGCCAAGTTTGATGTTATCGTGACGGAGAATCTTTTCGGAGATATTCTATCTGATGAATCAAGCGTTCTATCTGGCACGCTTGGAGTCATGCCATCAGCTAGTCATTCTGAAAAAGGTCCAAGTCTTTATGAACCTATTCATGGTTCGGCACCTGATATTGCAGGTCAAGGAATTGCCAATCCTATCTCTATGATTTTGTCAGTTGCCATGATGCTGAGAGACAGCTTTGGACGTTATGAGGATGCGGAGTGTATCGAACATGCTGTTGAAGCTAGTTTAGCGGCTGGTGTTTTAACAAGAGATATTGGAGGACAGGCTTCGACCAAGGAAATGACAGAAGCCATCATTGAAAGATTATGAAGATAAATGAAGGAATAACGCTTGCCCTCTTGATTTGGAATTTGCTGATTTTCTTGATTTATGGCATTGACAAATCCAAGGCAAGGAGAAGAGCTTGGCGTATCCCAGAGAAAATCTTACTTATTTTAGCCTTTACTTGTGGTGGTTTTGGAGCTTGGTTAGCAGGAATCACCTTTCACCACAAGACTAGAAAATGGTATTTTAAAACAGTTTGGTTTCTCGGGATGGGAACCACACTAGTAGCCTTATATTTTATTTGGAGGTAATGGATGGCAGGAAAATCGATTTTTGATAAATTATGGGACCGTCATGTCATCACAGGAGAAGAAGGACAGCCTCAACTCATGTATGTAGATCAACACTATATTCATGAAGTGACCAGTCCCCAAGCTTTTCAAGGATTACGAGACGCAGGTCGCAGATTGAGACGGCCAGACTTGACATTTGGAACCTTTGATCATAATGTTCCGACTGTCAATATCTACGATATTCGAGATGTTATTTCTAAGGCTCAAATTGATAAGCTTGCTGAAAATGTTGAGGAGTTTGGGATTGAACATGCGGCCCATGGTTCTGAAAAACAAGGAATCGTTCACATGGTTGGTCCAGAAACAGGACGAACTCAACCAGGAAAATTCATCGTTTGTGGAGACAGCCACACAGCTACTCATGGAGCTTTTGGAGCTATCGCTTTTGGGATTGGAACCAGTGAGGTCGAGCATGTATTTGCTACTCAGACACTCTGGCAAGTTAAACCTAAGAAAATGTTGGTAGAATTCACTGGTGTTCCTCAAAAGGGAGTTTATTCTAAGGATTACATTCTCGCCTTGATTGCCAAGTACGGCGTTGCTTGTGGTGTTGGCTATGTGGTGGAATATCGTGGGCAAGCGATTGATGCTCTGACCATGGAAGAGCGAATGACCATCTGTAACATGTCCATCGAGTTTGGTTCTAAGATGGGGATTATGAATCCAGATCAGACTACCTATGACTATCTAAAGGGACGGGAATGTGTTCCAAAAGCTTTCGAGGAGGCAGTTGCCGATTGGAAGACGCTAGTCAGCGATGATGATGCTGTTTATGATAAGGTTATCCAGATGGATGTCTCAGACTTAGCTCCTATGGTGACCTGGGGAACCACCCCTGCTATGGGGGTTGACTTTGACAGTAGTTTCCCAGAAATTAAGGATATGAATGATGAACGAGCCTACAATTATATGGATTTGGAACCTGGTCAAAAGCCAGCAGATATTGAACTAGGTTATATCTTTATCGGCTCTTGTACAAATGCTCGTCTCAGCGACTTGCAACTGGCTGCGCGATTTGTCAAAGGAAAGAAAATAGCCCCCAATCTAACGGCTATCGTGGTTCCGGGCTCTCGTCCGGTTAAGCGAGCTGCTGAGAAGTTGGGCTTGGACAAGGTTTTCCTAGACGCTGGCTTTGAGTGGAGAGACCCAGGTTGCTCTATGTGTCTAGGGATGAACCCAGACAAGGTCCCTGATGGTGTTCACTGTGCCTCAACCAGTAACCGCAACTTTGAAGACAGACAAGGATTTGGTGCTAAAACCCATCTTTGCAGTCCAGCTATGGCAGCTGCGGCAGCTATCGCAGGGCGTTTCGTAGATGTTCGGCAGATGCCAGAAGCCCAGTAAGGAGAGGATATGGAGAAATTTACAGTTTATACGGGAACGACCGTTCCTCTCATGAATGATAACATTGACACCGACCAAATCCTTCCCAAGCAGTTTCTCAAGTTAATTGATAAGAAGGGCTTTGGTAAGTACCTTATGTACGCTTGGCGTTATCTGGACGACAAGTATACTGAGGACCCAGACTTTGTCTTTAACCGACCAGAATACCGTAAAGCCAGTATTCTCATCTCAGGGGATAACTTTGGCGCAGGATCGTCCAGGGAACACGCAGCTTGGGCTTTGGCAGACTATGGTTTTAAAGTCGTGATTGCAGGGTCTTTTGGTGATATTCATTACAATAATGAACTCAATAATGGTATGTTGCCCATTGTTCAACCCAGAGAGGTTAGAGAGAAACTAGCCCAGCTACAACCAAGCGATCAGGTAACTGTGGACTTGGAACAACAAAAAATCATCTCACCAGTCGGTGAATTCACTTTTGAAATCGATAGCGAATGGAAACACAAGCTCTTAAATGGTTTGGATGATATCGGTATTACGTTGCAGTATGAAGACTTGATTGCTGCTTATGAAAAACAACGTCCAGCCTACTGGCAGGATTAGAAAAAATAGAAAAGGAAATAGAACTATGACAAAACACATTCAATGGAACGGAACACTTTCACAAGAAGGCCATGACATTTTAAAAGGTGAGGGCGGTTGTATCGTTTGTCCAACCAAAGTTGGTTACATCATCATGACTAGCGATAAGGCAGGACTTGAACGCAAGTTTGAAGCCAAAGAGCGTAACCGTAACAAACCAGGAGTTGTCCTCTGTGGCAGTATGGATGAGCTTCGCGCTTTAGCACAACTCAATCCAGAAATTGAAGCCTTCTACCAAAAACATTGGGACGAAGACATTCTCCTAGGTTGTATCCTTCCTTGGAAACCAGAAGCCTTTGAGCAATTGAAAGCATACGGTGATGGTCGTGAAGAACTCATGACAGACGTGCGTGGTACTAGTTGTTTTGTCATCAAGTTTGGTAAAGCTGGTGAACAGTTGGCTGCTAAACTTTGGGAAGAAGGCAAAATGGTCTATGCCTCATCTGCAAACCCATCTGGAAAAGGAAACCGCGGTAAGGTGGAAGGAATCGGAGAACGTATCGAAGGAGCAGTGGACCTTGTCATTGAAGCTGACGATTATGTGGCATCCATCCAACCTGACAAAACAATCGAAACTCGCTACGAACAAGGGGTGATGGTATCTATGGTTGATAAGGACGGCAATCTCATCCCAGAACAAGGTGGAGACCGTTCAATTTCACCAGCTCCAGTTGTGATCCGTAAAGGACTCGACATTGATAAGATTATGATGCACTTGTCAGATACCTTTAACTCATGGGATTACCGTCAGGGGGAGTATTATTAATATTGAAAAGAAGTCTAGTGTTATGAGGAAATAAAGCTTTCTACACTGGACTTTTCTTTAGAAATTCTTTTCTTTTTTTATAGGATATGATATTCTATATATGAAATAGGATTTTGAAATATTAAATACTGACTAGTCTATATATGAAAATGGAGCTACAAAATGGAAGAAAAATTAAATTATTGGATGATAGTTGCAGGAGGAGGTGGAAAAGTTTGGTCCCTATTTAAAGAAGAGAATATAGCTTGTATAGATTTTGATTCTAATTTGTCTAGTATTCTAGATTATAAAAATCCTCAAGAATTGAAACAGGGAAAACAGAGAGATAAATTTATTTGGAAATTTGCTCATGACATAAAAAAAGATGATTACATAATAGCTACCACAGGGGTTAAGGAAATTTTAGGAATTGGTCAATGTGTGAAACCTTATTATTTTGACGAATCTAAAAAAACATTTAAACATTGTATTGGTGTTAAATGGTTGAAAGTAGATGGTGGATGGGAATACCAAGGTAAAAAAGGTGTAAGACAAACCATCAACTGGGACAGAAACAAGGAACGTATCAATTTATATAAATCCATTCTAAATGGCACATACAGAAAAAATATAGAGAAAGTTGTTATGAATAAAAATATTAACGATTATTTAGATATATTAAGAAAATCCAAAAACCTTATCCTTCGAGGTGCACCTGGTACAGGAAAAACACACCTTGCTATTGATATTGCAAATGAATTAACAGATGGCAACGAAGACCAAATCGGCTTTGTACAGTTTCATCCATCCTATGACTATACAGATTTTGTAGAGGGGTTGAGACCGGTATCAAATGAGGATGGAGCTATTGAGTTTAAATTACAAGATGGTATTTTTAAGCAGTTTTGCCAGAAGGCTAAAGCAGCACAGAAAACTGGAGGACAAGATAATTTTGAGGAAACGTGGGCTAAGCTGACAGATGCTATCAATGAAAAGCAAGGACAATACTTCTTCCCTCGTAGTTCGGTTCCAGCCAGTTTAAATAGTCAAGGGAATGTGAAGTTTGATTCTCCCGTTGCTACCAAAGAAAAAGTGTATCTTTTGTACAAGGGTGAAGAGACTAATTTAAAGTACGAAACTTATCAAAAAATCGTTTTAGATCACATGAAAGAAAGCTATGGCTTATGTGATTATGTGTCTCCAACGATCAACACAGATAAGAAATTCGTTTTCATCATCGATGAGATCAATCGTGGGGAGATTTCTAAGATTTTTGGAGAACTCTTTTTCTCTATTGACCCTGGCTATCGTGGTAAAGAGGGAAGTGTTTCTACCCAATATGCCAATCTACACGAAACTGATGAAAAGTTTTATATCCCTGAAAATGTTTATATTATCGGAACAATGAATGATATTGATCGTTCGGTGGATACCTTTGATTTTGCTATGCGTCGTCGTTTCCGTTTTGTTGAAGTTATGGCTGACAGTCAACTTTATATTCTAGATCAAGAACTAGGTGAAGATGCTGAAGAAGCTAAAACCCGACTAAGGAACTTGAATACTGCTATCGAAAATATTCAGGAATTAAACAGTCATTACCATATCGGACCAAGTTATTTCCTTAAATTGAAGGATGTAGATTTTAACTATGAATTACTCTGGTCTGATTATCTCAAACCACTTTTGGAAGATTATTTACGTGGTTCTTATGAGGAATCTGAAACTCTGGAAACATTGAAAAAAGCATTTGAGCTGACAAATAACGAGCGAACAGATCAGCAAGATACTGGTGATAATGATGCAGATAACTGATAATCAGCATAAAATTGCTAAAGAAGACTTTGTCGCAGAATATCCTAAACTAAGTCAAGCCCTTCTTGATAGAACACTGGATAACCTTTCTCGAGAGGACAGTATCTTTATTTTTCCAAATGACCTGCAATATTCTCCTGACTTAGAAAGAGACCAAAAAATCTTTGAAACAGTCAATCAGGAAATCAAGACAGGTAATGTGATTGGTTTTCTGGGATGTGGTCAGGAAAGATTGACGATTTCCTCTCGTTTTTCTGATGAAAGTAACGACCATTTTTTGCATTATCTCTTACAAAAAGTTCTCAATATCAATCTGACTAGTTTAGATGTTGGCCTATCTCAAGAGGATAGACTTTATCAGTTCTTGATTTACCTCTTTCCAAAGTATCTACAAGCTGCTCTCCGAAAGGGTCTTTATAAGGAATACCAGAGATTTTCTCATAACGACAGTCATGTAAAGGGAGTGATTGATGTAAGAAACCATCTCAAGAAAAACCTTCCTTTCACAGGAAATGTTGCCTACACAACGAGAGAGTTCACCTATGATAATCCACTCATGCAATTGATCCGTCACACTATTGAATACATTAATAATCAGAAAAGCATTGGGCAAGAGGTCCTTGATAACCTCTTAACTAGTCGTGAAAATGTGGCAGAAATCGTGCGTGTAACCCCATCTTATAAATTAGTTGACCGTGCTAAGATTATTCGGGGAAATCAATCTAAACCTATACGTCATGCATACTTTCACGAGTACAGAAAGTTACAAGAACTTTGTCTGATGATCCTAAATCAAGAAAAGTACGGTTTAGGGTATCAGGAACAAAAAATCCATGGTATTCTTTTTGATGTTTCCTGGCTTTGGGAAGAGTATGTTTATACCTTGTTGCCAAAAGTTTTCATCCATCCACGAAATAAGGATAAGACGGACGGAATTTCAGTATTTTTAGACGATAAAAATCATGAAAATCGCAAAAGGCGTGATCGAAAAGTGTATCCAGATTTTTATGATAGAGAACGAAAGATTGTTCTAGATGCTAAATATAAAAAACTTGAAGATACTGAAAAAGGAATAAACCGTGAGGACTTGTTCCAGATGATTTCCTATTCTTATATTTTAAAAGCTGAGAAAGCTGGACTGATTTTTCCTAGTATAGAGCGGTCAGTAAATAGTGAAATAGGAAAACTAGCTGGCTATGGAGCTCAATTGAAGAAGTGGTCTATCCAAATCCCTCAGAATGCCTCATCCTATAGTGCATTTTGTAAAATGATGGAAAATTCAGAAGAAAATTTTAAAGCGATTATTGATGAAGAAGTGGGGAGAAAATAATCTCTTCACTTTTTTGGCTATTTATATAAGTAATTTCCGAACAATATAATTTGATTATTGAAAATATTTGACAAAAACTGTACTTTGGTTTATAATAAATTAAGGAAACGTCGGAAAAAGGCGTAGGGATGCGCAAGCATAGGTAGGTCATTATAAAAGAAACGAGACATCGATATGTTAAATGAATTTCCAATTTTTGATTACGAAGATATTCAGTTGATCCCTAATAAATGTGTCATTAAAAGCCGTGCAGAAGCGGATACAAGTGTCACACTTGGAAATCACACTTTCAAACTACCTGTTGTACCTGCAAATATGCAGACGATTTTGGATGAGAACGTAGCAGAGCAACTTGCTAAAGGTGGTTATTTCTACATTATGCACCGTTTTGACGAGGCGGGGCGCATTCCTTTTATCAAACGCATGCATGATCAAGGGCTCATTGCTTCCATTTCTGTTGGTGTTAAGGATTACGAGTATGACTTTGTTAGCCAGCTCAAGACTGATGCTCCTGAGTACATCACGATTGATATTGCTCACGGTCATGCAGATAGCGTGATTTCTATGATTCAGCACATCAAGAAAGAATTACCAGACACTTTTGTCATTGCTGGGAATGTGGGAACACCAGAAGCTGTACGTGAATTGGAAAATGCTGGGGCAGATGCTACCAAGGTTGGAATCGGTCCTGGTAAGGTTTGTATCACCAAGGTGAAAACAGGTTTTGGTACTGGCGGTTGGCAGTTGGCTGCTCTTCGCTGGTGTGCAAAGGCTGCGCGTAAGCCGATCATCGCTGATGGTGGAATTCGTACTCATGGCGACATTGCCAAGTCTATCCGTTTCGGTGCTAGCATGGTCATGATTGGTTCCCTATTTGCAGGACATATTGAAAGCCCAGGAAAGACGATTGAAGTCGACGGCGAACAGTTCAAAGAATACTATGGTTCAGCTTCCCAATATCAAAAGGGTGCTTATAAAAACGTGGAAGGCAAACGCATCTTACTTCCTGCCAAAGGGCATTTGCAAGACACCCTTACTGAGATGGAGCAGGATTTGCAAAGTGCCATTTCCTACGCAGGTGGACGCAAGGTTGCTGACCTCAAGCACGTTGATTATGTAATCGTGAAAAACTCTATCTGGAATGGGGATGCTTCCCACTAATAGACGCTTAGTCCATCCATAAAAAACTTGTTATTAGAGCAAATTTCTGTTATAATAAAACAAGTTTCCACCCTTAGTGTAATGGATATCACGTAAGATTCCGGTTCTTAAGATGGGGGTTCGATTCCCTCAGGGTGGATGTAAACAGCCTAAAAAAGCTCTTTAAATAGAGCTTTTTTCTTTATACTATCCCAAATCTGCCCCCTAGAATTGAAGAACTTTTTCTAAAAAATGCTCAAATTCCCTCCAGTCCCGTTTTAAAGTGACTCAGAGGGCTTTTTTTGATATAATAGGAAGGATCGTAATTATTAGAAAGAGGTCAGTATGAAAGAATTACAAACTGTACTGAAAAAGCGTTTTGCAATCGAATTTGCAGACAAAAACTTACTGGAAACGGCCTTTACTCATACGAGTTATGCCAATGAGCACCGCCTCTTAAAAATTTCACACAATGAGCGCTTGGAATTTTTAGGAGACGCTGTTCTGCAATTATTGATTTCAGAATATCTGTATAAAAAATATCCTAAGAAACCAGAGGGTGATTTGTCCAAACTCCGTGCTATGATTGTCCGTGAGGAGAGTTTGGCTGGTTTTGCGCGTGATTGCCAGTTTGATCAGTTTATCAAGCTAGGAAAAGGGGAAGAAAAGTCTGGTGGACGCAATCGTGACACCATTCTTGGTGATGCCTTTGAAGCCTTTCTGGGTGCTTTGCTTTTAGACAAGGATGTTGCTAGGGTAAAAGAGTTCATCTATCAGGTCATGATTCCCAAGGTCGAAGCAGGTGACTTTGAAATGATTAAAGATTACAAGACACACCTGCAAGAGTTACTCCAAGTCAATGGGGATGTGGATATTCGTTATCAGGTTACCTCTGAGGCGGGACCTGCTCATGATAAGGTTTTTGATGTAGAAGTTCTGGTTGAAGGTAAGAGCATCGGAAAAGGCCAAGGCCGTTCTAAAAAATTAGCAGAGCAAGAGGCTGCAAAAAATGCCGTTGAGAAGGGGCTGGATTCATGTATTTAAAGGAAATTGAGATTCAGGGATTCAAGTCCTTTGCTGACAAGACCAAAGTCGTCTTTGACCAAGGTGTGACAGCTGTCGTTGGGCCAAATGGATCTGGAAAATCAAATATCACAGAAAGTCTGCGATGGGCCTTGGGAGAGTCCAGTGTTAAGAGCCTTCGTGGTGGCAAGATGCCCGATGTCATTTTTGCTGGGACTGAAAGTCGTAAACCGCTCAATTATGCCTCTGTTGTCGTGACCTTGGATAATGAAGATGGCTTTATCAAGGATGCGGGACAAGAAATTAAGGTAGAACGCCATATTTATCGTAGTGGAGATAGTGAGTATCGAATTGATGGCAAGAAAGTCCGTCTACGTGATGTACATGACCTTTTCTTAGATACAGGTCTGGGACGTGATTCCTTCTCTATTATTTCCCAAGGGAAGGTTGAAGAGATTTTTAATTCCAAGCCTGAAGAGCGTCGAGCTATTTTTGAAGAAGCTGCTGGAGTTTTAAAGTACAAAACTCGTAGAAAAGAAACAGAGAGCAAACTGCAACAAACTCAGGACAATCTAGACCGTTTAGAGGACATTATCTATGAGTTAGACAATCAAATCAAGCCTCTTGCAAAACAAGCTGAGAATGCTCGGAAGTTTCTCGACTTGGATGGTCAACGCAAGGCTATTTACTTGGATGTTTTGGTCGCTCAGATCAAGGAAAACAAGGCTGAACTAGAGCTGACAGAAGAAGAGTTAGTTCAGGTTCAGGAACTTTTGACGAGCTACTACCAAAAGCGTGAAGAGTTAGAAGAAGAAAATCAAAGTCTTAAAAAGAAACGCCAAGATCTCCAAGCTCAAATGTCTAAAGACCAAGGGAGCTTGATGGATCTGACGAATCTGATAAGTGACTTAGAGCGAAAATTAGCCCTATCAAAACTTGAGTCAGAGCAGGTAGCCCTCAATCAACAAGAAGCACAAGCCCGTTTGGCATCTTTAGAAGATAAGAGAAAGACTCTAAGTAAAGAGAAGGCAGAAAAAGAAGGGAATTTGGAACAGTTAGAGGAAAGTCTAGCTGAAAACAACAAGGAACTCAATCGTTTAGAGGCAGAATTGTTGACTTTCTCAGACGATCCTGACCAGATGATCGAGCTCTTGCGTGAACGTTTTGTGGCGCTTTTACAAGAAGAAGCGGATGTCTCAAACCAACTGACCCGCATTGAGAATGAACTAGAGAACAGCCGTCAGCTATCTCAAAAACAAGCAGATCAACTTGAGAAACTGAAAGAACAACTGGCTACAGCTCAAGAAAAGGCCAGTCAGCAAGAGGCTGAGCTTGAAACTGCCAAGGAACAGGTTCAGAAATTATTGGCTGACTATCAAGCTAGTGCCAAGGAGCAAGAGGAGCAGAAAGTTTCTTACCAAGTTCAGCAGAGCCAACTCTTTGACCGTCTGGATAGTCTCAAAAATAAGCAGGCTAGATCCCAAAGTTTAGAGAATATCCTTAGAAATCATAGCAACTTTTACGCGGGTGTTAAGAGTGTTCTCCAAGAAAAAGACCGCCTAGGTGGGATTATTGGTGCAGTCAGTGAGCATTTGACTTTTGATGTTCATTATCAAATTGCCTTAGAAATTGCGCTTGGAGCTAGCAGTCAGCACATCATCGTAGAAGATGAGAACGCAGCGACTAAGGCTATTGATTTCCTCAAGCGCAACAGATCCGGTCGTGCAACCTTCCTTCCGTTGACGACTATCAAGGCTCGTACGATTTCTAGTCAGAATCAAGATGCTATCGCATCAAGTCCGGGCTTCCTTGGTATGGCTGATGAGTTGGTTACTTTTGATACTAGACTAGAAGCCATTTTCAAGAATTTGCTCGCGACAACAGCTATCTTTGATACCGTAGAACATGCCCGTGCCGCAGCTCGCCAAGTTCGTTACCAGGTTCGTATGGTGACGCTTGATGGGACAGAGTTGCGCACAGGTGGTTCCTATGCGGGTGGTGCCAATCGCCAGAATAACAGTATCTTCATCAAGCCAGAACTGGAACAATTACAAAAAGAAATTGCTGAAGAAGAAGCTAGTCTGCGTTCAGAAGAAGCGACTTTGAAGACCTTGCAAGATGAGATGGCAGTATTAACAGAAAGATTAGAGGCCATCAAATCTCAGGGTGAGCAAGCTCGTATCCAGGAGCAAGGCTTGTCTCTCGCTTATCAGCAAACTAGTCAGCAGGTCGAAGAACTAGAAACTCTTTGGAAACTTCAAGAAGAGGAATTAAATCGTCTTTCTGAAGGAGATTGGCAAGCGGATAAGGAAAAATGCCAAGAGTGCCTTGCTACTATCGCAAGGGAAAAGCAAAGTCTAGAAGCTGAGATTGAAGAGATTAAGTCTAATAAGAATGCTATTCAAGAACGCTATCAAAACTTGCAGGAACAAGTAGCGCAAGCACGCTTGCTTAAGTTAGAACTGCAAGGACAAAAGCGGTACGAAGTGACTGATATTGAACGCCTAGGTAAGGAACTGGATAATCTGGATATCGAACAAGAGGAAATCCAACGCCTCCTCCAAGAAAAGGTTGATAATCTTGAGAAGGTTGATACGGATCTGCTAAGTCAGCAGGCGGAAGAGGCCAAAACTCAGAAAACAAACCTCCAACAAGGTTTGATTCGCAAGCAGTTTGAGTTGGATGATATTGAAGGTCAGCTGGATGATATTGCTAGTCATTTGGACCAGGCTCGCCAGCAGAATGAGGAGTGGATTCGCAAACAAACACGTGCTGAAGCCAAGAAAGAGAAGGTCAGCGAACGCTTGCGCTATCTACAAGCTCAATTAACTGACCAGTACCAGATCAGCTACACTGAGGCTCTAGAAAAAGCGCATGAGTTGGAAAATCTCAATCTGGCAGAGCAAGAGGTTAAAGATCTTGAGAAGGCTATTCGCTCTCTCGGTCCTGTCAACTTGGAAGCTATTGAACAGTACGAAGAAGTTCACAACCGTTTGGATTTCCTAAATAGCCAACGAGATGATATTTTATCTGCGAAAAACCTGCTCCTTGAGACCATTACAGAGATGAATGATGAGGTTAAGGAACGCTTTAAATCAACCTTTGAGGCTATTCGTGAGTCCTTTAAAGTGACCTTTAGACAGATGTTTGGTGGAGGTCAGGCAGACTTGATATTAACTGAGGGCGATCTTTTAACAGCTGGTGTGGAGATTTCTGTTCAACCACCAGGTAAGAAAATCCAATCACTCAACCTCATGAGTGGTGGTGAAAAAGCCCTATCGGCTCTGGCCTTGTTGTTCTCTATCATTCGAGTCAAAACTATTCCTTTTGTTATCTTGGATGAGGTAGAGGCAGCGCTAGACGAAGCCAATGTTAAACGTTTCGGGGATTACCTCAACCGCTTTGACAAGGATAGTCAGTTTATCGTTGTGACCCACCGTAAGGGGACCATGGCGGCAGCGGATTCTATCTATGGAGTTACCATGCAAGAATCAGGTGTGTCTAAGATTGTTTCAGTTAAGTTAAAAGACTTGGAAGAGACAGTAGACTAGTTACCAAACGATAGCATCTCTTAGGAGGTGCTATTTTTTAAAACTCATAGCTTGAATTGTCTATCAAGGTCAGTTCAGGCGCAAAAACCGACATTTGGGATTTCCTCTTAGCGAAAAGACTTGCTCTATGATATAATAGTTTCATGATTACAACAGTACCTATTAAGAACGAAAAAGATATTGCAGTACCGGGAAAAACAGTCCTTGTACTTGGTTATTTTGATGGCATCCACAAGGGGCATCAGAAACTTTTTGAAGTGGCCAGCAAGGCTTCGATGAAGGATTATCTGCCAGTTGTCGTGATGACCTTTACGGAGTCGCCAAAACTTGCCTTACAACCTTATCAACCTGAGCTCATGCTTCACATCGTTAATCATGAGGAGCGGGAGCACAAGATGAAGTGGCACGGGGTAGAAGCTCTTTTCCTACTGGACTTTAGTAGCAAGTTCGCTAATCTAACAGGGCAGGAATTCTTTGATACTTATGTTAGAGCTTTAAAACCAGCTATTATCGTAGCAGGATTTGATTACACGTTTGGCTCAGATAAGAAAACTGCAGATGACTTGAAGGATTATTTTGATGGAGAGATTATCATTGTTCCTCCGGTCGAGGATGAAAAGGGAAAGATCAGTTCCACACGGATTCGCCAAGCTATTCTTGATGGAGATGTCAAGGAAGTCAACCATCTACTAGGCACACCTCTCCCAACCCGTGGGATGGTCGTTCACGGAAATGCTCGTGGGCGTACTATTGGTTATCCAACAGCCAATCTGGTCCTAAGAGATCGAACTTATATGCCAGCAGACGGTGTTTACGTAGTCGATGTAGAAGTACAACGTCAGAGATATCGTGGGATGGCAAGTGTTGGGAAAAATGTTACCTTTGATGGAGAAGAACCACGTTTTGAAGTCAATATTTTTGACTTTTCAGATGATATTTATGGTGAGACAGTCATGGTCTACTGGCTGGACCGTGTCCGTGATATGGTCAAATTTGACTCCATCGACGAGCTCGTAGACCAACTCAAGACAGACGAAGAGATTGCTCGAAACTGGAAGGATGGAGATTCTGTCATTCAAGGGTCTTAGGTATAGAAAACGTCTGAAAAAGCTACTAGAAGGATTAGTTGTTTTGGTGCTAGTTTTGAAAATTTCTCATAAATTTATAGGGGAAATAGTATCCTAAAAGGAGACTGTAAGTATTTTGTGATTCTTACAGTCTTTTTCTTGCTAATATAGTATAATATAGTTAATAGGTTTAGATCCTTATTCTACAAATTACTCATATTTCTAGTAGAGAATGAATTATTCTTCTTAGTTGTATGTAGTTCAAGTTATAAATTACTAGTTATAAAATTCAAAAAGGAGCATCGCATGAAACGAACGAGAAAAGTAGTAGCCATGGGACTGTGCTTGCCGTTATTTCTTGGATTGGCTGCTTGTCAGCAAAATAATACGAGGACTGAGGCTACAAATCTGACACAGACCAGTTCAGATAAAGTTCCTTGGACGGCTTCATATACCAATCTTAACAATCAGGTCAGTACTGAAGAGGTCAAAGCACTCTTATCAGCCCACTTGGATCCAAATAGTGTTGACGCATTTTTCAATCTTGTCACAGACTATAATGCGACTGTTGGCTCCACTGGCTTAAGTGGTGATTTTACTTCCTTTACAAAGACGGAATACGATGTAGAGAAAATCGACAATCTCTGGAATCAAAAAAAGGGTGACTTTGTCGGAACCAACTGCCGTATCAATAGCTATGCCCTCTTAAAAAATTCAGTCACAATCCCAAAACTTGAAAAGAATGATCAGCTTCTTTTCGTTGATAACGATGCTATCGATAAGGGAAAGATTTTTGATGCGAAAGATAAGGAAGAGTTTGATATTCTATTTTCTAGGGTGAAGACGGAAGCAACGACGGATGTAAAAATTCACGCGCAGAAGATGGAGAAATTCTTCTCCCAGTTTCAATTTAATGACAAAGCTCGAATGCTGTCAGTTGTTTTGCATGATAATTTGGACGGAGAGTTTCTTTTTGTCGGGCACGTTGGTGTTTTAGTGCCAGCTGATGATGGTTTCTTATTTGTAGAGAAACTGACTTTTGAAGAGCCATATCAAGCTATTAAGTTTGCGAGCAAGGAAGATTGTTACAAATATCTATCCACCAAGTATGCGGATTACACAGGTGACGGACTAGCTAAGTCTTTCATCATGGATAATGAAAAGTGGGTTGAAGGTTATTAAGCTAGGAAAAGGATAATCAAATTGGAAACAGTAATAGCGCTTTTAGTTGTCATTCTTATCGGATTCTGGGATGTAAACATTAGTCTGTGAAGCGACAGAAGAAGAGAAGTAGAATTTTTTGTGACATATCTACAACAATTACTTTTTAGAACCTCAATATTAAATGTCATTAACATAATATAAATTGAGTGTTATTCGTAATTTAGCATATTCTATATAAAATATTTTGAAAGGAAATTATATGTACAATACATTTTCTGATATTCCAACTGTAAAAGACGAATTTATGATTGACGAGTATATTCTTGGATTATCAAACTTTATTACTGGATGCGAGACTCCTTTAACACTAGCTATTCAAGGCGATTGGGGGACCGGAAAAACCAGTATTATGTATCAAGTTGAGGAAAAACTTAAAGAAAAATCGTCAAGTAATTCAAAAAGAAAAATTAAAACAATATTTTTTAATACTTGGCAATATTCACAATTTGATATGGATAAGAATTTAGCAGTCACGTTAATTACAGATTTAATTGATGAATTAGAAGTAACGGATGTAAATAAAAGAGAGAACTTTAAAAAATCTTTGGCAGTTATTACAAAAAGTATGGAATATCTTAAACTAGATTTTGGTATCTTAAATATTGAAAAAATTAATGATCAACTTCTAAAATTAATAAGCAATGAAGAAAAAGCTAATAATTTAAAAAATCTGAAACAAAATCTACAAAGTATCATTGATGACTCTATCAAAGAAAATAATTATGAAAAGATAGTAATTTTCATTGATGACCTTGACAGATTAGTCCCCAAAAAAGCGATTGAATTCTTAGAAATTTTAAAACTTTTCTTAGATTGCAGAAATTGTGTCTTTGTTTTAGCTATTGATTATAATGTTGTTTTAAGAGGAATAAAAAGTAAGTATGGTGATGATTTGGACAACGAAAAGGGAAAAGCTTTTTTTGAGAAAATAATTCAAGTACCTTTTACTGTACCTGTTGCAAATTATCATATGGAGAATTTTGTTAATGTCTCTTTGGAAAAACTTAATTTTTATTTTAATGATGACGTTACAAAGAATGTAACTCAATTAATTAGAGACTCAATCGGAAATAATCCTCGCAGTGTTAACAGATTATTCAATTCTGTCAGTCTTTTAATGCATATTATAAACCCAAATAATGAGTTAGAAAATGATGATAAATTACTAATCATAGCTACAGTATGTTTTCAATTACGATTTGATGAAGCTTATGACTATTTATTAACTTCATATAATAACAGTCCCGAAGATTCTGAAGAAACTAAATATTTTCTCATTGATTTACTTGAAAATTCATTTGAAATACCTGACGATGCTGATTATAATTTCCTCGTGTCTCGCTACGGTATCTTTAGTTTTAAAAACCAAAAGGAATTAGAATCTTTCAGAAAATTTTTTAATACTTTGAAATTATTGCTTAAATATAATGTTGATAAACTAGAAGTTGAAGAATTCGAAAATTTGATGAAAAGAATGATCTCTTCAAACACAATTTCAACCGGAAACTTTGATATAGATATAAATAAAACCTCAACTCAAAATCATTCACCGAATGAAGATGTTCAATTCGTTATTCGCAAATTATTTAATACACTGGTTAATACTAATCATTTCGATCTTTCAAAACCAGAGTATTTTGGAAAAGAGAAGAAGGAAGAACGCGAAATGCCAATTTCATTAGATTTTATAAAGATAGCTAATGAATATAATATAGTTCGATTAACACAAGGAAAAGGACAAGGATTAAATATTTACTCTCAAAATAATAAATCGAACTCAATTTATATATCGGGTGATACTTATGGAAATATAAATAATGATGGTATACAAATCTATGTTAATAAGAAACTAATAGGAAAGATTAATAGAAACACATATAAACATTTTAAAGCTAAAATGTTACGACAGAATCTCCAAAAATATGACGAATTTGAAAAAATTTTTTTAAGTGATTTTTCAAGGCTCTTAGAGGATGCCAAAAAATATTTTTAGCTTTTTAGTGCTTTTTGATTTCACTAGTTAACTAAACGATGAAATCTCATTATTGAGCATATCTTACAAAATTTATTCTGTGTAGTTTTTCTCTCATTGGTATATAATTTACCATAGAAATATTTTTAGATAGGAGAAGGCTAATGAAATTAAAAGACTTTACTGAAAAAGAACAAGAGATGATTAAGCAAGGACTAACAACTTCTGAGATTAGTGATAAGGAAACAGCGGCTAAAATACTAGATTTGGTTCCCCAAGAGTGGATCAAGCGCATCCCCTTTTTCGTGCGAAAACATGCTACAACTCGGACAATAAAGCGTATTTCTGTCGAACATCCAGAGCTCTACGCAGTAGCCAAAAGAAGTAGTGAGATTCCTGAGAAGGAACGAGAAGAATTGTGCAAAATCATTACAGACATTTTTCAGGAAAAAATGAATAAGCATAAGATTAAATAATCTTGAAATGAACTAAAAAAATTGGTTCATTTTATAATCGTTTTCAGTTTGTTAAACATGAACTTTTTGGTAGCAATTTAACTATTCACGAACAAAATTTAAGAAAATTCAAAAAAGGTACTTTACAAGCTCTTGTAAACATGATATAGTTATAAGGCTTAGAAAATGAGAAGATGTTTTCTAGTAAATATAAACCCGAGTAAAAAATGCCTACGGACAGGCAGGGTTGAATGCCGAAGCGTGGTTGAAAAGCCACATTATTGATAGGGTTAAAAGCCTACTTTTATAAGTTGATGTTAGGACACTTGTCCTAATTCATAAATTTTAGTGTGGTGAAAGCACACGTCATCTTGTGAAACGATCAATAAAGTACGTAATATTTGCTACTAGAGAGTTAGGAAACATCGGGAACAGACATACTCAACAGAAACCAAAATAAACACGTCAGAAGATTGCAGAGCAGGTGAAAACCTGCTCTTTTTTCATAAGTCAACCTTTGGTCGCCCTCACCATTTTGAGGAGCTAAAAATACGGTTAAGGAGTATGTTTTGAAAGAGTTAGATCAGAATCAGGCCCCTATTTATGAAGGTCTGATTAAGCTACGAAAAAAACGGATTGTTCCCTTTGATGTGCCAGGTCACAAGCGCGGACGGGGAAATCCAGAACTTGTTGAATTATTGGGAGAAAAATGTGTTGGCATTGATGTCAATTCGATGAAATCCTTGGATAATCTAGGTCATCCTATTTCGATTATCAGAGATGCAGAGGAACTAGCGGCAGAAGCATTTGGTGCTGCTCATGCCTTTTTAATGATTGGCGGGACAACCTCATCTGTGCAAACCATGATTCTTTCCACCTGTAAATCAGGTGATAAAATCATCCTTCCTCGAAATGTCCATAAATCAGCTATTAATGCTCTTGTTTTATGCGGAGCCATTCCCATCTATATCGAGATGAGTGTGGATCCTAAAATCGGCATCGCATTAGGTCTTGAAAATGACCGAGTAGCACAGGCCATAAAGGAGCATCCAGATGCCAAGGCCATCCTAATTAACAATCCAACCTACTATGGAATTTGTTCAGATCTCAATGGATTGACGAAAATGGCTCATGAGGCTGGCATGCTTGTTTTAGTGGACGAAGCCCATGGAGCACATTTGCATTTCACTGATAAACTGCCAATTTCTGCTATGGATGCTGGAGCTGATATGGCAGCAGTTTCCATGCATAAGTCTGGAGGGAGTTTGACCCAAAGCTCAGTTCTTTTAATCGGAGAGCAGTTGAATCCTGAGTACATTCGTCAAATCATCAACCTGACCCAGTCAACATCCGCCTCATACTTGTTGATGGCTAGTTTGGATATTTCACGTCGCAATCTAGCCCTTCGTGGTAAAGAGTCTTTTGAGAAGGTCATTGAGCTATCCGAGTATGCTCGTCGTGAAATCAATGCTATCGGTGGTTACTATGCCTACTCAAAAGAGTTAATAGACGGAGTGTCCGTTTGTGATTTTGACGTGACAAAGCTGTCAGTTTACACTCAGGGTATTGGTTTAACAGGTATCGAGGTTTATGACCTCTTACGAGACGAATACGACATTCAGATCGAGTTTGGTGATATAGGGAATATCTTAGCCTATATTTCAATTGGTGACCGCATCCAAGACATTGAGCGTCTGGTTGGTGCTTTAGCTGATATTAAGAGACTTTACTCACGAGATGGAAAGGACTTGATAGCTGGAGAATATATTCAACCCGAGTTGGTCCTGTCTCCTCAGGAAGCCTTTTATTCAGAGAGAAGAAGTTTAACATTGGATGAATCCGTTGGACAGGTCTGTGGCGAATTTGTCATGTGCTATCCTCCAGGCATCCCAATCCTAGCACCAGGTGAACGCATTACACGAGAAATTGTGGATTATATCCTGTTTGCCAAAGAACGTGGTTGCTCCCTCCAAGGGACGGAAGATCCAGAGGTCAATCACATTAATGTTATTGAGAGAAAGGAGAACTAGATGGATTTATGGTTTTCTGAAGTTCATACTCCAGATGTGAAACTGTCCCTGAGAACAGCCAAGCAACTCTACGCTGGTAAGAGTGAATGGCAGGATATCGAAGTATTAGATACGCCAGCTTTTGGAAAGATATTGATCTTAAATGGGCATGTCTTGTTTTCAGATGCAGATGATTTTGTTTACAATGAAATGACCGTTCACGTTCCCATGGCTGTCCACCCAAATCCAAAGAAAGTCTTGGTTATTGGGGGTGGTGACGGTGGTGTTGCCCAAGTATTAACCCTCTATCCTGAACTGGAGCAAATCGATATTGTGGAACCAGATGAGATGTTGGTTGAGGTCTGTCGTGAGTATTTCCCAGACTTTGCTGCAGGGCTAGATGATCCTCGTGTTACCATTTACTACCAAAATGGGCTACGCTTTTTGAGAAACTGTGAGGATGATTACGATATCATTATTAACGATGCGACAGATCCATTTGGGCATACGGAAGGGCTTTTTACCAAGGAATTTTACGGCAATAGTTACAGAGCTCTGAAGGAAGACGGTATCATGATTTACCAGCATGGGAGTCCTTTCTTTGATGAGGATGAGTCTGCTTGTCGAAGTATGCACCGTAAGGTTAATCAAGCCTTTCCAATCAGTCGGGTCTATCAGGCGCACATCCCAACCAGTCCAGCTGGCTATTGGTTGTTTGGATTTGCATCGAAAAAATACCACCCTGTTAAAGATTTTGACAAGGAAGGCTGGAAAAAACGCCAGCTTTTCACGGAATACTATACTGCAAACTTACATGTTGGTGCCTTTATGTTGCCCAAGTATGTTGAGGACATTTTAGAAGAAGAGGAAGGAAAAAAATGAGTCGTTTACTAGTTATTGGATGTGGGGGCGTTGCCCAAGTTGCTATTTCAAAGATTTGCCAAGATAGCGAAACCTTTACAGAGATTATGATTGCTAGCCGTACCAAGTCAAAATGTGATGACTTGAAGGCTAAACTGGAAGGTAAAACAAGTACAAAGATTGAGACAGCTGCCCTTGACGCTGACAAGGTTCAAGAAGTGATTACTTTGATTGAAAGCTACAAGCCAGAAGCTGTTTTGAACGTAGCACTACCATATCAAGATTTAACCATTATGGACGCATGTTTGGCGACAGGTGTCCACTATATCGACACGGCCAACTATGAGGCTGAGGACACAGAAGACCCCGAATGGCGTGCTATCTATGAAAAACGCTGCAAGGAACTTGGTTTTACAGCCTACTTTGACTACTCATGGCAATGGGCATATCAGGAGAAATTCAAAGAAGCGGGCTTAACTGCTCTTCTCGGTTCTGGTTTCGACCCAGGTGTGACCAGTGTCTTTTCAACTTATGCTCTCAAACACTATTTTGATGAAATCCACTATATCGACATTTTAGACTGTAATGGTGGTGACCACGGTTATCCATTTGCAACAAACTTTAACCCAGAAATCAACCTCCGCGAGGTTTCTGCGCCAGGTTCTTACTGGGAAGATGGAAAATGGGTCGAAGTCGAAGCTATGTCAATCAAGCGTGAGTATGATTTCCCTCAAGTTGGACAAAAAGATATGTATCTCCTTCACCATGAAGAAATTGAGTCATTGGCGAAAAATATTCCAGGTGTTAAACGCATTCGTTTCTTTATGACTTTTGGCCAATCTTATCTAACGCATATGAAATGCTTGGAAAACGTTGGTCTTCTTCGTACGGATGCTATTAACTTTAATGGACAAGACATTGTGCCAATCCAATTTTTGAAAGCCTTGCTTCCAGATCCAGCCAGCCTTGGTCCACGCACAGTTGGTAAAACCAATATCGGTTGTATCTTTACAGGTGTCAAAGATGGTGTTGAAAAGACCATCTACATCTACAATGTTTGCGACCATCAGGAATGTTACGCCGAAGTAGGTTCACAAGCGATTTCTTACACAACTGGTGTTCCAGCCATGATTGGGACCAAATTAGTGATGAATGGTACTTGGAAACAACCGGGTGTTTATAATCTTGAAGAATTGGATCCAGATCCATTCATGGAAGCTTTGAATAAGTATGGTTTGCCTTGGGTTGTGGTTGAAAATCCACAAATGGTGGACTAATGAAGCTAGAACAAGTACCAACACCAGCTTATGTCATTGACTTGGCAAAGTTAGAAGCCAACTGCCGCATTCTACAATATGTGCAAGAAGAAGCCGGTTGCAAGGTTTTGCTTGCCCAGAAGGCATATTCTCTTTACAAAACCTATCCCTTGATTAGCCAGTATCTGTCAGGTACGACGGCTAGTGGACTCTATGAGGCCAAGCTAGCTAGAGAAGAGTTTCCTGGTGAAGTCCATGTATTCGCGCCTGCTTTTAAGGATGCGGACTTAGAGGAACTGCTTGAGATAACAGACCATATTGTTTTTAACTCGGAGAGACAGTTGCGTAAACATGGTCCTCGTTGTCAAGAGGCTGGTATCAGTGTCGGTTTGCGTATCAATCCTCAGTGTTCAACCCAAGGAGATCACGCGCTCTATGACCCTTGTGCTCCTGGATCTCGTTTTGGAGTAACACTAGATAAAATTCCTAGTGATTTGTTGGATTTAGTGGACGGACTTCATTTTCATACCCTTTGCGAGCAAGGTTCAGAGGATTTAGAGACAACTTTGAAAGCTGTAGAAGCGCAGTTTAGTTCTTATTTACATGAGGTAAAATGGCTCAATATGGGTGGCGGACACCACATCACAAGAGAAGACTACGATATGGATTTACTGATTTCTGAAATCAAGCGTATCCGAGAAACTTACAATCTTGAAGTCTATATCGAGCCGGGTGAAGCCATTGCGTTAAATGCGGGTTATCTAGCAACTGAAGTATTGGATATTGTCGAAAACGGTATGGAGATCTTGATTTTAGACGCCTCCGCGACCTGCCATATGCCTGATGTACTTGAGATGCCTTATCGACCACCTTTGAGAAACGGCTTTGAGGCGCAGGAAAAAGCCCATACCTACAGACTTTCTTCCAATACCTGCCTGACGGGAGATGTGATTGGTGATTATAGTTTTGCAAATCCAGTTCAAATCGGTGACAGACTTTATTTTGAAGACATGGCTATTTACTCCTTTGTCAAAAATAATACCTTTAACGGTATTGGCTTGCCAAGTCTCTATCTCATGGACGAGCAAGGTGACTGCAGCTTAGTCAAAACCTTCGGCTATCAAGACTTTAAAGGGAGATTATCATGATAGAAACTCCGAAAAAAGCAGGCTATCGTATGCCAGCAGAGTACGAACCCCATCATGGTACCCTCATGATATGGCCGACTCGACCAGGTTCATGGCCCTCCCAAGGAAAGGCTGCCAAAAGAGCATTTAGCCAGATTATCAAGACCATAGCAGAAGGGGAAACTGTTTATCTTTTGGTAGAGCAGGACCATCTATCTGAAGCGCAATCCTATCTTGGAGACAAGGTTGTTTATCTAGATATTCCTACCAATGATGCCTGGGCGCGTGATACAGGTCCGACTATTCTCGTCAATGATAAAAGAGAAAAGTTGGCAGTCGATTGGTCTTTTAATGCATGGGGTGGCGCTGTAGATGGTCTTTATCAAGATTATGAAGAGGATGACCAAGTAGCCAGTCGTTTTGCTGAGGCCTTGGAAATGCCTGTTTACGATGCCAAACCTTTTGTACTGGAAGGCGGAGCAATCCATAGCGATGGTCAAGGGACCATTCTTGTGACTGAAAGCTGCTTACTTAGTCCTGGACGCAATCCCCACCTGTCTAAAGAGCAAATTGAAAACACCTTATTAGAGTGCCTTGGCGCTGAAAAAGTTATTTGGCTACCTTATGGTATTTATCAGGACGAAACCAATGAACACGTTGACAATGTTGCAGCCTTCGTTGGTCCTGCAGAGCTTGTCTTGGCTTGGACAGATGATCAAAACGATCCTCAGTATGCCATGTCAGTAGCTGACCTTGAGCTTTTAGAGAAGGAAACAGATGCAAAAGGGCGTTCCTTCATCATTCATAAGCTTCCTATCCCAGCTATTCGTCAGGTTGTCACTAAGGAGGATTTACCAGGTTATACCTATGAAGAGGGGGAAGAGGAGCGTTATGAGGGCGAGCGCCTTGCAGCTTCCTATGTCAATTTCTATATTGCAAACAAGTCTGTCTTAGTGCCACAGTTTGAGGATGTAAACGACCAAGTGGCCCTAGATATCCTCGGTAAGTGTTTCCCAGACCGTAAAGTCGTAGGAATAGCAGCTAGAGATATTCTTTTAGGTGGTGGAAATATCCACTGTATCACCCAACAAATCCCAGAATAGGAGGAAAAGATGAGAAATGTAAGAGTTGCAGCGATCCAGATGCAATGTGCCAAGGATGTAGCAACAAATATCCAAACCGCAGAGCGTTTGGTACGTCAGGCTGCAGAACAAGGCGCACAAATCATTCTCTTACCGGAGTTGTTTGAACGCCCCTATTTCTGTCAGGAACGCCAGTATGACTACTACCAATATGCCCAGTCAGTGACAGAAAATTTAGCCATTCAGCATTTTAAAGTGATTGCTAAGGAACTACAGGTTGTTCTACCGATTAGTTTCTACGAAAAAGACGGCAATGTCTTGTATAACTCCATCGCCGTCATTGATGCTGATGGAGAAGTGCTGGGCGTCTATCGGAAGACCCACATACCAGATGACCATTATTATCAAGAAAAGTTTTATTTTACGCCTGGTAACACTGGTTTCAAGGTCTGGGATACTCGCTATGCTAAGATTGGGATTGGCATCTGTTGGGATCAATGGTTCCCCGAAACAGCGCGCTGTCTTGCGTTGAATGGGGCAGAATTACTCTTTTACCCAACAGCTATAGGTTCAGAACCGATTTTGGATACAGATAGTTGTGGTCACTGGCAACGTACTATGCAAGGGCACGCAGCAGCTAATATTGTTCCGGTCATTGCAGCTAATCGCTACGGTTTGGAAGAAGTCACTCCTAGTGAGGAAAATGGTGGACAGAGTTCCAGTCTTGACTTCTACGGTTCGTCCTTTATGACGGATGAAACAGGAGCTATTCTAGAGAAAGCTGAAAGGCAAGGAGAAGCTGTTCTCTTAGCTACTTATGACCTTGACAAGGGAGCAAGTGAACGCCTAAACTGGGGACTGTTTCGAGATAGAAGACCAGAAATGTACCAACGAATTACGGACTAGAAGGTAAATTTCATAATAAATTTTTGATATTCACGCCTGTCTTACAAAAATGTAAGATAGGCTTTTTAAATGTAAGATGGGTGTACGATTATACGCGGAAATGTATGCTATACTCTATGTAGATCAAAAAGAAAGAGGTTTATTATGAAAAAATGGAATGCAACGCAGTTGAAGTATCTGATGGCGGCAGTAATGGTTCTGGACCATATCCCTCATATCACCGGAATCGTTTCTCCTTTGTGGGAAGGTATCTTTCACGCCTTGACCCGTTGTGTGGGAGTTTGGTTTGCATATATGGCTATGGAAGGATTCATCCATACTCGAAACCTGAGAGACTATCTCATCCGCCTTTGGAGTTGGGCGCTTATCATGTTTGCTGGAAATAGCCTTCTCAATGCCCTATTTGCATCCAAAGGAGTAATGGTCACTAATAATATTTTCTTTACTTTGGCCATCGGTGTCACCATGCTTTGGATTGGTTTTCCCAGAAAAGAGCTGGATAAAAAAGAGAAGTTGTGGCGTCGGATTGGGCTTGCTGGTCTCTTGATTTTCGGTTGTCTTTTTACTGAGGGTGGTATCACCATGCTACCATTTCTGTTGATTAGTTACTCTTGTCGAAATCGCAAGGGCTTGCGAAATCTCCTTTATGCCTTTCTGTGGGCCTTTCTGTTAGTGACTTCCATCCAAATTTACGACACTTGGCACCAAACGCTGGAAATGATGCTTTTCAATTCTGACTGGCTCTTTATCACCGTCTTTCCTTTTATGGCCTTGTATAATGGACAGCGAGGAAAAGAAACTAGTTGGAGTAAATATTTCTTTTATATTTTCTACCCAGCTCATCTATGGATTATTACCCTGATTGCTTATTTGGTTAAGTAGATTCAATATTCATTAGCTCCTTCTTGCTTAAAATGTGAGAGGAGCTTTTCTGTATCTGGAATTCCCAACAAAACATGTTATAATAGTTTTAGAAAGGACGAGGTTTATGGCGAGCATACTTGTAGTTGAAGATAATAATGAAATCCAGGAAATCTTAAGAACCCTTCTTGCAGAGGAACACGAGGTGATTCAAGCATTTTCTGGGACAGAAGGTATCATGCAATTTGACAAAGGTGGCATTGATCTCGTTCTGCTAGATATCATGCTCCCTGGGAAAAATGGCGACCAAGTCTTGCAAGCTATTCGACAAACGAGTCAGACTCCGGTCATCATGCTTACTGCTTTAGGTGATAAAAAGCTCATCAGCCAATATCTCTTAGATGGTGCCAATGATTATGTAGTAAAACCTTTTGATTTGGACGAAGTCTTTGCCAGAGTCACTGTTCAATTACGCCAAAGTGGTGAACATCAGTCAGGAGATCGAAGAGAAATTGATAACCTCGTACAAAACTTTAAAAATATCCAGTTCGATGCGGATAGTTTTGAAATAAGCAATTCTACTGAAATCATTCGCCTTGCAAAGAAAGAGTGCCAGATTCTCCAAATGTTGCTCCAGCATCCTAAAAAGATCTTCACCAAAGAAGAGCTCTATGAATTGATTTGGGAAGAAAGTTACCTGCCTGGAGACAATACGCTCAACACCCATCTAAGCAATCTCCGTAAAAAACTGCATCAACTGGATCCAAATCATGAGTATATTGAAACCATTTGGGGAGTTGGTGTTCGATTAAAAGGAGACAAATAATGATTTACATTTTGATATCAATATTACTCCTTACTAACATTATTTTGGCGATTTCTTTGATCCGCTATCATATAGCAATTAAAGATTTAAGCAGACAAATCGAAGAAAAGATTCGCTCTGGTAGCATGAAGAGGATCGGTGTAAATTTCTTTTCAAAGACCATTTTGCGTCTACATAACCAAATTGAGAATCTATTTCAAGAAGTGGAGCAAAACCAGCTAATCATGAAGCGTGAAAAACACACTCTAGATATGGCGATCAGTAATATCGCTCATGATATTCGGACACCTTTGACAATCGCTTCAGGATATACTCAGCAACTAATAAAACACCCCGATAATAGTCAGGAAACTTTAAGTAAAATAGCCCATCATCAGGATTTGGTTTCCAAACGGTTGGAGGCCCTCCTTGAATACCGTCATTTGATGGAAGGAGCAGTCAAACCGAAACTGGAAGAACTTGATTTATCAACTTTTATAACGAAAAAGACTTTAGCTTATTACGACGTTTTTCAATCTTCACATATTGTTCTGGATTTTAATGTTGAACCAGGATTGAAAACGATGACTGATGAGGACTTGCTTGATCGAATTATACAAAACCTCCTTGGAAATGTTCTCAAGCACGGCAAGGAGAAGGCTCGACTTTCTTTGAAAAAGGAAGACAATAGGCTTGTTTTGGAAATTGATAACCTTGTCAAAAAACCTATCAAGAATATAAATAATCTCAGCAATCGTTTTTATTCTGAAAATCTATCAGACACAGAAGAATCCTCTGGTTTAGGTCTCTATATTACCGAGGAATTGGTTCATCTTCTTGGAGTGGATATGAAGCTATCCACTAATGAAGAATGGTTTTCAGTCTTTATTTATTTTTAACGAAAAGAAACCTCCTCTGTAGACTAGAGGAGGTCATTTTTTTATAGACTTTTCTTCTTGAAAATAATCAGTCCACTGAAAGAGAAGAAAAGTATGACTGTTACGCAAACCGTGATGGTATAGAGAATAGCTTGACTATTAGTAGTCATAGCATAGGCAAAATCTAGAATTAAATATCGTAGAATTTCAATGTCTGGGAAAACAAGAATTGGAATAGAAAGGACGATAGAGCTAATCAGATAACCAATAAATACGGCAAGATAAGAATGAGTTAGGTAGAGAATAAAGGAGACAATCGAAAGCCAAGCGAGTAGGCATAGAAATTGAAGGGAAATCGTCAAGAGGAGATTAGTAACAAAACCATCAGGTATCGTACCAAGTCCATTTAGTAGAGTCGCGGGAATAAAGGCAATCACAAGACTGGTGATGAGTTGTAAGAGAGCGATACTTGCTAGAACAAAGAATTTAGCAAGGAAAAATTCTGTACGAGAAACACCGACTGTCAAACTATTTTTATAAAGCTTGCCGATTAGATCGACCCCAAGAACTAAACATACTAGAATAATACAGAGGAAAACGAGGTTTGAGCCGTTATTTGACGCGTTGATTAGAGCTTCAATCCCATTCCAACCATGGGTAGGAAGCTCAGGTGGTGCTGCCTGAACTGACATTAGATGCCCTGTAGCGCCAATAGTAGCACCCAGTAACATAAGTACAAAGAGAATGAATTCTGTAATCCAGAATCCTTTAGAGCGGAAAAGACGGTAAAAATCTGCTTGAATGGTATGTATCATGATTTTTCTCCTATTCTACCAATTGGGTGAAGTATTCTTCTAGGTTTTGACGGGCAAAGTAAATCTCATCAATAGTAACATCGGACAAAGTTAGTTGCTTAAGAATCTGTTTGACATCTTGTTCATTACCAAAGATATGGATTTCATTTTCAGGATTGACAACCTTAAACTGGAGCTGGATTTGTTCTTTCAATACCTGACAAGCTCTTTCTTTATCGCTTGTTTTAAGCACAATATAATCCTCACTCAGTGTTTCAAACTCAGCTTTACTAATTTCACGGATAATCTTACCTTGATCCAGAATACCAAAGCGATTAGCTAAGAGATAGAGTTCTGACAAGATATGGCTAGAGACGAGGATGGTTATGCCTTTTTCTTGATTGAGCCGCTGGATCATGAGACGAAATTCTTTGATTCCAATTGGGTCGAGACCGTTAATAGGTTCATCAAGAATCAGGAAATCAGGTTTGGATAGGAGGGCAATAGCAATGCCAAGCCTTTGTTTCATTCCTAGTGAGAAATCACGAAAGACTTTTTTCCCTGTATCTGACAAGCCAACATAGTCCAAGGTCTCCTGAATCACCTTATCAGCATTTGGAATATGACGTATCATACAATAATATTTCAGATTTTGATAGGCTGTTAAGTGATTATGAGCTACAGGTGATTCGATAACAGAACCAACTCGAGATAATGCCTTGGTCCACTCATTTTGTTCTTTGCTAGAAAAGAGGGAAACTGTACCTTTGTCAGCAAACAATAATTGTGTAATGATTTTAATAAGAGTAGTTTTACCTGCTCCATTTTTTCCGATTAGACCATAAATATCTCCCTCTTTTATGGTTAGACTAAGATCTTGAAGAATAGCTTGGTTACCAAATTGTTTGGTCAGTCCATGAATTTCGAGTACTGTTTTCATGATTTTCTCCTTTTGATTTATTTTTCTAACTTTAGTATAAGGTATAGAAATCAAAGAAAGCTCAAGTAATTCTAAAGAGTTTCTAAAGTTTTGTGATTCTTAAAAAACAAAACCCAGTTGATATGAACTGGGCTTCTAAATTATAAAATATACTTCTCAATCGCACGCGCAACGCCTTCTTCTTCATTGCTTGCTGTAACGTCATTAGCAAGGGATTTTACATGGTCGCTGGCATTTCCCATAGCAATGCCAAGTCCTGCAAACTGAAGCATTTCGAAATCGTTATTGGCATCGCCCATGGCCATAATTTCTGAGGGCTCGATCTTCAAAATCGCTGCTAGTCGAGAAAGAGCAGTAGCCTTTGTTGTTCCAAGTGGCATGGCTTCGTAAATGACAGGCTGTGAACGAACGCCGCTAAATCGTTGGCAGAGTTCCTTAGCGAACCGCTGCTCAAAATCGTCTGTTTGCTCTTTTGTTCCTAAAAACATGCCTTGGAACATCCGATACTTGCCACTAGTCGCATCCTCAAGGGAAATTTCAGTTAGGTCTGAGAAGACGAGCTTGGCATCATTTTGAACAATTTGATTAGGATTGCCACCGAGGACAAAATAATGTTTCTCATCAAAAAGAGTTAACTGGACGTCGCTTTTTTCTGCTAGGTCATAAAGGTATTCAATGTCGGCTGGACTGAGTTCTTGCCAGTCAACTAGACTCCAGTCACTGGTCTGGTGAGTTGAACAACCATTATTGACAATGACATACTCATTCTGGAGGTCCAGTCCTAGTTTTTTATAGTAGGGAAGGACACCGAAAAGCGGGCGACCTGTACAGAGAACCAGTTTGACACCTTTTTCAATGGCTTGGTGAATGGCAGTGATGTGGGCTTGCGGAATTTCCTTGGCTTCATTGAGGAGGGTTCCGTCCATATCCAAGGCTAGTAGTTTAATCATAAGACTTCCTTTTCTAGGTGTTTTGCTTTTATTATAGCATATAGACTATGAAATGTCTGACAGAATTGTAACATTTGGCTTTCCTTTTCTTGAAAAAGAAAATAAAATCTTATATAATATGTATACTTAATATTTAAGGAGAAAAAATGCCACAATATCAGTTTAATTCAATTTATAAAAACGATGAAACAGAGTCTACAGGTCTTCTGTTCATCAAAGTCTACAACAAATGGGAAAGCAACTTAAAAAGAGTCTTGAAATCAGTTGGACTCACTTTGCCCCAGTTTATCGTTTTAACTTCGCTTTTGTTTCAGTCTAATAGAGAGGAATATGTAACGCAAGTTGATATTGCTCGGTTCACTGGAATGGATGTCATGACGGTTTCCCAGATTGTTAGACTACTGGAGAAGAAAGACTACATCAGACGCGATCAACACCCAAAGGATAGTCGGGCAAAACTGGTCTCAGTGACGAATTCTGGCGCGGATAAGGTCAATCAAGCTTTACCTTTAGTAGAAGGTGTTGATGAAGAATTTTTTGAAAAACTATCTAACGATAGAGAAGTTTTTAATCGCTTTTTAGTAGAGTTGGAGGATAAAAATGCCTAGATATTGGGTAGGAGTTGTTTCGAAGAACCATGTTTTAAGAGGAGTTGAGGGAAATTTTTGTCAGGTCTGTCATGGAAAGGGCGGCCCCTTAAATCGTATGAAAAAAGGTGACTATCTTTTATACTATAGCCCAAAATACGATATGAACGCTCAAGACAAGTTACAGGCTTTTGTGGCCGTAGGTAAAATTATAGACGACAAGGCCTATCAAGTAGAGCAATTTGAAGGATTCTTTCCCTTTAGACGAAATGTTGAGTATTATCAACCAGTCAAAGATTGCTCCATAGAAATAGCTAGACAACATTCTGAATGGAAAGACTATACTTCTCGACTTCGTTATGGACATTTTGAAGTTTCCAAAGACTTTTTCCTCTATATCTTTCAGCATATGAAAGTGGATGATGAAGGATGATTGATTTGCTAATTAAATGATTGTCAACTAGAATTTTGGATTTGGACTGTGAAGCGAACTTTGCTATAATAGAGTAAGAAACTTTGATAAACCAAACGAGGCTGAGATGAAATTACTTTATACTGATATTCGGACTTCTTTGACTGAAATTTTAACGAGAGAGGCAGAAGAACTAGTTGCTGCAGGCAAGCGAGTTTTCTACATCGCCCCCAACTCTCTTTCATTTGAAAAGGAACGCGCCGTGCTGGAATGCTTGTCCCAGCAGGCTTCTTTTGCGATTACCGTCACGCGCTTTGCTCAAATGGCTCGTTACCTGGTTTTAAATGATTTGCCAGCTAAGACGAGTCTAGATGACATCGGTCTTGGGATGGCTTTTTATAAATGTCTTGCGGAACTAGATCCCAAGGACTTGCGTGTTTATGGTGCTATAAAGCAGGATCCTCAATTTATCCAGCAGTTGGTTGAACTTTATCATGAGATGACGACTGCTCAGATGAGCTTTTTGGACTTGGAAAGTTTGACAGATGAGGACAAGCGGGCAGACTTACTCTTGATTTTTGAGAAAGTGACTGCCTATCTTAATCAAGGTCAGTTGGCTCAGGGAAGTCAGTTGTCCCATTTGATTGAGGCTATTGAGAATGACAAGGTAAGTAGTGATTTCAGTCAGACTGCCTTGGTCATTGACGGATTTACCCGTTTTTCTGCTGAGGAAGAACATGTGGTGGATCTGCTCCATCGAAAAGGTGTCGAGATTGTTATTGGGGCTTATGCAAGCAAGAAAGCCTATATCAGTCCGTTCACTGAAGGGAATCTCTACCAAGCCAGTGTGGAATTTCTTCATCATTTGGGGGCAAAATACCAAACACCTGCTCAGGATCGTTCTCAGACACATGAGAAAATGGATAGTTTTGACAAGGCCTCTCGTTTGCTGGAGTCTTCTTATGACTTTTCAGAACTCGCTTTAGATGTTGATGAGAAGGACCGTGAAAATCTGCAAATCTGGTCTTGTTTGACGCAAAAAGAGGAGTTGGAATTAGTAGCCCGTAGCATTCGTCAGAAATTACATGACCATCCAGATCTGAGTTACAAAAATTTTCGCATTCTCTTAGGGGATGTGGCTTCTTACCAGTTATCACTGAAAACCATTTTTGACCAGTACCAGATTCCTTTCTATCTAGGTAGAAGTGAATCCATGGCTCACCACCCTTTGACTCAGTATGTCGAGTCTATTTTACGTTTGAAACGCTACCGTTTCCGTCAGGAAGATTTGATTAATCTCCTCAGAACTGGTCTGTATACTGACCTTAGCCAAGCGGATATTGATGCTTTTGAGCAATATCTCCGCTATCTTGGCATCAATGGCTTGCCAGCTTTTCAGCAGACCTTCACAAAGTCCCACCATGGAAAATTTGATTTAGAGCGTTTAAATTCTCTTCGTCTGCGAGTTTTGGTACCACTTGAAACCTTATTTGCCAGTCGGAAGCAAAAGACTGAAAATCTCTTGCAAAAGTGGAATACTTTTCTAAAAAATGCTGCTTTAAGCAAGCAGATGCAAGAATTGACAGCTACTATGGAAACTCTAGAGCAGGAAAGACAGGAAGAAGTTTGGAAAACTTTCTGCCATGTTTTAGAACAATTTGCGACCGTTTTTGATGGTTCACAAGTTAGTTTGGAGGACTTCCTAGCCTTGCTCCACTCAGGGATGACTTTATCTCAGTATCGCACTATTCCAGCGACAGTGGACACAGTTCTGGTGCAGAGTTATGATTTGATTGCCCCTCTGACCGCTGACTTTGTCTATGCCATTGGACTCACTCAGGATCATTTGCCAAAAATCGCTCAAAATACAAGCCTTTTAACAGATGAAGAAAGGCAAAGCCTAAACCAAGCGACAGAAGAAGGAGCACGATTGCTGATTGCAAGCAGTGAAAACCTCAAGAAAAATCGCTATACCATGATTTCTTTAGTCAATGCTGCCCGTAAGCAGTTGATTTTGTCAGCACCAACTCTTCTCAATGAAAACGAGAGCAAGGAATCTGCCTATCTTCATGAATTGGTAAGTTTTGGATTTAGCCGAAGAGAAAAGAGAATGAACCATAAAAATCTTAGCAAAGAAGATATGGGTTCTTATCACAGTCTCTTGTCTAGTCTCGTTGCCTATCATCAGCAAGCTGCTTCTAGTGAAAATGAACAAAATTTAACTTTCGTCACGGTCTTAGCGCGTGTCATGGGGAAAAAACTTGACCAAAAAGGCCTTGCCAATCCTGCCCTACCAACCAGCCCAAGCAGCAAGCCATTAGCAAAGGATACCTTGCAAGCTCTCTATCCAGCTGACAAGGAGTTTTACCTGTCTACCTCTGGTTTGACGGAGTTTTACCGCAATGAATATAGTTATTTCCTCCGTTATGTCCTTGGTTTGCAGGAAGAATTGCGCCTGCGCCCAGATGCTCGCAGTCACGGAAATTTCTTGCACCGTATTTTTGAACGTACCTTGAAATTGCCTTCTGAGAATCCGTTTGACCAACGTCTGGAGCAAGCTATTCAAGAAACCAGTCAGGAACGGGAATTTGAAGCCATTTATCAAGAAAGTTTGGAAGCCCAGTTTACCAAGGAAGTTCTTCTAGATGTCGCGCGGACCACTGGCCACATCCTACGTCATAATCCAGCCATCGAAACCATCCAAGAAGAAGCAACATTTGGTAGCAAAGACCAAGCATTTATCCATTTGGATAATGGCCGTAGTGTTTTTGTGCGAGGTAAGGTTGACCGCATTGATCGCCTGAAAGCCGATGGAGCACTAGGGGTGGTAGACTACAAGTCTAGTTTGACTCAGTTCCAGTTTCCTCATTTCTTTAATGGGCTTAATTCCCAACTGCCAACCTATCTTGCTGCTCTTAAAGGAGAAGGGGAGCAGAACTTTTTCGGCGCCATGTACTTGGAAATGGCTGATCCTGTTCAATCTCTGCTGACCGTTAAGAGTTTAGCAGGTGCAGTAGTAGAAGCCAGCAAGTCAATGAAATACCAAGGGATCTTTTTAGAAAAAGAAAGCAGTCATTTGGGTGAGTTTTACAATAAAAATAAGGCCAACCAGCTGACTGATGAGGAGTTCCAGCTCTTACTAGACTATAATGCCCATCTTTACAAGAAAGCAGCTGAGAAGATTTTAGAAGGCCAGTTCGCTATCAATCCATACACAGAGAACGGAAGAAGTATTGCCCCATACGTCCAGCAACATCAAGCCATTACAGGATTTGAAGCCAATTACCATTTGGGTCAAGCTCGTTTCCTAGAAAAGTTAGACCTAGCTGCTGATGGCAAGCGTCTGGTCGGAGAAAAACTCAAGCAAGCATGGTTTGAAAAAATGAGAGAGGAGTTGAATCGATGAAGCCTATTTCCTTCTTAACTGAGGAAGAGATTCAAAAACTGCAAGTAGCAGAAGCGAGTTCGAGCAAGGAACAGAAGAAAACAGCCGAGCAAATCGAAGCGATTTATACTGCGGGTCAGAACATCCTAGTCTCAGCATCTGCTGGTTCTGGGAAAACCTTTGTCATGGCAGAGCGCATTCTGGACCAATTGGAACGTGGTGTGGAAATCAGTCAACTCTTTATCTCAACCTTTACCGTTAAGGCTGCGACTGAACTCAAGGAACGCTTGGAGAAAAAAATCAGCCAGCAAATCCAAGAAACCGATGATGTTGATCTTAAACAACACTTGGGACGTCAGTTGGCAGATCTGCCAAACGCGGCCATCGGAACCATGGATTCCTTCACACAAAAATTCCTCGGCAAACATGGCTATCTGATTGATATTGCACCCAATTTTAGTATTCTACAAAATGAAAGTGAACAGTTAATCTTAAAAAACGAAGTTTTTCATCAGGTGTTTGAAGAGCATTATCAAGATGAAAATAAAGAGAAATTTAGTCGTTTGGTGAAGAACTTTGCTGGGAGAGGCAAGGATGAACGTGGTCTGCGTCAGCAAGTCTACAAAATTTATGACTTTTTACAATCTACTAGCAGCCCTCAGAAATGGCTAAGTGAATCTTTCCTCAAAGGCTTTGAAGAGGCTGATTTTACCAGTGAAAAAGAAAAACTGACTGAGCAAATCAAGCAGGCGCTTTGGGATTTGGAAAGCTTTTTCCGTTATCATCTAGATAATGATGCCAAAGAGTTCCCCAAAGCTGCCTATTTAGAAGCTATTCAAGATGTTTTGGATGAAATTAGCTCCTTAAATCACGAGTCTGATAGTCAGGCTTATCAAGAAGTGCTTGTTCGTGTTGTCGCCATCTCAAAGGAGAAAAATGGTCGGGCTCTAGCTAACTCTAGTCGAAAGGCTGATTTGAAGCCACTTGCAGATGCTTATAACGAGGAGAGAAAATCCCAGTTTGCAAAACTTGGACAGCTAGCTGATCAGGTAACGATTCTTGACTATCAAGAGCGTTATCATGGAGACATTTGGGAGCTAGCTAAAACTTTCCAAAACTTTATTAGTGATTTTGTGGAGGCTTATCGTGAGCGTAAACGCCAGGAAAATGCCTTTGAATTTGCTGATATCAGCCATTACACCATTGAAATTTTAGAGAATTTCCTACATGTCCGTGAGGCTTATCAGGAGCGATTTCACGAAGTCATGGTCGATGAGTATCAGGATACCAACCACATTCAAGAACGGATGCTGGAATTGCTGTCAAATGGTCATAATCGCTTTATGGTAGGAGATATCAAGCAGTCCATCTACCGTTTCCGTCAGGCAGATCCACAGATTTTTAATGAGAAGTTCCAACGCTATGCGAAAAATCCCCAAGAAGGCAAGTTGATTCTTCTTAAAGAAAATTTCCGCAGTAGTTCAGAAGTGCTATCGGCAACCAACCATGTCTTTGAACGGCTCATGGACCAAGAAGTCGGAGAAATCAACTATGATAGCATGCACCAGCTTGTTTTTGCCAATACCAAACTAACTCCCAACCCTGAGAACAAAGCAGAATTTCTCCTCTACGATAAGGACGACAGTGGGCAAGAGGAAGAAGAGGGTCAGACAGATACGAAACTCACAGGTGAAATGCGCTTAGTCATCAAGGAAATCCTAAAGCTCCATCAAGAGAAAGGTGTGGCCTTTAAGGAAATTGCCCTTTTGACTTCCAGTCGCAGTCGTAATGACCAGATACTCCTAGCTCTGTCTGAGTACGGGATTCCTGTAAAAACAGATGGAGAACAAAACAATTACCTCCAATCTCTAGAAGTGCAAGTCATGCTAGACACTCTTCGTGTTATTCACAATCCCCTGCAAGACTATGCCTTGGTTGCGCTTATGAAGTCTCCAATGTTTAGCTTTGATGAGGACGAGTTAGCACGTTTCTCCCTTCAGAAAGCAGCTGATAAAGTCCAAGAGAATCTTTATGAGAAACTGATTAATGCTCAAAAACAGGAAACCGAGAGTAAAGAATTAATTCACTCAGCTTTAGCGGAAAAACTAATCCAATTCATGGATATCTTGGATTCTTGGCGCTTATATGCCAAAACCCACTCCCTCTATGACTTGATTTGGAAGATATACAACGATCGTTTTTACTATGATTATGTCGGAGCCTTGCCTAACGGTCCTGCCAGACAAGCCAACCTCTATGCCTTAGCTTTGAGAGCAGACCAGTTTGAAAAGAGTAATTTCAAGGGCTTGTCTCGTTTCATTCGTATGATTGATCAGGTTTTGGAAGCACAGCATGATCTTGCAAGCGTGGCCGTCGCACCGCCTAAAGACGCAGTAGAACTCATGACCATTCACAAGAGTAAAGGACTGGAGTTTCCTTATGTCTTTATCCTCAACATGGATCAAGATTTTAATAAGCAAGACTCAATGTCTGATGTTATTCTCAGTCGGCAGAATGGGCTTGGTGTCAAATACATTGCCAAGGTGGAAACAGGAGCAGTAGAAGCACACTATCCTAAAACCATTAAACTCTCCATTCCTAGCCTTACTTATACGCAGAATGAAGAAGAACTGAAACTGGCTAGCTATTCAGAGCAGATGCGTCTGCTGTATGTTGCCATGACACGGGCTGAGAAAAAGTTTTATCTTGTCGGTAAGGGCTCTCGTGAAAAGCTGGAAGCCAAGGAATATCCAGCATCTGAAAACGGAAAACTAGATAAAAATACCAGACTTCAAGCAAGGAATTTCCAAGATTGGATCTGGGCTATCACTAAAGTATTTGCCAAGGAAAATCTCAACTTTAGCTATCGTTTTGTTGGTGAAGACCAGCTGACCAGAGAAGCTATTGGTCAATTGGAAAATAAGAGTCCTCTACAAGATAGCTCTCAAGCAGACAATCGTCAGTCAGAAATCATCAAAGAAGCCCTTGAAATGCTAAAAGAAGTAGAAGTCTATAATACTCTGCACCATGCGGCTATTGAACTCCCTAGTGTCCAAACTCCTAGCCAAATCAAGAAATTCTATGAACCGGTTATGGATATGGAAGGTGTTCAAATTGCTAACCAAATCAAATCACCAGAGAAACATATCAGCTTCGATTTACCAGATTTTTCAACTAAAGAAAAGGTAACTGGAGCGGAGATTGGTAGTGCAACCCACGAACTCATGCAGCGAATTGACCTCAGTCAGCAACCAACACTTGCTAGCCTGAAAGATACTCTCAAACAAGTTCAAACGAGTCCAGCTGTCAGAGACAAGATCAATCTTGCGAAAATCCTAGCTTTCTTTGACACACCACTTGGTCAGGAGATTCTCGCTAACACAAATCATCTCTATCGAGAGCAACCTTTCTCCATGCTCAAACGAGACCAAAAGAGTCAGGAAGATTTTGTTGTCCGTGGTATCCTTGATGGATATCTGCTTTTCGAGAATCGTATCGTTCTTTTTGACTATAAGACAGACCGCTATGATGAACCAAGTCAACTCATAGCCCGCTATCGTGGGCAGTTAGCCCTCTACGGAGAAGCTTTATCACGAGCCTATTCGATTGACAATATTGAAAAATACTTGATTTTACTCGGTAAAGACGAGGTTCAAGTTGTAAAAGTATAATCTAGAAAGGAGACCTCATGCCACTTCCAGTTAGAAAATCCCTGCATGACGCAGTTTTACAAGCTTCGCAAGCAAATACTTGGGATCAAGCTACCAAGGAATGGAATGAAGTTTCCTTGATTTTTAATGGCATTGGCCGTAGCAATTGTATCTGCGGAAATGCCATTAAGTACGCTTACGAACTCTTTAACAATGTTACAGGACAACGTCTCTTTCCTATCGGCAGTGACTGTGTTCGCCATTTTCATCGATTAAGTCTTGACCAGCAACTAGAAGAGGAAGAAAAACTTCTCAGAAAGCTGGAAAATCTGACTAAAAAAGGCAAGAAAAAGGAAAAAATCAAGGTCAATAAAAGTGACTTTGACGAACGACTTCTAAAATGGTTTTGGGAAAAAGGTGTTTTCAAAGCCAATCGTGGCAATCAATTCACACCTGAGAGAGACTACCAGCTTTTCTTAGAAGTCTTTCAAGGCGGAAGTTGGACCAAGGCAGAGCCAAAGAAGAAGGCTCGTATGGAAGAAGTGCTGGAAAAGTGTATCAAACCTTTTTTACTTGGTAAGACCGACGACCAACTATACCTTGTAAAGCTAGGCAAGGAGAAAATCGACTACGAGCAGCATTTACGGATTCAGGCAGAGAAAGAACGTAAGAAAAGAGATAAAATTGCCAAACAATACGCTGACAATCTCATCCTTGCCATGGGGCCCGCTGAACGAGCTTATCAAGATTACTTCGGCTTTACAGAAACTCTCACACAAGAAGAACGAAAGTGGGAAAAAATTCTTTTTGGAAAGAATAGAGAAGAACGTACTCTCAAGGCAAAGCAAGATCAGAAAGAGCTGGAAAAAGACCAGAGAATTGCGAATCAAGATCCTCTCGGGAGAAAGCAGAAGCAGACTTGGATTCTTAATTCTTATTTTCGTGATTTGCCTGATGAAAAAACCAGATTCTCCCGACTCTTACTAGAATATCGAAAAACTGGAGAAGTGCACTTTTCAGAGGATTACATGTCTGAGCATTTAATCGACTTTTTCTACAAGATGAAGGCCTTTGAGTTTGAAATTGCTCCAGATCAGGTGAGGAATTTTCTAAAAGAATGTCTAGAAACGGACCACCTATCTTCAGCTCAATCAACTTGGATTAGAGGGATTTTGACCAACTGCCTTCACCCTTTTTTAGATAGATTGCTCATATAGAAAAATCCTACCTTGTTTATGCATGGTAGGATTTATGTATCTCCAAAGATGTACTGGTAAAGTTGGACGACTTTCTGAAAACACTGTGTGTCCATTCTTGTTATTTTTTGAGCATTGCGCATCCGAAAATCAAAGGTATACAGTTGAAATGGGTTGACAGCACCATCTACCTTATCCGACGAGACAGGAACGAGCAGGCCTTTTTCTGCTAAATGCTGCTGACCATGGGTGATAGGACAGACAGCCACAAAACCAGTTTGCAAAGCATATTCTCTCCTAGACACAACCAAGGCAGGCCGCCGTTTTTGAATTTCCCGACCAACTGATGGATCAAAGTCTAGCCAAATGATATCTTGTTTTTCAGGAATATAATCACATTTCGCTATCAAGTGACCTTACTCCTTCAAAATCATTTGTCATTCTTAAATCAGTAATCCCATCAAAAGGATCATTTAGTTTCGGAGCCAGGACAATGACACCGTCAATCCCTTTGTAGACAACCATTTCTTGACCTTCTGCCATACCCAAATTTTTAGGAATGGTCACTGTGAGAGAATTTCCCACCTTCCGAGTCTTTACCGTATTCATCACTCTACCTCCACGAAACTGTATATACAAAGTATATACCAAACAGCGGATTGAGTCAAGTAAACACTATAATACATAAATTAAATTATGTATTATAGTATGATTTTATTTCAGTCAAAGCCTGTGCAAAAGCACCTAATTTATGATAGAATAGGTGGTAAGAAAGAAAACGTTTTATTACGTTTTTTTAGTCGGAAGGGGAAAATATTATGGCGACTATTCAATGGTTTCCGGGCCACATGTCTAAGGCTCGGCGACAAGTTCAGGAGAATTTAAAATTTGTTGATTTTGTGACGATTTTGGTAGATGCACGTCTACCTTTATCTAGTCAAAACCCCATGTTGAATAAGATTGTGGGTGATAAACCCAAACTATTGATTTTAAACAAGGCAGACCTAGCTGATCCAGCAATGACAAAAGAATGGCGTCAGTATTTTGAATCACAGGGAATTCAAACACTGGTCATCAATTCCAAAGAGCAAGTTACTGTGAAAGTTGTGACTGATGCAGCCAAAAAGCTCATGGCTGATAAGATTGCACGCCAGAAAGAACGCGGTATCAAGATTGCAACCTTGCGGACCATGATTATTGGAATTCCAAACGCTGGTAAATCAACCCTGATGAATCGTTTGGCTGGAAAAAAAATTGCGGTAGTCGGTAATAAACCAGGTGTTACCAAGGGACAACAATGGCTTAAAACCAATAAAGACCTTGAAATCTTAGACACACCAGGGATTCTCTGGCCTAAGTTTGAAGATGATACTGTCGCACTTAAACTAGCCCTAACTGGAGCTATTAAGGACCAGTTGCTTCCAATGGATGAAGTGACCATTTTTGGTCTCAATTATTTCAAAAAACATTATCCAGAAAAACTCGCTGAACGCTTCAAACAAATGAAAATTGAAGAAGAAGCTCCTGTAATCATCATGGATATGACGCGTGCTCTTGGTTTCCGAGACGACTACGACCGTTTTTACAGTCTCTTCGTGAAAGAAGTCCGCGATGGAAAGCTCGGTAACTATACCTTAGATACATTGGACGACATCGATGACGACGATTAAAGAAATCAGAGAACTTCTTGCTACTGTCAAAGACCTAGACAATCCCCTTTTTCTTGAGCTGGAAAAAGATAGCCGAACTGGAGTTCAAAAGGAAATCAGCAAGCGTAGAAAAAGCATTCAGGCAGAACTGGCTGAAGACCTTCGATTGGAATCTATGCTTTCCTATGAAAAAGAGCTTTATAAACAAGGATTAACCTTAATAGCAGGCGTTGACGAGGTCGGCCGAGGTCCTCTTGCTGGACCTGTAGTCGCAGCAGCGGTAATCTTACCTAAAAATTGTAAAATTAGAGGCCTTAACGATAGCAAAAAAATCCCTAAAAAGAAACATTGGGAAATTTTTCAAGCCGTTCAAGACCAAGCTTTATCAATCGGCATTGGAATCATGGATAATCAAGTCATTGACCAAGCCAATATCTATGAAGCAACCAAGCTTGCTATGAAAGAGGCAATCTCTCAGCTCAGTCCCCAACCTGAGCACCTCTTGATTGATGCCATGCAACTTGATTTACCAATTTCCCAAACAGCAATTATCAAGGGAGATGCTAAGTCGCTCTCTATCGCAGCCGCGTCTATAGTTGCCAAAGTGACACGGGATAATTTAATGAAGGATTACGACAACCAGTATCCTGGATATGATTTCGCTGCCAATGCTGGATATGGAACGGCAAAACACTTAGAAGGACTCGAAAAACTAGGAGTTACCCCAATTCATCGAACCAGTTTTGAACCGATAAAATCACTAGTTTCAGCAAATAAAGAAAGTTAAGTTGGAGGAAATGATTATGGAGGAACAGTCAGAAATACTCCGGTCCAAGAAAGAATTTGCCTTTGCCTCAAGCACCATATTATCCCAAGTTGGGCGAGGAATCATCGTCGGGCTAGTTGTCGGGCTAATCGTCGGATCCTTTCGTTTCTTAATCGAAAAAGGCTTCCACCTGATACAAGGCCTCTATCAAGATCAAGCGCACCTAGTGCGCAATCTTTTTGTCCTTGTTCTATTTTACATACTCATCTGCTGGCTCAGTGCTAAATTAACTCGCTCAGAGAAAGATATCAAAGGATCAGGAATCCCACAAGTTGAGGCTGAATTAAAAGGACTTATGTCGCTTAATTGGTGGAGTGTTCTCTGGAAGAAATATATTCTAGGTATTCTTGCTATTGCCAGTGGCCTTATGCTAGGTCGGGAAGGGCCAAGTATTCAACTTGGAGCAGTTGGTGGTAAAGGTATAGCCAAGTGGCTCAAATCCAGTCCAGTAGAGGAACGATCCTTGATTGCTAGTGGCGCTGCAGCAGGATTAGCAGCTGCCTTTAATGCACCAATTGCAGGTCTCCTCTTTGTTATAGAAGAAGTCTATCATCACTTTTCAAGATTTTTCTGGGTCTCCACTCTAGCAGCCAGCATTGTAGCAAACTTTGTCTCTCTACTCATATTTGGCCTAACGCCCGTACTGGATATGCCTGACAATATCCCTCTCATGACTCTAGATCAGTATTGGATATATCTTTTCATGGGTATTTTTCTCGGATTATCAGGTTTTCTTTATGAGAAGGCTGTACTAAATGTCAGCAAAGTTTATGACTGGATTGGTCAAAAAATTCATTTGGATAAAGCTTATTATCCAATCCTAGCCTTTATCCTTATCATACCAGTCGGGATTTTCTTGCCACAAATCCTTGGTGGTGGAAATCAGCTGGTTCTTTCCCTAACTGAGCAAAATTTTAGTTTCCAAGTTCTATTAGCTTACTTTTTGATTCGCTTTGTTTGGAGCATGATTAGCTATGGAAGTGGCCTCCCAGGAGGAATTTTCCTACCCATTTTGGCGCTCGGTTCCTTACTTGGTGCCCTAGTTGGTGTCATTTGTGTCAATCTTGGGCTTGTCAGTCAGGAACAATTCCCTATATTTGTCATTCTGGGAATGAGTGGCTACTTTGGGGCAATTTCCAAGGCTCCCTTAACCGCTATGATACTTGTTACTGAGATGGTAGGGGACATTCGAAACCTCATGCCACTTGGCTTAGTGACCTTAGTCGCCTACATTGTTATGGATCTGCTCAAGGGTGCTCCAGTCTATGAGGCCATGCTCGAAAAAATGCTGCCAGAAGAAGCGACAGATGAAGGAGAAGTCACCCTCATTGAAATCCCTGTATCAGATAAAATAGCAGGAAAACAGGTTCACGAGCTCAACTTGCCACATAACGTACTCATCACCACCCAAGTCCATAATGGCAAAAGCCAAACCGTTAACGGCTCAACTAGAATGTATCTGGGTGATATGATTCACCTAGTGATTCCAAAAAGTGAAATTGGAAAAGTCAAAGATTTGTTGTTATAAGTTCTTTTTACATAATTTATTTTACGTAAAATATTATTGAAAGGATTCTCTATGAAAAGAAATAAGGCAATTGCAGTATATTTGCTAGGCACATTTAGCCAAATAGCATCAGTTTGCCTCCTTTTCTTTCTCTTGAATCATTTTTCTATTCATTCCAATCTATTATCTATTTTAGGAATCTTTCTAGGTGGCATTTCTTCAGCACTTTGGGGAATCATTGTTGCAAATCACTATTTTCATATTCCTTTTAAGAAGATCGTTAACGATTTTTTTAACATTCATACCAGTTATAAACACTATTTATTATCTTTTTCCCTAATTATCCTTGATTTTTCTTTTCTAATGTTTGGTGGGAAAATAGTAGAATTTAGCTGGTATCTCCCATTTTTGATGTTCTTCAAATTTCTTTTCTTTGGTGGTATAGAAGAGATTGGATGGCGATATGTCTTTCAACCAATTTTACAAGAGAAGCTGCCGTATTTTCACTCAACAATCCTAACATTTTTCAGCCGGGCAATTTGGCATCTGTTGTTCTTTTAAATTGACGGCTCCCTAGCAACACTGCAAACTCTACCGTTTTTATTTGGATTGATGACGAATTCTTTCATACTCTCAGCTCTTTATATCAAAACAAAGAATCTCTGGATTTGCGTTATGACACATTCGATCATTAACGTCTTGTCTCAGCTAACCATAGATATTGATCGATACGAAACCTACCTAATCAAAATTTTCGTCATCTTGGTATCCTGCTACATGGTAGTACATAAAAAAGATGAGTATAATCGGTATAAATAAAATTAAATATAATTCTTAAAAAACCAAATCAAAAAAGATTTGGTTTTTTAAGAATTAGAAATCTGATTTTCAGTATATAGTATGATTTTTCCCCCCCTACTTTGTAAAGAATGATTAGAATATTGTATAATAAGAAAAAGGAGAAAAGCATAAATGAATAATTCTGGAATTAAAAAAAGTTATACAAGAATACTAATCATTTTGTTACTCGCAACCATCACAGCAGGAGCTATTTTTATGTTTAGTATGCTAGGAAAATCTCAAGAAGAACGTCGAAATAGAGAGTACGAAGTGAGTCTGGTTAATTCGTTAAAGAATTCCTACAAAGGGATTGAGGAGATTAAAATTTCCAATCCAGAGTACACAAGCCCTCCTGGTTCGTGGTCTTGTGATCTAGAAATCAAATTTAAACATGAAGAAAAAATTAAGTATGGTGTTGGATATTCTCTAGACACTGAAGAAATAACAGATACTTCATTGGAATGGGAAAATAGAGTAAAAGATCGACAATTTTTAAATGAAAACAAGGGTAAAACTGCTTCGAAAATTAGGGTAACTTATTCTAATAATGACGAAGGAGAGCAATAATGGCATTTAGTTATACTGATAAACAACTCAATGAATTAAAGCATGGGAAGAATGTATATAGTGTCAATGCTGATTATGCTGAGAGGAATGGAAATAACAATGAGTAAAAACAGATTAAGAAAAAGCTATAAACCATTATTCATAGTTTTACTATTCATATTCATCACATTAGGAGGTGTTTTTATGTTTAGTATGTTAGGGAAATCCCAAGAAGAGCGTCGAAATAGAGAGTATGAAGTTAGTTTGGTAAACGCCTTAAAGAATTCCTATGAAGGGATAGAAGAGATCAAAATTTCTAATCCAGAATATACAACCCCTCCGGGCGACTGGTCTTGTGATGTAAATATTCTATTTTCAGATAAAGTAAAAATAGAATACCGTGTAGGCCACTCTTTAAATGACGTTGAAAATTATAATGGTTTTGTTAATGGAAAAACAAATAAAGAAATAAACGACCAGTGGGAAATATTGAATTCTCATAAAGGGAAAACAACATCTTTAGTTACTATATATTATTCGGATAAAGAAAAAGGAGTACAGTAGTGGTTTTCACTTATACAGATCAACAACTCAATGAATTAAAGCATGGGAAGAATGTATACAGTGTCAATGCTGAATATGCTGAGAAAAAGAGGAAATGATAATGAGTAAAGATAGATTAAGAAAAAGCTATAAACCATTATTCATAGTTTTTCTACTCGCAACTATCACAGCAGGAGGTATTTTTATGTTTAATTTGTTAGGAAAATCTCAAGAAGAGCGTCGAAATAGAGAATATGAAGTAAGTCTGGTTAATGCCTTAAAGAATTCCTATGAAGGGATTGAGGAGGTAACGATTACGAATCCATCGTACAGCTCAATTCCTTCAGACGCTTGGGGGGCGGATGTGAAACTAAAATTTTTTGATGGAACATCTAAAGAACATGTTTTAGCTTTTGATATAAACTCGAATAAAATTAGGATTGGAGTATATAATAAGGATGATGAAGAATTTCAACATTTTTTAAATTCTAGGCGAGGTTCTACTAAGTCAAAAGTTAAAGTTAAATATTCGAATGGTTCAGAAGGGGAGCTATGATGAATAAATACGTGTATACAGACAAACAACTTAATGAATTGAATCAAGGTCCGAATGTTTACAGTGTTAATACTGAGTTCGCACAGCGTAAAGAAAACCGAACAAATATTGTTACTGCTAAATCAGATAACGAGTTAAAAAAAGGCGAAATCAACACCATAACCACCTCCGATGGTCAAGAATTCCGTGTCGTTGCGACTAAGTCTCACCGAGGAACAGGTTTTGATGGTTTGGCGGTAGGCTCCTATAGTAAACGGCAAACCGGGTTATAAAAGTATAGCTGTGATTGCTGCGGGAACGGATCTAGGAAATCCTACTATGATTGATAGATTTAAAATAATTTTTTCTTATTATAGTGTAATATAGACAAATCTTATAGTATAATAAGAAAAAGGAGAAAAGCTTAAATGAACAATTCTGGAATTAAAAAAAGTCATAAAAAGCTACTAATCGTTTTGTTAGTTGCATTCATTACAGCAGGAGGTGTTTTTATGTTTAGTATGTTAAGGAAGTCTCAAGAAGAGCGTCGAAATAGAGAGTATGAAGTTAGTTTGGTTGAAACTTTAAAAGATAGTTATGAGGGTATTGAAGAAATTAGATTTTCTAATGCAAACTACACAAATCCTCCAGGAAGTTGGACTTGCGTAGTTGAACTATATTTTAATGAGAGAAGCATAAAATATAAAATTAATTATTCAAAAAAAGATAAACGTATTTCTGATGTATCTTTAGAGAGAGAGAATAGAAAAGAGGACCGAGAATTTTTAAATAGTCACTGGGGTAAGACTAGTAAACTCACAAAAATTATTTATTCAGATGGCTCAGAAGGAGAATATTAATGGTATTTAATTATACAGATAAACAACTCAATGAATTAAACCATGGGAAGAATGTATATAGTGTCAATGCTGAATATGCTGAAAGGGAAGTTGAAAAGAAAGTTGTAGCCAAAACAAATGATAAGTTATCTTCGGATGAAACCAACACCATAACCACCTCCGATGGTCAAGAATTCCGTGTTGTTGCCACTAAGTCTGACCCAGTAACGGGATTTGATGGACTGGCGGTTGCACCTATTGTGAACGGCGAACCAGATTATAAAAATGTAGCTGTGATTGCGGCAGGAACTGACCCTGATAGTCCGGTGAATAAAACTATGTTCAGCTCACGCGACGTCAATAGTGCCATAATTGCAAGGCAAACTTATTTATCTCCACAATATAAGGTTGCTGACAAATTCGTAAAAGAGATTATGGACGACCCCCGATACGAAGTCAGTCAACTATCCGGTTATTCACAGGGTTCCTACATGCTGAAGGTAGGAGCTAAATACCATATCCCTACAACCACCTTTAATGCTTGGTTTAAATACGGTGCACTCACACTGGAAGAAAAAGCATTTATTGAAAGCAATCCTTCAATGTTTATAGATTACCGTAGAAAACATGATGATGTAGTACGTTGGAATGATTTCAATCACCCAGAATGGTATAATAAGTCTTTCTTAGAAATGCCTGATACCATATATTGGCTTGACGGAACTAGTCACAAAATTGGTGACTGGGAGTTTGATCCTGTAACTGGTCAACTTGTAGATGGCAAAGGAGGGAAACCCTTAATCAGTGGCGTTTATCGAGCGTATGCCAACAGTCTCCGAGGAATGGCTCATTACAAGGACTTGAAGTCAAAATGGTCATCAGGTGGCATTAGTAGCTCTGAGGAAATATACTTAGATGCAGCTCAGGGTTCTATCTTATCGTCATCTATGGCTACAGCAGCAAGAACTGGAGCTGATGAAGTGAGCGCCTTAGCCAAAAAAGCCAATCAAGAATTACAAGAAATTTGGTCAAAAATCGACTTTACGAGCTACACAGCATTAGCTCCCTATGAGGTTGATGCCATTTTTGCTAGTCAAGGCATCACTCAAGCACAGTTTATCGATACGTTTCAGGCAGAGACAAATCCAACAGCCACTAAGATGAATGCTTCCGCCCAAGCATTTGAAAATATGGATAAACAATTACAGGAAGTTATCGAAAAAACAGTAGCAACAGATAAGCAATTAGCCAAGGAGTTTCGACAATGGAAAGAAAAGATGTAAAATGGGAGGAAATTAGAGAGAAAGAGAGAGAACTGTATACTCTAGAAGAACGATATTATCAAGAAAAGAAGAAACTCGATAACAAAGCCCTTGATCTAGACGAACGAAATGCAAACTTAGAAAAACTAATTTCCGAAGAAGTTGATAAAATGTATCATACTTTGAGAAAATTTTCGTCAACGTCTGATGATGTTAGAGACTACTTTATAGAAATAGAAAATTTGAGACACTTTTCGAATCAAGTATACAGAGATCGTAGGATTAAACTCGAAGACGAGAGAGAAAAATACGATAACAAGTTTCGTACACAAAGAAATGATTTAGACGAAGAATTTCACAAACTAAGGAGAGATTATGCAAGCACCAATGAATGAATACTACACAGATGAAGAATACCAGTATGCACTGAAACAAATGTATCGAATGATGGAAAGAAACCGAATCATTACGGAAGCAAGGTTAGCAATATCAGCAAAGAATAAATTAAAAGATAACTTTAATAAGGCAGCTAAGAAAATTGCTACAGAAACCAAATCAACCATTACAAGCATAAACAGCCAAATGGACACTGCAATTCAAGGTAAAGTTCGCAAGAGTCTTGAAGAAAAAATTCCGAATATGCTGCTCAAGTATGATGAAATTTAATAAAGGGTTCAGGATAACTGGGGGTAAGTTGGACTTCTGTTTTAAGTTTCTTACATAATCTTTCCGAAAAACTATAATTTTCTTGAAAAATAAATAAGTCTATGCTATACTACTAGTAGACTTATTTATGGAGAAAATCATGAAACGTGAGATTTTACTGGAACGAATCGACAAACTAAAACAAATCATGCCCTGGTATGTTCTGGAATACTACCAATCTAAGCTTGCTATCCCTTATAGTTTTACAACCTTGTACGAATACCTCAAGGAATACGATCGATTTTTTAACTGGGTTTTAGAGTCTGGGATTTCAAACGCTGATAAAATAGCTGATATTCCTTTATCGGTCTTGGAAAACATGTCAAAGAAAGACATGGAATCCTTTATCCTTTATCTACGAGAACGTCCTTTGCTAAACGCCAATACAACCAAACAAGGTGTCTCTCAGACAACCATCAATCGGACCTTGTCAGCATTGTCCAGTCTTTATAAGTATCTGACCGAGGAAGTTGAAAATGACCAAGGAGAGCCTTATTTCTATCGCAATGTAATGAAGAAAGTTTCAACCAAGAAAAAGAAAGAAACCCTTGCTGCCAGAGCTGAAAACATCAAGCAAAAACTTTTTTTAGGTGATGAAACAGAAGGTTTTCTAACTTATATCAATCAGGAGTACCCTCAACAGCTCTCTAACCGTTCTCTCTCATCATTCAATAAAAATAAAGAACGCGATTTGGCTATTATCGCCCTTCTCTTGGCGTCTGGTGTTCGCTTATCTGAAGCAGTTAATCTGGATCTAAGAGACTTGAATCTGAAGATGATGGTCATTGATGTCACTCGAAAAGGGGGAAAACGTGACTCGGTCAATGTTGCTGCCTTTGCTAAGCCTTATCTAGAAAATTATCTCGCCATTCGAAATCAGCGCTATAAGACAGAAAAGTCAGATACAGCACTCTTTCTGACACTCTACCGAGGAGTTCCTAATCGTATCGATGCTTCCAGTGTTGAGAAAATGGTTGCTAAGTATTCTGAGGAATTCAAAGTGCGTGTGACTCCCCACAAACTGCGCCATACGCTAGCAACCAGGCTCTATGATGCTACTAAATCGCAAGTTTTGGTTAGCCATCAGCTAGGACATGCCAGCACACAAGTCACTGACCTCTATACCCATATCGTCAATGATGAACAAAAGAATGCTTTGGATAGTTTATGAAATAATACATAATTATAATTACGTGTACTACGCCACAAAAAAAGAAGTTGTATATTTTAGCAACTTCTTTTTTCTTTTTATCCTACTACTGCTTCAGCGATTTCTTCTCGGCTGATACCCGCGAAGTAGCGTGTAATATCAATAGTTTCTAGTGCCTTAAGGACATCTTTTCGTTCGTATTTCACTCCACGAAGGACATCTTCTACAGCTGCAACGTCTTCGATACCAAAGAAGTCACCATAAATCTTGATATCTTGGATTTTTGATTCGAGAACATTGGCAAAGACTTCCACTTTACCACTAGTAAATTTTGTTCCACGACGAATATTAAATTCAGGTGATTTGCCGTAGTTCCAGTCCCAAGTTCCAAACTTGGTATCCTTGATGCGATTGATTTCAGCCAATTCTTCCTCAGAAAAAACGTATTCTGTCATCTCTGGGTACTCTTTTTTCATATATTCCAATAGCAAATCACGGAATTCTTCAACTGTGATTTTTTCTGGTAATTCATTGATAATATTGGTTACACGGGCACGGACGGATTTCACACCTTTTGACTCAAATTTATCTTTTGAAACTTTCAGAGCATTGGCAAGGACTGACAAATCAACATCGAAGAGCAAGCAACCATGGTGCATGATACGTCCATTGATATAGGCTTGGGCATTTCCACAGAATTTCTTACCGTCAATTTCTAAGTCATTACGTCCTGTAAATTCAGCTTTAACACCAAGTTGAGCCAAGGTATTGATAACTGGAGTTGAGAAGCTCTTAAAGTCAAAAGCCTTGTTTTCATCTTCTTTTGAGATGATTGTGTAGTTGAGGTTGTTTAGATCGTGGTAAACAGCTCCACCACCGCTGATACGGCGGACTACCTCAATGCCATGTTCTCGAACATAATCACGGTTGATTTCTTCGATAGTGTTTTGGTGACGCCCAACAATGATAGATGGTTTGTTAATCCAAAGTAGGAAAATTTGATCCTCATCCAAAAGGTGTTTAAAGGCATATTCTTCCAATGCTATATTAAAGGCGGTGTCGTTCGAATGATTGATAATATATTTCATGATATCCCTTTATACGATAGAGACTGGAAAATACCTTTCCAGTCTATTCTATCTTCGATTTATTTTTTCTTAGGTGAATGGATGGCCATTCCTAGAACATCTGCAAATGCTTCGTACATCACTTCAGAGTAGGTTGGGTGTCCGTGGATAGTCTTCAGCATTTCTTCAACAGTGATTTCCATTTCGATAATGCTTGACGCTTCGTTGATCAATTCTGCAGCTGCAGGACCAATGATGTGAACACCAAGGATTTCTCCGTACTTCTTATCAGCGATAACTTTAACAAAACCTTGAGCTGCATCTGAGGCGATGGCACGACCGTTAGCCGCGAAGTTGAATTTACCGATAGCAACATCGTATTTCTCACGAGCTTGCTCTTCTGTTAAACCTACTGCTGCTACTTCAGGAAGAGTGTAAATGGCCGCAGGAGTCAAGTTGAGTTTCGCTACGACATGGTTTCCTTTAAGCGCATTCTCAGCGGCAACTTCACCCATACGGAAGGCTGCGTGAGCCAACATCTTGGTACCATTGATGTCACCTGGAGCATATATACCCGGAACAGAAGTTTCCATGTATTCGTTGACCTTGATGCGACCACGATCCAATTCAAACTCAACATCGCCAATTCCTTCAAGATCTGGTACACGACCGATTGAAAGAAGAGCTTTATTTGCAATGATATCGTCTTTTCCTTCAACCTTGATACGAAGTTGACCATTTTCTTCGATGATTTCTTGCAATTTTGTACCTGTTAAGATGGTCATTCCTTTACGCTCAAGGATCAAGCGAAGGTTCTTAGAAACTTCAGCATCCATAGCTGGAACGATACGGTCCATCATTTCGATAACAGTTACTTTTGAACCAAAGGTCATGAAGGCCTGACCGAGTTCGATACCGACAACTCCACCACCGATGATAACAAGGCTTTCTGGAACTTCGTTCATTTCAAGAATGTCATCACTGGTCATCACGAGTGAAGATTCCATACCAGGAACGTTGATCTTGCTGACTTTTGAACCACCAGCAAGGATGATTTTCTTGGTTTCAAGCAATTCTGAACCATTAACCAAGACATTCTTATCTTTAGTAATAGTACCAACACCCTTATGAACAGTAACTCCATAGCTACGAAGAAGACCTGCAACTCCACCTACCAAAGTATTGACAACCTTATACTTGGTTTCAAGGAGTTTGTCCATATCTACAGTGAAGTTTGGATTTTCAATGACAATACCACGGTTTGCTGCATGACCGATGTTTTCGATGATTTCAGCGTTGTGAAGGTAGGTCTTGGTTGGGATACATCCACGGTTCAAGCAGGTTCCACCGAGTTCAGATTTTTCAACAAGGGCAACCTTACCACCAAGTTGAGCAGCTTTAATCGCCGCCACATAACCAGCAGGACCTCCACCAATCACAACGATATCAAAGGCATCATCGCTCTTACCATCGTCGTTTGAGGCACTAGCTGCAGGTGCAGGTTTTGATTCTGGCGCAGCTGCTCCAGCTGTTGGGATGTTTTCCCCTTCTTCTCCAAGGTAACCAATAACTTCAGTTACTGGAACAGTTTCACCATCTCCTTTAAGGATGGCAATCAAGTATCCATCTTCTTCGGCTTCCAATTCCATGCTGACTTTGTCAGTCATGATTTCCAAAAGGATTTCTCCTTCTTTTACAAATTCACCGACTTTTTTATTCCATTGGACGATTTGTCCTTCTGTCATATCCACGCCGGCTTTTGGCATAATTACTTCTAAGGCCATGTCTTACTTCCTTTATCTATATCTCTAAAATAACAATAGTTGACTTAAACCAACATTGAGATCGGATTCTCAATCAAGGCTTTCAAGTCTTTCATAAACTTAGCACCAGCCATACCATCTACGACACGGTGGTCAATGGTTAATCCTAGACTCATGATTGGTCGGATAACAATCTCACCATTGACAACAACTGGTTTCTCGATTGTCGAACTGACACCCAGAATAGCTGAGTTGGGTTGGTTGATAATCGGACCAAAGGACTGAACACCAAACATTCCCAAGTTACTGATAGTAAATGTTGAATTTTGAAGTTCACTAGGAGCCAATTTACCATCCAAGGTACGACCAATAACGTCTTTAAATGCAACTACCAACTCTGACAGACTTAGTTTTTCAGCATTGTAAACAACAGGTGTCATCAATCCATTATCCATTCCAACTGCCATTGCAAGGTTGACATAATTATGAGTAATAATAGTCTTGCCGTCTTCAGTCAATGAAGCGTTAATGTAAGGGTGTTTCATCAATGTTCTCACAACAGCTAGAGAAAGCAAGTCTGTAACCGTGACTTTCTTACCAGTTGCTTCCATGATTGGATCAAGAACTTTCTTACGAAGAGCCAACATTTCTGACATATCGACATCGTAGTTGAGCGTGAAGGTTGGCGCAGTTAGGTAGGATTCGACCATACGTTGGGCGATAACCTTACGCATTGGTGTCATTGGAATACGCTCAATCTCGCCATAAGAAGTGATATTGTCTGGAACTTCTTCCACTTTTTCGATTTGAGCAGGAGACTTGATGGTGTCGTTTTCGATATTTTCAGGAAGGAAGGCCAAAACGTCCTTCTTCATGATCTTACCACGATGACCAGTTCCTTGGATTTCCTGCCAAGCAATATTATGTTCAAGGGCAATTCGTTTTGCAAGTGGCGAAATGCGAACCACGTTTGTGTCTTTATAAGTTTCCACGTCTTCTTTGTGGACACGACCGTTTGCACCTGAGCCAGAAACGTCGTAGAGGTTGATACCTAGATCATCCGCTAACTTTCTAGCCGCAGGAGTCGCTCTTAGCTTATCATCAGCCATGACCTCTCCAATTCTATTTATGATGCAAAGGGCGTTTAAAAGCGACCGAAAAATAGGAAATCTACGCAGACTTCGATGAAGTCAGGGAGATTTATCTTTTTTCCGAGCTTTTAGCCCGTGCTCTAATTCAAGATATTAAGGACGAAGAGGGCAATGAAAAAATAGGAGATTGACGATGTGTTCGATGAACACAAGGAAATCTATCTTTTTTTCGCAGACCTCCGTCCGAATTCAATTACAACTCTACAAGTAACTTGGACATGGAACGTGTCTCAAGTTACTAAAGTTAAAACTACATTATTTACATAATTTATCTTATGTAGTTCTATTCTTTGTTATAAGTTTTACGGATGGCATCTTTGATGCTTTCAACTGTTGGAATCATTGCATTTTCTAGGTTTTGTGCGTAAGGCATCGGTACATCTTCTCCGGCACAACGGCGGATTGGTGCATCTAGATAGTCAAATGCTTCTGATTCTGAAATGATAGCTGAAATTTCACCGATATAGCCACTTGTTTTGTGGGCATCGTTGACCAGAACAACCTTACCTGTCTTCTTAACTGAGTTAATGATGATATCCTTATCCAGCGGTACAAGGGTACGTGGGTCAACAATTTCAACCGAAATTCCTTCTTCCGCCAATTCATCAGCAGCTTGAACTACACGGCGAAGCATTTTTCCATAAGTAACAACTGTTACATCTGTACCTTCACGTTTGATTTCCCCAACCCCAAGTGGGATTGTATAGTCTGGATCAACTGGCACTTCCCCTTTTTGGTTAAATTCTGACTTGTACTCGAGAATGATGACTGGGTTGTTATCACGGATAGAAGACTTGAGAAGTCCTTTCATATCCGCAGGTGTTCCTGGAGCTACAACCTTAAGTCCAGGAATGTGAGTAAACCAAGACTCTAGAGACTGAGAGTGCTGGGCGGCAGATCCAACTCCATTACCAGCTGCACAACGGACAGTCATTGGAACTTGACCTTTACCACCAAACATATAACGTGTTTTAGCGGCTTGGTTCACGATATTGTCCATGGCAATAACCGAGAAGTCCATGAAGGTCATATCGACGATTGGACGAAGTCCTGTCATGGCTGCTCCTGCTGCTGCTCCAGAGATGGCAGCTTCAGAAATCGGACAGTCACGGACACGTTCTGGACCAAATTCTTCAAGCATTCCAACAGAAGTTCCGAAGTCTCCTCCGAAGACACCGACGTCTTCTCCCATTAAGAACACATTTTCATCGCGACGCATTTCCTCAGACATAGCAAGGATAATGGTGTCACGGAAGGACATTGTTTTTGTTTCCATTTTTATCTCTTTCTCCTTAGTCTGCGTAAATATCTTCAAATGCTGATTCAAGTGGCGGAAATGGACTTTCCTCTGCAAACTTAACAGAAGCTTCTACTTCTTCCTTAACTTGTGCTTGGATTTCTTCCAATTCTTCAGCACTTGCAATATTATTTTCAATGAGGTACTTGCGAAGATTTTCAATTGGGTCTTTTTGTTTCCACAATTCCACTTCTTCGCGAGTACGATATTTACCTGGGTCAGATGATGAGTGACCAAGCCAGCGATAAGTTACACTTTCAATCAAGACTGGACCTTTTCCACCACGAACATGGTCTACAGCTTTCTTAAATCCTTCATAAACGTCGATAACATTGTTTCCATCTTCGATAAACATTCCAGGGATTCCATAAGCTGCGCTACGTTGATGGATATGTTCCACGTTAGTCATTTTCTTGATATCCGCAGAGATACCGTAACCGTTGTTAATGCAATAGAAAATGACCGGAAGTTTCCAGATAGAAGCCATGTTCACTGCTTCGTGGAAGACACCTTCGTTGGTCGCGCCATCTCCAAAGAAGCAAACAACGATTTTTCCAGTGTTCTGCATTTGCTGACTAAGGGCTGCACCTACAGCAATCCCCATACCACCACCTACGATACCATTGGCACCGAGGTTACCAGCATCAAGGTCAGCAATATGCATAGAACCACCTTTTCCTTTACAAGTACCAGTGTACTTACCAAGGATTTCAGCCATCATTCCGTTAAGGTCAATTCCTTTGGCAATAGCCTGTCCATGACCACGGTGGTTGGAGGTAATCAAATCATCTGGGTTGAGAGCCAGCATAGCTCCGACGTTAGCAGCTTCCTCACCAACAGAAAAGTGAGTCATGCCGGGAACTTTTCCCTTTTTCACTAACTGAGCAATTTTTAAGTCCATGCGACGGATTTCTTCCATCTTACGGAACATCTCTAGCAAAAGATTTTTATCTAAAGTTGACATAATCTTGCCTTTCTAACATTGTTCTTTCCTTACCATTTTACCTCTTTTTAAAAATACTGTCAAAGTTTATGGCCTATAAAAATTCACAAAATAGAAAAAAGAAATCCCCGAGGAAACAGGGATTTCCTTTAATTAGAATATTTTTTCACAAAGTATTTTTTCAATTAATTTTCCAAAAATTAGTTGATTTTTTTCATAATTGTTTGCAAACGCCATTGATACAAACAACCAGAAACAACCAAGCTAGCAATCAATCCAATCCAGTAAGCAAATGCCCCTAAGTCAGTTGCTTGATCTAGTAGATATCCTAAAGGTATAGCTACTCCCCAATACCCGATTAAGCCAAGATAGAAAGGAACGATAGTATCCTTATAGCCTCTTAGAATCCCCTGGAGTGGAGCTGCAAAGGTATCAGCTAACTGGAAAAAGAGACTATAGGTTAGAAATATAGCAGTTGTTTCGATAAACTGAGAGTCATTTCCATATAGACTAGCTACACGATCTCTAAAAATGTAGAGAAAAGATAGGGTAAGACCTGCAAAAACGAGGGCTGTTACTCTCCCCAAACGAGCATAGATTTTTGCATCCTCAAAACGTTTAGCCCCCACCTCGTAAGACACAACAATCGCCATAGCAGAGGAAATACTCATAGGAAAAGCATACATGAGACTCGAAAAATTCATAGCTGACTGGTGGCTTGCGATAATGAGCGATGAAAACTTAGCCATGATTAGCCCCACCACGGAGAAAATAGCCACTTCAGCAAATACGGTTCCCCCGATTGGTAGACCTAACTGAACACCTTCCTTGATTTTATCTATATTGAGTGGAATAGGTTTTTCAAGATGTAACGCTTTTAATCTTTCCTGTTTGAACAAAACAAGAAGGGAAATTCCCAACAAAACCCAATAAGCTAACGAAGTTCCTAGCTCCGCTCCTGCACCACCAAGCTCAGGAAAACCGAAAGCTCCATAAATCAAAAGATAGTTAAAACCACTATTGAGCGGAAGTAACAAAAGCATGAGGTACATAGATAGCTTAGTCAAGCCTAGAGAATCAAGTAGCGATCGGATAACGCTAAAGAGCAACAAGGGAATAATTCCGATAGACAAATACCAAAGATAACGAACTGAGACTACCGCCACTCGGGCTTCTAGTCCGATATGGTTTAAGACAGGCGGAGCTAAGAACACTACCATGCTAAGCAAGACCAAAGACAGTCCGAAAGCTAAGTAGATGAATTGGTAAAAGTCAGATGCCACTTCGTTCTTTTTCCCCCGTCCTAGGTGATGACCGATGATGGGCACCATGGCCGAAACAATCCCTGTTAAAAAGGTGAAGAAAGGATTCCATAAACTCGTTGCAGTTGAAACACCAGCCAAGTCCATGGTATTGTACTGTCCCGTCATGGTTGTATCAACAAAAGAGGCAGAATAATTGGCAAACTGATAAATTAGGATAGGAAAAAATATCTTAAGAAATAAGATAAACTTATCTTTAAATTGATGGGTTGGATACATGAACGCTCTCTATTCTTTTCAATTTAAGAGCAGAGTCCCATCTAGTTTTGGTAGACGATTTGTCCCTTACAGATAGTATATTTGACCTGCCCTTTTAAGGTTTCACCGATAAATGGAGAATTTGATGATTTTGAAGCGAAGTCTGGACCAACAGTACGATCAACCTTATCATCAAAGATAGTGATATCAGCTGGACCATTCTCAGCCAAGTAACCTGCTTCAAAGTTATACAATTTAGCAGGATTAACAGTCATTTTTTCTAGCAATTCCATCAAGCTTAGCTCACCAGCTTCCACCAAATAAGTCAAACCAAGAGAAAGAGAGGTTTCTAAGCCAGTCATACCAGATGGCGCTTTGGTGATATCTTCTACATTTTTCTCATCTGCATGGTGAGGCGCGTGGTCCGTTGCGATAACTGTGATAACTCCCGACTTGAGACCTTCGATAACGGCACGACGGTCTGACTCCAAACGAAGTGGAGGATTCATTTTGGCATTGCTTCCTTGAGTTAAAAGAAGAGCTTCTGTCTTAGAGAAATGCTGTGGCGCTACTTCTGCTGTGACTTGCGCTCCCAAACCTTGAGCGAATTCCACTACCTTGACACTTTCTTCCTTAGACAAATGCTGGATGTGAACGTGGGCCTTGGTTGCATAGGCAATCATAACATCACGCGCAATCATAGCGTATTCTGCCACTCCTGTCGCTCCACAGATATGGAAATGTTCTTTAGCAATGTTTTCGTTAAATCCAAGAATCCCGTTCAAACCTGGATCTTCCTCATGAAGACTAATAAAAGTATTAAGTTTTTTAGCTTCTTCCATGGCTTCCTTGACCACTTTACTGCTCTCAAGCGGAATACCGTCATCAGAAAAACCAACCGCACCTGCTTCTAAAAGCGCCTTAAAGTCTGTCAAGTCTTGGCCATTAAAGTTCTTGGTAATAGTCGCAACTGTCTTGACATTGATTTTTTCCTTGGCAGCTGACTGGAGAACTTCTTGAAGAGTCTCTACATCCGAAATGGTTGGACTAGTATTAGCCATCATGACAACCGTTGTAAAACCACCTGCAGCAGCCGCTAGTGCCCCAGTATGAATGTCTTCTTTATGAGTTTGACCAGGTTCACGGAAATGAACATGGATATCGACTAGTCCAGGCGCAACAACAAGGCCCGTAGCATCAATTAGCTCTGCTCCTTCTTCCTTGATTTCGGCAGCTATTTTGACAATTTTCCCATCTTGCACTAAAACATCACACACTTGATCCAAAGCAGACTTGGGATCCATTACACGACCATTTTTGATTAGTAGCATCTGCTTTCTCCTTTATTCATAGAAATCAACTTGGGTATCCAATAATTTATCCCCATCATAAACAAATTTGGCTGAAAAGAAGGGTTTGTCCTCTAAAAGCCACTCAACAAAGGTGTGGTCACCTTCCCAAGTTGGCTTGCTCAAAACCTCGTCATAGGGAACCCATTCCAGCGTCCCCTCATTGCAGTCAATCAAGTCACCCTCGAACTCTGTCACCTTAAAAACATAGGTGTACCAGTCTAAATCTGGCGTGAATTCTGGAAAAGTGATAACGCCTTTTAGAACCGGCTTGGCTTTGAGGCCTGTTTCTTCTAGGATTTCACGCGCAGCGCATTCCTGAGGAGTCTCCCCTCGCTCCAGCTTACCACCCACACCAATCCATTTGCCTTCGTGGACATCATTGGGCTTCTTATTGCGATGCAGCATGAGCAGTTCTTTTCCGTTATCAATGTAGCAAATCGTCGCTAACTGAGGCATATTCTCTCCTTATCTAAGCCAATCGATTGGCACTTGTCCTGTCTCTTTTAAGAATGCATTGGCCTTGGAAAAAGGCTTGGAACCCCAAAATCCTCTGAAAACAGATAAAGGACTAGGATGGGCTGATTCGATAATCAAGTGGTGTGGATTGGTAACCAAGGCCTTCTTCTTGCGTGCATAAGCGCCCCAGAGTACAAAGACTACAGGTCTGTCTAGATTATTGACAACCCGAATCACAGCATCTGTAAAAGGCTCCCATATCTGTCCAGCATGACCATTGGCCTGGCCAGCAGGAACGGTCAAGCAAGCATTAAGAAGTAAGACTCCTTGCTCAGCCCAAGACGTTAAATCATGGGATTTCTTAACCCCGATATCATCTGACAATTCTTTCAAGATATTTTGCAAGGACGGTGGCGCTGGAATAGCATCGGGTACAGAAAAACTCAAGCCCTGCGCTTGACCTGGTCCGTGATAGGGGTCTTGCCCTAGAATCACCACCTTAACCTCTTCAAGCGGTGTTGTCAATAAAGCCTGAAAAACCTTTTCCTTGGGTGGATAAACAGTTCCCTGTGCATATGCCTGCTCTATAAATTGATTGATTTTCCCGAAATAACCTTCAAGTAATTGCTCCTTAATCAAAGCATGCCAAGACGAGTGTTCCATAGCTGACTCCTTCGTTTTTACTGCCTCTATTATAGCAAAAAGTGGCTATCTAAACCACTTTTTACAGTTTATCTAAACAATCCAGCAAGTCTTGGTAAGAATGGACTTCATAAGTTGGCTGGGCTTGTGTGTGATTATCAAGGCGATGAGGGTTGTACCAGATAGTGTCAATTCCAGCATTATTACCACCTTGAATATCAGCCGTTAAGGAATCTCCGATTATCAACGCCTTTTCTTTGCTAAATCCAGTAATTTGCTGACCGATTTTTTCATAGAATAGTGCATCAGGTTTTTGTGTTTGCAACTGCTCGGAGATAAAAACTTGGTTGAAATAGGGAGACAGACCAGATTGAGCCAAACGTCCCGTTTGAATGGCAGTAATGCCATTTGTCGCAGCATACAAGTCATAATCACGCTCGATGAGGCTGTCCAATAGTTCATGAGCGCCCGAAAGAGTTTGTCCCTGCTGAGCGAGATAAAACTGGTAACGCTGGGCAAGTATAACACCGTCCTTCTCCAGTCCAAAATGAGCAAATAAACGAGAAAAGCGCGTGTTAACCAGTTCTTGTTTACTGATTTTCTTTTGCTCCAAGTCTTTCCAGAGAGCCTTGTTCATAGGAATGTAGTAGTCTTTATAGGCTTGAATATCTGCCACCCCTTCTTCTTTTAGAAGTTGCGTCAGAGCCACATCCTCAGCAGCATCAAAATCAAGCAAGGTGTGGTCAAGGTCGAAGAGTAGAAATTTGTAGGGCAATTTGATTTTTCCTTTCTAAGTGAGAACAAGTTACTAGTATTTATTAGGGAAATATTCTTTTCCCAACTGCCATAAATACTGATCAATCTCTTTAAGATTAAATTCTTCTAATCCGTAGTATTCTCTAAAAGCAATAATTATATTTTTAAATTTTTGATAATCTTTTAGGTCTGAATTCTTAAATTTAGAAAATTTATCTGTTTTTCTAAAATATTTCAATACCTTTTCTACATAGCTATCATAAATAGGGTATTCTTTAGGATTGTGATGCGAACAGTATTTAGAAGAAAAAGAATAGAACTTTCTAGTTACTCCATTGATAGTAACATTTTGAATTTCATTGACTAAAGTTACATCACCTTGTCTCAACCTCTCGTCAATTTTAAGACTCAGTATATGTTCTGCAACTGGATAAACTGAGAAAATATTTGTACTATAAAAATCATTCAACGTAGCAACCTTTAATAAGATGTCAGAAATTTCTTCGTTACTTGGTAACAGCTCAAAAAATAATTTATCTAAAGCATCTTCTTGCAACTTATAATTTTTAAGATTTTTCCACGTTTTCAAGTATTTTTCTACTTCACTGGCTGACGGTTTAGAAATAACAATATCTGATTTCTGTTTTCTAGAGTTTATTTGCATACTCATCTCACTTTAAGTAGTTGTTTTAAAAATTTGATAGCTTAATTATAGCATATTGTAAAATGAATTACTAAACTCTTCATTCCCCTACTCCAACTCCTTGGCTATTCTGCTCTTTTCAAGTTTTCCCTTAGTAATTCGTTTCCATAAAACAAGTGGGTTCAAACTATAAGATAGGCGTAGGAGGAAATAATTTACCCATTCGATAAGGGCAAAAAGCTGTATCAGTGTGGCTAAGATAGCCACTTGGACACTCTGTGTGTTCCAGACTATAAAAGGAAAGCCTGAAATAAGTAAAATAAGATCTAGTATTCTGAAACCACCATATAGTTTGTGGACACTACTGCTTCCGAACTGGGGATTCGACAGTCTTCTAATCAAAATTGCCCAATAGATTGAACCTTGAAGCAAAATAAATGTCAGTAAAGACAAAGGATAGAGAATGGTTACTAGACTATTCTCATCACCAAGCCGATTTTTCAAAAGGAAAAAACAAAACCAAAAGGATAGGACGGCTGTGAACTCTCCCAAACAGAGGGACACCAACTCTTTTCTAACTTTCTCTTTTTGTATGTTCATCATCTCACCCATCTATCTATCAACCTATATCAGAAAAAAGCCATTCGAGGCATTTTCTAGTCAAGATTTCTCAGAATCAAGACATTCTAAGCATCGAACAGCTCTATTACTTTAATATCATTGTAATTCTAAACTTAGAATTACATTAAAATAAATGTTTTAGGTCTATTCTAAGTCTATGATAACCTTAAATTTTAATTTTTGAAGGATTCTAAAGTTAGAATAGCTCTAAAATAACAAGAACCAAGCTATTCGAAGCTTAGAAGAACCTTTTGTAAACTTCATACGACCTTAACTACTAGGACTTACAATTTTTCTGATGAGCTTTGAGCTTTTTAATAGCCCAGTCATAGTGACTGGAAGTGGCACTCACAAAGTAGGAACCTAGACTTGTTCCTCCCGTCCACTTATAGACACCTTTTGTGAACAATTCGTCATTGCTGAAGCCTTCCATCAACTCTAAAACCTCTTCATGCGATTGATTGAGGAGTTTGGTTGCTTCTTCTAAGGACGTTCTCTGGTGCTTCTTCCAAAAAGCGACATTCATTTCCCCATAAGTTTTCCAATTATAAGGTTCAGGGAGAAAAGGTCTTTCATGACCCTTTTGATTGGAATGTACCCAGGTCAAAAGTAACTGATGCCATTCATAGAGATGGATCAGAACATCCCGTAGATTTTTATCTCTTTTCCAGTGAGCTTCTTTTTTCTTTTGGTCTTTTGAAAAATCAAAAGAAGTCTGTAGCTCCTCTTCACTTAACTGAGAAATTAGGAGATTAAGTTTTTCGTAGTTTTCCTTAGAGGCTAACACTAATTCCTCTTTCGTTCTCGGTCTAGGCATAGGCGTTCTCCCTTCATTTTCAAGTAGAATAAGATATTTCCTCACTTCATTATACCATAATCAAAAAGCAGTTCTTCATTTTACGAAAAGCTGCTTTTACTAACTAGTTTTTTTATGCTTATAGTCACTAGTTTACATATAAATCTCTAAAGCGACCATCTACTTCTGCTATCTGATAGAGCAAGTGGGCTAGTTCTTGATAATCTTCTTTTAAACACGAAAGGTGGGCTTGGCCAAATAATGTAGCCAATTCCTCTTTTAATCTTGCCCCTTCTGGATCATGATCTTTTAAAAATTTACTGAGATAGAGATTTCGAACAGCTGCAAGTTTAAAGCTGAAATACTGATGCAATTGTTTTTGCTCGGTATTTAAGCCGTTTTCAACAACTGCTTTTGCATAGCATTCCAAAACACCGTTTTGGCCATTCAGATATCGGTTCTTCATAATCCTTGATGTTTCCTGATAGATTTCAGTCTGACTAGGACTCTTGACCTTCTTAAAATTTCCCCACATGGAGTAAGATCCACGCTTATAGTCAATAGCCTCTGCCTTCCAAGCTTCTAAGATGTCATTAAAAGCAACCTTCATACAGGCAAAACCAGCTGGATCATGCAAATAGAGATACTGATCATCAATGTCATACACGGTTACGAAGTGATCCACGCCATAAAGGATTGTGTGATTGGGGTTGTAAGTCAGAAGTCCCATATCAAGAGGTCCCAGTACGACAGGTCCATTGGACAGAAATGTTTCCAACTTTCCTTTAACCTCTTCCAAATCTACTTCCGATCCATCCTTTAAATAGAAGTCTTCATAGTCAAACCCTAGTATTTTTAAGGAATGAGAGATGGAAAGATCTGGTATTCCATTATCAAAGAATACTAGAGGGTCTGCTCATCTTCCTTTACGATACTAGCGCCATTTCCCATCGCCATGATTGCCTCTAAAAAATCTGCTTTAAAATCATAACCATAGGCATCCAGTGCCATTGCCAATGAATAGCTATAGCAAAGCGACACATCACCAAAATACATCTGCATATTCCTGCCTCCTTATCTTCTATGGAACTATTATACCGAGAAAACTATTCGTATGCCCCATAAAATCCAAACAAAAAATATGGTATGTTTGATTTATAGACATGAATTTCTTTATACTTAAATTTAAATTGAATTGTAATCCTTTTTTCATAAGTTATTTTCAAATAAAGAAAAACTCTGTAAAAGGTATCTTCTACAGAGTTCGATTTGCATCTTTATAAATTGTCAGAAAATGATCTAGTTCTTAATCACCGGTATCCAGAGTTCCATTTGATAGTCTGGTGACGACATATCACCTTCGGAATAAACTTCAAAGTCTGGTGCACCTGAGTGGCGATAGCCAGTTTCTGGGAAAAAGACCTCCAAGACATATTTCCAAGCATTGTGAATGCTAGCTGGTATAGGGCCTTTGACTGGGACGATAGCATATTCAGCTGCTGGGATTTCCTTGATAGAAAGGCCTAGGGCTTCTGCTTTCGCTTTATCCGTCACATCATAAGCCGCCATGTAGTTGATGATTTCGCCTTCTTTGACATCCGAGCAGAGGCCAAAGGATTGGCCACTGCCTAGACTCTCTAGCCTTTCAAAGCTGTGATTGGCATAGAGCTGCTCCCATGCAGACGGACACTGGCTATTGTCAATAGCTTCCAATAGGACGCCTGCCACGGAAAATGCAGGTTTCTTTTGAATCTTGATATCCATGTTCTTTCCTCCTGTGATTTTTAAGGATAATTGAAGTTTAGGAAAAACCCGATAAGGTTTTCCATTTCGAACTTCTGAGGGAGTTGCCCCATGGAATTTCTTGAAGGCTGAGCTGAAGGCATCCGCAGACTCATAACCGTATTTCATCGCTATGTCAATGACTTTCTCAGAGCTTTCCCGCAAATCCATCACAGCCTCTGACAGCCTGCGATTGCGCAAGTATTCTGCTAATGTCATATCTGCCAGGATAGAAAATAGCCTGCTAAAGAGAGGGTAAGAATAGCCCGATAGTTGCTGAAATCTTTTCATATCCACTTCTCCAGTCAGCTGCTGCTCCAAATAATCCATGGTTCGATTGAATTGATGCATCATATTCTTTTTTTCTTACCTCCATAAGATACAAAGGACGTTAAAAGCAAAGTGAAAATTGGAAAATTTACGGAGGGGCTCCTGCTCCGAGAAAATTTCATCTTTTTCACGCAGCTTTTAGGCCGTGTTCAATTCTAACTATATTCTAACAAATACAAGATACTTCCACCCTAGAATCTTTGTACAAGATTTAAAGGTTCAAATCCTTATAACTTATCTTTTAATTTCTCAACAAAGAGATAGGCTGCTGGACAGGTCAAGGTATTCTTAATCGTCAGATGATTAATTTGATAAATCTTCTTGCGATCTGTATGGGGGAATTCACGACAGGCCTTGGGACGAACGTCGTAGATTGAGCAGAGCTTATCTCCCCCTAGAAAGGGGCAGGGCATGGATTTGAAAACCTTGTCCCCATCTTCATCCACCTGCAGAAATTCCGCTTCAAAAGCTGGTAATTTCATCTTAAAGTACTTAGCAATACGGGTAATATCGGCTTCCTTAAAGTCAGGCCCCAATGTCTTGCAACAATTCGCGCAGGCGGTACAATCAATCTCAGCAAAAACTTCTTGGTGAATCTGCTGGGCAATCTTATCTAAGTTTTTAGGAGGTTTTTTCTTTAGATTAGCTAACACTTTGCGGTGCTCCTTCTGCTTTTGCAGTGCTAGTTGGTGGTAATACTCAATATCAATCTCTTTAGACATAATTTCTTTCTAATACAAGTGTTTTTGTCTATTATACCATAAACTATTTTCTATTTTTTGCCTTTATATACAAAAAGCCCTTCGGATAAAATCCGAGGGGCTTAAAACGTTGTTAAATCAACGGCCGAACTTTTGAATTTCAAGGTTCGGGATAAAATAGTTCACTGAACTATTTTATTTTTTCAAGTTGTAGAATGATTTCAATCCACGATATTCAGCTACTTCACCAAGTTGGTCTTCGATACGAAGCAATTGGTTGTATTTAGCGATACGGTCTGTACGTGAAAGTGAACCTGTCTTGATTTGTCCTGCGTTAGTTGCAACTGCGATGTCAGCGATTGTTGAATCTTCAGTTTCACCTGAACGGTGTGATACAACTGCAGTATAACCAGCTTCTTTCGCCATTTCGATAGCGTCGAATGTTTCAGTAAGAGTACCGATTTGGTTAACTTTGATAAGGATTGAGTTAGCAGCGCCTTCTGCAATACCTTTTTCAAGGTAAGAAGTGTTTGTTACGAAGAAGTCGTCACCAACCAATTGTACTTTACCACCAAGACGTTCAGTAAGAGCTTTCCAACCGTCCCAGTCGTTTTCATCCATACCATCTTCGATAATGATGATTGGGTATTTGTTTACCAATTCTTCAAGGTAGTCGATTTGTTCTGCAGCAGTACGTACAGCAGCGCCTTCACCTTCAAATTTAGTGTAGTCGTAAACTTTACGTTCTTCATCATAGAATTCTGATGATGCACAGTCAAATCCGATAAAGACATCTTTACCTGGAACATATCCAGCAGCTTCGATAGCAGCAAGGATAGTTTCAACACCGTCTTCAGTTCCTTCGAAACGAGGAGCGAATCCACCTTCGTCACCTACGGCTGTTTCCAAACCACGTGATTTAAGGATTTTCTTAAGAGCGTGGAAGATTTCAGCACCCCAACGAAGAGCTTCTTTGAATGTTGGTGCACCAGCAGGTACGATCATAAATTCTTGGAAAGCGATTGGAGCGTCAGAGTGAGAACCACCGTTGATGATGTTCATCATTGGAGTTGGAAGAACTTTAGTGTTGAATCCACCAAGGTAGCTGTAAAGTGGGATTTCAAGGTAGTCAGCAGCAGCACGAGCTACAGCGATAGACACACCAAGAATTGCGTTTGCACCCAATTTACCTTTGTTAGGAGTACCGTCAAGTGCGATCATAGCACGGTCGATAGCTTGTTGGTCACGTACATCGTAGCCGATGATAGCTTCAGCGATGATGTTGTTTACGTTGTCAACAGCTTTTTGTGTACCAAGACCACCGTAACGAGATTTGTCACCGTCGCGAAGTTCAACTGCTTCGTGTTCACCAGTAGAAGCTCCTGATGGAACCATACCACGTCCGAAAGCACCTGATTCAGTATAAACTTCTACTTCAAGTGTTGGGTTACCGCGTGAGTCTAAGACTTCGCGAGCGTAAACATCAGTAATAATTGACATTTTTTACTCTCCTTTGAGTTAAATTTTTTACACCTCTATGATACCTTAAAAATAAGCGTTTTTCAAGAAAAAACGTTATCTTTGTGCAAATTTTCCTTAACTTTATAAAGTAATCGCTTTCTTTTTGTCTGTTTTCTCGTGATTTTTGTGATATACTATTTTTATGACAGATTTATCAAAACAACTACTAGAAAAAGCTCATGGTGGGCCGAAATTAAACCCTGACGAACAACGTCGCTACCTCGGCACTTTCGAGGAAAGAGTTCTTGGCTACGCGGATATCAGTACTGCCAATAGTCTTGAATTAGAACATGGATTTTTCTCTATTTTAGAGAATTTTCAAGAAAAGGTAGAGGCACTTTTTGTGAAGATCTCACCAAATATCGAGTTTGACAAACAAGTCTTTTACTTAAAACAAGCAAAGGAAAGCAACTGCCAGGCGACTATGGTTTCAGACGATCATATCACTTCTCCTTTTGGTCTTGTCATTCACACGAATGAACCTGTTCAAGTAGAAGAAAAGGACCTTAGACTTGCATTCTCAAATCTCTGGGAGGAGAAAAAGACAGAAACTCCTAAAAAATCAATCTGGAAAAAATGGTTAGGTTAATCCTTTCTCATATTTAATAAATGACCGATATTAGTAGCCGTGTGTTCCAAATAGAAACTTGCATTTTTCAAACTATTCTCTAAAGGTTCATTTTTCTCTAAAATTGAAAAGGTTGCTTGTATATTTTCGAATGGTAGGGGAGGTAAATCCTCGGAAAGACTACCGCAAATAGCAATAACAGGAACTCCGACGGGGGTTCTTTTTGCTACGCCTATAGGCGCTTTCCCAGCAAAGCTTTGACTGTCCAGTCTACCTTCACCAACGATAACCAAGTCAGCATCTGCAACTTTCTTATCAAAATCAATCAAATCCAAGCAAGTATCAATTCCAGATACGATACAGGCCTCAGCAAAGGCGCAGAGCCCAGCAGCAATACCACCTCCAGCTCCTGCTCCTTTAAGAGATAGGGTGGAAGGTGAAGATTTTTCATAGAACTCCTGTATAGCCAGATCTACCATCTCAAATAAAGCAGGATCCAAGCCCTTTTGTTTTCCAAATGTATAGGTTGCCCCTCGATGACCACATAGAGGGCTCTCAACATCTGCTAAAATGCGAATTTGAACATCTTCGGGAATCCTATATAGGTCATCTTTGGAAACTGATTCAAACTCAAGCAAAGTCTGACCGCAAGCTGGCAATTCTTTTCCATTCTTATCATAAAAACGATAGCCTAAACCAGCAGCAATGCCTATACCACCGTCATTACTAGCCGTACCACCAACGCCGACATAGATATCTTTCATCTCTTGATCAATGAGATGGCGAATCAGCTCTCCAATTCCTCTGGTTTGGATGTGGAGAGGGTTTCGTTTCTCACGCGGAATCTTTCCAAGACCAACCAAGTCAGCAACTTCAAAGAGTGCCCTTTGATCTTTCTGAAAGTAGCGCATTTCTTCTTTAAGACCAAAAGGTCCCGTCACTTCTTGCCATTTTTCTTCGAGATCAAGAGAATGTAGAATCGCTTCCACAGTTCCTTCGCCTCCATCACCAACTGGGCATAGAGAACAAACTACACTAGGAATCGCTTTCTCGAAACCTCTTTTTATAGCTTTAGCGACCTGGTCTGCAGGCAAACTTTCTTTAAAAGAATCAGGTGCAATAACAATTTTCATATTTCCCTCTCATTCTAAGAAATCAATCAGAGGAAGAACTTCTAAAAGATCCCTCTTATTCACATGACAAGCTATCTCAGCTTTTACGACCTCTTTGGCACAAAAGGCTATACTGTGACCTGCTGACTTTAACATCAAGAGATCATTAGCCCCATCTCCGATGGCAATTGTTCTTTCTTTGGGAAGTCCTAACTCCGTTCTCCATTTCTCAAGAGTAGATTCTTTTACTTGACCTGTCACAATTTCACCAACTAACCGTCCTGTTAAAAAGCCGTCTTTTACTTCTAACTGGTTGACAGAGAAATAGAAAATATCTAGGGATTTTGCTAATCTCTCAACGATCGGACTAAATCCACCAGACACTAGACCAACTAGAATGCCTTTCTTTTGGAGAATGGAGATAAATTCCTGAGCATTTTGGGAAAGATGGATGGATTTGAAGACAGTATCAAAGACCGAAATTGGAAGACCTTTTAACAAAGCGACTCTTTCTCGTAAGCTCGTTTCAAAGTCCAGTTCTCCCCGCATTGCTTGATTGGTAATCTCTGAAATTTCCTCTTTGCAGCCTGCTTCTCTTCCCAAAAGATCAATCACTTCTTCAGCTATTAAGGTTCCATCAACATCCATGACACAAAGGCCTTTTACTTGAGTCATCACTTCTCCTCTTTTCTAAACAGCCCAAAAATCGTATGAAAGAATCATACGATTTTATCTATTAATTGACTAGACTATGGTACAAGTCAAGGTAAGACTGGCAAGCTGTATCCCATGAAAAATCACATTCCATAGCTTGTTTTTGTAGATTTCTCCAAACATCTGGCTGATGCTTATAAACATCCAAGGCTGTTTGGAAACTCCAGTTAAGCCAATAAGGTGTTAAATTGTCAAAGCTAAAACCAGTACCAGTTCCTTCGATCGGATTGAAGGATTGAACTGTATCTCTTAGTCCACCCACTTCATGAACCAATGGTAGAGTTCCGTATCGCATCGCCATCATTTGAGATAAGCCACATGGTTCAAAACGACTTGGCATGAGGAAGAGGTCACAAGCTGCGTAGATTTCTTGAGCAAGTTTAACGTCAAAAGTGATATTTGCTGATAGCTTGTCAGGATAGATTTGAGCAAACCATGAGAAAGAATGTTCAAAAGCTGGGTCACCTGTTCCCAAAAGAACGATTTGAACGTCCTCTTGTAAGAAACGATGCAAGCTTTCTACAACGACATCAAAACCTTTTTGGCGGGTCAATCGAGAGACAATCCCAACTAGTGGAACATCTGCTCGTACTGGTAGACCAACTCTCTCTTGCAATCTTGCCTTATTCTGCGCTTTTCCAGACAAATCTTCCTTATCAAAATGATAGTCTAAAAGCGGGTCTGTTTGAGGATTATAAAGATCTGCGTCAATACCATTAACAATACCTGAAACTTTTCCTGACTCCATGCGAAGAATCTGATCCAAACCGCAACCAAACTGACTGGTCATAATCTCATGCGCATAGCTAGGCGACACGGTTGAGACACGATCCGCGTACAGAATACCTGCTTTCATCCAGTTGAGACAATCATTCCAGCGAAGTGTGCCATCAGCGTAGCGTTCAAAGCCGACACCGAACAAATCCCACAACATTCCTTCAAAAAATTGACCTTGAAATTCCAAATTGTGAATGGTTAAAACGGTTCTAATCCCTTGATAGGCCTGGATCCAATGGTACTTCTCCTTCAACAAGAAAGGAATCATTGCTGTATGGTAATCATGGACATGGAGAAGGTCAGGGATAAAGTCGATCCGTTCCATGGCTTCTAGAGCAGCCAGTTGGAAAAAGGCAAAGCGTTCACCATCGTCAAAATCTCCGTACACATGACCACGGAAGAAATAATACTGATTATCAATGAAGTAGAATGTTACCCCGTTTAAGACCGCTTTCTTAATACCACAGTACTGTCTACGCCATCCCACACTAACTTCAAAGTGGAGAACATCTTCTATCTGGTCCCCAAACTTAGTCTCTACCATATCATAGTAGGGTAGGAAAACAGCAACTTCGTGCCCTGCCTTTACCAGTGATTTGGGAAGAGCGCCAATAACGTCTCCCAAACCACCTGTTTTTGAAAAAGGTGCACCCTCTGCTGCTACGAATAAAATTTTCATGAATGAATATCCTCTGTTACTTTTTCGCCTTTTTTGACTACAACTGGGTGTTCTACAGTACCGCGAATAACGACACCGTCAGCAACTTCAACCCCTTTGTCCAAGATTGCATACTCAACTTGGGCACCTTGGCCAATCACAACACGTGGGAATAAAATGCTGTTCTTCACCACACTATCTTTGTGAACATGAATATTACGTGATAGGACTGACTGTACGACTTCACCCTTAATGATACTACCAGAGGCAAACTGAGAAGTACTTACTTTTGAAGTATTCGCATAGTAGGTTGGTTCTTCATTCTTAACTTTTGTGTAAATCTTTTGATTTGGTGAGAAGAGAGAGTAGAATTTTTTAGACTCAAGCATGTCGATATTTGCTTGATAATAGGACTGAACAGAATGAATGTTTGCTAAGTAGCCTGTGTATTCGTAAGCAAAAGCTCCTTCTTTTGCAGCTAAATCGCGAAGGACATAGCGCAACTTTTCAGGATATTCTTTCTGAGCCTCTTCTTCAAGTCGTTCAATCAACCAAGGAGTGTCCACAACAAAGATATCTGTAGACATGTTGAAGAGTTCATCCGTAGATTTGTTATCAAAGAGTTTATGCGAACGAACATGGTCTGTTTCATCAATTTCCAAGATAGCATTCACATCTGAAATATCTTTCTTCGGAAGTTTCTTATATACAACTGTAATCGGACCATTCGTTGTATTGTGTAGGTGGAAGACTTGATTCAAGTCAATATTCACCAGTACATCGCAGTTAATCGAAACGGTTTGGTTTGAACCTGAACGTCTCAAGTAGGTAAGAAGTTGTTGGTAATATTCTTTTCCAACTGTGCTACTTTCAACACGAGTATTGTAAATTCCTAGATAGTAGTGACTTAGAAGGGTAGACAAGCCCCACTCACGACCTGAACGGATATGGTCAAAAACTGAGCTGATATTATCTTGTTGGAAAATACCAAAGATACTACGAACACCTGCATTTGCAAGACTGGAAAGGGGGAAGTCAATCAAACGGTATTTCCCACCGAAAGGCAAGCTAGCTACCGGACGGTGTTCTGTTAACGTTGACATATCATGAAAACCAACTGTGTTTCCCAAAATGGCTGAATATTTATCAATCTTCATCTGTTGCTACCCCCACTACTTCATTGTATCCTACTACTTGTACTTCGTCAGTTCCGTCAATCTCTACACCATCTGCAATAATCGCACCTTCACCAATAATAGCACGAGTGATTTTTGCGCCGTGACCAACAATAGCACCACTCATGATGACAGAATCAAGGACTTCTGCCCCTCCACGAACTTGAGCTCCAGTTGAAAGAATAGAGTGTTTGACAGTTCCATCCACAAAACATCCATCTACTACTAGAGAATCCTCGACATGAGCGTTGGCACCAATGTAGTTTGGTGGCGAAATCAAGTTGCGTGAGTAAATCTTCCACTGACGATTGCGGCTATCCAAGGCATTTTCTGGGGAAATGTACTCCATATTAGCTTCCCAGAGTGATTCGATGGTACCAACGTCTTTCCAGTAACCATTAAATTCATAGGCATAGACACTCTCACCAGACTCAAGGTAGTTAGGAATAACATTCTTACCGAAGTCAGACATATCCACATTGCTCTTTTCAGCAGCAACAAGCATATTGCGGAGACGTTTCCAGTCAAAGATATAAATTCCCATAGAAGCCTTGGTAGACTTAGGTTGTGCAGGTTTTTCTTCAAATTCAACGATACGGTTATTGGCATCTGTATTCATGATACCAAAACGACTAGCTTCTTTGAGAGGCACATCTAGAACAGCTACTGTCAAACTGGCATTATTATCCTTATGAGACTGAAGCATATCGTCATAGTCCATCTTGTAGATATGGTCACCTGAAAGGATTAGAACATACTCCGGATTGACACTGTCGATGTAGTCGATATTTTGATAAATGGCGTGACTCGTTCCTTCAAACCAACGGTTTCCCTCGCTTGCAGAGTAGGGTTGAAGGATAGAAACACCTGTGTTAATCCCATCCAGACCCCAGCTAGAACCATTTCCAATATGGTTGTTTAAGGCAAGAGGTTGATACTGCGTAATAACACCGACGTTGTGAATCCCAGAGTTAGCACAGTTTGAAAGCGCAAAGTCAATGATACGGTAGCGCCCACCGAATTGCACTGCTGGTTTGGCAATGCTTTGAGTGAGTTTTCCGAGACGTGTTCCTTGCCCACCGGCAAGGATCAAAGCTAGCATTTCATTCTTCATTTTCTACTCCTTTTTGGGTTTTATTTGTGACAGTTTTAGTTGATTTCAAGCGACGTTTAATCTTCCAGATACTTGCTCCCATAGCTGGCAAGGTAAAAGTCAAGGTCTGCTCATAATCCTTCCATAATCCTTCTTGAGTTTGAACCGTTTGGTTGTATTCTTTCCAGACACCACCCCATTGTTCCAATTCTGTATTCCAAACTTCTTCGTAAATACCTGCAACAGGTAAACCAATCGTAAAGTCCTTACGTTCAACTGGTGCCATATTAAAGACACAGACTAGCATTTCACCCTTTTTACTCTTACGAATAAAGGAAAGGACACTCTGATCTCTATTATCCGCATCGATAATTTCGATGCCGTCGTAGCTGGTGTCAATTTCCCAAAGGCAACGATGCTCTTTATAGAATTGATTGAGTTGAGAAGTGAAGTACTTCATCTTAGCATTCATTGGATCTTCCAAGTTAGACCATTCTAGCTGTTCCTCAGACTTCCACTCTAAGAACTGACCATATTCGCTTCCCATGAACAAGAGTTTCTTACCTGGATGACAAATTTGATAAGTGTAGAGATTTCGCAAACCTGCAAATTGATTGTATCGATCTCCCCACATCTTGTGCATCATACTCTTCTTGCCATGAACCACTTCATCATGTGAGAAAGGTAAGAGATAGTTTTCATTGAAAACATACATAAAACTGAAAGTCACAAGATTAAAGTCATACTTGCGATAAATTGGGTCTTCCTCGTAGAAACGGAGAATATCGTTCATCCAACCCATATTCCATTTATAGTCGAATCCAAGGCCACCCATTTCTTTCATACCAGTTATCTTTGTTGCTGAAGAACTTTCTTCTGCAATCATCATGATATCTGGATGAGCTAACTTGATCACAGTGTTCAACCGTTGAAGGAAGTAATAGCCCTCGTAGTTAAGATTCCCCCCATCTTTATTTGGAGTCCATGGAGCATTATCGTAGTCTAAATAGAGCATATTGCTAACTGCGTCAACTCGAATACCATCTAAATGATAAAAATCAATCCAGAATTTAATGCTAGAAATCAAGAAAGACTGGACCTCATTTTTCCCGAGGTCAAAATTCAGAGCCCCCCAACCATAGTTATGAGCCTTATTATGGTCTTGGTATTCAAAAGTTGGTGTCCCGTCATAATACGCCAAGGCATCATCATTAATAGTGAAGTGACCAGGAACCCAGTCTACAATGACACCGATGTTATTTAAATGGCATTCTTCAACGAAATCTTGGAATTCCTCTGGTCGCCCATAAGAATGCTCCATGGCAAAGTAACCCATAAGTTGGTAGCCCCAACTCAATCCAAGCGGGTGAGCCATTAAAGGCATAAACTCGATGTGAGTGTAGTTCATCTCAACAAGATAAGGAATCAACTCCTCCTTAAGTTGTGCAAAACTGTATGGACTGCCATCTGGATTTCTCTTCCAAGATCCAGCGTGGGCTTCATAAATATTGACTGGTCTCTCAAAAAATCCCAGACGCTTGCGACGCGCTAGCCAAAGCCCGTCTTTCCATTTCTTGTCTGGTATGTCAGTCAGGATAGCTCCCGTCTCTGGACGAGCCTCAAAACGGACTGCCAATGGGTCAATCTTCATAATCTGATGACCATTTGCACGCGTGATATGATATTTATAAATCTGACCTTCCTGAGCTTGGCTCGTAAAGACTTCCCAAACACCCGACTCATTCCGTACCATAGGAATTTGGTGCTCTGTCCAGTTAGTGAAATCACCAACTAAGTGCACAGCCTGAGCGTTAGGCGCCCAAACACGGAAAGTAAAACCAATTTCTCCGTCTTTTTCCTCTTTATGTGCTCCTAGATAGTGCTGAAGATGAAAATTTTCTCCAGTAGTAAAGGTTCTCAATGCTTCTTGATTATTCATCCAATCCCCTTTCTCAATGTAAGCGTTTTCTATATGTCTATTATACTATCTTTTAAAAGAACTTTCAAGCAGTTTACGGAATTTCTTAAAAAATATCCTGAAAATTTTGGAAAAATTATCTTAACCTTGTATGAAGCTTTCATTTATTTTACAAAATAGAACAATTTACATATATTTTTTTATTATGATAACAAAACATTCGGTATTTTTCAATTTCCAACTGATTTTTTGGTGAAAATAAAATCAGGAAAAACTTTTCCTGATTTTGTAGATTATTTATTTTGGCGTTTAAATACAACATTTTTTAGTAAGGTCAGATTTGCAGCTTCCCGACTATCCACACTTGATAGGTCAATCATCAATTCATCTCCAGAAATTTTGTAGGGAACTTCTGTGCCTCCTGTAGCTGGTTGGAGTGTCTTTTTAGCTTGGTTTACCTTTAAATCATAGTTCTGATTATTTTTAACACCTGCAACATTGCTTTCGAATGTTAAAACACCCTTATCACCATCAATTGTCAATGAAAGAGAAAGTTTAAAATCGTCTCCAAGCAAGGATACAAAATTTTCTTTAGAAAGACCTGATCCTGTAACTAATTTGCTAATTTCTTCTTTCGTTGGTTCATAAAGATAAGTACCATTATCCTTATTAGCAGAACATGCTACTAGGACAACTGATAGAAATGCCAAAAATAAAGGTAGGATTATATTCTTCATCTTTTTCATATGCAATCTCCTTTTTATCAATTTCATATTTTCTTATAAAACAGTTAAAATCGCAACACTAATATCATCAATGACATTTTCTTGTTTCGAACGACTATTTGTCACAAGCATTTCAAGATTTCCTGCATTTTCAAAGTAGAAGGAAGTTCCCTTGGCATTGAATACGACCAATAGATGTTCTGGTCCCCCGTGAATCTCGTAAACGATCCATCCGCTATTTTCTGCAGCAGTATGGACAAAGACATGACGGTAAACTTCTTCGTATGTAGGATAAGAAAAGGCGCTAGTCTGTGTTTTCAGTCGAATAATCTGACGGACAAAGTCAATGCTCTCTTGGCGTTCATTAATCAGATCCCAGTTGACTTGGTTAACACTGTCAGGAGCGTTGTAACTATTCATAGCACGTTCTCGATCTGCAGGAGTTAGTTCTCCATGTTCACCGGTTGGAACCAACTTAGTTCGACCAAACTCTTGACCAATTTCCATAAAGGACATCCCTTGCATAAGAAGGTTCATAGCTGTCGCTGTCTCAACCTTGCGCATAATCTGGTCGGCACTCTGATCAGGATGAAGGGTTACTAACAAATCATGCAAGTTGTAATTATCATGGGCTTCCACGTAGTTAAGGACTTGATTTGGACTAAGATAGGAACCCAATTCTCGGCTACCAAGAATGGCCTTGGCAATGATTGGTTCGGTGGCTGCGCCACTTACAAATCCTGACTTGATTGCACCATAAACTTCTCCTCCTTTGACCGCATCACGCTGATCATCATTGAAGAATCCGATATTTGGCATCTGGTAGGCATTGTCCTTCTTGGCCTTGTCATAAGGAGCAAGACCTGTTCCCATATCCCAGCCTTCTCCATAGGTGATAATACGGGGATCAATCTCATCTAGCGCCCAGCGAATCGCTTGCATGGTTTTGACATCATGAATACCCATTAAGTCGAAACGGAAACCATCAATATTGTATTCTTTCACCCAGTATAGGAGGGAGTCAATCATGTACTTACGGAACATCTCGTGTTCACTTGCAGTTTCATTTCCTACACCTGTACCATTTTGGAAGGTTCCATCTGGGTTCATTCGATAGTAATAATCGGGAACAGTTGTCTGGAATGGCGCATCAAGCGTTGAGAAGGTATGGTTATAAACCACGTCCATGATGACACCAATTCCTGCATCATGATAGGCCTGAACCATAGTTTTCAGATCACGAATGACCTGCCCTGGATCATCTGGATTACTAGAAAAACTTGGTTCTGGTGCATTGTAGTTTTGAGGGTCATAACCCCAGTTATAGGTTACATTTCCATCCTCATCGTATTCCTTATGGCGATCAAAGATAGGCTGAAGTTGAACATAGTTGCAGCCAAGGTCTTTAATATAGTCAAAGGCGGTTGCTTGGCCGAATTGGTTAGTCGTTCCAGTCTGGGCGGCCCCAAGGAAGGTCCCTCGGAGGTTTTCTGGAACTCCTGATGTCGGCGATTTTGTAAAATCACGAATATGCATCTCACAGATAACTGCTTTACAAGGATTTTCCAAACGCCAAGGAGCTTCTGTTCCATGTTTGACCTCAAATCCTTCTACTTGTCTGTCTTGATGAGAAAGAATTACGGAACGTTTTCCGTCAGGACTTGTGGCAATCGTGTAAGGATCTCTCGTCAAAGTCTGGTGGTGAGGAAAGTCAATCTGATACTGATAAGCCTTGCCAGCAAGATTCTCATCTAAATCTAGACTCCAAACCCCAATAGTATTGTACTTATGGCTATATGAATAGCTATTCCCACGCTCTAGATTAAAGGTTTTCCAAATCGGAGCATCGTTGCTGGTATTTTCATAGACAACCACCTGTACAGCTGTAGCCGTCGGAGCCCAGAGTTTAAAGCTTGTCTGGTAGTCTGAGATACTATAACCCAACTCTCCCTGGTATCCCCAATGATGGTCAAAACTAGCGCTGTGGATAGCTTTATCAAAAGCAAAAGGATTTTGGTCTTTGTAGTAAGGACTTGCGATAGCTGGATTTTCAGAATAGTAAACCGTATCATCTCCTTCTAAGATCCAAACTTCCGTCAAAAGTGGATAATGGTTGAAACGGACGAGATACTCCTTGGGCTTTTCGTCTATCTCAACAGAAAAAGTCAAAGACTCCAGTTTTTCAACACTTTCGACTGTAAAGGAGAACTGTGCTCCAAAATAGTTATTCTCATAATCTAAACTTTCTTTACTGTCTGCCTGTTTTTTACTAAATGAACAAGCAGCATAATCTCCATTTTTTCGATGAAAATGGATGACTACAGGGTAATTATACATTTCTTTTCCTAATTTCTAATTTAATTTTTTATTCAAACTATCTGACACCTAGTTTTCTACTATCATTACATACTTTCCAGCCAGGCTTCATCTCGAACTTCTATACCAAGTTCTTGGGCTTTTTGGAGTTTACTACCCGCATCGGCTCCTGCTACGACAAGATCCGTTTTCTTGGATACACTGCCGATTACCTTAGCTCCCAGACTTTCGAGTTTGCTTTTTGCTTCTGAGCGTTTGAGACGTTCCAATTTCCCCGTCAGAACAACTGTCAAACCTGACAAAGCTGCATCTGCCACTACTGTCTGTCCTTTGTAGTCCAGATTGACTCCAGCTTCTTTCAGCTCATCTAAGAGAATTTTAGATCCTTCGGTAGCAAAAAAGGTCTGAAGACTTTTGGCGATTACGCTTCCCAAGCTTTCGATACTTGCCACTTCTTCTGGATCAGCTTGAGCCAAGTTTTCAATAGAGTGGAAATGTTGGAGCAAGAGCTGACTAGCCTTACTTCCGACATGGCGAATTCCCAAGCCAAACAAGAGCTTTTCAGCAGAGTTTTCCTTAGACGCTTGAATAGCCTGATACAGTTTTGAGGCTGACTTTTCCTTGACGCCCTCTAAAAGGAGGAAATCTTCTTCTTTCAAACGGTAAATATCTGCCACATCCTTGACTAGATTTGCAGCAAAAAGCTTTTCAACGATAGATGGACCAAGCCCTGTAATATTCATGGCATCTCGAGAAGCAAAGTGAATCAAGCCTTCCATGATTTGGGCAGGGCAGCGAGGATTGATACAACGGAGGGCCACTTCATCTTCAAAATGAAGCAACTGACTGTCACAACTTGGGCAATTTGATGGAATATCTAGTTTTTCTTCAGAAACACGCTTGGACTCTACCACACGCAAGACAGCAGGAATGATGTCCCCAGCCTTATAGACGATAACTGTATCGTCTTTGCGGATATCTTTTTCAGCAATATAATCTACGTTGTGCAGCGTTGCACGGCTCACGGTTGTACCAGCAAGTTGAACAGGTGTCAGATTTGCAGTTGGAGTCACAACACCCGTACGGCCTACTGTCCAGTCAACTGACAGGAGTTGAGCTTCTTTTTCCTCAGCAGGGAACTTATAGGCTACTGCCCACTTAGGCGCTTTAACTGTAAAACCAAGTTCTTCTTGACCTGCTAAGTCATTGACCTTAATTACCACCCCATCGATATCATAAGGGAGATTCTCCCGTTCCTGTCCTACTTCTTGGATAAAATCCCAGATTTCATCTATGTTTTCAGCCAAGATTCGCTTAGGATTAACTACAAAGCCAAGCTGTTCAAGATGCTTCAAGACTTTTTCTTGACTATCTCGAGTAGAAGGACTAGCTTCTTGATAGAGAAAAGTTGCAAGATTGCGCTTAGCAACTACTGCTGTATCCAGCTGACGCAAAGTTCCAGCCGCCGCATTACGAGGATTGGCAAATTCAGGCTCCCCATTTTCTTGACGAGTTTGGTTGACTTGGTCAAACGAAGCGCGTGGCATATAACACTCTCCACGAACGGTAATATCTAGTTCTTCTGGCAGGGTTAAAGGAATGTCCTTGACACGCTTGAGGTTTTCTGTGATATTTTCACCAACAGAACCATCCCCACGTGTGGCACCAACAACCAAAATCCCCTTTTCATAGGTTAGCGAGATAGACAAACCATCGATTTTTAGCTCACAGATGTAAGTGGGATGGGCTAACTCCTTACGAACACGCGCATCAAAAGCTTCTAACTCTTCACGTGAAAAAGCATCCTGCAAACTATAAAGAGGATACTGATGACTGTATTTTTCAAAACCATCTAAAACCTTTCCACCAACACGATGGGTTGGACTGTCTGCTAAAACTTGATCTGGATAGGCAGCTTCCAACTCGACCAACTCTCGGTAGAGGCGATCGTACTCGCTATCTGAAACCGAGGGATTGTCACTCGTATAGTACTCGCTCGCATAGCGGTTGAGTAAGGCAACTAACTCATTCATTCTTTTATTCATAAAACCATTTTACCACAAACAAAGCCCTCCTCACAATGGAGAAGGACTGAAAAATAATTAATAGTGAAATATTTTTTTAAGGCAAGGAGATTTATACCTTTTTTTCAAAATGATTTCGAACATAAATGAGAGATATACAAGACAAGAAGACAACTCCACTTCCGATTATCAGGAAAGAAGAAAGATGTACACTTGGCAGCACTGTCATAAGGCTTTTTGCAATTGGCATAAAGAGAATAGCTAAAGTAAAAATAGTACTCAATACCCTGCCTAAATATTCACTTTCAACCTTGGTTTGAACCTGAGTAAAAAAGTGAATATTAAAAATCGTCATAAACAGTTCACAAACTAAATTTCCGGAAAAAGAAAGAAAAGTTGGCAGTGGTAACCCCATCATAAAAACTCCTACTCCAGTCAAAGCCAATAGAATCAAAAGATTATAAACATTTGCCTTTATTTTACTAGCTAGAAGAGCTCCCACAATGGAACCAACTGCGCCCATAGTCAAAATACTTGCATAAGCTCCTTCTACTCCATAAAGCTGATTTGAAAAGGGGAGGAGAAATTCAAAAGCTGCAAAAAAGAAATTAACACTGGAAGCTACTAACAAAAGGAAAAAGATCTCTTTTTGATGCCAAATATAGTGTAGTCCAGCCTTCATATCAACAAAGATGTCTTTCCAACTAAAACTCTTTTTCTCATGTACTTGGATTTCTTTTTGGGGAAGGAGAGCCACTAGACCAAACGCGATGAAAAAACTAATGGCATCTAAAACAAGCGTCATATGGAGACTGGCAAATTGTAAAACCAGGAAAGAAAGTACAGGGGAGCTAACACCTACAACCTGCAAAACGAGCTCTAAGCGAGCATTATAGGTCACAATCTCGTCTTTCTCTACAACCTCAGTTATAATGGCTTTGTTGGCTGTACGAGAAAATGCAAAGGCAACCGCCTGAACAATATTTGCGAAGATCAGAGCAGCAATCATCAAGCTATCATTTCTGATGAAAGAAATAGCTAAACAGAGAATACCACAAATCAAGTCCGTCGTCATCAAAATTTTGCGACGCGAAAAGCGGTCTGAAATCACTCCACCAAAGGGATTGACCAGAATCGATGTGACGAGTTCAGAAATCTGATAAATCCCAAGAACAGTCTGTCCCATCGTCCCCATTGATGCTAACCAGACACTATTTCCATAATCATAGAGCATATTTCCTATCTTATTAATCGCACCACGACTAATCAACTGGATTGCATGTCGATTCATATAAAAAACTCCTCTCAAATTTTGAAACTATTGTATCAAAACTGAAAAGAGTCTCTTTATTTTTCCCTTATTCGGGAAATTTAAGCATTTACAAATTTTTCATAATGTTCCTGATAGTAAGCCACTTGCTCTGGAAGTCCAAGCACATCAAAAATATGCATGGCTTCCTGCATCTGACTACAACCCTCTTCTTTCAAGTCTCTCTGGTAGAGGGCGAAACCTTTGAGATAATGGAAGATATTGCGCTCATAAAGCTTGATACCATTTCCAATCAACTTCTCCACATAACTCTCAAAATAGTCCGCATTCGAAAAAGAACGGTTCTCCAAAAAATGCTGGTAACAGTTAAGAGCTAAAATCAAAACAAGTTTACGATGCCGACCAATTTCCTTGTAGTACTCTTCTCGCTCCATGACTTCCCTACCAACCCGAGCTACATAGTCCACATTGTAGAAAGTATAGAGATTCCCGAAAAGAATCAACTCATACATGGTCCTTTCTTCTGTTTGAAAAAGATAATCTGCTACTTTTTCCAAATCACTCTGCCTCATCGCGTAACGAGAATCTCTTTGACAAATCAAACCCTGTAGCAGAATCCAATTCAGCTCAAAATAGAGGGGATTGGTCGAACTCTTTGCTTTCTCAAGCTGTTCCTTTTGAAGCTTTTGAAAACCAGCAATATCATTTGAGTAGTAAAGCGGAATAATCTGCGCCATTAAGGCAACATGTTCATGATTTTGAAAATCTCTAGCCTTGTCCATGAAATTTTCAATAGTCACATGAATATTGTCCAAAATCTCAAAGAACCGAGAAACTGCTAGATCAGACTCCCCAAGCTCGAAGCGAGATAACTGAGAGGTTGAACATGATTCACCTGCCGCCCCTTTCAAGGAGTACTTCCCACTTGTTCGAAATTCACGAAATACCTTTCCAAGATGTTCCATTTCTTACACCTGCTCCGATAATTCTTCCCACTCAAGCATAGCTTCTTCCTGACGATGGCTGATTTTGTCCAGTTCAGTCTGCAATTCCATCAGTTTTTCAGCATCGTTGGTTTCCAGCATTTGTTCAGAAATGGCTTGGCTTTGACTTTCTAACTCTTCGATTTCAGCCTCTAAACTCTCTATTTGTCGCATGAGCTTACGGGCTTCTTTCTGACTTTCTTTCTGAGCTTGGTAGTCATTAGCTGGACTTGCTTCTTTTGCTTGATTACTAGTTGAAACTTCTTCTGTCTGAGTCATTTCTACTTCTGCTTTCTTTTCAACATAGTAATCGTAATCTCCAAGGTAGAGAGTTGATCCATTCTCTGACAATTCCAGTACATGAGTGGCTACACGATTGATAAAGTAACGGTCGTGACTAACAAACAACAAGGTTCCGTCAAAGTCGATCAAGGCATTTTCTAGCACTTCCTTACTGTCAATATCCAAGTGGTTAGTCGGCTCATCAAGTATCAGGAAGTTGTTGTTTTCCATAGACAGTTTAGCAAGTAACAAACGAGCGCGTTCACCACCAGACAGCATTCCGACTGATTTTTTGACATCATCACCAGAGAAGAGGAAGGCACCAAGGCGGTTGCGGATTTCAACTTCTGGTGTCAATTTAAAGTCATTCCAAAGTTCATCCAGAACAGTATTACTTGATGTTAGCTTGCTTTGAGTTTGATCATAGTAACCAAGCTCAACATTGGCGCCAAAGCGCTTTTCCCCCTTGATAAAAGGAATCTGACCCACGATAGATTTGATAAAGGTTGACTTGCCAATACCATTTGGACCAACTATGGCAACGGCATTCAATTTACGAAGGTCTAGGTTGATAGGTTGTGACAATATTTCCCCATCATAGCCAATAGCTGCATTTTCAACAGTCAAAACGACATTTCCTGACGTTTTTTCAGACTGGAAGGTCATATTGGCTGATTTCTTGCCAGCTTCAGGCTTGTCCAAACGCTCCATTTTTTCCAATTGTTTCCGGCGAGATTGGGCACGTTTGGTTGTTGAAGCTCGTACTAGATTCCGATTGACGAAATCTTCCAGAGCAGCGATTTCCTTCTGTTGCTTTTCATAGTTTTTTGCCTCAGTAGCTAGCTTTTGCTCTTTTTGTTCAACAAAACGAGAATAATTTCCCACATAGCGATCCAAAGAATGCTTGGTCAAATCGAGCGTAATTGTTGCAACCTTGTCCAAGAAATAACGGTCGTGACTGACAATAATGAGTGCGCCGCTATAGTTTACCAAGTAATTCTCTAGCCAGGCAATGGTTTCAATATCCAAGTGGTTAGTTGGCTCGTCCAATACCAAGAGATTGGGCTTTTCAAGGAGCATTTTTGCCAGTGCCAGACGAGTGTTTTGACCACCTGAAAGTTCAGCAATTTTCATCTGCCACATAGTCTCGTCAAACTTGAAACCATTCAAGATAGCGCGGATATCAGCTTCGTAGGTAAAGCCACCAGCCTGACGGAAATTCTCTGATAAACGATCATAATCCGCCATTAGTTTATCTAGATCTTCACCAGACTTTTCACCCATCTCCAACTCCATCTGACGCAGTTGTTTCTCCGTACGGCGTAGATCATCAAAGACATGGAGCATTTCATCATAAATGGTATTTTCAGACTCAAAACGGCTATCTTGGGCTAGGTAAGACAGAGAAATATCTTTTTTCTTATTGATTTCTCCACTAGTTGGCTCCTCTTCCCCAACCAAAATCTTTAAAAGAGTAGACTTACCTGCACCATTTTTCCCAACAAGAGCAATTCGGTCTCGTTCATCTACCTGCAGATTAATATTATCAAAAAGAACCTCACCAGCAAAAGATCGTTCAATTTTATTAGCTTGTAAAATAATCATATCTCTATTTTACTATCTTTTTCTCTTTTGCACAATTGCAACGAAAAAAGTTCGAGTCATAAACTCGAACCTTTCATCTTAGTATCCAATGCCTCCACGGAATGTGCGAGCCATATCTTTCAATTCATAGTTTTTAGAAGAGGTATCGATGGTCCATTTTCCATCTTTCTTAGTCATTTTAATTTCATAACCCTCTTTCTTCATGTTATCACTAGTGTCTAGAGGAGTTGAATCAAATTGACTCGGTGCATTTTCTAAAATGTATTTTTCACCAGCTTTCATAGCTTCAGAGTAGTTGCTATATTTACCTTTGTTTTCTTCGTAGAATTTACGGCTCAATTCATAAACATTCAAGTTATCCAAGTCGATTGTTTCTGGTCTAACATAAACAACAGCATAGTCTGGTAAGTATGTCTTCACCTTGTAATCAACTTTTGCTCTCTTAGCATTTGCTTTGATGTAGGCATCTGCGAATGTTCTAAGTTCTGAATCAGACGGTTTGTAGTTATAGAAGCCTTTTCCGAACGATTCTGTAAATTTCTTGATAAACTCTTCTTTATCAGCTTTCGCATCGTTTGTGAATTCAGCACTATTATCAGAAGATTTTTTATCATCAGCAAGCGCAACAACTTGTGACTTATTATCAGTAGCACTTAGGTTCGTTCCACCACCAGAACTTTCCCCATTAAGGTAAACAGCATCGACATATTTTTTCATTACATCTTTCGCTTCATCAATATTGTCTTCATACTGACTTGGATCCACCTTGATTGCTACATCGTTATTCTTTTTAGAATTTTCTTTGATGTCATCGTAAAAGCTAGGCGCGAAGTGAAGTTCATACTTAGCATTCTTGTCAACCTCATACACTACATAACCAGCAACGCTCTTTCCTTTAGAAAGACTGTCTCCATATGACATAAACTTAGTTTTACTGTCGCTTTCGTGGATTTGAATTGGTTGTAATTTTTCATCTTTTTCATTATAAAGCGTAATATCTTGGCTAGTAAAACTAAACTGTTTATCACGATTGTTCTTGATTTCGACTTGAAGTGCAAGGTAGCTTGAAGATGAATCTTCGTCTTTAGGCAATACAAACATACCGTCTTTTACAGAAACTTCAAAGTTTGAGTTCGAGGCAGTACCATTGTCGCTTGCTTTTTTTTGAGCTCCACAGGCAACAAGTGCTAAAGCTGATAAAAGCAAAGCAGAATGCTTAAGAATTTTTTTCATAATGGATTCTCCTTTAATGATTTACTATATTTTACCATACGCACTATAAAATTCAAAACAGAAACCAGATATTTTCAAAATATCTTAAATTTATAGAGTTTTACATTAAATTTTTCTATACCTTCATTTGATACATTAAAGAATTCTTTATAAAATAAATAGAATATAACAATATTTACGATTTATTTTATTTAAAATCCCACAAAAATACTATAACTTTTAATATTTTTAAAAATTAGATAATTGATATTCATCCCTAACTTAGTATAAGTAAGCATGGTACCCACCATTTTCCCGCTAAAGTGCATAAGTAAATTTCCTACATTTTAAGTTATGCTAACGTTTTACTAAAATGTCAAATCGTGATATAATGAAAGCGATTAAAGCAAATAAACAAAGGAGACACTCTATGACTTACCAAGAAAATTATCAAAAATGGCTCGATTTTGCTGATCTTCCAGACTACCTTCGTCAAGATTTGGAAAATATGGACGAAAAAACAAAGGAAGATGCCTTTTATACCAATCTTGAATTTGGTACTGCTGGTATGCGTGGTTTGATTGGTGCTGGTACAAACCGCATCAACATCTACGTTGTTCGTCAAGCTACCGAAGGTTTGGCTCGTTTGATTGAATCAAAAGGTGGAAATGAAAAAGAACGTGGTGTGGCAATTGCCTACGATAGCCGTCACTTCTCACCTGAGTTTGCCTTTGAATCTGCTGCAGTTCTTGCTAAACACGGTATCAAATCTTACGTATTTGAAAGCCTTCGTCCAACTCCAGAACTGTCATTTGCAGTTCGTCACCTCAACTGTTTCGCAGGTATCATGATTACTGCCAGCCATAACCCTGCTCCATTTAACGGTTACAAGGTTTACGGAGAAGACGGTGGACAAATGCCTCCACACGATGCAGACGCTTTGACTACTTATATTCGTGCTATCGAAAATCCATTCGCTGTGGAAGTTGCTGATGTCGAAGCTGAAAAAGCTTCTGGCTTGATTGAAGTTATCGGCGAAGCTGTTGATGCAGAATACCTTAAAGAAGTTAAAGACGTAAACATCAACCCAACCTTGATTGAAGAATTCGGTAAAGACATGAAGATTGTCTACACACCACTTCATGGTACGGGTGAAATGTTGGCTCGTCGTGCTCTTGCTCAAGCAGGATTTGACTCTGTTCAAGTTGTTGAAGCACAAGCAACTGCAGACCCAGACTTCTCAACTGTAAAATCTCCAAACCCAGAAAGCCAAGCAGCCTTCGCCCTTGCTGAAGAACTTGGTCGTCAAGTTGGTGCAGATGTGCTTGTTGCAACTGACCCTGACGCTGACCGTGTTGGTGTTGAAGTTCTTCAAAAAGATGGAAGCTACCTCAACCTTTCAGGTAACCAAATCGGTGCTATCATGGCTAAGTACATCTTGGAAGCACACAAAAATGCTGGAACTCTTCCTGAAAATGCAGCCCTTTGCAAATCAATTGTATCAACTGACTTGGTAACGAAGATTGCTGAAAGCTACGGCGCAACCATGTTCAACGTTTTGACAGGTTTCAAATTTATCGCTGAAAAAATCCAAGAATTTGAAGAAAAACACAATCACACTTACATGATGGGATTTGAAGAAAGCTTCGGTTACTTGATTAAACCATTCGTACGTGATAAAGATGCTATTCAAGCTGTTCTTGTCGTTGCTGAACTTGCTGCCTACTACCGTTCACGTGGTTTGACACTTGCTGATGGTATCGAAGAAATCTACAAAGAATACGGCTACTACGCTGAAAAGACAATCTCTGTTACCCTTTCTGGTGTTGATGGTGCAGAACAAATCAAAGCCATTATGGCTAAGTTCCGTAACAATGCTCCAAAAGAATGGAACACAACAGCTATCACTGTCGTAGAAGACTTCAAGGCTCAAACTGCTACTGCTGCTGACGGTACTGTTACAAACTTGACAACTCCTCCAAGTGATGTTTTGAAATACACACTTGCTGACGGTTCATGGATTGCAGTTCGCCCTTCAGGTACAGAACCAAAAATCAAGTTCTACATTGCAGTTGTAGGGGAAACAAACGAAGAATCACAAGCTAAGATTGCTAACATCGAAGCAGAAATCAATGCTTTTGTAAAATAAAATCCTATAAAAGATGAGACCAGCCAATCTCATCTTTTTTTCGTATCAAATCCGAGCAATTTTAGAAACTTTGTGGCATACTAGTTTTATCAAAAAAAGAGAGGTATTCTTATGAATCAGTTTTTAGAAGATATTAAAGACCTTGAAGTGACTACTGTTGCCCGTGCCCAAGAAGCACTTGATAATAAAGAAACAGCGACCTTCTTCATCGGTCGCAAAACTTGTCCTTACTGCCGTAAATTTGCTGGCACATTGGCAGGTGTCCTAGCTGAAACCAAAGCTCACATCTACTTCATCAACAGTGAAGAACCAAGCCAACTCAATGAGTTACAAGAATTCCGCTCACGCTATGGAATCCCAACTGTTCCGGGATTCGTTCATGTTGCTGATGGTCAAATCACTGTCCGTTGCGACTCTTCAATGTCAGCACAAGAAATCAAAGAATTTGCAGGATTGTAAAATATATAAAAAAGAAGGCACTCGCCTTCTTTTTTATATATCTGTCAATGGTGTTGCGGTATCTGGGGAAGTGTCGTAAACCTTAAAGTCAACGCCTACTCCCAGATCAGCTTGAGCTAGCTGATTGACCATGGTCATATGAGCCAGCTCCTTGATATTGTTCTCTTTGGACAAGTGACCAAGGTAGATCTTCTTGGTACGATTTCCCATGGTACGAATCATAGCCTCAGCACCGTCTTCGTTAGAAAGGTGACCGAGATCAGAGAGGATTCGCTGTTTGAGACGCCAAGCGTAAGAACCTGCTCGCAAAATCTCCACATCGTGGTTGGACTCGATAAGATAACCGTCAGCATTCTCGACAATTCCTGCCATACGATCACTAACATAACCTGTATCGGTCAACATGACAAAACTCTTGTCGTCTTTCATAAAGCGATAAAACTGGGGTGCTGCGGCATCATGACTAACCCCAAAACTCTCGATGTCGATATCACCAAAAGTTTTGGTTTTTCCCATTTCAAAAATGTGTTTCTGCGATGAATCCACTTTACCGAGGTACTTGCTATTTTCCATAGCCTGCCAAGTCTTTTCATTGGCGTAAAGGTCCATACCATATTTGCGAGCCAATACACCAACTCCATGGATATGGTCTGAATGCTCATGCGTAATCAAAATCGCATCCAAATCTTCAGGTTTACGATTGATTTCACTCAAGAGACTGGTAATTTTCTTACCCGACAAGCCTGCATCCACTAAAATTTTTTTTTTTGGCGTTTCCAGATAAAAGGAATTTCCACTGGAACCTGATGCTAAAATACTGTATTTAAAGCCTATTTCACTCATTCTAGTCTTCTATTTCGTCCTCCCATATTTCTTCTTTTACGGCATCCTTATCATAAGGGAGCACAATGGTAAAGGTTGATCCCTTACCGTATTCACTCTTAGCCCAAATAAAGCCATTGTGCTGTTTGATGATTTCTTTGGCGATGGCTAGACCTAGACCAGTTCCACCTTGAGCACGACTTCTTGCACGATCTACACGGTAAAAACGATCGAAAATCTTCGGTAAATCTTGTTTTGGAATACCTAGACCTTGGTCTTTGATGGATAAAATCATCTGGTCATCAGTGGTTTTCATGCTGACAGTGATTTTCCCACCATCTGGTGAGTACTTGATAGCATTGTTGAGAATATTATCAATCACTTGGGTCATTTTATCGGTATCAATCTCAATCCAAACTGAGTTAATTGAGTAATCTCTAACCAACTCATATTTTTTCTCGTCATCCTGACTTCTCATCTTATCAAAGCGGTTGAGAATAAAGGTGATAAATGCCGTAAAGTTAATCAACTCCACATCCAGTCGAGTGGTCGCATTATCAATGCGAGAGAGATGCAAGAGATCTGTCACCATCCGCATCATACGGTTGGTTTCATCGAGCGAAACATTGATAAAATCAGGGGCTACAGGATCATACAAGGCCCCCTCGTCCAAGGCTTCAAGATAAGATTTAACACTGGTCAAAGGAGTTCTCAACTCATGACTCACGTTTGAAACAAAGAGTCTCCGTTCACGTTCTTCCTTCTCCTGCTCAGTTGTATCATGTAAAACAGCAACCAAACCAGAGATGAAGCCAGACTCTCGGCGAACCAGAGCGAAACGTACACGAAGGCTTAGGTATTCACCATTGGCATCCTGAGAGTCAATCATCAACTCAGGAATCTGTGTAATCAGGTCACGCAGTTCATACTCATCTTCTAGTTTAAGCAATTCTAGAATACTTTTGTTGAGGACGTCTTCTTTCTGCACACCTAGCTGTTTCTTAGCCATGTCGTTAATCATGGTAATCTGGCCACGACGATTGGTCGCAAGAACTCCATCTGTCATATAAGAAAGAATACTGTTAAGCCTTTTTGATTCTTGCTCCAGATTTTCCTGCGTTAACCGAATAACCTCAGACAAATCATTTAGATTATTGGTGATGTTGGTAATTTCAGAGCTTCCTTGCGTATCCAAAACTCGAGAATAATCCCCTGCAATCAAATCCTTAACCTTTTGATTTATCTCTTTTAAGCGTTTATTATCTCGGCGATTTTCTAGCAATAGTAAGGTAACCACCAAGATAAAGCCGACTAAAATCAAGATAAAGATAAAATCTCTGTTCAGAATACTTTGTTTAATTGCTTCAATCATTATTTCTCATATAGTAGCCAACACCACGACGGGTGAGGATATACTCTGGACGGCTTGGAGTATCTTCAATCTTTTCACGCAAGCGTCGGATGGTCACGTCCACTGTGCGAACATCACCAAAATAATCATAGCCCCAAACAGTCTCAAGCAAGTGTTCACGCGTAATCACTTGACCAATATGGGAAGCTAGGTGATATAAAAGCTCAAACTCACGGTGGGTCAAATCTAATTCCTCGCCATATTTTTTGGCCACGTAAGCGTCGGGCAGAATTTCCAAATCGCCAATATGTAGGGGTTGGGATTTCTTTTCATCAGACTCTTGACTATCTGAAGAAAGGTCTGTACGACGGAGTAAAGCCTTGACACGCGCCTGCAACTCACGGTTTGAAAATGGCTTGGTCACATAATCATCTGCTCCTAGCTCTAAACCGATAACCTTATCAAATTCACTATCCTTAGCTGAGAGCATAATGATAGGCACACTACTCGTCTTACGAATGGCTTTGGCCACTTCTAAACCATCGATTTCAGGGAGCATCAAGTCTAGAATAATAATATCTGGTTGCTCTGCTTCAAATAGCTCAATTGCCTCACGACCATTAAAGGCTGTTACAACTTCGTAACCTTCCTTGGTCATATTGAACTTAATAATATCTGAGATTGGTTTCTCATCATCTACAACTAATATTTTTTTCATATGTTCACCTTTTCTCTATCTATTATAACAAAAAAATGCAAAGAAGGCACAAATGGCTACTGTCAACCCTCATCTTCAAGAGCTATTTTATAAGCCTGCCAAATCTTTTGTTGAGGTTTAGCGAGTGGGTAGTCAGAAAACTCCTGAGGGGAAATCCAACGAATTTCTCTATCAGAAAACTGTTTTGATTCTGTCACCTGACCTGCTAGGATTTGAATATGCCATTTACGATGACTAAAGACATGCTTGACTTGATCAAAAACTTGATGGGACCAATTAACTTCTAAATCATAATCCTGCTCAAAACTTTCTTGGGGGGTTGGACCGAAAGCATCGCTTTTTTCAGCAACCTGAGCAAATAGATTCAGCTGTTCCTCTTCCTGTGAAAACTCCTCTACTTCTATCAATGGAAAATGCCAAAAACCAGCTAGCAGTTTCTCACTTTCATTTTTCTCTAGTAAATATTGACCTCGATCATTGCGCACAACCAAGGCCTTGAGATAGATTGGAAGAGGCTTTTTCTTGGGTTCTTTAATCGGATAACGATCCATAGTTCCATTCTGATACGCTGCACTAAATTCCTTAACAGGACTTTCTTCTGGTCGAGGATTAACTGGAGCCTCTATATCAGAGCCTAGGTCCATCAAGGCTTGATTAAAGTCTCCCGGCCGCTCTGGATCAATCAAGATTTCCATCATAGCTTGGAAAATCTTTCGATTGCTGGGAACTCCGATATCATAGTTGACCTCAAACAGGCGTGCCAAAACTCGCATGACATTGCCATCAACTGCTGGCTCGGGTAGATTAAAAGCGATACTAGAAATAGCTCCTGCAGTATAGGGGCCAATCCCTTTCAAGCTAGAAATTCCTTCGTAAGTGTTTGGAAATGTCCCTTCAAAGTCAACCATAATTTGCTGAGCCGCAGCCTGCATATTACGCACCCTAGAATAATAACCTAACCCCTCCCATGCTTTCAACAAACGCTCCTCAGGCGCTTTTGCCAAACTTTCAACAGTTGGAAACCAGTCCAAGAATCGTTCGTAGTAGGGAATGACCGTATCTACTCTAGTCTGCTGGAGCATAATTTCAGAAACCCAGATATGATAAGGATTTTTACTTCTACGCCATGGTAAATCCCGTTTGTTTTCATCGTACCAGTTGAGGAGTTTCTCACGAAAAGAGAAAATCTTCTCCTCTGGCCACATGTCAACACCGTATTCTTTCAAATCTAACATATATCTAGTATAACATAGAAGGTTCCAACTGTCCTTTTCTTAGCGCTAAAAAGCCTCTTCCCAAAGGAAAGAGGCCTTTTTCTTATTGATGAACCGCTTGGGCAGCAGTGATAAGGGTCAACTTGTACACATCATCAGAGTTACATCCACGAGAAAGGTCGTTAACTGGTTTGTTCAAACCTTGCAGAACAGGACCTACAGCCGCAAATCCACCAAGACGTTCCGCCATCTTGTAACCGATATTCCCCGCTTCGATTCCTGGGAAGATAAAGACATTTGCTTGACCAGCAACGTTGCTACCTGGTGCTTTTAGAGCTGCAGTTTCGGGAACAAAGGCAGCATCAAATTGTAACTCACCATCAATCTCAAGGTCAGGACGCAAATCATGAGCAATTTTAGTCGCTTCCACTACCTTATCAACACTTTCGCCGAACCCTGAACCTTTAGTAGAGTAGCTCAGCATAGCGATTTTAGGTTCAATGCCAAACATCTTAGCTGTGATTGCCGAGTTAACAGCGATTTCAGCCAAAGCTTCTGCATCTGGATTGATATTGATAGCACAGTCACCAAATAGGTAGCGTTCTGTACCACGAACCATGAGGAAAGCACCTGAAGTACGGGTTACATTTGGACGAGTTTTTATGATTTGAAGTGCAGGACGAACGGTTGCGGCTGTTGAGTGAATCGCACCTGATACCATCCCATCAACCAAGCCCATGTGAACGAGCATAACACCAAAATAGTTGACGTCTTCACTCAAAATCTTACGAGCATCTTCTTCAGTCATTTTGCCTTTACGGCGTTCAACCAAGGTAGTTACCATTTCTTCAAATTGAGAATACTGTTGAGGGTCAATCACTTCATAACCATCCATAATCCCTTCGATTTCAAGATAAATTTTAATTTTTTCTGGGTTCCCCAGCAAAACAGGAACAACTTCTGTTTCTTTTACCAAGCGTTTGGTCGCTTGAAGAATACGGGGTTCTTCCCCTTCAGGGAGAACGATACGAGCATTTTTGCCAACAAGATTGGCTTTGAGACTTTCAAAAACTTCCATGAGTTTTCTCCTTTAAGAAATTAAATTATACTCAAAATAGATTTTAAAGAGTATTAGTCGATAACTGAGTGATAAGATTGTTAAAATCATCTGGCAAAGGGCTTTCCAACTCCAGCTGACGCCCTAAGAAGGGATGATAAAAGGATAAGGAATGGCAATGCAGAGCTTGGCGTTGAATACCATCTTCTAGGCTACCACCATAGAGATCATCTCCCAACAAAGGGAAGCCAATATGAGAAAAATGCACTCGAATCTGATGAGTTCGACCAGTATGCAGGCGAATATCGACCAAATGAATGTCTCCATAAGAAGCTACAACTTTGTAAGATGTATGGGCGTATTTTCCACCCTTGGCGACCCGTCTCGTGATAATGGAGTCTTCATCACGCGCAATCGGGGCGATAATCTCCCCTTCTGGCTCCAAGACACCAGCTCCTTTAACAAGTGCAAAATAACGTTTTTCGATAGACTTTCGTTGCAACTGCTTGTCTAAACGTGCATGAGCGTAGCCGTGCTTGGCAAAGAGCATCAAACCAGATGTATCTCTATCAAGCCTAGTCACGATGTGAACTTGCTGGTTTTCATATTTTTGCTTGACATAGTAGCCCTTTATAAAATTAGCAATGGTATTGGAATGATTGACACTGGGGATGGAAGCTACTCCATAAGGCTTATTCAAAACCAGAAAATGGTCATCCTCATAGAGAACATCCAGTGAACGCTCAATTGCTTCAAGACTCTCAAACCCTTCCTCCGCTGGAATGTCAATAGTTACCCTGTCTCCAATATCTAAGAGATAAGTCGCATTTTGAGGTTGGCCATTGACCAGAATAGCCCCTCCTCGGAACTTAATCTTTGCCAAAAGTCCCTTAGAAACCTCGTGTTTCTTGAGGAAAGTTTTGACTTTGACATGCTCATCTGCGGTAAATTCGAACCTCATTCATCCACCTCGCCAATGAAGGCATCTTTGACACGATTCCAGAAACTAGTGTGGCTTGGTGTCGCTACAAAGTGAATCTTGTGATGGTCGATTTGATACTCAATCCGTTCGATATTACGGAATGAATAGACGCTGTTATCGACTGATATCGTGTGATAGTCATTACGAGTTGGTAAAAGCTCGATTTTATCTTTCTTCGGAACGATAATTGAAGAACCTAAAGTTCGATAAACTCGATTGTTGAGACTCGCAATTTCAGTCAGTTGCAAGGCTTCAATGGTAGGGTGCAAGACAGCTCCCCCCAAGGATTTGTTATAGGCAGTGCTTCCAGTCGGCGTTGAAACAGTCACACCATCTCCTCGAAATCGCTCGAACGGAACATGATTAATGATAATATCCGCAACCATGGTGCGATCTGATCGACGGATACTAGCTTCATTTAGAGCACGGAAGGTTTTTACATCTCCATTTTCAAGTGTCACTTTGACATTCAAGACTGGATAAGAAACCTTGGCACCAGTATCCAATTGGAGATTGGAAACCAACTGGTCCAACTCGAAGTCACGATAATCCGTGTAAAAGCCTAAATGTCCAGTATGGACGCCAACAAATCGAACCTTGTCTAACTGATTCTCATACTTATGAAAGGCAGACAAAAGCATCCCATCCCCGCCAATCGAAATGACGATGTCGGGATTTGTATCATTAATTATAAAATGCTGTTTTTTGAGTTTTTCTCTCAGTTTATGTAAAACCTTCTGACTCTGTGGCTTTCTATTAGCTATGAGATCAACTCGCTTACCTGTATTCTTCATCTGTATCGTCACTATTTCCTACACCGTCGTTTAGTTTTCTACTCAAAGGATCAAAGAGCGCCTGCGCTTCCTGAATGTCATCTCGAATCTTACCCATTTCTTCATCCAATTGATGGGAAATTCTAGCTGTAATCTCCAAGCGTTTCTTGATCTCCTCTGGAAAATCCCCCTGATACTTATAATTGAGCGAATGCTCAATGGTAGCCCAGAAATTCATAGCCAAGGTCCGGATTTGAATTTCAGCCAGAATCGTCTTAACACCACTGATGGTGTCAACTGTATACTCTACCACCACATGATAGGAGCGATAGCCCGAAGCCTTCCGATGGGTGATATAATCCCGTTCCTGAACGACTCTCATATCATGGCGTTTGCGTAAAATTGCAACAACCTCCTGAACATCATCTACAAATTGAACCATGACACGCAGCCCTGCGATATCTTGCAGGTCATTTTCCAGAGTTGCATAAGTAATTCCTCGACGAGCCATTTTTTCTTTGATACTTTCAATCGGCTTCACCCGTCCAGTAACAAACTCAATCGGAGAGTGCTTGTTTTGTTTACGATATTGTTTTCGAATTCCACGAAGCTTAATCTTCAATTCACCAACAGCTTGAATGTAAGGATCTAAAAATTCTTCCCATTCTATGGTCATATTTTCTCCCTTGTAATGTTTGATTGCCCTGTCGAAAATCTTTGATTTTTTCAGTACATTCGTATACAATAAATACATTGTCCATTATACCATAAATCGCTTTCAAAGATATAGAAAAGGTTGAAAAAATGAAACATTTAGAAATAGAATTGAAAACACTTCTGAAAAAAGAGGAATATGATCATCTAAAAAAACAGTTTTCCCATATCCAACCCGTCCTTCAGAAAAACTACTACATTGACACACCAGATTTCCAATTGCGTGAAAAAAAGGTTGCCATGCGCATTCGTACCTTTTCAGATTGGGCAGAATTGACCTTGAAAGTGCCTCAAACTTTAGGAAATATGGAATACAACCAGAAACTAACCCTTCCAGAAGCTGAATCGTACCTAGAAAAACAAAAACTACCTCAAGGGCTCGCTCTAGAAAAGCTTGCTGAAATTGGCATTGAAAGTCATGACTGGTTTGTTCTGGGTTGTCTTGCAACTATTCGTTACGAAATGGAAACGTCGATTGGTCTAATGGCACTAGATGAAAGTCACTACTTTGATCAGACAGACTACGAACTGGAGCTAGAAGTCACTGATCACGAGGAAGGAAAACGAGATTTTCAGCAATTTCTTTCAAAAAATGGTATCACTTACCAAAAAGCTCCTTCAAAATTAATTCGTTTTATTAAAAGCATGAAAAAATGCTGAAATAATCTCCATTTTTTGGTAGAATAATGGAGACAAAATATTTAGAGTTTACAGAGGACGGTCCATAATGTCAGATAGAAACAACATGAAACTTTTTGCACTTAATTCCAATCATGAAATTGCACAGAAAATCGCAGAAACGGTTGGGATACCTCTCGGAAAATTATCTTCTCGCCAATTTTCTGATGGTGAAATCCAGGTCAACATTGAAGAGAGTGTCCGTGGTTACGATGTCTACATCATCCAATCAACCAGCTACCCCGTTAGCAACCACTTGATGGAGTTGTTAATCATGGTTGATGCTTGTGTACGTGCAAGTGCTCATAGTATCAACGTTGTCCTTCCTTACTTTGGTTATGCTCGTCAGGATCGTATCGCTTCTTCTCGCGAACCCCTCACTGCAAAACTGGTTGCTAATATGCTCGTCAAAGCAGGTGTTAGCCGTGTTCTAACCCTTGACCTCCACGCTGTTCAGGTGCAAGGTTTCTTTGACATTCCAGTAGATAACCTCTATACAATTCCTCTCTTTGCTAAACACTACAGCGATAAAGGGTTGCTGGGATCAGATGTCGTTGTTGTTAGTCCAAAAAACTCTGGTGTCAAACGTGCCCGTAGCTTAGCTGAATACTTAGATGCACCAATCGCAATCATCGACTATGCTCAAGACGATTCAGAGCGTAGCCAAGGCTATATCATCGGTGATGTTGAAGGCAAAAAAGCCATCTTGATTGATGATATCCTAAATACTGGACGTACTTTTTCAGAAGCAGCAAAAATCGTCGAACGTGAAGGGGCAACTGAAATCTATGCGGTCTCTAGCCACGGACTCTTTGTAGAAGGTGCCGCCGAGCTTCTTGATGCCGCAAACATTAAAGAAATCCTAGTGACTGACTCGGTAGCAACCAAAGAAAGAACTCCAGAAAATGTATGTTATATCACCGCTAGCGAATTGATTGGTGATGCCATCGTCCGTATCCACGAAAGAAAACCAGTTAGCCCACTCTTTGCATATAATAAAAAGGAATAAGGTGATTCTTTGATTTATTTGGACAATGCTGCTACTACTCCAATGTCAGCAGTAGCTCTCGCAGAAATGACCAAGGTCATGCAAGAAACCCATGGGAATCCTTCAAGTATTCACAGTCATGGTCGCCATGCTGGTAAACTACTCCGTGAAGCCCGTCAGGAGTTAGCTCACTTACTAGGAACCAAGCCACAACGAATCTTTTTCACATCTGGAGGGACAGAAAGTAACAATACAGTTATTATCGGCTATTGTCTCCGCCATCAAGAAAGAGGAAAACACATCATCACGACAGCTATTGAGCACCATTCTGTCCTTGAAACCATTGATTATCTTGTTCAACATTTTGGCTTTGAAGCAACCATCATCCAACCAGTAAATCAAGAAATCGCTGCCCAACAGATTCAAGAAGCTTTACGTGACGATACCATTCTCGTTTCCACTATGTATGCTAATAATGAGACGGGTGGTCTCTTACCTATCGCTGAGATTGGACAGGTTTTAAAAGATCATCCTGCTGCCTATCATGTAGACGCTGTTCAGGCTATCGGAAAAGTTCCTATCCATCCTGAGGAATTAGGAATCGATTTTCTCAGTGCTTCCGCACACAAGTTCCATGGACCAAAAGGAATCGGCTTTCTTTATGCATCTTCCGCGGACTTTGATTCCTACCTTCACGGTGGAGACCAAGAACAAAAGAAACGGGCTGGAACAGAAAACCTCGCTGCCATTGTAGGCATGGTTGCTGCTCTCAAAGAAGACTTGGATCATCAAGCCGAGCATTACCAAAAACTAGAGGGATTAAAATCTGCTTTTCTTGATGAAATTGCGGAACTCAATTTTTATCTCAATGAGGGTCAAGATCAACTTCCTTATGTTTTCAATATCGGTTTTCCTGGTCAAAAAAATGATTTGCTCTTGCTTCGGTTAGACCTTGAAGGAATTTCAATTTCAACTGGTTCGGCCTGTACTGCTGGTATTGTACAAACCAGTCATGTACTCGAAGCTTTTTATGGGGCTGATTCCCATCGTTTAAAAGAGTCTGTCCGTATCAGTCTTTCTCCTCTTAATACCGAAAAAGAACTGAAACAACTGGCACAAACCTTAAAAAATATTATTGGAGATTAATCTAATGGCATTCGAAAAAACCATTAAACTACAAAACTGTCGCTACGACTATACACTTAGTCCAACTGTCAAAAAGTTCACACTGAAAGACAATACTTTCTCTGAAACAAAAGTAGGAAACTACGAACTGACTCGTCTACTTGAAAAAATCCCAAACAGTGGAGAAGGTTTCCTACTAAAAATTATCATCAATAAAGATCTTACAGGTGTTAAGATTAACATCACTGACAAATCTGGTCTTCGTTTGGTGAATATTTTTAAATCTGAAGAACACCATATCCACCAAGAGAAATTCTACTTCCTCATGGACAGTCTTGTAGAACGCGGAATCTTCACAAAAGAAGAAAGATAGTTTGCTATGTATCGTCTCACATATAAAGATAGTTATCAAGTAGAACGCACACTTGAATTTGCCGATTACGAAGAGCTTATGCTAGCCCTATCAGGATGTGTGACCATACCTGATACATTTTTGGTAACCTCACTAACCCTCAATGATAAAGTAATCTACCGAGGATTAGTCGGAAATCTCTATCGTTTTCTATCACAAACTAACTTTTCAGACAAAAACTAAGAATTTTCTTAGTTTTTGTTGATTTTTTCACAATGTTTCTATAAAATAGAAGAATAGAAAGGTTGTGATTTTGTGAAAGTTAAACAGTCTGCTATCCCAAAAGCAACAGCAAAAAGACTCTCTCTTTACTATCGAATTTTCAAGAGATTTCATGCAGAAAAAATCGAGCGTGCCAACTCTAAGCAAATTGCAGAGGCTATCGGTATCGATTCTGCGACAGTGCGTCGTGATTTTTCTTACTTTGGTGAACTAGGAAGACGTGGATTTGGCTATGATGTCAAAAAACTGATGACATTTTTTGCTGACCTCCTTAATGATAACTCTATCACCAATGTTATGTTGGTTGGGATTGGTAATATGGGGCATGCCCTTCTCCACTACCGTTTCCATGAGCGCAACAAGATGAAGATTATCATGGCCTTTGACCTGGATGACCATCCTGAAGTCGGTACTCAGACTGCTGACGGGATTCCCATCTATGGTATATCTCAAATCAAGGAAAAGATCAAGGACGCAGATGTTAAAACTGCTATCCTAACTGTTCCAAGTGTTAAATCACAAGAAGTAGCCAACCTCTTGGTTGATGCTGGTGTAAAAGGCATTCTCAGTTTTTCTCCTGTTCATCTGCACCTTCCAAAAGATGTGGTTGTTCAGTACGTCGATTTGACAAGTGAACTCCAGACTCTCCTCTATTTTATGCGGAAAGAGGATTAGAAAGCGAAAGCATTTATGAAAAAACCAGTTATTGGGATTACAGGAAATGAAAAAGCTCATCCAGATGATGACATCATGATGAGCTATGCAGCAAAGGGCTTTGTTGAAGGAGTCAAGGACGCTGGTGGAATTCCCATCATCCTACCGATTGGTGATCAAGAAATGGCTAGCCACTATATAGGAATGATTGATAAACTCATCCTAACAGGTGGGCAAAATGTTGATCCAAAATTTTACGGTGAGCCTAAAACCATTGACAGCGACGACTACCATCTTCAAAGAGACCAGTTTGAATTAGCTCTCATCAGAGAAGCGATTAAGCAGAAAAAACCGATTTTTTCTGTTTGTCGTGGTACTCAGCTTTTTAACATTGCAATGGGTGGAACTCTATACCAAGATATCGAAGACCATTGGCAGGATTGTTCTGCCGAATACACAACCCAACGTTTGGTGACAGAACCTGATACTGTTCTCAGAGAAATCTACGGAGAAATCTCTCATATCAACTCCTTCCACCATCAGAGCATTAAGGATTTGGCCCCAAATTTAAAGGTTGTGGCCTTTGATCCCAAGGATGAGATAATCGAGGCTGTTACAACTACAGATGGCTTCCCTTATCTTGGTGTTCAATGGCATCCAGAATTTCTATTTGAAAATCGCCCCAAGGATAAAACATTGTTTGACTATGTCGTAAACGAACTTTAAATCAGATCCGTCTTTTCACGGTAACTAAAGTAATCGGAATGCGAGACAATCAGATGATCCAGAAATACCAGTCCCATCAGTTCACAGGCTTCCTTTACTAACTTGGTTACATGATCATCATTTTGGCTAGGTGATACAGCGCCTGATGGATGATTATGAACGAGAATCACAGAAGTGGCCATATGCTTGATGGCATAGTGAAGGATTTCCCGTGGTTCAGCAATGCTTCGTGTCGCAGTTCCAATAAAAATGGTCTGTTGATGAATGATTTGATTTTGAGTATTAAGATAGAGTGCCACTAGGTGCTCTTGTTTTTTATCACCAAGTTCCTGTTGCATTTTCTTAGCAAGTTTTTGACTACTGAGAATACTTTCCATCTCAAGGTTTTCATGCTTGTGAATGCGATGCCCCAGTTCAATCACTGCTTGTAGTTCAATGGCTTTAATACGTCCAATGCCAGACAGACTCTGCAATTCCTGCAGGGTCATTTTTTTCAAATCAGTTAGACTTGTGAGACTGTTCAAGACTTTCTGGGCGATTTCAAAAACATTTGCTTGACGTGTTCCCGTTCTGAGTAGTATAGCTAACAATTCTTGATTGCTCAGAGATTCTACTCCTTCTCTAACCAATCTTTCTCTCGGCAAAAGTGAATCTTCTTGGAATGAAATACTGTACATAAAAATCCTCCTCACTTTATTATTCGTGAGAAGGATGGATAATTAGATTTTTTTCTCAATTGGAGCTACGCTAGCTAAGAGTTTTTTCAAACCTACTTCTGGGAAATTGATTTTTAGTTCCTGAGTATCGCCACTACCTGACACTTCTAGAACAGTGCCCTCTCCCCACTTCTTGTGAAGAGCAATATCCCCAATAGACCAGCCTGTATCACTCGAATCTTTCTTATTCCCAGCTGCAAATTGTCCAAATGGGAGACCACTTAACTGGATAGAGCTTGGTGCAGCCTTGCGTTTACGGTCTTGAAGTACCTGAGCCAAACTCATTCCTTGACCGAAAGCAACCTCACCACTGCTATAGGAAGCCTTGAAACTGGTGTTAGCTGGTCGAGCCAAGCCTTGATACTCAAGCAAGTCAGAGCTGATTTCATTGATAAAACGTGTTGGGCGGTTGTAGCTAGTACGACCGAAAAGCAAGCGAGAGTTGGCATTGGTCAGATAGAGGATCTTTTCAGCGCGCGTGATACCTACATAGGCCAAACGGCGTTCTTCTTCCAGCTCATCAGGATCCTCAGCTGCTCGACTAAGTGGAAAGACATTTTCCTCCATCCCGATAATAAAGACAACCGGAAACTCCAGTCCTTTAGCTGCATGGAGTGTCATCAAGATTACTTCAGATGTCTCCTGACTGCCAGAATCTGTATCGGCAATTAAGGCAAGGTCATTCAAGAAACGACTGAGTTTATCTAAACCTGTTTCCTCTTCTTGACTATCAGGATTGTCATCAAAATTCTTAGTAACAGATAGGAACTCTTCGATATTCTCAACCCGAGCCTTGCTCTCCAAGGTCGCTTGGGCATTAAGAATATCCACGTAGCCTGTTTTTTCCAGAACCGCTTCGACCAACTCTGTAATGGTTAATTGGTCCAGTTGCTCCCGCAAATCCAGAATCATATTGGCAAAATCCCAGATAGATTGGGCTGCTTTCCCTTTGATACCAGACAACATGATATTGGCGGAAGCATCCAGCATGGACATTTCTTGCATATTCGCAAAATCCCGAATTTTCTCTACCGTTCCTGGTCCGACACCACGCTTAGGCTCATTGACTACGCGCTCATAACTGATATTATCGCTAGGATTGGCGATGAGGTTGAGATAAGCGATAATATCACGAATTTCCTTACGGCTGTAGAACTTGGTCCCTCCAACCATGGTATAAGGAATATTGGACTTGAGCAGGGCTTCCTCAATAGTACGGGATTGCGCATTAGTTCGATAAAGAACTGCAAAGTCTTTGTGAAGGAAGTTTTGGCTGCGACCGAGTTCATCAATGGTTTTGGCTACAAAAACAGCCTCGTCTTGTTCATCGTTAGCTCGGTAGTAGACGATTTGTTCCCCATCAGCATTCTGGGTCCAGAGATTCTTAGGACGACGATTTTTATTATTTTTAATAACATCATTGGCGGCTTGCAGAATGGTTTTAGTTGAACGGTAATTTTCTTCTAGTAAAACAACCTTGGCTTGAGGATAATCCTTTTCGAAATCCAAGATATTCTGCATATCCGCACCACGCCAACCGTAGATAGACTGGTCTGCATCCCCAACCACACAGATATTTTTAAAGCGAGATGCCAAAAGTTTGACTAGTTGGTACTGGGCATGATTGGTATCTTGGTACTCATCAACATGGATGTATTGGAACTTCTGCTGGTAGTAAGTCAGAACATCAGGATTTTGATCGAAAAGACGCAGGGTCAACATAATCAAATCATCAAAGTCAACGGACTCAGACTGACGAAGCTCTTTCTGATAGGCTGTGTAACATTGAGCCACGATTTGCGTGTACATATCGCCAGCTTGGGAAGCATAAGCCACATCATCAATCAAGTCATTCTTAGCATTGGAAATGCTTCCCAAGATTGTCCGTTCATTCCATTTTTTCGGATTCAAGTTCAACTGTTTGAGAATGCGTTTCATGAGAGTTCGTTGCTCTCCTGGATCCACTATAGTAAAATTACGATTGTAGCCGATATGATCCGCATCACGACGCAGAATACGAACACACATGGAGTGAAAAGTTGCAATCAGACAGTCCTGAGTAGCTGGATTGAGACCATAAGCACGCTCTTTCATCTCACGAGCCGCCTTATTGGTAAAGGTAATGGCCAAGATATTCCAAGGATTGACCAGCTTTTCATCAATCAAGTAAGCGATTCTGTGGGTTAAAACACGAGTCTTCCCAGAACCAGCCCCCGCCATGATTAACAAGGGCCCCTCAGTCGTTTGCACCGCCTCAGCCTGACGGTCATTCATTCCATTCAATAATGCGTTCATTTTCTCTTCCTTACTCTTGAAGTCAATGTTTCTATTATATCAGAATTCAGGGAAAATAGAAACTTTACGGAGAACACTTTGACAAGCAAATTTTTCACCATAGCTTACAAAACATGTCTTTCTCAAATAAAGTTGAGGTTATCTTCTAACATGAAAAAGAGCTTGGATAGCATTTCCAAACTCTTTTAATATCATCTAAATTTTAGAACAATCCTAGAACAGTTCCGTCGCTTTCAACGTCCATATTGAGAGCAGCTGGTCGTTTTGGAAGTCCTGGCATGGTCATGACATCACCAGTTAAGGCAACGATGAAGCCCGCCCCCAATTTTGGTACCAATTCACGAATGGTAATTTCAAAGTTTTCTGGGGCTCCAAGTGCATTTGGATTGTCTGATAAACTATATTGAGTTTTAGCCATACAGATTGGCAATTTGTCCCAACCATTCTGAACGATTTGTGCGATTTGCGTTTGGGCTTTCTTTTCAAAGTTGACTTTTGTACCGCGATAGATTTCAGTAACAATCTTTTCAATCTTTTCTTGGACAGAAAGGTCGTTGTCATAAAGACGTGTGTAGTTAGCTGGATTTTCTGCGATAGTCTTAACAACCGTTTCAGCAAGAGCTACTCCACCTTCCGCGCCATCAGCCCAGACACTTGCTAGTTCAACTGGCACATCAATTGAAGCACAGAGTTCTTTCAAGGCTGCGATTTCAGCTTCTGTATCAGAGACAAATTCGTTAATCGCGACAACTGCAGGAATACCAAACTTACGGATGTTTTCAACATGGCGTCTCAAGTTAGCAAAACCTGCGCGAACTGCTTCTACGTTTTCTTCTGTCAGAGCATCTTTAGCAACGCCACCATTCATCTTAAGGGCACGAAGGGTTGCAACGATGACTACCGCATCTGGAGAAGTTGGCAAGTTTGGTGTCTTGATATCAAGGAATTTTTCAGCGCCAAGGTCCGCACCAAAGCCAGCTTCTGTCACTGTGTAATCCGCTAAACGGAGAGCAGTTTTTGTTGCCAAAACAGAGTTACATCCGTGAGCGATATTGGCAAATGGACCACCATGTACAAAGGCAGGTGTACCGTAAATCGTCTGAACCAAGTTTGGTTTGATAGCATCTTTCAAGATCAATGCTAAAGCACCTTCAACCTGCAAATCACCAACAGAAACAGGGGTACGGTCATAGCGATATCCGATAACGATATTGGCTAAACGACGTTTCAAGTCTTCAATATCCGTCGCCAAGCAAAGAATGGCCATAATTTCAGAAGCAACGGTAATATCGAAACCATCCTCACGTGGAATACCATTTAGAGGGCCACCAAGACCAACAGTCACATGGCGCAGAGCACGATCGTTCAAGTCCACTACACGCTTCCAAAGGATACGACGTTGGTCAATTCCTAGCTCATTTCCTTGGTGCAAGTGGTTGTCAATCAAAGCAGAAAGAGCATTGTTGGCAGTTGTGATGGCATGCATGTCTCCAGTAAAGTGGAGGTTGATGTCTTCCATTGGCAGAACTTGCGCATAACCACCACCAGCGGCACCACCCTTAATCCCCATAACTGGGCCAAGAGACGGTTCGCGGATAGCAATCATGGTTTTCTTGCCGATCTTGTTTAAGGCATCTGCAAGACCAATGGTAATGGTTGACTTCCCTTCACCTGCAGGTGTTGGGTTGATGGCAGTCACCAAGATCAATTTGCCAATTGGATTGTTCTCAACTGCACGAATTTTATCAAAACTGAGCTTAGCCTTGTACTTTCCGTACAACTCCAAATCATCGTAAGAAATCCCAAGTTTCTCTACAACATCCACGATTGACTTTAACTCAATACTCTGTGCGATTTCAATATCTGTTTTCATTCAAAACTCCTCTAACCTCTTATATGATAATTCATTATAACACAAAATAAGATTTTTAACACCCATTAAGCTTGCTAATGTTCGTAAATATTGCAATTTTTTGAGGTTTTTAGAGCCTTTTCTTAAATTTTATATGGCTTTATAGTTTGAAACTATAATAAATCTCCGTTTTCCCAAGAATTTATCGCTTTCATTTTACTTACCGTTTATTTTTGTGTACAATAGTCCTATGAAAATTTTAGTTACGTCTGGCGGTACCAGTGAAGCAATTGACAGCGTCCGCTCTATCACGAACCATTCTACAGGTCGCTTGGGGAAAATCATCACCGAAACCCTGCTTGCTGCTGGTCATGAGGTTTGTCTGATTACTACTCGTAATGCTCTTAAACCAGAACCTCATCCCCATCTAACCATTCTAGAAATCAAAAACACGAATGATCTCCTTTTAGAGATGAAAGAGCGTGTTCAAGATTATCAGGTCTTGATTCATTCTATGGCTGTATCCGACTACAGTCCTGTTTATATGACAGGGCTAGGTGCAGTTGAGGCGAGTTCTAATCTGGAAGAATTTTTAGACAAGCAAAACAATGAAGCTAAAATCTCTTCTAATGATGAGGTGCAGGTTTTGTTTTTGAAAAAAACACCCAAGATTATCTCTCTAGTCAAAGAATGGAATCCTTCAATTCATCTGATTGGTTTCAAACTGTTGGTTGATGTTACTGAAGATCATCTTATTGAGGTTGCTAGACAGAGTCTTGTCAAAAACCAGGCTGACTTAATCATAGCAAATGACCTTACTCAAATCTCAGCAAACCAGCACCGAGCTATCTTTGTTGAGAAAGATCAGCTTCAAACTGTCCAAACTAAAGAGGAAATTGCAGAACTCCTCCTTGAGAAAATTCAAGCATACGATTCATAGAAAGGAAAACCATGGCAAACATTTTGATTGCAGTGACAGGTTCCATCGCCTCTTATAAATCAGCTGACCTAGTCAGTTCCTTGAAAAAACAGGGCCATGATGTCACTGTCTTAATGACCGAGGCTGCTACAGAGTTTATCCAGCCTTTGACATTACAGGTCCTCTCTCAAAATCCTGTCCACCTTAATGTCATGAAGGAACCCTATCCTGATCAAGTCAATCATATCGAAAGAGGAAAAGAAACCGACCTTTTTATCGTTGTCCCTGCAACTGCTAACACTATTGCCAAACTAGCCCATGGATTTGCGGATAACATGGTTACCAGTACGGCTCTTGCCTTGCCAGACCACGTCAAAAAGTTAGTCGCACCAGCTATGAATACAAAGATGTATGACCATCCGGCAACTCAGACTAATCTGAAAACATTAGAAAACTACGGTTATCAGCTGATTGCTCCTAAAGAATCCCTGCTAGCTTGTGGAGACTACGGAAGGGGAGCTTTGGCAGACCTGGATATTATTTTAGAAAGAATAAAGGAAACACTCAATGAAAAAACGCTCTAATATTGCTCCGATTGCTATCTTTTTTGCGACCATGTTAGTCATTCACTTTCTGAGCTCTCTCTTATTTAATCTATTCCCATTCCCAATCAAACCAACTATCGTGCATATTCCTGTCATTATTGCAAGTATTATTTACGGTCCACGAGTTGGTGTTACACTAGGATTCTTGATGGGGCTACTTAGCTTGACGGTTAACACGATTACAATCCTTCCAACTAGCTACCTATTCTCACCTTTTGTACCAAACGGAAACATCTATTCAGCAATGATTGCCATCCTACCTCGTATTTTGATTGGTCTGACACCTTATTTAGTTTATAAATTATTGAAAAACAGAACGGGTCTCATCATTGCCGGAGCTCTTGGTTCACTTACAAATACAGTTTTTGTACTTGGGGGAATCTTCTTCCTTTTTGGAAGTGTCTTCGATGGAAATATCCAAAAACTCTTAGCAACTGTTATTTCAACCAACTCAATTGCTGAGCTTGTCATCTCTGCAGTTCTAACAGCAGCAATTGTCCCACGTCTCGAAACCTTGAAGAAATAAACATAATTCCACTTTCAGTCTTGAAGGTGGAGTTTTAGTTTTCACCAGTAAAGGCTCATCTTCTATTCATAAATGGTTATTTACCAAGGAGTCATTAGTTCAAAATTTTGAAAATATATGAAAATCCTTTGAATCTACCACCTATACTTTTGAAAATTTTCAATAAAATCAAAATAAATTCTTGACATGTCTATCGATTTATTGTACTATACTTGTGTATATACAGTTAAATGGAGGTTCTTATGGATATACGGAAAAAAACGCAGTTTATGACTATGACTGCCCTACTCACTGCAATAGCGATTTTGATTCCAATCATTATGCCTTTTAAAATCGTCATCCCACCGGCTTCTTACACCTTGGGAAGTCATATCGCCATCTTTATCGCCATGTTTCTTTCGCCTTTGATGGCTGGTTTTGTGATTATTGCATCTAGTCTCGGCTTCCTGATGGCAGGCTATCCCATGGTTATCGTCCTGCGCGCTTTTTCTCACATCGTTTTTGGTATTTTGGGAGCTTTGTACTTAAAGAAATTCCCTGAAACATTGGATAAACCAAAGGCATCTTGGATTTTTAACTTTGTTTTGGGTGTTGTTCATGCTATCGCTGAAGTGGTAGCTTGTATCATCTTCTATGCTACTTCAGGGACAAATGTTGAAAATATGTTTTATGTTCTCTTTGTCCTAGTTGGTTTTGGCACGATTGTCCATAGTATGGTAGACTATACATTAGCACTAGCTGTCTATAAAGTGCTTCGAAAACGTCGCTAAAAGGAAAAACTATGACAAAAGATCGCAAACAAGCCCTTCTCAAACTGTTGAAAGAGGCACCAAAAGCCCTCAATGGTCAGACCTTGGCCGAGCACTTCCATGTCACTCGTCAAATCATCGTCCAAGATATTGCCATCTTGAGGGCAGATGGAGCTCCTATCCTATCCACCAATCGTGGCTATATCTACAAAGAAAATGATGCCAGTCCTTACGTTCACAAACTTTTCAAGGTCAAACATGAGATGGAAGAAATTGGGCAGGAACTCCTAGCCATTGTAGATAATGGCGGACGTGTACAGAATACTTTGATTGACCATCCAGTTTATGGAGAAATTGAAACCCTGCTCAAACTCACCTGTCGCCGAGATGTTCAGCATTTTCTAGAGCAAGTCGAGAAGTCTGACTTTAGACCCCTTTCAGAATTGACAGATGGTATCCATTACCACCTTGTCGAAGCAGAAACACAACAAGACCTCCACTATATTGAGGAGGCCTTGGATAAACTTGGTTATTTAGTAAAAGACTAAAAGGTTTCTTTCTCCCAGCCATCTTCTGTACGATGACGGTAGAAAAATTCCGACTTATCAGGTGCTTCCATCATTTCCATCAAGGGCAACATATCATAGGCCAGATCCAAGTTAGGAATCTGGTCTTTTTGTACCCAAGAAACTTGACCTTCATCCGAAGATTGAAGATTCCCAGTAAACTCTGTTGCCTTGTAGCAAAAGACGATATAGCGCTCACCTGTATCTAATGGCCAATTTTTAATGCCGACCAGTTGAGGATTTTGAATAGTCAATCCTGTTTCTTCGTAGACTTCTCGGATCACTGACTCTGCAAAAGCCTCGCCATTCTCAACATGACCACCTGGAAAAGCGTAGCCAGACCAGTGATTGCTTTCAGGAGATCGATATTGCATGACTACACGCTTGGTTTCAATGTCTTCAATCAGACAGATATTGGTTAAAATGGTTGCTTGCGCACGGGACATGGATTTTCTCGCTTTCTAAGTTATTAAAATGTATCTTCGTTGTATTTTACTTCGGACTTCATGATAAAGGAATTTACTAAGTCATGATACTCACAATGGCTAGTATGTAGACCTCCTCTGTCAATGATAAGTTCTTGCCCCTCTACTTGATAAGCTATACTAATAGCAATAGAGGAATTGGGTATAACGGACAATTCTAAGAATAGGTACAGCCATGTAAGAATAGTTAAAAAAGGGCTTATAAATTGAAATATGAGATAGCGCCATTTAAAGATTCTTGTTTTATAAAAGATTGCCCAATTAAGTTTGCATTATCTATTCCACTCTTGATAAACTCTTGCAAACCACCTTCTGCTTTATGTCATCCTCAACTTAACGATAAGGAATTTTCGAACTTTCTATCTCTATATCAGGATTGGCAAGTTTGAGATAAGGAGCAATATAGTCTGCATCCGTAACCTTTGGACCTAGGATAACCTTCGAATATTTCAAGGGAGCCAGATTGATGTATACAAATAAATCATATCTGCCATTGTCTTTCGAGCTTAATACAATATACTTTCTGAAATCATGATAGTTAACTTTATCAAAAACTTCTAACCCAATTTCTTCTTTCTTCAAGTATTTCTCATTTGATGAATCATTAGCATCTCTATTAATAATATTTTGTATCTCTGTATCGTCTAAATTAATTAAAATACGATACTCCATTTCATACTCATAGTCTTTAACTTTAAAAAGGTAAGAAATCTTCTTTAATTTCTCAGCAAAACCTATTAATTCTTCTTCAGCTTTAAGCTCTTGTAATTTTTCAAAAATCTGTTTTAATTTATCAAGAAATTTACCAACATCTGTTTCATCTTTATTCTCTGACATTAAATCTAAATAATGAACTTTAACAAACTCTATCGATTTATGAGCAACGATATCTTCAAGATAAGATAGATCATATTCAAGGAAGGCGCCTTGAGATGAATCTGCATACTCCTTCCACATAGGTAGGCTGTCAGATACTGTAGTTAGAGAAGATATAAAGACATTAGAAGTTTGGTATTGTTGAAAAAAAGTATTATCCATACCCAAATAATCATATATTACTCTTCCTTCCATCGGGTCATTTAACTGCTTGAGATTAGTAAGTCGTAAAAATGGAGGTTGAGTTTCAGAATTATTTTCATTTTTCCAGTCTGCTTTTATAAGAAAATTTGTTAATGTGTCAATCTTAGTATAATGTCCAAAGGAACCAATTTCTTTTAACTCTTCAGCATCAACAGTCAATTTATAACGTATATAGTATATAATCTTATCTGCTTGTTTTAAAAGTTGTTCAGCGTCTAATGATGAGATAGATTCTGAATCACTTTGCTTATTCAAGTAATCATTATCATACTTCTCAATTAACTTAATAGCTCGGTTTCGTATGATATCCGAATCATTTTCTTCTGCTATCTTTCGAACAATTACTATCGAATCTTCAATCACGTCATCAAAGTTTCTTGATACAAAATCTAGATAGTCACCAATATCTTCAGCTTGTGGATTCTCAATAAAATATTTATTTATTATCTTTAAGTGCTCAAATTGAAAAATTGAAACAAGCTCATCTAATCTAAGATACCAATATATAGAAAATTCAAAATCAATATCTTCAAAATCAATATTTTCAAATTCAAATTTTTCAAATATAAAGTTGATGAACGGTTCTAATTTACTTTTAAAATAGTTTCTTTTTTCTTCTGGTAAACTTTTCTGTCTAAATAGTGGAACAAAAACTGAAAGCAAATCCGAATAAATCATTTTACTATTCTCTAGATTATCTTTTAATACTAAATCAATAATTTTAAAGAAATAACTCTCATTTTCAAACAATATAGAATATTCTTCATATTCTTTTGGTTCAAATAAATAATAATAAAGAGAATCTAAATACCTAAAGCATACACTCCAACTATATACTTGTGAGTTATTTGATAGTATTTTATTTATGGATTCTAAAATATTTTTTTGGATAGTTTTATCAATTTGCTCTTCAAAACTTCTACAAACATCAAGAACAGGTTCAACATATTTCAATTGTTCTTCTTCAGATAACTTTAAATATTGATTACTAAAATTTTCAAGTTCGGATTTCAGTTTTTCTTCATTCAAAGAATCAAAATGATCTTCTAATTCAGATTTACTAAATTTACCTGTAAAATAATTTAACTCTTCCATTTTATCTCCTTCTAAAATCCTACCCCAACGCCTTGACTTCCAACATCATATCGCGTATCTGAGCTGCCAGTTCAAAGTCAAGCACTTCAACAGCTTCTTGCATTTGTTTTTCTAGTTTCTTGACGAGTTCTTTGCGTTCTTGTTTGTTGAGACTATTGATATCAACTTCCTTGTCCTCTTCCTTAGAAACTGCTTTAGTCACGGCAATAAGGTCACGGATTTCTTTCTTAATGGTTTGTGGAACGATACCATGCTCTTCATTATAAGCCATCTGGATTTTCCGACGACGAGCCGTTTCATCAATGGCACGTTGCATAGACTGAGTCATCGTGTCCGCATACATGATGACATGCCCTTCGCTGTTACGAGCAGCACGACCAATGGTCTGGATTAAGCCACGTTCGTTACGAAGGAAACCTTCCTTGTCAGCATCTAGAATGGCAACTAGACTCACCTCAGGAACGTCAATACCTTCACGAAGGAGGTTGATTCCGACCAAAACATCAAAAACACCCAAGCGCAGGTCACGGATGATCTCTGTCCGCTCCAAGGTCTTGATGTCCGAGTGCATGTACTTGACTTTGATGCCCATTTCTTTGAAGTAGTCAGTTAAGTCCTCTGCCATTTTCTTGGTCAAGGTTGTGATAAAGGTCCGTTCATTCTTTTCAACACGGGCATTGATTTCACCTAGGAGGTCATCAATCTGTCCCATAGTTGGTCGGACTTCCACTTCAGGATCCAAAAGACCTGTCGGACGAATGATTTGCTCGATCACTGTCTCGGTCTGTTCATTTTCATAGTCACCTGGTGTCGCTGAAACGTAAACAATCTGATGCACATGACTTTCAAACTCCTCACGACGGAGAGGGCGATTGTCCAAGGCAGACGGCAAACGGAAACCATAATTAACCAGCATTTCCTTACGCGAACGGTCTCCATTGTACATTCCCTTGATTTGCCCCATGGTCATGTGACTTTCATCAATCATAATCAAGAAATCATCTGGGAAGAAGTCGAGAAGCGTATAAGGAGGCTCTCCTTCGCTACGACCATCCATGTGACGAGAGTAGTTCTCAACCCCATTTGTATAGCCCATCTCACGTAACATTTCAATATCATACTCTGTCCGCTGTTTCAAACGCTGGGCTTCTAGCAGTTTGCCTTCCTTCTCAAATATGGCTAACTGCTCTTCTAATTCTGCCTGAATCTTGGCAATCGCAACTTTCATGTGGTCGTCATTGGTCACAAAGTGAGTGGCAGGGAAAATCGCCAAATGATCCACTTCTCCCAATACCTGACCTGTCAAAGCCTCAACTTCACGGATACGGTCAATCTCATCCCCGAAAAACTCTACTCGAAAAGCGTGTTCATCACGGGAAGCTGGGAAAATCTCCACCACATCCCCACGCACGCGAAATCTTCCCCGTTGGAAATCAATATCATTACGTTCAAACTGAATATCGACCAAGTCATTCAAAAGTTTATCACGAGAAATCTCAAGACCTGGACGAAGACTAACCACGCTATCAGAGTATTCCTTAGGCGAACCCAAACCATAGATACAAGAGACTGAAGCCACAACGATGACATCATTGCGCTCCAGAAGTGCTGAAGTCGCTGAGTGACGGAGCTTGTCAATCTCATCATTGACCGAGCTATCCTTTTCAATATAAGTATCACTCGAAGGGACATAGGCCTCAGGTTGATAATAATCATAGTAGGATACGAAGTACTCAACAGCATTTTCAGGGAAAAATTCCTTAAACTCCCCATAGAGCTGACCAGCTAGGGTTTTGTTATGGGCAATGACCAGAGTTGGTTTGTTGACTTTGGAAATGACCTGACTCATGGTATAGGTCTTCCCTGTACCCGTCGCCCCCATCAGAATCTGAGCCTTTTCTCCACCCTCGATATTGTCAACCAACTGCTCAATCGCTTGGGGTTGATCTCCTGAAGGTTCATATTTTGATACTAGTTTAAATTTATTATCTGTAATTCGATTTATCATGATTGCCTCATCTGCATTTTTCTATCCTTCTATTTTACCATAAATTTACTTTTCAGACTCCTCTCTAAGTTGATAAGAGCAAGGATTCTATGTTACATTTTCTTACATAAAAACCATAAAATTTGCCTTTTCATTCATTTTCTGATATAATGGGAAAATATTCGGAAAAGGAGACTAAAAATGAAGAAAAAAATACTAGCATGTTTGCTCATTTTATTTCCCATTTTCTCACTAGGTATGGCAAAAGCTGATACTGTTAAGATTGTGTCTGATACAGCTTACGCACCTTTTGAGTTTAAAGATTCAGATCAAACCTATAAAGGGATTGATGTTGATATTATCAATAAAGTCGCAGAAATCAAAGGGTGGAACATCCAAATGTCTTATCCTGGCTTTGATGCAGCTGTAAATGCGGTGCAGTCAGGCCAAGCAGATGCTATTATGGCAGGTATGACAAAAACAAAAGAACGTGAAAATGTCTTTACCATGTCTGATACATATTATGATACAAAAGTTGTCATTGCTACCACAAAGGCAAATAAAATCACCAAATATGAGGAACTTAGCGGAAAAACAGTTGGAGTTAAGAACGGAACTGCCGCCCAACGTTTCCTCGAAAGTATCAAAGATAAATACGGTTTCTCTATCAAAACCTTTGATACAGGCGATTTGATGAATAACAGTCTAAGTGCTGGTGCTGTAAATGCCATCATGGATGATAAACCTGTTATTGAGTATGCGATTAACCAAGGACAAGATCTCAGCATCAATATGGATGGTGAGGCTGTTGGAAGCTTTGCCTTTGGTGTCAAGAAAGGAAGCAAGTATGAACACTTGGTTACCGAGTTTAACGAAGCCCTAGCACAAATGAAAAAGGATGGTAGCTTGGAGCAAATCATCCAAAAATGGACCGCTTCTACAACTACGGCAAGCCCAACGACAACTACTGCTGCTGGACAAAAAGCTACTCCAGTGAAAAGCAAGTACATTATTGCCAGCGACTCATCTTTTGCCCCATTCGTCTTTCAAAATTCAAGCAATCAATACACTGGTATTGATATGGACCTCATCAAGGCCATTGCCAAAGATCAAGGTTTTGAAATTGAAATTACTAACCCAGGATTTGACGCAGCCATTAGTGCTGTTCAAGCAGGACAAGCAGATGGTATCATTGCTGGTATGTCTGTAACAGATGCCCGTAAGGAAACCTTCGACTTCTCAGAATCATACTACACAGCAAATACGATTCTCGGTGTGAAAGAATCAAGCACCATTGCTTCTTATGAAGACCTCAAGGATAAAACTGTCGGTGTTAAAAACGGGACTGCTTCTCAAACATTCCTTACTGAAAACCAAAGCAAATACGGCTATAAGATTAAAACCTTTGCAGATGGCGCATCAATGTATGACAGTCTGAACACTGGCTCTATTGATGCCGTGATGGATGATGAGCCTGTTCTCAAATATTCTATCAGTCAAGGGCAAAAATTGAAAACGCCAATCGCTGGAACTCCAATCGGTGAAACTGCCTTTGCGGTTAAAAAAGGAACAAACCCTGAATTGATCCAGATGTTCAATAATGGACTTGCTAACCTCAAAGCTAATGGAGAATTCCAAAAGATTCTTGACAAGTATCTAGCTAGCGAATCTTCAACTAACTCTACAAGTACGGTTGACGAAACGACTATCTGGGGCTTGCTTCAAAACAACTACAAACAACTTCTTAGTGGACTTGGAATCACTCTTGCTCTAGCACTTATTTCATTTGCAATTGCCATTGTCATCGGGATTATCTTTGGTATGTTTAGCGTTAGTCCATACAAATCTCTTCGTCTGATCTCTGAGATTTTCGTTGATGTTATCCGTGGTATCCCATTGATGATTCTTGCAGCCTTCATTTTCTGGGGAATTCCAAACTTCATCGAGTCCATTACAGGCCAACAAAGTCCAATCAATGACTTTGTTGCTGGTACTATCGCCCTCTCACTCAATGCAGCTGCTTATATCGCTGAAATTGTTCGTGGTGGGATCCAAGCCGTTCCAGTTGGACAAATGGAGGCCAGCCGCAGTCTTGGTATCTCTTATGGAAAAACCATGCGTAAGATTATCTTGCCACAAGCAACTAAATTGATGTTGCCAAACTTTGTCAACCAATTCGTTATCGCTCTTAAAGATACAACCATTGTTTCTGCTATCGGTCTGGTTGAACTTTTCCAAACTGGTAAGATTATCATCGCCCGTAACTACCAAAGTTTCAAGATGTATGCAATCCTTGCTATCTTCTATCTTGTAATTATCACGCTTTTGACTAGACTAGCGAAACGCTTAGAAAAGAGGATTCGTTAATGGCAAAACTAAAAATTGATGTAAATGATTTGCATAAGTATTATGGAAAAAACGAAGTTTTAAAAGGTATTACAACTAAATTCTACGAAGGAGATGTTGTCTGTATCATCGGACCTTCTGGTTCTGGTAAATCGACCTTCCTCCGTAGTCTTAACCTTCTCGAGGAGGTAACGAGTGGCCACATCACAGTGAATGGTTATGATTTGACTGAAAAATCAACCAATGTCGACCATGTTCGTGAAAACGTGGGAATGGTCTTCCAACATTTCAACCTCTTCCCTCACATGTCCGTCCTAGAAAATATCACTTTTGCTCCTATTGAACACAAACGGATGACCAAAGAAGAAGCTGAAAAATTGGGGATGGAGTTGCTTGAAAAGGTTGGCCTTGCAGACAAAGCGAATGCCAATCCAGATAGCCTTTCAGGTGGTCAGAAACAGCGTGTAGCCATCGCACGTGGACTTGCTATGAACCCTGATATCATGCTCTTTGATGAGCCAACTTCCGCTCTTGACCCTGAAATGGTTGGAGATGTACTGAATGTTATGAAGGAATTGGCGGAACAAGGCATGACCATGATTATCGTAACCCATGAGATGGGATTTGCTCGTCAGGTGGCTAACCGTGTTATCTTTACGGCTGATGGTGAATTCCTAGAAGATGGAACTCCAGATCAAATCTTCGATAACCCGCAACACCCTCGTCTAAAAGAGTTCTTGGACAAGGTCTTAAATGTATAAAACAAAACTGTAAGGTTCTCCTTACAGTTTTTTAATTGCGTATTGGATTTTTTGTTTTTTTTGAAAATTATGATAAAATAAAAACTATGATAATGAGGAAATCTCATCCCTAGTCCAACTAGGAAAAAATATAGAAATTAGGTAGCTAGATGTCATCAAAGGTTATTGTTACAATTTTCGGTGCGAGTGGAGATTTAGCTAAACGCAAACTCTACCCTTCCCTTTTCAGACTCTATAAATCAGGCAATCTCTCTGAGCATTTTGCTGTTATCGGAACAGCTCGTAGACCTTGGAGTAAGGAATATTTTGAATCTGTAGTTGTCGAGTCCATCCTTGATTTGGCAGATAGTACCGAGCAAGCTCAAGAATTTGCTAGCCACTTCTACTATCAAAGCCATGATGTGAATGATACGGAACATTACATTGCTTTGCGTCAATTACAAGCTGAGCTCAATGAAAAATACCAAGCTGAACACAATAAACTCTTCTTCTTGTCCATGGCACCTCAGTTCTTTGGAACCATTGCCAAGCACCTCAAATCTGAAAACATTGTCGATGGTAAAGGTTTTGAGCGCTTGATCGTTGAGAAACCATTTGGTACAGACTACGAAACAGCTAGCAAACTCAATGAAGATCTCCTTGCGGCCTTTGATGAGGAGCAAATCTACCGTATCGACCATTACCTAGGTAAAGAGATGATTCAGAGTATCTTTGCTGTTCGTTTTGCCAACATGATTTTTGAGAATGTTTGGAATCGCGAACACATCGATAATGTTCAGATTACCTTTGCAGAGCGCTTGGGTGTAGAAGAACGTGGTGGCTACTATGATCAATCTGGTGCCCTTCGTGATATGGTGCAAAACCATACACTCCAACTCCTCTCTCTTCTAGCCATGGACAAACCAGCTAGCTTTACAAAGGATGAGATTCGTGCTGAAAAGATAAAAGTCTTTAAAAACCTCTATCATCCAACTGAGGAAGAACTGAAAGAACAGTTTATCCGTGGTCAATATCGCTCTGGTAAAATCGATGGCATGAAATACATTTCCTATCGTAGCGAGCCAAATGTCGACCCAGAATCTACAACAGAAACCTTTGCATCTGGCGCCTTCTTTGTAGATAGCGACCGTTTCCGTGGTGTTCCCTTCTTCTTCCGTACTGGTAAACGTCTGACTGAAAAAGGGACTCATGTCAATATCGTCTTTAAGCAAATGGACTCTATCTTTGGAGAACCATTGGCACCAAATATCTTGACCATCTATATCCAACCAACTGAAGGATTCTCTCTCAGCCTCAATGGGAAGCAAGTCGGTGAAGAATTTAACCTAGCGCCAAGCTCTCTGGATTATCGTACAGATGCTACCGCTACTGGGGCTTCACCAGATCCATACGAGAAATTAATCTACGATGTCTTGAACAACAACTCTACCAACTTTAGCCACTGGGACGAGGTGAGTGCTTCTTGGAAATTGATTGACCGTATCGAAAAGCTTTGGGCTGAAAATGGTGCTCCACTTTACGATTATAAAGCTGGAAGTATGGGCCCACAAGCAAGCTTTGACTTACTAGAGAAGTTTGGAGCAAAATGGACTTGGCAACCAGATATCGCCTATCGTGAAGAAGGTCGTTTAGAATAACAAAAATATCCTGCAAGTTTAATCTTGCAGGATTATTTACTTTCTATTAAACCAAGCCTTCTAAGAGACCCTTCATAAAGTTTTCAGAGTTAAATTCACCGATATCATCGATTTTTTCACCAAAACCGATCAATTTTACAGGGATATTGAGTTCTTCTCGAATTGCCAGAACGACACCACCTCGAGCAGTTCCATCAATCTTAGTCAATACGATACCAGTAACAGGTGTAATTTTCGAAAATTCTTTAGCTTGTACCAAAGCATTTTGTCCAGTTGAAGCATCGAGTGCCAGGAAGGTTTCATGTGGCGCTTCTGGCACGACACGCTTGATAATACGACCAATCTTTTCCAACTCAGCCATCAAGTTTTCTTTATTTTGCAAACGACCGGCTGTGTCAATCATCAAAATATCAATACCTTCTGCTACTGCACGCTCCATCCCATCAAAGACAACGCTGGCTGGATCGGCTTTCTCAGGACCAGTTACAACAGGAACATCTACACGGCGACCCCATTCTGCTAACTGGGCAACGGCTCCAGCACGGAAGGTATCCGCAGCAACCAGCATGACTTTCTTGCCAGCTTGTTTGTAACGATGAGCTAATTTCCCTATAGAAGTTGTTTTCCCAACACCATTGACTCCGACAAAGAGCATGACTGTCAAACCATCTTGGAAATGGATTTGTTCATCGTAGTTGCCATCCTTCTCATAGAGTTCAACCAATTTCTCGATAATGACACGACGAAGTGCGTCAGGTTTCTTAGCGTTTTCAAGTTTGGCTTCATAACGTAGTTCTTCTGTTAAGTTTGAAGCGACTTGCACACCGACATCGCTCATGATGAGCAGTTCTTCCAATTCCTCGAAGAATTCTTCATCAACCGAACGAAAGTTGGCAAAGAAAGCATTCAAGCGTGCTCCGAATCCCGTACGGGTTTTCTTGAGACTGCGGTCATATTTTTCCTGAACGGTTTCTTCAACCTGAGGACTTTCTTCTTCTACAACTTCAGACGCTAGCTCTTCTTCTGTCTCTTGGTTCTCTTCTTCTAGAGCTTCTTCTGTCTCTTGGATTTGCTCCAATTCAACAGCTTCTAGCTCCGGCTCCTCTTGGTTTGTTTCCTCGACTGCTTCTGGTTCAATAACTTCTTCTGTCGAGATCTGAGGAATTTCTTCTTGAGCAGGTGTTTCTTCCACTTTGTCTCTTGCTGTCTCTTCCTGAGAAGTTTCTTCGACTGCAGTTTGATTTTTCTCAACCTCTTCTGACAAATCAAGATTTTCCAGTGCTTCTTTTACAACATCTTCGATTTTCGGCTCTTCTTTTTTCCCGAATAGACGGTCAAATAATCCCATATTCTAATTCTCCTTTAGCACGTATTCTTCAATAGCCCAGGCAACGGCTTCCTCGTCGTTGGTCATTGGGGTAATCACATTGGCAACTTCCTTAACCGCTGGAACAGCATTTTGCATGGCAACTCCTAGACCTGCCCACTCAATCATGGAAAGGTCATTGGCCTCGTCACCACAAGCCATGACTTGACTTTGATCGATTCCTAAGTGTTTAATTAATTTCGCTAAACCTGTTGCCTTGTGGACGTTTTTCGGCGACCATTCCAATAAGAGTTCACGCGATTTGAAGATTTCGTATTGGTCAAACAATTCTGGAGAAATCTGTTGAATCGCTGCATCCAAAGGTTCTTGGGCAAAAGCAGTCACGCATTTATTATACGTCATCTGACTAGATAGATCTTCAAAAGCGACAGGTACGAAAGTCAGGGCTGGGTTGAACTTAGCATAGAGACTTTCTTGGTCTGACTGGATTTGATAGACGGTTCCTTCTGAAATAGCATCTAACGGTAATCCGAGTTTTTCAGTTTCCTCGTACAATCGTGCCACATCGTCGATTGAAAAGACGGTTTTATCGAGAATCTCTCCTGTATTTTTCTGTACCAGACCACCATTAAAGGTGATGGTGTACTCGTCCTCCAGACCATCAGTCCCTAGCTCATGGAGAAAGAAATCCATAGCCTTCAAAGGACGACCTGTTGTCAGAACGACCTTGATGCCACGATCACGCGCAGCTTTGAGGACCTCCTTGGTACGTTCTGTTAGCTTTTTATCCGTTGTCAGCAAGGTACCATCCAAGTCCAATGCAATCAATTTAATATCTGCCATTATAAGCCCTCCATATAAGCCATCACTGATTGGTTCTTATGGTGGCCAATCACTGCTTCTGCTAATTCTAAAATCTCTGGTCGCGCATTTTCAGGAGCGATTGGGTGTCCAACAACCTGCATCATGTGAAGGTCATTGAGATTATCGCCAAAAGCCATAACCTGATCCATGGTCAGACCAAGTTTTTTTGCCAGCTCAACAATAGCTACACCCTTATCAACATAGTCCAAGACAATATCAATGGATTCAAAACCAGTTGTCATGGCTTTCACACCAGGAACATTTTCGTTGACCCAGGCCTCACCAACTTCTATCGTTTCTTCAGTAAAGTTAGTAGTGAATTTAAAAATCTCATCTGTGATATCTTCTAAACTCGCTACTTTTTGAATATTTTCATTGTAGTGACGACTAAACATGAGATAGGTCTCATCCACTGTACCCAAAACATAACAAGCTTTTTTCCCAGTCAAGAGCATTTTTCTTTCATCAAAATAGGGTGATTTCTTTAAAGCTTCAAAAGTGCTCAAGTAAAAATCCCGAGACATAGTAGCCTCATACATATCCTCACCATGAAACTCAACATAGCTGCCATTTTCAGCTATAAAAATCACTTCGTCACGCACATCCGCAAATAGCTTTTTCAAAGACAAGATACCACGACCCGAAGCCACTGCAAAATAAATTCCCTTTTCCTTGTAGGATACAAGTAAGTTTTTGAGTCGTTCCATATCAAACCGACCCTCTCCGTCTAGAAAGGTTCCATCCATATCGGTTGCTACAAGTTTAATCATAAAATCCTTCATGCTCCAATTGATAAATCTATCTTCTATTATACCATAGATAAGCTAAAAAAGGACTTGTACAGTAGGATTGGCTACTGTATAGCCGTGCTTTTTCGGTAAAGTCGAAAAGGGCTTAAAAATTAGAATCGTAGAACTTTTTTCAGATAGTTTAAAAAGTTTGTATTCCCCTTCTCTTTTCTCTATAATGGAGAGAAAGGAGATGACTATGACAGAAATAAAACACGAAATTGATGCAAACTTTGCAGGACGACTCAATATCCTACGTGCGGGCGTTCTCGGTGCCAATGATGGAATTATTTCCATTGCTGGAGTCGTAATCGGGGTTGCTAGTGCGACAAGCAATATATGGATTATCTTTTTATCTGGATTGGCCGCTATCCTCGCTGGTGCTTTTTCTATGGCTGGTGGCGAATATGTCTCTGTATCCACTCAGAAAGACACGGAAGAAGCCGCTGTTGCGAGAGAGCAATTACTATTGGATAAAGACATGGAATCTGCAAAACAATCCCTCTATGCTGCTTATCTTCAAAACGGTGAGTGTGAAACCTCAGCCGAGCTCTTGACCAACAAAGCCTTTCTCAAAAATCCCCTCAAAGCCTTGGTCGAAGAAAAGTATGGAATCGAGTACGAAGAGTTTACCAACCCTTGGCATGCTGCTATCTCTAGCTTTATCGCCTTTGTACTGGGAAGTCTTCCTCCTATGCTTTCGATCACCGTCTTTCCAAGTGACTATCGTATTCCAGCAACTGTTCTTATCGTAGCCCTTTCCCTTCTTATTACCGGCTATACCAGTGCTAAATTAGGAAAAGCTCCTACGAGAACTGCTATGATCCGTAACCTCTGTATCGGACTTCTCACCATGGGCGTAACCTTCCTCTTGGGACAACTCTTTAGCATTTAAGATAAAAGAAATACCTCGACAAGCATCGAGGTATCTTTTTTACATTTGCACAATCTTGCGATAGCTTCTTGAAGTAATCATAAAGATTAAGACATAGACGATGAGGAAGATGGCACAAATGGACAGAGTGACTGTCAACATCATGGTTGCATCCATCACGCCAATAACTTTTAGGATGAGGCTAAGCATGTGATAAGCAAAAGCAAGGTGTAGGAAGGCAAAGAGCAATGGAAGGAAGAAAACAGTTAGAACCTGTTTGTTAATGGTTTGCTTGATTTGCTTTTGATCGAGTCCAACCTTTTGCAGAATGATGAAACGTTCACGGTCTTCATAGCCCTCAGAGATTTGTTTGTAGTAAATAACCAGAACTGTTCCCACCATAAAGATGATAGAAAGGAAAATACCGATGAAGAAGGTCCCACCAAAGAAAGCACTCATCTGCGCACTACTATCAGCCAGATTGCTTCCGTAAATAAAGCTTCCTTCTTTGCTTGATTCTCTATTAAAATCATCAAGGAATTTTGAATAGTCATCTGCAAGTTTGAGTTGCTCTTCCTCACTAGCTGTTACATTCATACCACCATAGTATTGATTAAAAATGGAAGAATTAGGATGCTGGTCAAGAAAGGCTTTCAAGTCAGGAACAACCAGATAGTTATAGTCCGAAGTTAGAATATTGTACTGATTTGGGACATGTTCAAGAATAAAATCTTTTTTGATTTCTTCCTTTATTGTATAGGTCTGGTCATTTAGAGTCAGTTCTTTCTGTCCTTGAAGTTCTTTGTTCTTAGTAAACAATCCAACTTCCTTTCCTGAAAGTGCAAGTTTTTGGCCCGTCATATTCTCATAGTCTTTTTGGTCAAAGACCATAAAAATAGTTTTCGGTTGAACACGATTTTGACCTTTCTCAAAGATTGTCAATTTCGTACCTTCTTGGTTTGCTACACCAAAGCTACTGTATGTAAGGACTTCTTTCTTTGTGACAGTCAATCCTTTATCGCTAGCATACTGGTCTAGGAGTTTATTTATGTCTTCTTTTTCAACATTCTGTCCTGTAATTCCAAAATCATGTGGATTCATGACTTTCTTGAAAGTTTCAGAGCCCTTAAAGATACTGGTTGCTGCGGACATGGTCACCAAGACCATGGTTGAAAGAATGGCAATCGTAGCCAAACCAACCGCATTTTTCTTCATACGGAAGATGAGATTGGATACGGAAATCATGTTGTTGGGTTGGTAATAGTAACGCTTGTTTTTCTTCAAGATTTGTAGGAAAACTGTGATTCCTGCATTGAAGAGAAGATAAGTTCCCAAAATTACCAACAAGACTGCCACAAAGAAAATCAGCACAGCATTAAGTGGATTTTCAACGGTAACTGCTAGGAAATAGCCAGCTCCCATACTAATCAAACCTAGAATGGTTTGAAGACCTAAGAAACGTCCTTTTTTCTCACCACTGGCTTTTTCACGAGAGAGCTGAAGGGCATTCATGCGTGCAATCCGAAAGGCATTGATAAAAATCAAACCTAGGAAAATAGCGCCAAAAACGATGAGAACTAGTATAAAGACAATTGGTTGGAAAGTCGAAACGAGCTCTACCTTCATTTTCATCAGCTTCAGAAGAAGGGCGAAGATTAGCTTATCAAAGAGAGCTCCTAGGCCAAGTCCAGCTGTCAAGGTTAGGGAGCCAAATATAAGAAGCTCCTTAAAGACCATGCTGATTAAATGGCGTTTTTCTAATCCTAACATACCGTAAATCCCTAGTTCTTTGGAACGGTTTTTCATGACGAAACTATTGGCATATAAGACAATGATAGCTGAGGCAATGGTGACAATCACCATACCAAGACCGAGCGTCATGGAGATAGTCTCTCCCCCTCGAATCTTGCCAATATTAGGGTTCAGTGTCAATGAGTAAAAGAGATAAGTGATGGTCACAGCTAAGAGAACTGCTAAAGCAAAGGGATAGTAGAGTTTGCGGTTTTTAATTAAGTTCGAAACCGCTAACTTATTGGTCAATCGAAACATACTAATTCACCTCGCTTGCCATAACAGTCAAAGTATCAGAGATTTCTTGGAACATCTGACGCTCTGTCTTGTCTCCACGGTAGATTTGGTTGTAAAGAATCCCATCCTTGATAAAGAGAACACGCTTGGCCCTGCTAGCTGCCGCTGTTGAATGGGTTACCATAAGAATAGTTTGGCCACGTTCATTGATTTCATCAAAAACATCCAGAAGAGCTGCAGATGATTTGGAGTCAAGGGCTCCTGTTGGCTCATCCGCAAGGAGAATTTCAGGCTCGGTAATGATGGCGCGTGCTACTGCTACCCGCTGTTTTTGCCCACCCGAGATCTCATAAGGGTACTTCTCTTGCAATTGGTTGATGCCTAAATTTTCAGCTGTTACCACCAATTTCTTCATCATCTCTGTGATGGGTTTTCGTGATAACACTAGCGGAAGCAAGATATTGTCTTTGACCGATAGAGTATCTAGCAAGTTAAAATCTTGGAAGACAAAGCCCAACTTCTCACGACGGAAACTCGAAGCCTGAGAATTTTTAATGGTTGCTGTGTCTATTCCGTTTAGGTAAACCTGACCACGAGTTGGTTTGTCAAGCATAGCTAGGATGTTGAGTAGGGTAGACTTCCCTGAGCCAGACTCTCCCATGATAGCAACGTAGTCACCCTTTTCCACAGTAAAGTGAATGTCTTTAAGAGCCTCTACTTGGTTGCCTTGGAAACGTGTTTTGTAGATTTTTTGAACGTGTTTTACATCTAAAAGTGTCATGATTTTCTCCTTCTTAATATCCCATCAATTGAAACTGTGCTTGCATCATAGCGCATCCGAGTTGAACACGCTCGATATATTTTTGACTTGGTTTTCTTCTTTTCTTTTGTAAAATTCTTTTCATGGTTTTGCTCCTTTGTTCTTTATGAATCTAGTTTATCGCAAAAAAAGACGGCTTGCCATAACCTAACCTTACAAAAGAGACTTTAATCTTACATTTTTGTAAGATTGAGGAATTTTTTTGAAAATGGCTACTATAAGAAGTCCTGTCATTGCTTGTTCTATTCTTAAAATAATGGTAAAATTAAATTATGAAAAGGCTTTCTTTGACATCTTGTAAAAGAATTGGCTTTCTGCTAATTATTTTTAAAGGTGCTAAACTATCATTCGTATCACTGCTATAAGGAGGGAGGTTCAACTCCCTCTTTTTTAGAAAGAGGTTCCTATGAAACGTGTTTTTCTCTTCATCAGCAATCTTCTTCTGGCACTCTTTCTGATTGGTGCTTTGTCCTTTTGGAAAGACTCTCTTCCACAAATCCTGTTCCCAGGTGCAGCAGTATTAAGCGGGCAAGCAGATTATTCTACCGTTAAGGAAAAATTAAATAGTCTTGCTAAAGAACATAATAGTCTTATCGCAAGAACCATTTGGGAAGTTGATAGTGATGGAAAATCAAGAACTTTCTACGAAGCTTTTGGAGATGGGCAACTCCCAGACTGGATGCCTCCAGCAAGTCAAGAAAGCATTCACAAGAGCGATCTTCTCAACAACTACAATATTATCAGCGGTTCCTTAACTAGTCAAGAATTGGCTACTCATCTGAAAGAACTTGGACTAGAAAAAGCGAATGCATTTGAAAATGATAGAGTATCCTTCGTACTGGCCATGTTTACCCAACCTAATCAGCTCACCAGTATGTTAATCTTTTTGCTGACTTTCTTAGCTTTAATTGTTATCGGTCAGATTCAATCTCTCTCTCAGTCAGGGATTAGATTGATTTCTGGAGAGCGGCTGAGCCATCTCTTCTTTCGTTCTCTCGCAAGAGACGGACTTGATATCCTTCTTTTCGGCTTGCCTGCTTTCCTAATAGCTAGTGTTTTAGTAGTTTACCTAGGCTATCCTTATGAAATTCAGACTTTTTTAGTAATACTATTTATTTTTTATAATAGCCTGCTTCTCTTGCTAAGTCTTCTCATCGCTTTTCTTTTTACTATTTCTTTGAAAAGAGTTCATCTTCTCTCTATCATTAAAGGAAAATTACCAATTAAGTCAATTTTACGTATTCTTTACTTTGGTCAAGCTCTGTCTATCTTATTAGTTATTGTAGGATTTGGGCGCTTGTCCATTTATCATCATATATTTATGAAAAATGAGGCTGGACAAGCTACTTGGGAACAACGCTCCAATGTTGTTACTCTTCAAACAGGGCGTTCCAGTCAGATGAAAAATTTAGATGAACTGCAGACAAATGCTGATAAATGGTTTGACTTTATTCAATATTCTTTAGAAAATGGAAATGCCTTTCTAGTCAAACATAATCTCGCTATTCAAGCTATAAAACATTCTCTTTCAACTCATAATGATTCTGAACAAAATCCCTATGACTTGGAAGGGAAAAATATTCTCTATGTAACACCTGACTACTTCAAAAAAGAAGGTATAGAGTTAACATCAGAAACCTTTAAAAAAATCAATAATCTAAAAGATGGACAGGTTCTTGTAATACTACCTCAAGAACAAAAGAAAAATGAAGAACAAATAAAACAAAACATACAAGAAGATTTAACTAATCGATTATACAGTAGTGATACAAAGCATAGAGTCGAAGTTAGTATAACTTATACTGATCAAAAAAAAGATGTATTCATTTATAATACTACCCATATTTCTTATGATCAATGGTTGTCAACTCCTATTTTTATCGTAGTTTCTCCTAAGGCACTTGGAAAAGATTCTTCTATATTTTGGTTTACGAATCTAGAATATCTCTATTTTACCGATTTACAGCAAACACAAGAACTTTTGAAGTACTATCAACTTGATCCTATGATTTCAAGATTATCCTTTGCTAGAGAGACCTACCTCCAGTTAAATCAAAAAATTAAAATCGAAATTTATAGTAATTTAGCGAGTGGTATTTTTGCTATCTTGACTTCAATTTTACTTTTTACAAGTTTAAACCTACTCTATTTTGAATCCTTTAGAAAAAGTATATTCTTGAAAAAAATAGCTGGCTATTATTTCTTAGAATTACATAGCAGATATATCATTTCTCAGATAATCGCTCTCTTCATTGGAAGTAGTATAGCACTATATATCTCTAAGAATTTATGGATTACGCTGTTTCTATTTCTCAGCTTTTCAAGTTTAGCTATTCTTCTATTAAAAATTTGTGATAAAAAGGAAACTAAAACTTATGCTAGCATCATCAAAGGAGGATAGTATGATTGAATTACAACATATTTGGAAACAATTTGGTTCTCGTATCATTTTTTCAGACTTGAATCTGAATTTTCAAAGTGGTATGGTGTATGCTTTGATAGGAGATAGTGGTTGTGGAAAAACCACTTTGCTCAATATGCTAGCAAAACTAGAAACTTTCGATAAAGGAGAAATAGTTTACAAAGGAAAGTCTTTGACTTCACTAAAAAATGAGGAATTTTATCGTAACGAACTAGGTTATCTCTTCCAGAATTTTGGACTATTAGAAAGTCAGACCATCCGAGAAAACCTTGAGCTAGGACTGATTGGTAAAAAGAAGAACAAAAAACAAGAAAAAGAGAGACTTCTTCTTCAAGCACTGCAAGCTGTCAGACTGGATTATCTAAGTCTCAACCAAAAAATATATGAATTATCTGGTGGTGAAGCTCAACGCGTAGCACTTGCTAAGATTATCCTGAAAGATCCTCCTTTAATTTTAGCCGATGAGCCTACCGCCTCGCTAGATCCAAAAAATTCCAAGGAAATTATGGAAATTCTCCTTGAACTTCGTAATGCTAATAGAACAATTATCATCGCAACTCACAATCCTAGTATTTGGAAAATGGCTGATCAGGTAATTCGTCTTTCTAAAGACAAAACAGATTATAATTAAATACCAAAATCCCTTGTGGCTATTTAGCCACAAGGGATTTTCAGTCATTTATGCTATTTCTTTTAAGTAAAAAAGTAAAAGTAATAAATATTTCCTGTTCAATTTCACCAAAACCAACCATCATCATCATTGATTGGTTGTGCTTCTTTGATTTTGCGTGGTCCTGTTCCGTACATTTCGGCTTCAATGTCTTCCTTAGTTGGTAGGATAGAGGCAAGGATGATGTAGATTATCACTCCGACTCCAAAATTTGCCACGGTAAAAATGGCGAAGAGAAAGCGGACTAGGGTTACATCAAAATTCCACTTGTCTGATAGACCAGCTAAAACTCCTGAAACCATGCGATTTCGTCTCATTTTATAAAATTTTGTATTCATGATTGTTCCCTCTTTCAGTATTCTTACAAAGAGTATAGCATGAATCAGAACTAAGAACATCAGTCCTTAGGCCGATTTAAGATGACGAGTTTGCCACGGCAGACGCCACAGCGATAGCGCTTGGTATCAATCCTTCTCTTACGCTGATAACTTTGCTGGCAAAATTGGCACTGATAAACTAGGTAGGTACTTTGGTCTTTCAAAGCGGGAACAAAGCGCAGTCCATCCACTTCTTTCAAAAGTTCCTTAAAATCTCGGTCCTTGTGGCGATAACCCTTTTTCTCAAAATAAAGATGATAGTGACAGAGTTCATGGCGCACGATTTTGCGAAAGACTTCCAAACCTAGTTCATTATAAACCTTGGGATTAAAATCCAAATGCCCATCCTTGGGGAAAAATCGTCCACCTGTCGTTCGTAGACGAGAATTCCACTGGGCTTGGTGCGTGAAAGGTCTACCAAAGTCTTCGAGGGAAACAGACTGAACGTACTCAGTCAGATTCATCTGGAGCTAGGAGCGACAGATTGACTTTTTCACGTTCAGTATCGATTTTCTTAACCCAAACCGTTACCAAATCTCCGACTGACACCACTTGGCTGGGATGTTTGATAAATTTGCGACTCATATGCGAAATATGAATCAAGCCGTCCTCGTGAATCCCGATATCAACGAAGGCACCGAAGTCAACGACATTACGCACCACACCTTCCAGCTTCTGACCGACTTTTAAGTCTTTGATATCCAAGACATCTTGACGAAGCACAGGAGCATCAAAGGAATCACGGAAATCTCGACCTGGTTTGAGAAGGTCTGCAATGATATCTTTAAGCGTTTCTGGACCAAGGTCTAGTTCTTGCGCCATGTCCTTGACTGAAAGAGACTTAAGCTTATTTTGTGCTTCTTCATTTAAGTCCTTGATATCCAAGCGTTTGAAGAGTTCCTTAACGGCAGCGTAGTTTTCTGGGTGAACTCCTGTATTGTCGAGGATATTGCTACTTTCAGGGATACGGAGGAAACCTGCAGCTTGCTCAAAGGCCTTAGCACCTAGACGAGGAACCTTCTTGATTTGAGAACGTGAAGTGATTTTTCCTTCTTCTTCACGGTATTTGACAATATTTTCAGAGATAGTTTTATTGAGTCCAGCTACGTGGGAAAGAAGAGCAGGGCTGGCAGTATTGACATTGACGCCGACTTGGTTGACCACCGTATCGACGACAAAATCCAGACTCTCAGACAGTTTCTTCTGACTGACATCGTGCTGGTATTGACCGACACCGATTGACTTAGGATCGATTTTGACCAATTCGGCAAGAGGATCTTGCAAACGTCGGGCGATAGAGATAGCAGATCGTTTTTCAACGGTTAATTCTGGAAACTCCTGACGAGCAAGCTCACTGGCAGAGTAAACTGAAGCGCCACTTTCATTGACGATGACATAGCTGACTTCAGGAAAATCTTTAAGAACTTCCGCCACAAAGGCTTCACTCTCACGGCTTGCAGTACCATTTCCGATGGCAATAATTTCTACGCCATACTGACCAATCAAGTCGGCTAATTCTCGTTTTGCTTCTTCAATCTGACGAGCTGATGCTGGTTTTACTGGATAAATGACGTGGGTTGTCAGCATTTTCCCTGTTGCATCTACGACAGCCAGCTTGGCACCTGTACGAAAGGCAGGGTCAAAACCTAGAACCACGCGCCCTTTCAGCGGAGCAACCAAGAGAAGATTGCGCAGGTTGTCAGAAAAGAGTTGGATAGCCCCTTCTTCTGCCTTTTCGGTTAATTCTGTCCGAATGCGGCGCTCGATAGCCGGCAAGACTTTTTTCTTAACAGATTGCTGGATAACTTCATCAATATAGGTGTTTCTCACCTTGAAACGAGCAGCAAAGAAAGCAAGAATACGATCTGTCGCGTGCTCAAAACCGACTTTTAAGATGCCTAATTTTTCCCCACGATTGAGGGCTAAGGTACGATAACCCTGCATGTTGCCAACTGTCTCTGAAAAATCATAGTAAATCTGAAAAACTTGTTTTTCATCGAGACTTTCATCTTTGACTTGCGAAGTGATTTTAGAGTGTCTTAACACTTCCTGATAGGTCAGTGAACGCAAGGTCACATCTTCGGATAAGGCTTCGACCAAGATATCAACCGCACCTGCCAAGGCTTCTTGAACAGTCGCAAATCCTTCACAGACAAACTTCTCAGCTTCTTTCTCTAAACCATCTACATTCTGCAAAATCAAGCGGGCGAGAGGAAAGAGTCCAGCTTCTCGGGCAATAGTTGCCTTGGTTCGACGTTTTTCCTTATAAGGAAGATAGAGTTCCTCTACGTCTGCTAATTTCTCAGCTGCCAGGATAGCCTCTTCCAGTTCCTTGGTTAGTTTGCCTTGTTCTTGAATCTTAGCTAAGACAGCTTCTTTACGGTCGTTGAGATTTGTCAGACTTTTATCCAAGTCGATAATGGCCTTAATCGCCACCTCATCCAAACTACCAGTCATGTCCTTGCGATAACGCGCGATGAAGGGGATCGTCGCCCCTTCAGCCGTCAAACTTAGAACGGTATCGATTTGCTTTAACGTTACCCCCAAATCTTGGGAGATTTTTTCATATTTTTTATCCATAAACCTATTATACCATAAGGGACAGCCCTTGTTTCGTCCTACCCTTTTTTACCTCTTTGATTATCAAAATAATCCCTTTTCCAAAAAATAATAGTATAATAGAGGTAGAATTTAGAAAAGAGGTAGGCCCATGGCTGTTAAATTTACAAAAACCGATGACTTGGACAAGATGTTTGAGGAATTCGCCAAACTTCCTGACTTAACACAGGTCACTTTCCCAGATGACAAAGACAAAAAAGAAAAAGTTGAGAAGAAAAAATAGATGACGATTTTTCAATCTCTTCCTCCTAGTGTATTACAGGCAGGGGCTATTTTTCTCTCCATCATGATTGAAGCCCTTCCTTTTGTCCTGATTGGGAGTCTCATTTCGGGGTTGATTGAGGTCTATATCACACCTGATAAAGTTTATGAGTTTCTTCCTCGCAATCGTTGGGGGAGGATCTTTTTTGGTACCTTCATTGGCTTTCTCTTCCCATCCTGCGAGTGTGGAATCGTTCCGATTATCAATCGTTTTTTGGAAAAGAAAGTCCCCAGCTACACGGCCGTTCCCTTTCTGGTGACTGCTCCCATCATCAATCCTATCGTTCTTTTCGCTACTTATTCTGCCTTTGGTAATTCCTTAAAAATTACCTTTTTGCGAGCTCTGGGAGCCATTGTAGTTGCTTTGGTTTTGGGGATTTTTTTAGGATTTTTCTGGAAGGAACCCATTCAAAAAGAGAATCCTATCACTTGTCATGAACATGACTTTTCACACTTGACTCCTGCTAGAAAAGTCTTTCAGGTCCTTATACAGGCTATTGATGAGTTTTTCGATATGGGGCGTTACTTGGTCTTTGGCTGTCTCTTTGCGGCTATCGTGCAGGTCTATGTCCCGACTCGGATCCTGACCTCTATCAGTGCTAGTCCAATCCTTGTGATTCTCCTGCTTATGCTTCTTGCCTTTCTCCTTTCCCTCTGTAGTGAGGCGGACGCCTTTATCGGCGCTTCTCTCCTCTCGAGCTTTGGTCTAGCACCAGTCCTTGCTTTTCTAGTCATTGGGCCCATGCTTGATATCAAAAATCTCCTCATGATGAAACACTATCTCAAGGCCAACTTCATCTGGCAATTCATGGGTATTGTGACAGTGCTTGTCTTGCTTTATTCTTACATGATAGGAGTGATGCTATGATTCGATTTATCATTTTACTGGGCTATTTTGTCCTAACTCTGTATCTGCAGCTATCTGGCAAGCTTAGCCACTACATCAACCTCCACTATTCCTATCTAGTCTATATCTCAATGGTCCTTTCTCTTCTGTTGGCTCTGGTCCAATTCTACATCTGGATTAAAAAAATCAACTCTCACAGCCATATGGAAAGTCGTCGAGCTAGACAAATCAGCCTCCTTTTACTGTCACTACCACTCTTGATTGGAGTTTCCTTTCCCACAGTAAGTTTGGACTCAAGAACCGTATCTGCCAAAGGCTATCATTTCCCACTTGCTGAGGGAATCGATGCAGCTATTCAGGCAAGCGAAGGAACATCCAGTCAATACCTCAAACCCGATACCAGTACCTATTTTTCCAAATCTGCTTATGAAAAGGAAATGAGGATGACAGCTGACAAATACCTATCCCTGTCAACCATTCAGGTTACAGATGAAAACTATATGGAGGTCATGGAAGTTCTCTATGACTATCCACAAGAGTTTGAAGGAAAACAAATCGAGTTTACAGGCTTTGTCTATAACGATCCTAGTCATCCAGATAGCCAATTCCTCTTTCGCTTTGGGATTATCCACTGTATCGCAGACTCTGGAGTATATGGACTCTTGACAAAGGGAAACTCACGTCAGTATCCTGACAATACCTGGATTACCGCTAGAGGAACCCTGACCCTCCACTACCATAAAGAACTCAAACAAAAACTCCCAACACTGGAAGTTGGGAGTTTCACAAAAGTAGACAAACCAGAAAATCCTTATGTCTATCGTGTGTTTTAATAAAAATGACTTTTTGGTAACCCACTACAGTTGACAAAGAGCTATTAAAAAGCCTGTCACACAAGCTCAAATGCTTGATATGACAGGCTTTTTCTAAATTCATTATTTAACAGCGTCTTTAAGAGCTTTACCAGCTTTGAATGCTGGAACTTTAGAAGCTGCGATTTTGATTTCTTTACCAGTTTGTGGGTTGCGACCTTTACGAGCAGCACGCTCACGAACTTCAAAGTTACCAAAACCGATCAATTGAACTTTTTCACCAGCTGCAAGGTATTCAGTTACTGCTGCGAATACAGCGTCAACTGCTGCTGCTGAATCTTTCTTAGTCAATTCTGTAGCTTCTGCTACTTTAGCGATCAAATCTTGTTTGTTTGCCATGTTAATAATTCCTCCAAATAATTTCTAATTAACAAATATAATCATATCCTAAAATTGCCCACAGGTCAAGTCAAAAACGCTATTTCTAACGATTTTTCTCTATTTTTTTAGGAATGATATCGAACTAAGATAGCCCATGCATTTTCGCCTGTATGGGTCTGAATGATAGAGCCCGTTTCCAGTACTGAGATTGGTTTTTCGACATAAGTTTGTAAAACACTTTTCATCTCATTGGCCCATTCATTAGTACCAGCGTAGGATATTCCAATTTCTGCAACAGATTTATGAGAAAGGGTCTCGGCTAGTTCGTCAAGCCATTTTTTAAATGTCTTAGCACCGCGCCCCTTTACAATAGGCTGGAGTTCATGATCCTTCATCTGCATCACAACTCGGATATTCAAAAGAGAGCTTAGCAAACCTGTCACACGTCCGATACGTCCACCCTTAACTAGGTTTTCTAATGTTGAAACACCGATATAGAGTTCAGTATGATTCTTGACGTCCTCTACATGAGCTAGGATAGTTTCCAAATCTTTTCCTTCTTGGGCAAGTTTAGCAGCTTCAACAACTTGAAACTTCATAGCCTGATCTGTAAAAGAACTATCAATAACCGTCACATCAGCAGTCGATAGACTCGCTCCTTGACGAGCAGCTTCAACAGTTCCAGACAAGGCATGGGACATGTGAATAGCGATAATCTGACTGCCGTCTTTACCTAGTTCTTCAAAGACCTCAGCAAATACTCCCACTGGAGGCTGACTGGTTTTAGGCAGATTCTTACTTTGTTGCATAAGATGAAGGAACTCTCCCTCTTTCAAATCTGCATCAGAATAAAGGATACCATCAATCATCACAGATAAAGAAACAACTGTAATATTCAATTCTTTCAAGAGTTCTGGTTCAATAGTAACAGAGGAATCAGTTACAATTTTTACTTGTGTCATATCTTCAATCTTTCTATTCTTCTCAATAAGATAGTGATTTATCACCTTTATTATATCAAAAAATTGCAAAAAAATCATAAGAGATCCAATTAAAACGCTTGAAAATTTGGTATAATCTATCTATAGAAAATGCGAGGGAGAATCATGATCCGAAAAGTTCAACCTATTATCACTATCATACTAGGGGCAGCTATTTATGCCTTTGGTCTTACCTATTTTGTAGTTCCCTATCATCTATTTGAGGGTGGTGCGACAGGTATTACACTAATTACCTTCTACCTCTTTAAAATTCCTGTCTCAGTGATGAATCTCTTGATAAATATTCCTTTATTTATCCTAGCATGGAAAATATTTGGCCCCAAGACCCTCTATTCCAGTCTCTTGGGAACTATCTCTCTCTCTGTCTGGCTTGCTGTCTTCGAAAGAATTCCTTTACAGTTTGACTTACAAGGGGATCTCATTATCGTTTCCTTGGTTTCGGGTGTTTTACTGGGAGTCGGTTTAGGAGTTATTTTTAATGCTGGTGGGACTACTGGTGGTTCTGATATTGTTGCCCGTATCCTCAACAAATACACCAATATCTCGATTGGTAAATTGCTCTTTGGGATTGACTTTTTCATCCTAATGTTGATTTTAATCATCTTCCAGGATCTTCGCTTGGTCACCTATACCCTCTTGTTTGACTTTATCATCGCCCGTGTTATTGACTTGATCGGTGAAGGGGGTTATGCTGGTAAAGGATTTATGATTATTACCCAATATCCCGATCAATTGGCTGATAAAATCAATGATGAACTAGGACGCGGCGTAACCTTTATATCTGGTAAAGGATACTACAGTAAAAAGGATTTAAAAATCATTTATTGTATCGTCGGTCGAAATGAAATCGTAAAAATGAAGGATATGATTCACCAAATCGATCCTCAAGCCTTTATCACTATCACTGAGGCTCATGAAATTCTCGGTGAAGGTTTTACTTATGTGAAAGATTAAAAAGCTGGGAATTCCCAGCTTTTATTCTTCTTCTGCGAGGGTTGAATGGCGGAACCCGTACGTAAAGTAAATGACTAGGCCAACTACAAGAGCGATACCAAAGGCAATCCAGGTATCTAGACTATATTGAAGCATAAAGGAAACACAGATAAGAATGGAAAGGATCGGCAAAAGCGGCACTAAAGGAGTTTTGAACTCTCCTTCTTTTGGCATGCCTTTTTCTTTTCTGAGCTTGATAATACCGTAAGCTAGTAAGATAAGATAGGCTAGTGTACAGATATTTAGAAAGGCGGCAATACTTGCCAAGGGGAAAATACCCGCAGCAATGGCTGAAGCAACTCCTGTTAAGATGGTCGCATTCTTTGGAACTCGACTAGTTTTACTTAGTTGTTTAAAGCTTTGAGGTAAAAGTCGTCCATCACGTGCTAGGCTGTAAATCATTCGAGAAAGGGCATAGGTCATGGAAATACACACGGTAATCAAGGTTAGAATGGCTATGAGTGAAACATAGTTGGCGGCCCAACCAATCCCAATACTACGCAATGAAAACGCTACCGCATCATCCACATTGAGCTTACTGTAGTGAACAATCCCTGTCAATACTAGGGTTACCAAAGCATAGAGAATGGTTACTATTGACAAAGAAAGCACAATTCCGCGAGGAATATTTTTTTGTGGACTTTGAATTTCATCAACTGCCATTGAAATAGACTCAAATCCGAGAAAACCAAAGAACATCAAAGATGCACCTGCCATTATTCCAGTACTCCCACCATAAATTTGACCAAAGCCAAAGGGAGCAAAATTCGTCCAATTTTCAGGTTTGATATGCCAAATCCCAACTAGGATGAACAGAGCCAGAGCAGAAAATTTCAAGACCACTAGAAGCGAATTAAAGCGCAAGGCTGCCTTGGAATTTAATAAAACCAATCCTGTTACCAAAGCAAGCACCAAAATAGGTAAAAGGTCGATATAGGTACCTTGTTCGGGGTTGAAGGTCCCATTTAAGACTTGGGGCATGGAGATACCATAATTACTGAGCAAACCCTTAAAGTAAGCTGCCCAGCCAGACGCAACACCTGATATGGCCGTCATAAATTCCATGATGGTCAACCAGCCAGCAATCCAGGCTGGTAATTCTCCTAAAATCGCATAGAGATAGCTATACGCGCCACCAGTTGCAGGAACACGAGAGGCAAATTCTGCAAAAAATAAGGCTGATAGAGAAACACACAGGGCAGAAATCACGATGGAAACCACTAGTGATGGACCAGCTAGTGTAGCCGCAGCTGTTCCTGTAATGGTGAAAATTCCTGTTCCTACCATGGCACCAATTCCTAGTAAAATCAAATCCCATAATTTTAAATGGCGACGCATTTCTGTCCGTCCCAGACTAACATCCTTGGTTCTAAAAATATTCATACTTCATCTCCACTAAATGTAATTGTTTTATTTTACCACATAAAATTATTTTTGTGAATATTTATTAGTTTCTTTTTTGAAAAAAATCTGAACAGGAAGAATTCCTGTTCAGATTTTGCATATTCTTACCCAACTGAACCTTCCATTTCATAGCTAATCAAGCGATTCAGCTCAACGGCGTATTCCATTGGAAGTTTTTTGGGGATTTGGGAATCTTAAACTTCAAAGTAAGGGAACGGACGGTCACTATCTAAAGGACGATTTGGAATTTCTTGTTCCAAAATAGCGCGCCAACCAGATACCAATTCTTCAAAAGTCAATTGGGCTTTGGGAGAAGCTGTTGTGAGCTTCCGACCAAACCAAGCCATGGTTGCAGTTTCAAACTGAAGCATAGCGTACTGGATTACTGGTACATTTGCCTCTTCATAATTTTCATTTACTGCACGTGCCACACCTGGTGCTTGTGGAAGGAGTTGATTGCTGATTTTATCGACAACAGTCGCATCCATCTCTCTCCATGAAAGAAGTTGACCATTTACCTGATAAAAGAGCTCAAAGGTTTCTTGATTTTCTTTGAAATTAGTAAGAACAAAAGCACGTTCCACGGCCTCAGGACCACCAACGCCTTTTACAGCGTTTATCAAGAGATTTTGTTCCATTTGTCTCCAATAATCATCCGCTTCTTCAGCTAGATCAATTGTAAAGGGTGGAACAATTTCCTCGGCAGGAATCTCGCCTTTATTCGCTTTTTCAACATTACCAAATAATTTTTTTAAGAATCCCATTTGCTTCTCCTTTATCTTTTACCCAACAGAGCCTTCCATTTCATAGCTAATCAAGCGGTTGAGCTCAACTGCGTATTCCATTGGAAGTTCTTTTGTGAAGGGCTCCACAAATCCCATGACAATCATCTCAGTTGCTTCGGATTCTGATAAACCACGACTCATGAGGTAATAGAGTTGTTCTTCTGAAATCTTAGATACTTTGGCTTCGTGTTCCAAAGCAACTTGCGAGTTATGGATTTCATTAAATGGAATGGTATCAGATGCTGACAAGTCATCCATGATAATGGTATCACACTCGATGTGAGAAACAGATTTCTTAGAATTTTTATTAAAGGTTACTTGTCCACGATAGTCAACCTTTCCTCCGCCTTTAGCGATGGATTTAGACACGATAGACGAGCTGGTATGTGGAGCATTGTGAATCATCTTAGCTCCCGTGTCTTGGTGTTGCCCAGCATTAGCAAAGGCGATAGAAAGCATAGTACCACGGGCTCCTTCTCCATCAAGGTAAACAGATGGATATTTCATGGTTGTTTTGGCACCCAAGTTTCCATCTATCCACTCAACAGTCGCATCTTTTTGAGCTTTAGCACGTTTGGTTACCAAGTTATAGACGTTATCAGACCAATTTTGGATGGTTGTGTAGCGCATGTAAGCTCCATCCAAAGCGAATATTTCTACAATGGCAGCATGCAAACTGTTGCTTGAGTAAGTCGGCGCTGTACATCCTTCTACGTAGTGGACACTTGCTCCCTCGTCAACGATAATCAAGGTACGTTCAAACTGACCAGTATTTTCATTGTTGATACGGAAGTAAGTTTGAAGCGGAATATCAACCTTGACACCTTTTGGTACGTAGATAAAGGTTCCACCAGACCATACTGCTGAGTTAAGGGCTGCTAACTTGTTATCTGTCGGCGGTACCAACTTAGCAAAGTATTGTTTAAACAAGTCTGGGTATTCCTTGAGGGCAGAATCTGTATCTGTAAAGATAATGCCTAACTTCTCAAACTCTTCCTTCATGTTGTGGTATACCACTTCCGACTCGTACTGAGCAGAGGCTCCTGCTAGATAGGCACGCTCAGCTTCTGGAATTCCGATACGTTCAAAGGTTTCTTTGATTTTCTCAGGAACTTCATCCCATGAACGAGCTGGTTTGTCAGATGGTTTTTGGTAGTAAATCAAGTCATCAAAATCAATCTCTGACAAGTCTGCTCCCCAAGTTTGCATGGGCATTTTCTTGAAGGTTTCATAAGACTTCAAACGAAATTCTAGCATCCACTCAGGTTCCCCCTTGGCAGCAGATAATTCACGAATAACACCTTCGTTGAGTCCTTTTCCTGTCGATAGGACAGGCTCTACATCATCATGGAAACCAAATTTATATTCACCAAGGTCAATTGGTTTTGGTTCTACTCTTTCTTCAGCCATAATATCCTTTCTTTCATTCTATATTTCTACTGATTCATAAGACAAAAGAAACTTGTCTTACTGTTTTTCTTGATCCTCAATTGTTTTCTTAAGGGCATTCCAAGCTAATGTTGCACACTTTATTCTTTGAGGGAATTTGGCAACACCTGACAAGAAGGCCGCATCACCGAGTTGGTCTTGGCGGTCATCCTTTTGCCCTTGAACCATTTCTGAAAAAATGGTCGCAAGTTCTAAAATTTCTTGCTTAGTCTTACCTAAAACGGCATCTGTCATCATACTAGCAGAAGCAGTTGAAATCGTGCAACCCGAGTTTAGAAAAGCAATATCTTCCAAACGGTCATCTGCATCAAACTTAACAGAGAGATTGATGACATCCCCACAGGTTGGATTGTTGAGACTGATTTGCTCAGCGTCTTCTAACTTCCCTTGGTGATGTGGATTTTTCGAATGGTCTGCTACCACTGCCATATAAAGGCTATCTAGTTTAGAAAGTGCCATTGAAAAACTCCTTTGTTTTTTGTAAGGCATCGACTAGTTTATCACAATCTGCCTTTGTATTGTAGATATAAAAACTTGCACGAGCTGTTGCAGGAACATCTAAATACTGGAGTAAGGGTTGGGCGCAGTGATGGCCCGCACGAACGGCTACTCCTTCATAATCCAAAGCAGTCGCTAAATCGTGAGGATGGAGATCGCCTAGGTTAAAGGCAATAACACCCGAACGTTGCGCCAAGTCCTGCGAACCATAAATAGTCAGTCCTTCAATCGCCTGCAGTTTTGGATAAACGTATGCAATCAATTCTTGTTCATGAGCTTCAATGACATCCATGCCAATCTTTTCAAGATAATCCACTGCAGCAGCAAATCCGATTGCACCAGCTATGTTAGGAGTTCCAGCCTCGAATTTCCAAGGCAATTCCTTCCAGCTAGCAGATTGCTCATAAACGAAATCAATCATTTCGCCGCCGAATTCTACTGGTGACATTTGTTCCAGATGCTTTTCTTTACCATAAAGGACACCAATACCAGTTGGCCCAGCCATCTTATGACCTGAAAAGGCAAAGAAGTCCACATCCAGGTCCTGAACATCGATCTTCATATGAGGCGTAGATTGAGCACCATCCACCACCATGATGGCTCCAACTTGGTGGACCAATTGAGTGATTTCTTTGATTGGATTGACCACACCCAGAACATTTGAGGCGTGAGCAAGGGAGACAAACTTGACTCTGTCAGTCAATTTAACACGCAAGTCATCCATATCCAGAGCTCCATCCTTGAGATAGAGATAGATAAGCTCCGCTCCAGTCTTGCGGCAGGCTTCCTGCCATGGAATGATGTTGGAATGGTGTTCCATGACAGAAATCAAGACCTGGTCTCCCTCAGTCAAGACTTCCTCAGCAAACCGTGCAACCCAGTTAAGACTAGTTGTCGTTCCTCTAGTAAAGAGAACTTCCTTTGTAGAGCCTGCATTGATAAACTTACGAATGGTTTCACGAGCCGCCTCATAAGAAGCTGTCGCCCGTTCTGCCAAGGTATGAACACCCCGGTGAACATTTGCATTGTCGTGCTCATAGTAGCGGTTGATTGTTTCAAGAACTGCTAGTGGTTTTTGTGTCGTCGCAGCATTGTCCAGATAGACCAGAGGTTCATCATTGACAACCTGGTCTAAAATCGGAAAATCCTTGCGAATCGCTTCTACATCTAACATAGGCTTCCCCTTAGCGTTTTGACAATTTTTCTTCGATGGTTGCAATCATTTCATCACGAACTTCCTTGACTGGAATCTCCACGATAACAGAGCCTAGGAAACCACGAACAACCAAACGTTCTGCAGTTGCCTTGTCCAAGCCACGGCTCATAAGGTAGTACATGTCTTCTGGATCCACCTGACCGATAGAAGCCGCGTGACCTGCAGTAACGTCATTTTCATCAATCAAAAGAATTGGGTTGGCATCTGAACGAGCTTGGTCTGAAAGCATGAGAACACGACTTTCTTGTTGGGCATCTGCTCCCTTAGCTCCTTTGATGATGTGACCAATACCGTTGAAGGTCAAAGTTGCTTTTTCAAGAATAACCCCATGTTGCAGGATATTTCCGATAGAGTTGCAGCCGTAGTTTGTTACGCGAGTGTCAATCCCTTGCACCTGACGGCCACTTGAAAGAGCTACGACTTTAAGGTCAGCATGGCTACCATTACCAATCAAGTCGCTATCAAAGTCCGCAACGACGTTTCCTTCGTTCATGACACCAATCGCCCAGTCAATACTTGCATCGTTACCTAATTTACCACGACGGCTAATGTAGGCCGTAACATTTTCTCCTAGACGGTCGATCGCTGCAAACTTGACTTGCGCACCAGAACGAGCGATGACTTCTACTGTGATATTGGCTGTTGCCTTAGCACTACCTCCGCCACGTGACTCTAATCGCTCCAGATAACTAATCTTAGAATTTTTACCAGCGATAATCAGGATATGCTTGTTAAATGGAACATCGCTATCGCTATCTTGGTAGAAAATTCCTTCAATTGGCTCTTTAATTTCAACATTATCAGGAATGTAGAGAACAGCACCACTATTGAAATAAGCTGTGTGGTAGGCTGCCAACTTGTCATCGTCATATTTAACTGATGACATGAAGAACTCCTCAATAAGCTCTGGAATTTCTTCTAAAGCTGAGTGGAAGTCTGTAAAGACCACCCCTTGCTCAGCCAATTCTACTGGAATTTGTTCAAAAACTGTTTGAGTACCTACTTGAACCAATTTCAAGTGATTGTCTAGAGTTGTGAAGTCAGGAACATTTGCTGATGGCTCGCTTTCTGTAATCGTACCATCTCCCAGATTCCAACGGTGAAATTTCACACGCTCAATAACTGGTAATTCCAAACTCTCAATCTTATCAAAAGCTTTTTGACGAAGGTTAGCTAACCAGCTTGGTTCAGCGTGCATTTCTGAAAAAAGTTTAATAGTTTCTTTAGTCATTTACTTCTCCTAAAAGATACGAGGGAATTACAATTCTTCCTTGTAGTCATAGCCGAGTTCTTCAGCTAGTTTTGCGTATCCTTCACGTTCCAAACGCGCTGCCAATTCTGGACCACCAGAAAGGACAACACGACCTTCCATCATCACATGTACCACATCAGGTGTGATGTAGTTCAAAAGACGTTGGTAGTGAGTGATAATCATAGCACCAAAACCTTCACCACGCATAGCATTGACACCTTTCGATACAACTTTAAGAGCGTCAATATCAAGACCTGAGTCAATCTCATCTAAAAGGGCAAATGTTGGTTCCAACATCAAAAGTTGAAGAATTTCATTACGTTTTTTCTCACCACCAGAGAAACCTTCGTTGAGGTAGCGCTCAGCCATTTCTTCTTTCATGTTGAGCAATTCCATTTTCTCGTCTAGTTTAGTGATAAATTCACGAACTGAAATCTTTTCATCATCTTCTTTGCCAGCATTCATGGCTGCACGAAGAAACTCAGCGTTGGTAATTCCAGGAATTTCTGATGGGTATTGCATAGCAAGGAAAAGTCCCATACGCGCGCGCTCGTCCACTTCCAACTCAAGGATGTTTACGCCATCAAACAAGACTTCACCTTTGGTTACCTCATAGTTAGGGTTTCCCATGATAGCGGCAGAAAGAGTCGATTTACCAGTACCATTTGGTCCCATGATAGCTGCGATTTCTCCTGTTTTCAGAGTCAGATTGACTCCCTTCAAAATTTCTTTTCCTTCAATCTCAACGTGAAGATCTTTGATCTCTAATACTGACATGATAATTCCTTTCTTTTTCTGGCCTACTTCCTTTATCCTTAAAGAAATCACTTACATTTCTCAAAAAATACAAGAAAAGGTCCATAAATATACTCTACTAGTATAACAAAAAAAAGCCCAAAAGGCTTTGATTTTGTTTAGAAGCTAGTGACTAATCCTTACGGTTTAGGTGCTGATCAATGGCATCTACTATTTTCCCCATTACATAACTTAACCTAAAATTTCGAAAAAGTAGAATGGCCCAAAAGGCTGCCATGAAATAGCGACCCGTCATCCATGCTTCATTGAAAAAATAAGTCTCAGCAGCAGTAAATAGTGCTATCACGATAAATTGTTGTCTAGTCATAGGATTATTGTACCATGAAATCCACTTTTAGTCTTCTTCGACCATGACTTTATCAGCCAAAAATTCAAATCCTTCCGGAATCAGACTCTCTTCTTCTATCTCTTGATCTGCTTGAGAAGACTTGTTTTTAGCGGAAAAGGCTGCTCGAACCTCTTTCCATTCCTCTAGGGAAATAGCCAGAATCTCAGGGGAAAATCCAGCTGCTTGGCTGAGAATATTGCCAAACATGGTATTAAGATTATCTCTTTTCATGGTTTGCCCAGCATTGAAATTAGACTCAAAGGCTAAAATAGCATGGTGTTCGTTGGCTGCAACTGGTTGAGAACCAACGAGAAGAGCCTTATCAGGTCCAGCTAAACTTTCAATCACTTCTCCCCATGCGTTCTGGAGGCGAATCAAGTTTTGCCGTGCCAAATCAGGATTTTCAACAGCTTCTTGTAGGATAGCCTGAACTTTGTTGCGATCCACTCGATAGACTGTCTTGGAAGTGGCTGGACGACTAGGAACTGGCGCCACTTGTTTAGAAGCTGTACCAACATTGGCAAGTTCTTGTTTGAGGCGAGCGACTTCCTGTCTTAGTGCAGAAATCTCACTTTCAACAGCTTCTGAAAGCACTGGTTCAGGCTTAACCTCAGCTAAACGAATGGTCATCATCTCAGCATAAATCTTAGGTTGCAGGCTAGCTTTCATATCTGCCAAGCTCACAGTCGCTATTCGAATCATTTCAAAGAGACTTTCTTGGGAAAGAGCTAGATTGTCCATAAAAACTGGACTATGATGAGTATTTTCGCCACCTGTCTGAACAACTAGTAGATCACGCAAATACTGCAAGAGATCCGTCACAAAACGAGTCATGCTCTTGCCATTTTCAAACAAAAGATTCAAAGAATCAAGCGCTTTTGAAACATCCTGCTGAGACAAGGCGGCTACATAGTCATCAAGTGCTGATAGACTAATGGTGCCTGTAATCTCCTCAGAGATAGCTGTCGTGAGCTCATTTCCCTGTGTTAAACTCAAGGCTTGGTCCAGAATAGACAAGGCATCCCGCATTCCACCTTCAGCCCGTCTGGCAATGATTTCCACAGCATCTGGTTCAGAACTGATATTTTCTTTTTCTAAAATATGATGAATATGTGCCGTGATATCTTGAGTTCGAATCGATTTAAACTCAAAACGTTGGACACGCGATAAAATAGTTGCTGGAATCTTGTGCAATTCGGTGGTCGCCAAGATAAAGACGACATTTTGAGTTGGTTCTTCTAGGGTCTTCAAAAGCGCATTAAAGGCTCCTGTAGACAGCATATGAACCTCGTCGATAATGTAGACCTTATAACGTGCCAAACTAGGTGCATAGGTAGATTTATCACGAATTTCACGAATTTCATCAACTCCATTATTTGAAGCTGCATCCATTTCAATAACATCTTCTAGGCTACCTTCTGTCACAGCCTGACAGATATAGCAGTTATTACACGGTTCTCCGTTCACTTGGTTCGGACAGTTCATGGCTTTAGCAAATATCTTAGCTACACTGGTCTTCCCTGTTCCACGAGGGCCCGAGAAAAGATAGGCATGACTAATCTTTTCCTGCTCGACCGCTTGTTTTAGGGTTTTAGCCACAACCTCTTGCCCGACCAATTGTGAAAAAGTTTGGCTTCTATATTTTCGATAAAGTGCTTGATACATTAGGCTTTCTCCTCAAACATCGTAAAGTTCCATTCTGTCTTCTCAAGCAAAATAGCGACAAATTGTTCCAAGTAATCACGGTCAACAGCATTGTAATCATCAATAAGTGAAGAATCCAGGTCTAAGACACCCAGCAATTGACCATTCTTGAGCATGGGAACCACGATTTCACTCTTGGCCATACTATCACAAGAAATGTAGTTTGGATAGGTGCTCACATCGCCAACTAAAACAGTCTCTTGAAACTCAGCAGCTTCTCCACACACGCCTTTTCCAAGCGGAATGCGAATACAAGAAACACCACCCTGAAAAGGCCCTAAAACCAACTCGCTACCATCAAACAGATAAAACCCTGCAAATACAGTATTGGGAAAGCGAGATTTTAGGAGGGCACTAGCATTCGAAAGATTGGCAAGAACATTGTTCTCACCTTCAAGTAAATAAGAGAGTTCCTCATTTAACAATTGATACTGTGATTGTTTTTCTGAATCTAACATAGAACTATTATATCAAAAATGAGAAAGAGACAAAAGAAAAATCCCTTGTTTTAAACAAAGGATTTTGTGATTATCAATTTAATTAAAGTTCGATGTCACCGAACAAGTCAGCCATTGAGAATCCTGTCTGTGTTTCTGGAAGTTCGAAATCACGTTTTTCTTGACGTTTTGGACGACGTGGACGAGCAACACGTTTCTCTTCTTTTTGTCCTTCTTCTTGAGCTGGACGTTCTTCAAGAGCTTTGATAGAAAGTGAAACACGTTCTGCGTCAGCGTTAACATCAAGGACTTTAACAGTAACTTCTTGACCAACAGTAAGAGCTTCTTTTGGATTTTCGATACGTTTGTGTGAAATTTGTGATACGTGAACAAGTCCATCGATACCTGGCAATACCTCAACAAATGCACCGAAATCAGTCAAACGTTTAACTGTTCCTTCCACTACATCACCTTTAGCTAATTTTTGCTCAACGCCATCCCATGGTCCAGGTGTAGTTGCTTTAAGTGAAAGTGATACACGTCCTTCTTCTTCGTTAAGATCAAGAATCTTCACTTCGATTTCTTCACCAACAGTTACAACTGATTTAGGTGAAACGTTACGTTCATGTGATAATTCAGTCAAGTGAACCAATCCATCAACACCACCAAGGTCGATGAAAGCACCGAAGCTTGTGATACGAGCAACTTTACCAGTTACTACATCACCAACAGCCAATTTACCAAATACTTCAGCACGAGCTGCTGCAGTGGCTGCTTCAACAACTTCACGACGTGAAAGGATAAAGCGGTTTTCTTTAGGATCAACTTCTTTGATTTTAGCATCAAATTCTTGACCTACGAAACGCTCAGTGTTACGTACGAAACGAGTATCCAACATAGAAGCAGGGATAAATCCACGTACGCCTTCAAATTCTACTGAAAGTCCACCTTTAACGGCACGAGTTCCTTTAACAGTAACAACTTCTTCTTCGCGTCCTACAAGTTTGTCCCATGCTTTGCGAGCTTCAAGGCGTTTTTTAGATACAAGGTATGTAACTGTATCAGTATCTTTACCAACTACTTGACGAAGTACAAGAACATCCAATACTTCTCCTACTTTCACAAAGTCATTGATATCTGCATCGCGATCGTTAGTCAATTCGCGAAGAGTCAAGACACCTTCAACACCAGTCCCAGAGATTGCAACGTTAGCTTGAGTCGCATCAACTGTCAATACTTCAGCACTAACAACATCACCAGGCTCAACTTGGCTAACGCTATTTAGCAAATCTTCAAATTCGTTCATCTAAAAAATCCTCCAACAATCAAGCTTTTTTCTAAACTTGACATACTTATAATTTTTTTCCTAAGCACCCGCAAGGACATGTTCATATCGTTCACGTCTTTCAATTATAAAAATAAAATACCCTAAGATATTTTCTTTTTATCTTGAATTTATTACCTAAGAACTGGGGTAGCTGGATTCGAACCAACGCATGAGGGAGTCAAAGTCCCTTGCCTTACCGCTTGGCTATACCCCATTGACAAATGGAGAGAGAGGGATTCGAACCCCCGAACCCGAAGGAGCGGATTTACAGTCCGCCGCGTTTAGCCTCTTCGCTATCTCTCCAATATTTAACGAGAACTATTATATCATGAAATTTTCAATAAAACAAGTATTATTTTGTCAAATTATAGTTTTCAATCAAAATTTCCACAGCTTTTTCAAGTTTTTTATAAAAACTATCGACATTTCCATTCTTTATGATGGCAAATTGGCTATCTAATTCGGCAATTTCACCAATGACCTTTTTCCCGATCGTCAAAACGTAACCTTCATAACTGTCTTTTCCAACAGTCACTTTTGCATCTGTTAATTGAATTTCAATTTTCTTATCTTTTTTACTCATACTTTACCTCTTTTCACTTTTTCTATTGTACAAGAAAATGCTCAAACTAGCAAGAAAAAACTCCATTTCAGCCATTATAACTGCTATGGAGTTTCTCTTTACTTGATGTCGTTTAGTCCACTTTGACAATCCATCCTTCAGGTGCTTCCACATCACCAAATTGGATACCAGTCAATTCATCATAGAGTTTACGTGTCACAGGACCTACTTCTGTTTCACTATAGAAAACATGGAAATCGTCACCGTGTTGGATTCCCCCTATTGGTGAGATAACTGCTGCTGTTCCACAAGCACCTGCCTCTACAAAACGATCCAAATTGTCAATCGGAACATCACCTTCGATCGGTGTCAAGCCCAAGCGATGTTCTGCCAAGTAGAGCAAAGAGTACTTGGTAATAGATGGCAAGATTGATGGGCTTAATGGCGTAACGAATTCGTTGGCTGCTGTAATTCCAAAGAAGTTGGCTGATCCGACTTCCTCAATCTTGGTGTGGGTAGCTGGATCTAGGTAGATAACATCTGAAAAATTACGTGATTTTGCCATTTTACCTGGTAGAAGACTGGCAGCATAGTTACCGCCTACCTTGGCGGCTCCTGTACCATTTGGCGCTGCACGGTCGTATTCATCCTGAATCAAGAAATTAGTTGGAACCAATCCACCTTTAAAGTAGTTACCAACTGGCATAGCAAAGATGGTGAAAATATATTCTTCTGCTGGTTTTACCCCGATAATATCTCCAACACCAATTAGAAGCGGACGGAGATAGAGGGTTCCACCCGTTCCGTATGGTGGTACATAATCTTCATTGGCACGAACAACCGCTTTACAAGCTTCCACAAACATTTCTGTCGAAACTTGAGGCATCAAGAGACGGTCGCAAGTACGTTGCAGACGCTTGGCATTTTCATCTGGACGAAAGAGTTGGATACTGTCATCCTTAGTACGATAGGCTTTCAAGCCCTCAAACGCTTGCTGTCCATAGTGGAGACTTGGAGAAGACTCTGAAATATGCAAGGTCGCATCCTCTGTCAACTCTCCTTGATTCCATTGACCATTTTTATAATGAGCGATATAGCGATAAGGTAATTTCATATAAGAAAATCCAAGATTTTCCCAATCAATTGCAACTGTCATGTGTTTCTCCTTTATACTATTCAAACTATGTGTTCTATTCTACACTTTTCTAGTAAAATTTCAAGTATTATTTGTAATTTTCTGAAAATTTTTTCAACATAAAGAAATCAGCCCCTTGGACTGATTCTTTTTAAGGATTTGCTTTATCCTCTTTAAAGACTTCTTTGAGGTAAGCATCAAAAACTTCTTCATCTGAAATGGTGTCTGAGATAAAGCTTCCGTTGCTAGTACGTTCTGACAAGTTCAAATCTTGCAATCGGCTTTCATAGATTGTTCCCTTGTTAGATTGGACAAGCAAAATTTGGTCGTTTTCTTCCACTTCTGTACTAAAGAGATCACCGATGAAGCCTTGCTCTACAACTGCTCCAGCCAAGAAGACACGGTGCGGTTTGTTTTTCAACTCACGCAAAACTTGTAGGCCTCGTTTGGCACGGCTGGTCGCTGGAATTTCCTCAATGGAAACGCGTTTCAAGCTTCCACGTTGGGTTAGGAGGTAGAAGGATGAGGTGTTACAGATAAAGGCAGCCTGAAGCGCATCATCTGCTTTCAGGTTCATAGCCTTGACGCCCGCAGCCTTGGCACCAACAACTGGAACCTCTTCGATATTGAAACGAAGGGCATAACCGTTTTGGCTAATCAAGAGAACATCATCCAGTCTAATCGGAGCCACTGCTACAATCTGGTCTGTCTCGTCTTTGAGCTTAGCATACTTGACAGACTTCGACTTATAGGTTCGCCATGGAGTGAATTCTTTGCGTTCTACGCGTTTGATTTGACCAAGACGAGTTGCAGCAAAGTAGGTTGTGGCATCCTCAAACTGATCCACGACTTCTGCATAAAGGATTTCTTCGTTAGTTTCGAAGTTTGTAATAGTCTGGCTCAGATGCTCTCCGATATCCTTCCAACGAATATCTGCCAATTCGTGGATTGGTCGATAAATGACATTCCCAAGAGTCGTGAACATCAAAAGATGCTGGGTTGTCTTAGAAGCTTGAACAAAGATCAAACGATCATCATCACGTTTGCCAATTTCTTCCAGAGTGGAAGCTGCAAAGGAACGTGGACTGGTACGTTTGATGTAACCTGCCTTGGTCACGCTGACATAGGTATCTTCCTCAGCGATCAGACTAGCTGTATCAATCTCGATTGCTTTCGCAGTATCTTCTAAGCTACTCAAACGAGGTGTCGCAAATTTCTTCTTGACCTCACGAAACTCTTTCTTCATGAGATTGTACATGGTTCGTTCATCACCGATGATGGCTACCAGCATGGCAATCTTCTCACGAAGTTCTGCTTCTTCTTCCTGCAAGACAACCACATCGGTATTGGTCAAACGATACAGTTGCAAGGTAACGATAGCCTCAGCCTGCTCCTCTGTGAATTCATAGCTGACCTTGAGATTTTCCTTGGCGTCCGCCTTATTCTCAGAAGCACGGATAAGGGCAATGACTTCGTCCAAAATCGAAATCACGCGAATCAAACCTTCGACGATATGGAGACGTTTCTCAGCCTTTTCCTTGTCAAAGCGTGAACGCGCCAAAATCACTTCACGACGGTGGGCAATATAGCTAGACAAGATTGGCACAATTCCGACCTGACGAGGCGTGAAATTATCAATCGCCACCATGTTGAAGTTGTAGTTGATTTGCAGGTCAGTGTATTTGAAGAGATAGTTCAGAACGAGCTCGGTATTGGCGTCTTTTTTGAGCTCAATAGCGATACGAAGACCGTCACGGTCAGACTCATCACGAACCTCCGCAATCCCTGCTACCTTGTTATTGACACGAACATCATCGATTTTCTTAACCAGATTGGCTTTATTGATTTCATAAGGAATCTCAGTGATAATGATTTGTTCCTTACCACCTTTTAACTTTTCAATTTCGGTCTTAGAACGAACGACCACGCGCCCTTTCCCAGTTTCATAGGCTTTCTTGATTTCATCACGACCCTGAATAATCCCCCCTGTTGGGAAGTCTGGTCCAGGCAAGAATTCCATGAGTTTATCCACCTTGGCAGTTGGGTGGTCAATCATGTAAACTGTAGCATCGATAACTTCGGCCAAATTATGTGGTGGAATATCTGTGGCATATCCAGCTGAAATCCCAGTCGAACCATTGACCAAAAGGTTGGGGAAGGCTGCTGGCAGAACAGTTGGTTCTTTCTCGGTATCGTCAAAGTTCCAAGCAAAGGGAACTGTCTTTTTCTCGATATCTTGAAGAAGGTAACCAGCAATCTCAGACAAACGCGCCTCGGTATAACGCATTGCCGCAGGCGGATCTCCGTCCATAGAACCGTTATTACCATGCATTTCAACTAGAATCTCACGGTTCTTCCAGTCCTGTGACATACGGACCATGGCATCATAGATAGAACTGTCACCGTGTGGGTGGAAATTCCCCATGATGTTACCGACAGACTTGGCAGACTTACGGTAGCTCTTGTCAAAAGTATTGCCATCCTTATTCATCGAATAAAGAATGCGACGCTGAACCGGCTTCAATCCATCACGAATATCTGGCAAAGCCCGGTCTTGAATGATGTACTTGGAGTAGCGACCAAAGCGCTCTCCCATGATATCCTCAAGGGACATGTTTTGAATGTTAGACATAGGATACTAAGCCCGTAAAATGCAAAGTGAAAATAGGAAACTCTTGCAGTGAGCGATGCTCACAAGAGAATTTATCTTTTTCACACAGTATTTAGGGCGTGTTCAACTCCTTTCAAAGAATATAGAATAGGTTTTATGGAAAAGGGAAAAAATATATGGTAAGTGAGTTTCACCCAATTCCTGTATCATCATTTCCACTTGAAATATCTACTCCACAAACCCTCGTTTATACTTGATATGACTGGCGATATTGCTATCTACATCTTTCTTATCCCAAAGTTGGAGTTCCCATGGGTAGTAAAAATTACTTTTATTTTTAAAATAGATATGAATACCGACATAGCCATCTTTATCACGTAAATACCAATTTTTTAGTCCGTACATCTCTTGCCAATCATCTAATTTATCCATGACTTGAGCTATCTCTTTAGAACTTAAAATCATACGAGCACCAAAAATATCATTAAGAATGGAATTCACAGGATAGCCCTCTTGACGCTCGGAAAAACGTGTAATTTTATCTAAAATAGACTCAGAAGTTTTGACACGATAAACATAGGCAATATCTTGGACATCCGCTTTCATCAGATAGTCATTAATTGACTCATGTAAATTCAGACGGTAGGCCAAAATCGCTTTAGTCGGGACTTTTGAAAAGGTATGCTTGAGATTGATTTTCTCCACTTTACCTGTTTCAAAATAATCTTTAGAATATTCTAGATGAATACGATTAATCTCTGTAATGAGGCGTTCCACTTTTTCAATCATGAGTCTTCTCCTCTCGCTTTTTCATTTTTCTAGTTATTCCCAAACTTCTTCACTCTTTCCTCAGCATACTCAATCATCTTCTCAGCCACGTCCTTCTTATAGTCAAAACCCATCTTGTGAGCAAGGGATTGAGCCTCTTGGTGGAAAAGTTGCATCGTAGCAAACAAAGACTGAGTGATTTTCTCTTTACTTGAAAAATCAAGGAGAGCTGAGAATCCCTTCTCTTTCTCAGCAGGCAAATAGTTAAAGAGGTACTTGTAGTTCTTTCCGACGTCAACAGTCCCCTTATCACTTGCGACCTGCCAAGATAAGACTTTCAGGAGTTCTTGTTGACAAATACCGTAGAGATGGTCAGTCGCGTAGATGAGCTGATTCCGACAAATCCCTTTAACCACGTAGGCTGACACCCACCAAAATTCGTTGCAGGCTTTTTCAAAATCTGTCTGACTAGCTGGGGTTGTCCAATAACGCTCTAGATTTTGAGAATAAGGTTCAAATAAATGTTCTGGATCTTCTAAAACAGTGAATCCTGCCTCACTATCCACCCACTCTTGAATGTGGTCTTTGGGGCAGAGAGTCAAATCTATCCGATTGCCATCTTCAAAGAGCATAAGATAAAGTCGACGGTGACCTAGTACATTATGTTGCTCAATGATACGTTTGCCAAAGGGATCCAACCAAGAAAGGTCACTCGTCAGATTATCTAAATCGTCCACGATATAAACAACATCATAGTCTTGAAACTCATCTTTTGGCGCTTTTGTATCAGTCCGTGAACCAGACATAGCGACAGCCTCGACTTGTAAAGTTTCGGCAGTCTGTGAAATCACATCGAGCATTTCTGTCTCTGTTCTCATATCAATTCCTTCTCGTTTTATCGGGTATTAGTTATCTACTTCTTGCTTGCTTTTCTTTGGTGTTAATTTTTTATAGCGACTACGGATAGTGTTGAGATGGTCACGGAGATCGGCATACTGCTTTTTATCTGGATAAGCATAGGCGTTGATTGCAGTAAAATCCACAAGGAAGTCATAGATTTCTTGTAGTTTCGCACGGACTTCCTTGTTTTGACTAGGTGCCTTGCCTTTTTGCTCAGCCAAGCGCTCCTTATAGGCTTTTTCAAACTGAGCCTGTGCCTTTGTCAAGGTTTCTACATGAGTTGTCAAATGCAGGGTTGAAAGAGCAGTTTGGTAGTCAGTATCTTTTAGCTCCTTGAGCAAATGGTTAATAGCTTCTGTCTCTTTTTCGTAGCTCATACTCGTTAGCCCAGCATAATTTTTGAAAAGTTTGCTGAGTTTGTCGTAAGCTTCCTTGCTACTTGCCTCTTTCACACGAGAAAAGGCCTTGACCAAACCAGTCAAGGTAGAAAGCGCATCATCACGCTCACGATCAGACGCTTCCAAACTAGCCACCGTTTGACTGGCCTTGGAACGGTGCAAACCAGCTTGCAAAGTCTCAAGAAGTTTCTCCATATCCTCAAGCTTCGTTGCGTAAACCTGCTCAGACTTATTGGCTTTTGTAAAAATTCCAAACTCGTCCTTGCTCTCAGATAGAAGTTGGAAGAATTCGTTGTTTTCTAAATTGCGTACAGTTAAACTTGTGATACCATATTCTTTTTTCATAAAACTCCTCTTTCAATAATGTGTTTTTAAGTTTTTGCTCTAAAACAATTCAGAACATATCTAAATATTCGTATTTTACTCCAATAACTCAAAACACATATGTGTGTTTTAGGTTATTTCCCACTAGACAAGATATTCTACAAGTGGGATTTCTTGTTTTAAAACTGGGAAAGGTGATTATTCGTGTGGGATATTGTTTCAAAATAGTAAAAATCAAAAATACTTCTGTAGATGTATTCCTGTTTCATAAAAATGGAGGCTTGCCGTTTTCTCTGCAAGTGATGCTTCATTTGCTATTGTTTTATACGCTGGAGGAAAATACTGAAGAAGTGAATCTGACTCAAACATTGTTAAGTCTCCAATATCTTTTAAAATGGGATTGACATTTTTTTCTTGTTCATTTCTATCATAATCACTGTCATAATCTAAGAAATAATTCGATTCGTTTTTGAAATCATTATACATTTTCTCATCAAAAAGACTAATGAATCGATGATAAATAAAATTAAGTTCAAACCAAGCTCTTCTGTAGGGATTACCAAAAATGGTTTGTGCAATCCCTACTGAAATAGACTCGTCAAATCCTTGGGACATTAGTGCCTTTTTTAAATAACTAAATATGAACCAATCTTTAATTTCAGTTCTTTCAAGAGGGTTATCAAACTCCAAATCCCAGTTAGGATTATAATCAGGATTTACTATAGTTGGAATTACAAACCTTCCATGTGCAGCTGCATTTCTTATAATCCTTAAATATGAAAGTACTTTTTTATGTAAAACAATATCTCTGACAAAAGGAGTTAATAAACGCCCCCCTGTAGAGATACTTTCTTTTGAAAAAGCATCAAACTTATAAAGCAAAGATTCTAAAGTACTCAAATCCATTTGATCCATTAAATCATCTAATGGGATTATATCGGAATTAATATAATCAAATTTATCTGAGTAACTTAGATACTTATATCTGTTTTGGGCTCTTTTATATTGTCTTTCTTTAACATCGTCGGTGGAAGTTTTCCAATGCCTAACAACTCTAGCAGCAATTTCATCTCCACCTTCTCTTTGAGTAGCTAATCTACTTAATAAACTTTTGTATGAATTTTCAATCCCTAATATCCATCTTAATATCTTTTCCCTGAACACTTTATCAATATCGTCAATTTTAACAATGTGTTTTACATCAATTTTTTTTAAATTACCCAAAGTTTTTTCAATAAAAAGACCATTAATAATATAATCTAACATATAGGGTTGGAATCCTATTTTTTTCAAATATTCATATAAAATAGCTTCATCATCTACCAAAACAGAATCATAAAAATTTTTTAACACAGAAGCAGTAAACTGATCAACCGCCAAATCAAGCTCTCTGATTTCGTTTTCCATTTGATTTTTGGTTGGTAGTTGAATATTAAACAAATCAAATTTTTCTTTTACTTGTTCCAAATAGGACTTTGATTCCACACGCTTTTCCTGAATTAAATTTCGAGAATCAAACTTTAAGTCACCAGCTTCTCTAATTTTCTTATCTCTAAGATTCACTCCTTTTTTTATATTAAACTCTACCTCTTTGCTATATTCAATGTACTCAATACCATCTATTTCTTTTATCATCTCAGGAGTAAACTGAAATGGAAGTTCCTCACCTTCTTGACCAAAACTATCCGTAGAAATATATCCGTAATTTCTAAATAGCTTGATAATTCTTCCTACACCTTTTTGCTTCTTGTTTTTATTTTTTCCCATTCTAAAAACTCCTATAACCTATACCTTCAATTTCTCAAAACACCATCTCCCCACTCTCTTCCAGCGTAAACTTGACATTATCCTCAATCCATTTACGTCGTGGTTCGACCTTATCTCCCATGAGGACATTAACGCGACGTTCTGCGCGTGCTAGGTCTTCAATCGTGACACGGATAAGAGTGCGGGTTTCTGGATTCATGGTTGTTTCCCAGAGTTGGTCCGCATTCATCTCTCCTAGACCTTTGTAGCGTTGAAGGGTAGCGCCTTTACCAAACTGCTTGCGGAGTTCTTCTAGCTCTCCGTCCGTCCAAGCATAAGCTACTTCTTCTTTCTTGCCTTTGCCTTTGGACATCTTGTAAAGAGGCGGAAGGGCGATATAGACATGTCCTGCCTCGACTAGTGGACGCATATAGCGGTAGAAAAAGGTTAAGAGCAAGGTCTGAATGTGGGCACCATCTGTATCCGCATCGGTCATGATAATGATCTTGTCATAGTTGGCATCTTCAATAGAAAAATCTGCTCCCACACCCGCACCGATGGTATAAATCATGGTATTGATTTCTTCATTTTTGAGGATATCCGCCATCTTAGCCTTGGCTGTATTGATAACCTTACCTCGAAGGGGTAAGATAGCCTGGAACTTACGATCACGACCTTGCTTGGCAGAACCGCCGGCAGAGTCCCCCTCAACTAGGTAGAGTTCATTCTTTGCAGGGTTTTTAGACTGGGCTGGAGTCAATTTACCAGAAAGCAAGCCCTTGTCTTTTTTATTTTTCTTACCATTTCGGCTCTCATCACGCGCTTTGCGAGCTGCCTCACGAGCATCACGCGCCTTGATAGCCTTGCGAATGAGATTGGAAGCCAGTTCCCCATTTTCCATAAGGAAGAAGGTCAACTTATCAGCCACAATCCCATCCACAACTGGACGAGCCAGAGGACTTCCAAGTTTGTCCTTTGTCTGACCCTCAAACTGGAGGTGTTCTTCCGGAACCAGAATAGATAGAACGGCTGCTAAACCTTCACGGTAATCTGACCCTTCAAGGTTTTTATCTTTTTCCTTGAGAAGCCCTGTCTTACGAGCGTAGTCATTCATGACCTTAGTAATGGCAGACTTAAGTCCTGTCTCATGCGTTCCACCATCTTTAGTACGAACGTTATTGACAAAGGATAGAATGTTATCTGAAAATCCATCATTGTACTGGAGGGCAACTTCCACTTGGAAACCATTGTCTTCGCCTTCAAAATATAGGACTGGCGTCAAGGTTTCCTTGTCTTCATTGAGGTAAGAAACAAAGTCTTGTACCCCGTTCTCATAATGGAATTCGATTGCTTCATCTGTTCGCTTATCTGTCAAAGACAAGGTAACATTTTTTAAGAGAAAGGCTGACTCATTGAGACGTTCTGAAATGGTATTGTACTTGAAGTCAGTCGTAGAAAAAATCGTCGCGTCAGGCATGAAAGTGACTTTGGTACCTGTCTTAGACTTGGGTGCTGTACCAATTTTCTTCAAGGTTGTGACGGGTTTCCCGCCATTTTCAAAACGTTGCTTGTAGACTGTACCGTCACGGGTAATTTCAACTTCCAACCAACTTGAGAGTGCATTAACAACCGAAGAACCGACTCCGTGAAGACCACCAGATGTTTTGTAGCCACCCTGACCGAATTTTCCTCCAGCGTGGAGAATGGTAAAGATAACCTCAACAGTTGGAATTCCCATGGCGTGCATCCCAGTCGGCATCCCTCGACCATGGTCTTGTACGGTTAAACTTCCGTCTTTATTGATGGTCACATCAATGCGGTCACCAAATCCAGACAAGGCTTCATCGACTGCATTATCCACAATTTCCCAGACTAGGTGATGGAGGCCAGCACCGTCAGTCGATCCAATATACATCCCCGGACGTTTACGGACCGCATCCAACCCTTCTAGCACCTGAATGGCGTCATCATTGTAGTTATTAATATTGATTTCCTTTTTTGACACAAGGAACCTCCTATTTGTTCATCTTTTCTATTTTACAGGTTTTCTAGCAATTTTGCAAAGCTTTTCCCTTTCAGCTGTCACAATTTCACAGGATATTCTCTGACTTTCGATACCATTTCATGGTATAATAGGTCTATGATGACATTTGTATTATTAATTTTAGCTTATTTGCTAGGTTCGATTCCGTCTGGTCTCTGGATTGGACAAATCTTCTTTCAAACAAATCTGCGTGAACATGGTTCTGGAAATACTGGTACGACCAATACTTTCCGTATTTTGGGTAAGAAAGCAGGGATGGCAACTTTTGTGATTGACTTCTGTAAAGGGACCTTGGCCACTCTCCTTCCTATTCTTTTCCACCTTCAAGGTATATCACCTCTTGTATTTGGACTTTTGGCTGTGATTGGACATACTTTCCCTATCTTTGCAGGATTTAAGGGTGGCAAGGCTGTTGCAACCAGTGCTGGAGTGATTTTCGGATTTGCGCCTGTTTTCTGTCTCTATCTAGCAATCGTATTCTTTGGAAGCCTCTATCTAGGCAGTATGATTTCACTGTCTAGCGTTACCGCTTCTATCGCAGCCGTTATCGGAGTTCTCCTATTTCCACTATTTGGTTTTATCCTAAACAGCTATGACCCTCTCTTCATTTTGATTATCCTAGCACTTGCTAGCTTGATTATCATTCGTCACAAGGATAATATCACACGTATCAAAAATAAAACTGAAAATCTTGTCCCTTGGGGGTTGAACCTAACCCATCAAAATCCAAAAAAATAAAACGCCAGTTTGAAACTGACGTTTTTTTGTATGCTTATTTTGACTTGATGTAGTTGATACCGTCTGCCTTAGGTGCAACTGCTTTTCCAAAGAAGGCTGCCAAGACAAGGATAGTCAAGACATAAGGCGCGATTTGAAGGTAAACCGCTGGCACTCCTTGTAGGAAAGGTAATTGAGAACCGATAACTGCCAAACTTTGTGAAAGTCCAAAGAAAAGACTAGAAAGCATAGCACCAATTGGGTTCCATTTACCAAAGATCATCGCAGCAAGGGCGATAAATCCAGGACCGACAATAGTTGTCACTGAGAAGTTAACTGAAATGGATTGAGCATAAATCGCTCCCCCAATTCCACCAAGGAAACCTGAAATAACAACCCCAAGATATCGCATCTTGTAGACATTGATCCCCAAGGTATCCGCTGCTTGAGGGTGTTCACCAACAGAGCGAAGACGAAGACCAAAACGTGTCTTAAAGAGAATAAACCAAGCAAGGAAAGAGAAGGCAATCGCGATATAACCTAGTAGACTGGTTGACTTGAAGAAGATATCTCCAATCACAGGGATATCAGCCAAAACTGGGAAATCAAAACGTCCAAAAGTCTGGCTTAAGTTATCCGTTTGTCCTTTGTTATAAAGAACTTTAACCAAGAAAACTGCTAGGGCAGGAGCCATCAAGTTCAATACTGTACCACTGACAACATGGTCCGCACGGAAATGAACTGTAGCGACTGCATGGATGAGAGAGAAAATAGCTCCCACAATACCAGCAACTAACAAGGAAATCCAAGGAGTCGCTGTTCCAAGTTGTTCTGCAAACTCAAGGTTAAAGACAACCCCAGAAAAGGCTCCCATAACCATAATTCCTTCAAGACCGACGTTAACGACACCACCACGTTCAGAGAAGACTCCTCCGATACTCGTAAAAATAAGTGGTGCTGAGTAAATCAGCATAGAAGAGACCAAGAGGGTGAGTAATGTTGTAATAGACATCCTTACTTACCTCCTTTAACTTGTTTTTTAGGTTTGACAAAGCGTTCGATAATATAGTGAACGCTGACAAAGAAGATAATAGACGCTGTTACAATGCTGACAAGCTCAGATGGAACTTGCGCAGCGTTCATACCCGGTGCTCCTACTTGCAAAACTCCAAATAAAAAGGCCGCAAAGAGAATTCCAATTGGTGAATTTCCAGCAAGCAAACTAACTGCCATCCCGTTAAATCCGATAGCTAATGATGATCCCTGAACGTAAACGTTTTGGAAAGTTCCAAGACCTTCGACCGCTCCACCAAGACCAGCCAAAGCACCAGAGATAATCATTGATAGAATGATTGTACGTTTTGCTGAAATACCAGCGTACTCTGAGGCATGGGGATTGAGACCAACTGCACGAATTTCAAAACCGAGAGTCGTTTTCTTTAGCAAGAACCAAATCACAGCTACAGCAATGATTGCAAAGAAGATTCCGATATTCATACGGGAATTTCCAGTCAACTCTGATAACCATGGTGTCTGGTATGTAGCGTTGGCACTAACACGAATCGTTGAGTCTGTACTTTGCATAATATCTTTCGGAAAGGCATGAATAAAGGCATTTCCCACATACAATACAATGTAGTTCATCATGATGGTCACGATAACCTCTGACGTACCGAGATAGGCTCTGAGGATACCTGGAATCGCACCAACAATTCCACCTGCGATCAAAGCAATGATCACTGTCAATGGAATCAAAACGAGACGAGGCATATCTGGATTTGACAAGGCAAACCAACCACTGAGAATCCAGCCTGCAAGTGCTTGACCAGGAAGTCCAACGTTAAAGAAACCTGCTCGACTGGCAACTGCGAAACCAAGACCTATCAAGACAAGAGGACCCATGGCACGGAAAATTTCACCAACTCCACGAAGACTACCGAAAGCTGTATAGAACAACTCCTCATAACCCCAGATAGCATCATATCCGAAGATCCACATGACAATGGCTCCGAGCAAGATTCCTAAGAATACGGAAATCAAGGGAACCGAAATTTGTTGTAATTTTTTAGACATCACTCTTCTCCTTTCCCAAGTTTCCACCTGCCATCAAGACACCAAGTTCTTGTTTGTTAGTTGTTTCTGGCGATACAATACCTTGAATCTTACCATCGTGAATAACAGCAATTCGGTCTGAGACATTTAAAATCTCATCCAATTCAAAGCTGACAACAAGGACAGCCTTCCCGTTATCACGTTCTTCAATCAAACGTTTGTGGATATATTCAATGGCACCGACATCCAAACCACGAGTTGGCTGGCTGACGATAAGGAGATCAGGATCACGATCAATCTCACGAGCGATAATCGCTTTTTGTTGATTTCCTCCTGAAAGAGCTGCTGCTGGAACAAATTCACTGGCAGCACGGACGTCAAACTCTTCCATCAATTTCTTAGCATGTGAAGTGATATTGGCATAGTTTAAAATACCGTTCTTGCTGAGTGGTTCTTTGTAGTAGGTTTGAAGAGCGATATTTTCAGAAATCATCATCTCCAAAATCAAGCCATCACGGTGACGGTCCTCTGGAACGTGGCCCACGCTTAGTTCAGTAATTTGTCGAGGATGCATCCCCACGATTGATTTGCCTTTTAATTCAACGCTACCTGACTCAACCTTACGAAGACCAGTAATGGCTTGAATGAGTTCAGATTGACCATTGCCATCAATACCTGCAATACCAACAATTTCACCAGCACGAACATCCAAGGATAGATTTTTCACTGCTGGTACACCGCGGTTTTCATTGACAACCAAGTCTTTGATAGACAAGACCACTTCTTTGGGTTGTGGTGCTTGTTTTTCCGTTTTAAAGGAGACTGAGCGTCCAACCATCATTTCTGCCAAGTCCGCATTGGTTGCTCCTGCAATCTCAACCGTCTGGATAGATTTTCCACGACGGATAACTGTCACTCGATTCGATACTGCACGAATCTCATCTAACTTGTGGGTAATCAAAATGATGGACTTCCCTTCTTTGACAAGGTTTTTCATGATTGCCATCAACTCATCGATCTCTGAAGGAGTTAATACGGCTGTAGGTTCGTCAAAGATAAGGATATCAGCACCACGATAGAGTGTTTTCAAGATTTCTACACGTTGTTGGGCACCAACGGAAATATCCGCCACCTTAGCAGCAGGATCTACTGCCAAACCATAACGTTCAGAAAGAGCCTTGATTTCTTTAGTAGCACCAGCTATATCTAGAACACCATTTTTAGTGATTTCACTCCCTAAAATGATATTCTCAGCTACTGTAAAAGCTTCAACCAACATGAAATGTTGGTGAACCATCCCAATTCCAAGACCAGCGGCTTTAGATGGTGAGTCTAGTTTTACAACCTGACCATTCACCACAATTTCACCACTTGTTGGTTCAAGAAGTCCTGCCAGCATATTCATCAGAGTGGATTTACCCGCTCCATTTTCTCCTAAAAGTGCATGGATTTCACCTTTTCGCAGTTGCAAGTTGATTTTGTCGTTTGCTACAAATTCACCAAACACCTTGGTAATATCCCGCATCTCAATGACATTTTCGTGTGCCATATGCTCTTCCTTTCAGAGGTTTATTTTATTTCAATAAAACCTGCTAATCACATTAACAAGCTCTATTGAGACAAAAATTGCCTCAATTCTTAAAGAAGCGACCGATGGCCGCTTCCTAAGAAATGACTTTTATCCATTATTTTTCAGGAACTTTTACGCTTCCGTCAAGGATTTTAGCTTTTGCATCTTCAACAGCTTTTTTACCTTCTTCTGAAAGGTTTGTTACTGCTAGCTCAACCCCTTTATCTTTCAATGAGTAAACAATCACTTGTCCACCAGGGAATTCACCTTTTTCTGTTTTGTTGGCAATATCTTTTACAGTTGTACCAACTTGTTTCAATGTAGATACAAGAACGAAGTTAGATTCTTTACTATCTTTAGAAGTGTATTTACCTTCTGCTGCTTGGTCACGGTCTACACCGATAACCCAAACTTTTTCGTTTTCATTTTTGTTTTCGTTCAATGATTTTGCTTCAGCAAAGACACCAGCACCTGTACCACCAGCTGCTTGGTAGACAACGTCTGCACCGGCAGCATATTGAGCTGCTGCAATTGTTTTACCTTTGGCAGCATCACCAAATGAACCAGCGTAGTCAACTTGGACTTTGATAGATGGGTCTACTGACTCAACACCAGCTTTGAATCCAGCTGCAAAACGTGAAATAACTTCAGATTCGATACCACCTACAAAACCAACTTGTTTTGTTTTTGTAGTTTTCGCTGCTGCAACACCAGCAAGGTAAGCTGCTTCGTTATCCGCAAATCTTACGCTCGCAACATTCTTTTGACCTTCAATCACATCATCAATCAAGACATAGTTTAGGTCAGAGTGGTCTTTTGCTGCTTCCTCAACTGCATTGTGAAGGGCAAAACCAACACCGAAGATCAGGTTGTAACTTCCAGCCGCTTGTTGCAAGTTGTTAGCATAGTCTGCTTCGCTTGTTGATTGGAAGTAAGTGTAACCTTTATCTTTAGAAAGATTGTGTTCTTTACCCCAGTCTTGCAAACCTTCCCAAGCTGATTGGTTAAATGATTTATCATCAACACCACCAGTATCTGTTACGATTGCTGCTTTGGTCTTCATTTCTGATGAAGATGAAGCGGCGTTACGAGAAGAGCGGTTACCACATGCAGCAAGTCCAACTGCTGCTACTGCAACTAGACCAAGGCCTAGCCATTGTTTCTTGTTCATTACTGAACCTCCTAAATAAGATGTGCAACGATGTTGCAAGTATGGATTGGTTGGCCACAAGGACCGCGTCACTCAGAGAGTGACTCAGACTAATTTAAGTCTGTAAATGAGTATGGAAGTAACTCCCCGACCGTCATCTCGACCGTCGATTTATCTTTAGCGACTAAAGTCACTTTTAGATCTTGTTCAAAAAATTCAACCATGACCTGGCGGCAAGCACCACATGGCGAGATAGGTTTTTCAGTTTGTCCGTAGACAATCAATTCTGAAAACTCCCGTTGCCCCTCCGAAACTGCTTTAAAAATAGCAGTACGTTCTCCACAATTAGTCAAGGGATAACTAGCATTCTCGATGTTCACACCCGTATAAATGCTACCATCCTTGGCAACTAAAACAGCTCCGATAGGAAAGTGAGAATAAGGCACATAAGCTTTCTTGCTAGTTTCAATTGCTAGTTCAATCAACTCAGTAGTTGCCATCTGCCAATTCTCCTTTTAAGATTGCTACACCAGCAGATGTTCCGATACGGGTAGCACCTGCTTCCACAAAAGCGACAGCATCCGCATATGAACGAGCTCCACCAGCTGCCTTAACTCCCATATCTGGTCCGACTGTTTTACGCATCAACTGAACATCCTCAATAGTGGCACCACCAGTTGAAAATCCAGTTGATGTTTTGACAAAGTCAGCGCCTGCTTTCTGGGATAATTGGCAGGCCACAACCTTTTCATCGTCTGTCAACAAGCAAGCTTCGATAATGACTTTCACCAGCTTGTCACCACTTGCTTCTACGACAGCACGGATGTCCGATTCAACTAAATCCAGATTGCCTGATTTGAGGGCACCGACATTGATAACCATATCAATCTCATCTGCACCGTTTTGGACAGCTTCTTTTGTTTCAAAAGCTTTCACAGCTGAAGTTGTTGCTCCCAAAGGAAAACCTACTACTGTACAAACCTTTACATCTGAGCTTTCAAGCCCTGTTTTCGCATGTTTAACCCATGTGGGATTGACACAAACACTGGCAAAGTCATACTCACGCGCTTCAGATAGCAAACAATCAATTTGTTCTTGGCTTGCATCTTGCTTTAAAAGCGTATGATCAATATATTTATTTAACTTCATATTCGGATTCTCCCTGGTTTTATGAGATAATTTCTATAATTTCTCGTAAACTTTGCACTCCATCATTTATTTTAACATATTTTTGAAATTCTGTAACTAGTTCAGAAGAAATTTTTCCATTTGTATAAACTTTTGCAACAATTTCACCCTTTTGAACGGAGTCTCCAACTTTCTTTTCAAAAACAATCCCTGTTTCATAGTCCAAGTCATCAGTCTTGACTGCACGACCGGCTCCTAGTCTCATGGCATAGAGCCCAAATTCCATTGCAGGAAGAGCTGAAATAACACCCGTTTCTTGAGCAGGGATTTCCACCACATGGGCAACTTTGACGGGGCGATAGAGATCTTCTAAATCACCGCCTTGTGCTGCTACCATTTCTTCAAACTTAGCCAGTGCTTGGCCATTTTCCAGGTGTTGACGGATTTCCTCGATCGTTTTCTCAATATCAGCCAACCCAAGCATAATCTGAGCTAGCTCGCAGATAAAGTGACTAATATCTTCTCGGCCATTTCCTTTGAGAATATCGATTGCCTCAAGGATTTCGAGACGATTGCCAATAGCTTTTCCCAAGGGTTGGCTCATATCGGTAATGACTGCTACTGTCTTTCGACCAACAGCCTTACCAAGATCCACCATGGTTTGAGCCAATTCGCGCGCCTCATCAACCGTCTTCATGAAGGCACCCTCACCGACCGTTACGTCTAGCAAAATGGCATCCGCTCCTGCAGCAATTTTTTTGCTCATAACAGAACTAGCAATCAAAGGAATCGTGTCGACAGTTGCTGTCACATCTCGGAGGGCATAGAGAAGTTTATCTGCTTTAACCAGCTGATCGGACTGCCCAATGACAGATACACCAATATCCTGTACCTGACGAATGAAATCCTCTTGACTTCGCTCGACTTGATAGCCCTTAATGGACTCCAATTTATCAATTGTCCCACCAGTATGGCCGAGACCTCGACCACTCATCTTAGCAACGGGCACGCCGAAACTCGCAACAAGTGGAGCCAAGATTAAGGTCACCTTATCACCTACACCACCAGTCGAATGTTTATCAACTTTAACCCCCTCAATAGCTGACAAATCAAACTCCTGACCTGTTTTAACCATATTCATCGTCAGATCAGAAATCTCACGTGTGGTCATTCCTTTAAAATAAACAGCCATAGAAAAAGCAGACATCTGATAGTCTGGAACAGTTCCAGCCACATAGCTTTCTACCAGCCATTTAATTTCAGCTGCAGTCAGTTCTTGACCATCTCGTTTCTTTTGGATTAAATCAACTGCTCTCATTCTTTCACACTTCTAAGGATATAGTATCCCTTATCTTTCTTTACGATTTCACAATTACCAAAAACGTCTTCCATCTTACTTTTAGCACTTGGAGCTCCTTGTTTTTTCTGAATGACAATGGTTAAATCTCCTCCGTCTTTCAAGAAATCTCTGCTCTTTTCGATAATCTCATGAACAACCTGTTTGCCCGCTCGGATCGGCGGATTGGAAATAACATGGTCAAACTTCCCTTCAACTTGTTCATAGATATTGGATTGGAAAATCGTTGCTTCTACTTTATTACGTTCAGCATTTTGTCGCGCTAGGTCCAAGGCACGATTATTGATATCGACCATGGTCGCCTGAACTCCATAAGCCTTGGCCAATGACAAGCCCAATGGTCCATAACCACAACCCACATCAAGGACCGTCTCTCCTTCATTTACCTCTAGACACTTGAGCAAGAGCTGACTCCCAAAGTCAACCATTTTCTTGCTAAAAACACCCGCATCCGTCAAAAAGGTCATGTTTTCTCCCAACAACTCCACTCTCAACTCATGAATGTCGTGAGCCGCATCAGGATTTTCTGCATAATACATTTTACTCATAAGTCTATTTTAGCATATTTTAAGGTTTTTTAAAACCGTTTACAAAGCTAAAATTCAACAAACAAACTAAATCTGTTATGATAACAATTAAAGAATTTTCGTACTATTTCCTCTATTTTTGACCTTTTAGAGCAACTTATAGCAACTTTCAAGAATCAGAATGAGAAATATCGAATTTCATTCTCTCTTTAGATTAGAAATATGATATACTAAGATATCGAACGAGGAAAGAATATGACCAACGAATTTTTACATTTTGAAAAAATCAGCCGCCAGACTTGGCAATCTTTACATCGAAAGACAACTCCTCCCTTGACAGAGGAAGAGTTAGAATCCATCAAGAGTTTCAATGACCAGATTAGTCTGCAGGACGTAACGGACGTCTATCTTCCCCTAGTCCATCTTATCCATATTTACAAGCGCACCAAGGATGATTTGGCCTTTTCAAAAGGAATTTTCCTCCAACGTGAAAGCAAATCTCAACCTTTTATTATTGGGGTTTCGGGCAGTGTTGCTGTGGGGAAATCAACCACTAGTCGCTTACTTCAGATTCTTCTATCACGGACTCTCCCAGATGCTACTGTAGAATTGGTGACAACCGACGGTTTTCTCTACCCCAATCAAACCTTGATTGAGCAAGATATCTTAAATCGCAAAGGTTTTCCTGAAAGTTATGATATGGAAACCTTGCTGAATTTCCTTGATCGCCTTAAGAATGGGCAAGATGTCGATATTCCTGTCTATTCTCATGAAGTGTATGACATCGTTCCTGGAGAGAAACAACGTGTCAAAGCTGCGGACTTTGTTATTGTTGAAGGCATCAATGTCTTTCAAAATCCTCAAAATGAGCGCCTTTACATCACTGATTTCTTTGATTTCTCCATCTATGTGGACGCAGCTGTTGAAGACATCGAAAGCTGGTATTTAGACCGCTTTTTAAAACTACTTAGCTTTGCCCAAAACGATCCAGACAGCTACTACCACCGCTTTACGCAAATGCCGATTGGAGAAGTTGAAGCCTTTGCACATCAGGTTTGGACCAGTATTAATCTCATAAATCTACAAAACTATATCGAACCAACAAGGAATCGCGCCGAGGTCATTCTCCACAAGACTAAAAACCACGAAATCGATGAAATTTACCTAAAAAAATAATTTCCCCTTGTCAAAACCTAAGTTTTCAGATATAATGGTATAGTTAGTAAATATGGAGGTAAGAACATTGGCAAACATTAAATCAGCTATCAAACGCGCTGAATTGAACGTTAAACAAAACGAAAAAAACTCAGCTCAAAAATCAGCTATGCGTACTGCTATCAAAGCTTTCGAAGCAAACCCTTCTGAAGAACTTTTCCGTGCTGCTAGCTCAGCTATCGACAAAGCAGAAACTAAAGGTTTGATTCATAAAAACAAAGCAAGCCGCGATAAAGCTCGTCTTTCAGCTAAACTTGCTAAATAAGAAACAGTCCACAGAGGCTGTTTTTTTGTCCTCCATTACGAAAAGGTAGAAAATGAAAATCGCAATCATCGGTTATTCTGGAGCTGGTAAGTCAACTCTAGCAGAAAAGTTATCTAACTACTACTCCATACCCAAACTACATATGGACACCCTCCAATTTCAACCAGGTTGGCAAGACAGTGACAGCGATTGGATGGAAGCTGAGATGAGAAACTTCCTCTCAGAACATACAAACTGGGTCATCGATGGCAACTACTCTTGGTGCTATTACGAAGAAAGAATGCAAGAAGCTGACCAAATCATCTTCCTAAATTTTTCACCATGGACTTGTCTCTTTCGAGCCTTTAAACGGTATCTCACATATCGAGGTAAGGTCAGAGAAAGTATGGCAGCAGGCTGCCCTGAACGCTTTGACTGGGACTTTATCAGATGGATTCTCTGGGATGGGCGGAGCAAATCCGCTAAGGAACGCTACAAGGGGGTTCAAGAAATCTATCCAGAGAAAGTAACTGTCCTCAAGTCTCAAAAGGAGATAGACCACTTTTTAGAAAATCTCTCGCATAACAAGAAAAACCAACGTGCCTAACGTTGGTTTTTCGCTATTAGCCAATCACACTTCCGTTTGGTACAGCTGAATCAACTGTGAGAAGGGTTAATTTACCATCATGTTCAGCTGAGAGGAGTACATCAGAATAAATATTTCATAAAATTATTAAACTCAAAAAAAGCTCAAATGCTATCTGATTACTGAACATTTCACCTACTAATGAGAATCACTTGACTTTACTCTGTAATAATAAAAATCTTTATCATAATTTCCAGCTGATTGACTAACAATTAAGCGTGGCCGTGAAATATCTGATTGGTCACCCATTGGGTTTTTAAATCCTATTTTAAACAATCCTATAGCTGCACTCGTAGGACCACTTTGTAAACTAACATATGGAACACTGCTCTTCTTAGATGAATCTTCTATTACTTTAATCCTATTTCCATTCCCTGTTGTTCCATCAGGATTAATTATCAATTCCTTACCACGACCATTCCTCCATGTTCCAACAAGTGTTGAAATATCACCATTTTCAATCGCTTCAATATCTAAATCGACCTCTGAAAGTGAGTTATGTTGATAAAGTTGCCACCAATCCACTTTATATGGTCTAAGATAACTTTTCCCATAAAGAATTCTGTTTTCTTGAGTTTTTTCATTATCTGGTCCAGTTTCATTAGCAGGGATAAATGTTAACACTAATTCTTGCCCAATAATGGCATTTCTATTATCCCATACAAAATATACTTCATAATAATCATTGTTTTTCTTCGGTGTTTTACTTTTATCTAACTTGAATTGAGCATGCATAGAACCACTCCAAAAGATCCAATATCCATCTTGATAGGATAATCTTGGAAAAACAGAAGTTATGCCTTTATAGTAATCTTCTCTTTTATACCCATACAAAGTAAAATTTGATTCTGCAATTGCTTTTTCCAAATAATCATTAGAATAAGTTCCTTCAAAAGCACTTAAATCTCCTTGAAGAATATTATCCTTACTATTTTTAAAATAATCACTACTACTAGCAAATACCATTTTATGATTCTTATTTCCATCAGATAAGATGATTACCTTTAAAATTTTAGACGAATCATCTACGTTATTAACTGAAATAGATATTTTAAAATCCTTATTTCCGTCTGACTTATTAAATTCTGTAACAGAAGACCTATTGTTGCCATCTTCCTTCCAATCCGTAGAAAAGTCTCCAAATACATCACCCTCATCTGTGCTGTATGAAATTCTCCAATTTTGATCATTCTTAGCAACAGTAGCTTTCTCACCTGAGACAGACACATAATTTCCCGATAAATCTATAAAGTCTGATTTTATTATTTTCTCAGTATTTGATTGTATTTTCTGGTTATCACTCTCTCTATGATTCTTAAATAAAAGAAATAAAACTAAAGTTGTTAAAAGAGAAACAACCCCAAAAAATATGAGTGTTTTCTTCATTCCAATCTCCAGTAGATATAAATTATTTCCCCCATTTTACTATATTACTTAAAGACTATCAAGTTAATTTATAAATAATGGAAAAAACCGTTTTTCAACGGCTTTTTGACTGTGATTTCTCAAATGCAAATTCCTCTTACGGCAAATCATTCCCTGCTGCGAGGTAAATCTCATACCATTCTTTTCGAGTCAGGTTAACATCACTTGCTTGGCTTGCCTCTATTAAATGTTTAGGATTAGTTGTTCCTACCACTGCCTGCATCTTAGCTGGGTAGAGTAAGACCCAAGCGATAGCAATAGCTGATGGGCTTACACCGTATTTTAAGGCTAGTCGATTTAGGACTTGGTTTAGTTGTTGAAACTTCTCATTGCCGACAAAATTCCCTTTGAAATATCCGAACTGCAAGACTGACCAGGCCTGAATAACCATGTCATTTAATTTACAGTATTCAAAGACGCTACCATCACGCAAAGCTGCCTTGTCCCCTTTCATATTGACATGAAAACCGGATTCAAAACCAGGTGTGAATGCTGCACTTAGTTGTAATTGATTGATAGCTAGAGGCTGCTTAACTTCTTTCTTCAGTAATTCCATCATCATAGGATTTTGGTTGGACACACCGAAATCTCTAACTTTATCTGATGTGTGTAGAATTTCAAAGGCTTGAGCCACTTGATCAGCTTCCATCAGAGCATCTGGTCGATGGAGAAGCAAGCTATCTAAATAGTCAACCTGCAATCTTTTTAAAATTCCATCTACTGATTCTAAAATATACTCTTTTGAAAAATCAAAATAAGTAAACTCTTCAATGCGAATGCCACATTTGGACTGAATCCACATCTTTTCTCGCAGGTCAGGACGATTGTTTAACACTTGACCTAGTAATTCTTCGCAACGACCTCCACCATAGATATCTGCCAAGTCAAAGGCATTGATTCCGACAGAGAGGGCTGTTTCAACCAGTTCCTCAACTTCTTTGACCGACTTGTCACTGATTCGCATCATACCGAGAACAATTTCTGATAATTCTTTGTCATCTCGACCAAGAGTTATGTATCTCATCAAATTTTTCTCCTTTAATTTCTAACATTTTTTCCTTCATTATAACAAAAAACCGCTTTGCAACGGCTTTTTGACTATATTTCACTCCATTTTATCTTCTTAAACCCACGGAACAAGACAAAGATTCCAATAAAGAGGACAGCTAAAGGAATAACTTTTGTAAGAAAAACATTTGAAATTCCCATCCACTCATAGTAACGGAGTAGAGAGCCTACAACAAGATGGGCAACAATCATACTGACAAAGGGACGAAAAATCGGTTCTTTCCAATTCCAAATACTGATGACCAACGAAATCGTAAAGACAGATAAACTATCCCAGGGAGCAGGAAGATAAAAGGCTCCTTCTTGTATGAAGCTTGTCATTCCTACATATCCTAGAACAACTAGCAGAACAAGAATCCCAACGACAGTATAGGTGCCAATTTTCATTTTGGGAGAATCTTGGACTAAACCCCAACGTAAGATTATCCCCACAAGCCCAAATCCAACTAGAAAAAGGAGCAGTTGCCCTAAGAAGGTGAGCAAATTGACTGTTAAGAGAGGGCCTTTAGAAAAATCACCTAGCAGTTGATAGTAACGTAATACCGCTAGGACAAGAATTGGCGTCAAAAGGGACTCTTTGATAGAACTGCGAGGTGCTTCCTTGAGCATCTCTCTCATTAATTTTTTAGGATTCTTACCTAGATACTCCTCTGCACTCATACCATCTCGTTCTGCTTCTGAAAAATCTAACATCATCAAATAAATCTGCTCTCTAAGATAGTCCTCATCATAGAGAAATCCAGCAAGATTAAAACTATCCCACAGCTCCTCAAAATACTTTTGATTCTCCTCAGAAAACTCATACAGCAAAGCGCTTGTTTCTTCGTAATACTTCATTTTCTTCATGGTTTACCCCCCATTCTTAATCCCTTCAACTTTTTGACTCAAATCGTCCCATTGTTGCCAAAAGACCGAGACACGCTCTTTTCCTTCTTTAGTTAACGAAAAATACTTCCGATCTGGACCATCTGGCGACGAGCGCATGTCGCCTCTTATCCATTGTTTTTTTTCTAACTTTTGCAACAAAGGATAAATAGTTCCTGGAACAATAGTGCCAAATCCGGCCTCTCGCAAAGTCTGAACCAACTCATAACCATATCGCTCTTTTTGACCAATCATATCCAAGACACAACCTTCAAGAACACCTTTTAATAGCTGAGTTTCTTTCATCCCTTCTCCCTTCTAATCTATTTTGTAATACATACTAGTAGCTTCACCTATAGCATACCACTTTCACACTAGTTTGTAAAGCATAATAGCTAAAGAAAAAAACAGAACTAGCATGAACTAGTCCTGTCTATTTTTATCCAATCACACTTCCGTTTGGTACAGCTGGATCCACTGTGAGAAGGGTTAGTTTGCCATCATGTTCAGCTGAGAGGATCATCCCTTGGCTGACATATTTTTTCATCATTTTACGTGGTTTGAGGTTGGCAACGATTTGGACTTTCTTGCCGACCAATTCTTGTTCGTTTGGATAGTATTTTGCAATTCCTGAGAGAATTTGACGGTCTTCACCATCACCAGCATCCAAGCGGAATTGAAGCAACTTATCAGAACCTTCTACTTTCGAAACTTCTTTGACTTCTGCGACACGGATTTCAACCTTGTCAAAGTCTTCAAATTTGATTTCTTTCTTGTTTAGTTTGAGTTCGACTTCATCTGGATTCCATTCTTTTTCGACTGCAGGTTTATTGCCTTCCATTTGTTCCTTGATATAGGAGATTTCTTCTTCCATATCCAGACGTGGGAAGATTGGAGTTCCTTTGGCAACTACTGTCACACCAGATGGGAAGTCTGCTAGATTCAAGTTCTCAAGGCTAGAAACTTCTGCTAGACCAAGTTGAGTCAAGACTGCACGACTGGTTTCCATCATAAATGGCTCAATCAAGTGAGCTACAATACGAAGGCTAGCTGCCAAGTGGCTCATCACACTTGCTAATTGGTCACGGAGGGCTTCATCCTTAGCCAAGACCCATGGAGCTGTCTCATCAATGTATTTGTTGGTACGAGAGATAAGGGTCCAGACTGCTTCAAGCGCACGTGGGTAGTCAACTGCTTCCATGTGTGTATGGTAATCAGCGATAGATTGCTCTGCTACTTGAGCAAGAGCATTGTCAAATTCAGTCACACCTTCTACATAGGCAGGGATTTTGCCATCAAAGTACTTGTTAATCATAGAAACCGTACGGTTGAGGAGATTTCCAAGGTCATTGGCCAATTCATAGTTGATACGGCCGACGTAGTCCTCAGGAGTAAAGGTTCCGTCTGAACCGACTGGGAGGCTACGCATGAGGTAGTAACGAAGTGGATCCAGTCCATAACGCTCTACCAACATTTCAGGGTAAACAACGTTTCCTTTAGACTTAGACATCTTGCCGTCTTTCATGACAAACCAACCGTGAGCAATCAAGCGGTCTGGCAATTTGATATCGAGCATCATGAGCAGGATTGGCCAGTAGATAGAATGGAAACGAAGAATGTCTTTTCCAACCATGTGGAAGACTGTTCCATTCCAGAACTTGTCAAAGTTTCCATGCTCATCTTGACCATATCCAAGAGCTGTCGCATAGTTAAGGAGAGCGTCAATCCAAACATAGACAACGTGTTTTGGATTTGATGGGACTGGTACTCCCCATGTAAAGGTTGTACGAGAAACTGCCAAATCTTCCAAACCTGGCTCGATGAAGTTGCGTAACATTTCGTTAAGGCGACCATCAGGTGTGATGAAATCAGGATGAGATTTAAAAAATTCGACCAAACGATCTTGGTATTTGCTGAGGCGAAGGAAGTAAGACTCTTCTGAAACCCACTCCACTTCATGACCTGATGGAGCGATTCCGCCCGTCACATTTCCAGCTTCATCACGGAAAACTTCTGCCAGCTGGCTTTCTGTAAAAAATTCCTCATCTGAGACTGAGTACCAACCAGAGTATTCGCCCAAGTAGATGTCATCTTGAGCAAGCAAGCGTTCAAAGACCTGAGCCACCACTTTTTCATGGTAATCATCAGTTGTGCGGATGAATTTATCATATGAGATATCAAGTAATTTCCAAAGTTCTTTGACTCCAACTGCCATCCCATCGACATAGGCTTGTGGTGTAATACCAGCTTCTTCTGCTTTTTGTTGAATCTTTTGGCCATGCTCATCAAGACCCGTCAAATAAAAGACATCGTAGCCCATAAGGCGTTTGTAACGTGCTAAGACATCACAGGCGATAGTTGTGTAGGCAGAACCGATATGAAGTTTACCAGATGGATAGTAAATCGGTGTTGTAATATAAAAATTCTTTTCAGACATAATATTTCCTTTCCAGGCAAATGAAACCTGTTTTTCTAACACTTCATTATATCATATTTTTAGTGATTTTCGATAGGAAAATCCATACAAAAACAAGACAGATAAATGTCCATCTTGTTTTTCCTCTTGTTTATATTACTCATAACGAAGGGCTTCAATCGGATCAAGCTTAGAGGCTTTATTGGCCGGTAAGACACCAAATATCATACCAACGCTGGCTGACACAGCCAAGCTAAAGAGAGCAATTGGGAGGGAAACCCCAACTTCGATGCCTGCAATCATATTTTGCAACAAGATACCTGCTAACATTGTCAAGCCTGCTGCACTGACTAGGCCGATGATCCCACCTAGCAAGGTCAAGATCATGGACTCGATCAAAAACTGTACTAAGATATTAGCCCGTGTAGCTCCGAGAGCCTTCCGCAGACCAATCTCACGCGTACGTTCTGTCACCGAAACCAGCATGATGTTCATAACTCCAGTTCCACCAACAAAGAGTGAAATCCCTGCGATGGCACTGATAATTGTGGTTATAAATCCAAAGAGTTTTTGAACTTCTTCAAAGGTTGCTGTTTCATCCGCAACTTGATATTCTCCTTGATGTACTCCTGATATTTCTGTCATTCTGCGTGCGAGTTCTGGTCCTAAAGTCGGAGTAAGACTTGTATCATTCACACGAAAGACAACATTAGAGATTTCATCCATATTAAAATTAACAGCAACAGATGTATTGGTTGTAATTGGCAAACCTCCGATACCAAACATCTTTGCAGTTTTAGCCTCAGAACTTGTGTATACTCCGATAACTCGATAATGAAAGTTATTAACTGAGATTATCTGATTAAGAGCTGCCTGTGGTGAGTCAAAAAGACTGTTAGCCAGTTCTTCATCAAGTAAGATCACACTTGCAAAATCTCTGTAATCTTGTTCTCTTAGACTCCTACCAGCGATTATTTCATTTTCAGTGGCAGTCATATAAGTCATATTACCACCTGTTAAACTAGCCTGCTCAACTTTTTTATCTTTATAAGTCAGAGTAACATTTATACTATTCGTCACAAAGTAACTATCTACACCCTTTAGTTTAGCGGCTTCCTTAACCCATGCTTCCTGTGTCTTGGGTGGGACAACATAAGCTGTATCCTCTCGACCAGACAGTGTTAGAGAAGACTGTTTTTGGGTAAAAGAGCCGTCCTTACTTTTAATAGGCGAGAAAAAGACCTGAATATTTTTCTGAGATTTGGTCATATTTTTATTGACCTGACGAGACATAGAGTCTCCCAGAGCCATGATGACAACTACTGAAGATACTCCTATAATAATCCCAATCATCGTCAAAAATGAACGCATCTTGTGTGCCATAATCGATGAAAAGGCAAATTTCAGATTTTCCATCTTAATGCCCCTCCCCTTCTAAATGCCCACTATCAGATGCAATAACCCCATCACGGATTACAATCTGACGTTTTGCATAAGCTGCAATCTCAGGCTCATGCGTGACCATAATAATGGTCCTTCCTTCTTCATTTAACTCCACCAAAAGTTCCATGATTTGGCTTCCTGTCCTTGTATCCAAAGCTCCAGTTGGTTCATCTGCCAGGATAATCGAAGGATTGTTGACAAGGGCACGTGCAATAGCTACCCGTTGTTTTTGTCCACCAGATAATTCCGAAGGCAAGTGGTGACTTCTATCAGTCAAATCTACCTTTTTCAAATAGGTCTCTGCCAATTTATGGCGTTTGGAAGCTGAAACTCCAGCATATATTAAAGGCAATTCAACATTCTGAAGGGCATCTAGTTTGGACAAAAGAAAGAATTGTTGAAAGACAAAACCAATCTCTTGATTACGGACTTTGGCCAACTGTTTTTCATCTAATCGAGCCACTTCCTGCCCCTCTAAGTAATACTCACCACTAGTTGGAGTGTCCAACATTCCAATAGTATTCATAAGAGTAGATTTTCCCGAACCTGATGGTCCCATAATGGCAACAAACTCTCCCTCATTCACTTCCAAGTTGATATTTTTCAAAACCTGAAGTTCCTGATCTCCATTTCGATAACTCCTACAGATATTTTTTAGACTAATTAGTTTCTTCATCAGCCTTCACCTCTTTTCCTTCTTCCAAGGAAGTTGTTGGATTACTGATGACTTTAGCCCCATTTGTCAAACCAGAAGTGATTTCTTGGTTTTCTGCGTCAGCATTTCCTAAGCTAACTTCGATTTTCTTAGCCTTATTCTCTTCGTCAACAACCCAGACATAGTTTTTACCTTCTTCTTCTACGATGCTGGTTAATGGTACCAGAAGAGATGTACTGTCGCTTTTAACTTCTACACTAACAGAAAATCCTTGTTTTAACTCACCAATATCACTCGTAATTTCAATAGTGTATGGATATTTAGAGCCGACATTAGATGCACCTGTACCATTACTTCCATCAGCACCATTCTTTGAATAAGTTGCGATATAGTTGATCTTCCCTGTCCACGTTTTATCTGGGTAGACTTTGGATGTGAAGGTCACTTCTTGTCCAACTGAAAGCTTGGCAAGGTTGTACTCTGACAGTTCACCTTTTACTTGCAAATTATCATTGCTCACTACATGGATCATGACCTTGCCATTACCTGCAGAAGATTTGGAGAGATCGCGATTTACCTCTACAACTGTTCCTTCTATTGTACTTAGAATAGTTGTAGCATCTAATTGAGCCTTTGCTTTTTTAACTTGTGCTTCTGCATCTGCGCGGTTATCACAAGCATCCTTAATCTGAGAATCAAGGGAAGATACTGTGCTAGCATCTGAACCACCATATTCTTCATAATAAGTCAAGGCCTTACTTCGTGATTCTCTCAACTCATTGATTTGACGATCAATCTTTGCTACTGCACGATTAGCAGCATCGTATGCTGCCTGAGCATCAGAACTATTGTATTTTACTAACGCTTGTCCTCCACTTACCTTGTCGCCAACAGAGACTAAAATTTCTTCAATCTCACCCATACTTGCATCAAAGTATACATACTGTTCATTTTTTACAGTAACAGTACCAGATAAGAGAATAGATGAGGCAACCGTTCCTTCTTTGGCAACAACCAAATGAGAGGTGGCATCTTTAACAGCAGCCTGAGAAGGTTGTCTAAAAAGTAAAATCCCCATAGCCCCGACAATAACAGCACTTGCAGTTCCGATAGATGTGTAAAATTGCCATTTTTTTCTTTTCGTATTTTTCTTCATCCCAAAACACCTTTCATATTTTCCATTAAAAACCATTATATCAAATTTATCCACTCTGAACAATGATTGTACTGTGAGAAAAGAGAAGCATTCCAAAACTCACTTTCAGCTTCTTTCTGGTACATCAATTGTACTAGTTACACAATACATCTTATTTCCATATTTAGCAAGTAATTTCAACTCTTTACTTATGCCGTAGCAGATTTTTGCATTCAAAAAGTAAAAACGATAGAATATGACTATCAAAGCTATAAGGAGTTTTCTATGAGAGAATATGATATCATCGCCATCGGTGGAGGAAGTGGCGGCATTGCCACTATGAACCGCGCTGGCGAACACGGTGCTAAAGCTGCTGTTATCGAAGAGAAAAAATTAGGTGGAACCTGCGTCAATGTCGGCTGTGTTCCTAAAAAAATCATGTGGTATGGAGCGCAAATCGCTGAAAGCTTCCACCACTACGGCCCTGACTATGGTTTTACAAGTTCAGATGTTCAATTTGATTTCGCAAAACTTCGTCAAAATCGTGAAGCCTACATCGACCGTGCCCGCTCATCTTATGATGGAAGTTTCAAGCGCAATGGGGTTGATTTGATTGAAGGTCGTGCTCATTTCGTTGATTCCCACACAGTCAGCGTCAATGGTGAATTGATTCGTGCCAAGCATATCGTGATTGCGACTGGGGCTCGTCCAAGCATCCCAACTATTCCTGGAGCTGAACTCGGTGGCAGCTCAGACGATGTCTTTGCTTGGGAGCAACTTCCTGACTCTGTTGCGATTCTTGGAGCTGGCTATATCGCCGTTGAATTAGCAGGTGTTCTCCACGCTCTAGGAGTAAAAACGGATTTGTTTGTCCGTCGTGATCGTCCCTTGCGTGGTTTTGACAGCTACATCGTTGAAGGTCTTGTCAATGAAATGGAAAAAACAGGTCTACCTTTACACACACATAAGGTACCCGTCAAGCTCGAAGAAACGGAGCAAGGTATTACCATTCATTTTGAAGACGGTTCTAGTCACACTGCAAGCCAAGTTATCTGGGCTACCGGTCGCCGTCCAAATGTAGACGGTCTGGAGTTAGAAAAGGCTGGCGTCACACTCAACCAACGTGGATTTATCCAAGTGGATGAGTATCAAAATACAGTTGTAGATGGCATCTACGCCCTTGGAGACGTTACTGGTGAGAAGGAACTGACCCCAGTAGCCATCAAGGCAGGACGCACCCTATCTGAACGCATCTTCAACGGGAAAACAAATGCTAAGATGGACTACACGACTATCCCTACTGTTGTCTTCTCCCACCCAGCAATCGGAACCGTTGGTTTAACTGAGGATCAAGCTATCAAAGAATACGGCCAAGATAACATCAAAGTCTACAAGTCAAGCTTTGCATCTATGTACTCAGCCGTTACAAACCATCGTCAAGAGTCTCGCTTCAAACTCATCACCGCAGGTGCTGATGAAAAAGTTGTTGGACTTCACGGACTTGGTTACGGAGTGGATGAGATGATTCAAGGATTCGCTGTTGCCATTAAGATGGGGGCAACCAAGGCGGACTTTGATGCTACAGTAGCTATCCACCCAACCGCTTCAGAAGAATTTGTGACCATGCGCTAATTATCGCAAGAGACCTCTTGAGGTCTCTTTTTACTTGCAAAATCGGCCGTTACAAAATTGTTACCTTTAATTTAGAAACTGGTTGACTTTTCTTTCTAAATTAGTATAATAGTTACTATAATTTTGAAAAGAGGTTAACAGTTTTGAAAAAAGTTCATATCTACGCTATCTCTGCTATCGGTGCTGCTCTTATCGCCGTTTTGGCACAAATCAGTCTCCCTATCGGTCCTGTCCCCTTCACTCTACAAAACTTCGCAATCGGTCTGATTGCTACTGTTTTTAGACCCAGAGAAGCAGTCCTATCTGTTGCTCTCTATCTCCTACTGGGTGCTATCGGCTTACCTGTCTTTACAGGGGGAGGGGCTGGATTCCACATTTTAGTCGGTCCAAGTGCAGGCTATCTTTGGTTCGACCTTGTCTATGCTGGACTTACATCTTATCTCATCCATAAAAACAGTGGTTATATTCGTATTTTCCTAGCCAACCTCTTAGGCGATTCCCTCGTCTTTGTCGGAGGGATTCTCAGCCTCCACTTCCTTGCTGGGATGCCATTCGATAAGGCGCTAGCAGTTGGTGTCCTTCCCTTTATCCTCCCGGACCTTGGTAAGATCATTGCAATTAGTTTCATTGGTCGTCCCCTACTAGAACGATTGAAAAACATCGCTTATTTCTCAAGATAAAAAAATGAGCCTGGAACAATAGTCCCGTGGCTCTTTTACTGATTGCCTTTGAAGGCATCCACCATTACTTGAAATTCTTCATTTGTAAGGGTGATTCCTTTTCCCATCTTGGTATGATCAGGGCTCCAAGTTCGAATATCAAACTTTGCTGGCGCTCCATTAAAACTAACTCGGTTTAGTTCTTTTGTCCATCCTTTTTCATTTTCAGACAAGGTCAGTAAGTGTTCTTCGATTTCAAATGTAAATTCTGCCATTTTTAACTCCTTTTTGTGATATGCTTTCTATAGTCTATTCGTAAAAATCTTGTAGTTTTTAGGAAAATTTTATATAATGTGGATAGATAAGAAGGGAGATGCCTATGAGGTACACATTCAAGCAAGTCTTAGATAAGATACGAGACTTTCTCAGTGGACATGATGAACAAGATTATTCTGAAAACGACTCCCTTATTAGCACAATTGAACAGGCCATCCAGAAAAAAAAGGCTGTTCATGTCATACTCGCTGAGACAAGTTTTACAGGTGACATTGTCAAATATGATACCAGCCGTCAGCAGATTATTGTCAAAAATTTCACTAGAAATGTGACACGTATCATTCGGATTGGTGACATCAAGAGAATCCGTTTTGTCCCTTCCACAGTAGAAAAAGCACAGAAAAGTCTATTTAAGAAAGAGTGAGATGTTCATTGCATCCCACTCTTTTTCTTAACGAATTTGTTCAAAATGAAGGTGAACTGCGATGTGGTCACCGTACCCACTTCTCTCCAAATCACGTTGCAAGCGATAAGAGATATAGTGCTCTGCAATGGTGATGTAACCTGCTCCTAGTAAACGATTTTCAACCATTGATTGGATCATACTGATAGTCGCACGTTCTACTTTTGCTTCTTCCAAGTCCAAGACTACTTTTTTAGTGACTTGAGCTAGGTTTTGACGTAGGTCATCAGTCAAAACATAAACTGTCTGCGCTGCTTTTAGGACAGCTTGGTAAATTTTATCTGGATCAAAGTCGGCAACTTCTCCGTTACGTTTGATTACTTGCATAGGATTCTCCTTTATTCTTTGTTTTCTTTGATTTCTACTAGCATTTTTTCTTCTTCTGCTGTTAGTTGATAGTTTTCTAGCAAATCTGGTCTGCGCTCGTAGGTTTTCTTTAGACTTTCGTAAAGTCGCCACTGGCGAATCTTCTCATGATGGCCACTCATGAGTACATCTGGTACTACCATGCCTCGATAGTCATAAGGACGTGTGTATTGGGGATATTCGAGCAATCCCGAAGAAAAACTATCGTCCTGATGACTAGACTCCTTGCCAATCACTTCTGGAATCAAGCGAACCGTAGCATCAATCATGGTCATGGCTGCTAATTCACCACCAGTCAAGACATAATCTCCTAGGGAAATTTCATCGGTTACCAAGGTCTTAATGCGCTCGTCATACCCTTCGTAGTGACCGCAGATAAAGATCAGTTCCTCTTCTTTGGCCAAATCTTCAGCGTAGGCTTGATTGAACTGTTTCCCAGCAGGATCAAGAAGAATGACGCGGGGATTTTTCTTTTCAATGGCATCAAAGGCATCGAAAATAGGTTGGGCACGGAGCAACATTCCCTGACCGCCTCCGTAAGGCTCATCGTCAACATGACGGGCCTTTTCAGCATATTCGCGAAAATTATGATACTGGATATCCAAGAGCCCTTTTTCTCGAGCCTTTCCAACGATTGAGTGCTCCAGCGGAGAAAACATCTCAGGAAAGAGGGTCAAAATATCAATCTTCATCATCTAGTCCTTCTAAGATCTCCACTTCGACCCGCTTGTTTGGAATATCAACATTGAGAACTACTGGCGGAATGTAAGGTAAAAGCAAATCACGCTTGCCTTTTCGCTTGACCACCCAGACATCATTAGCACCTGGTTGCAGAATCTCCTTGATGGTTCCAATCAAGTTGTCTCCCTCATAAACTTCCAAACCAATAATCTCGTGATAGTAGAATTCTCCATCATCTAAGTCATTTAGTTCTTCCTCAGCGACCTTGAGGCTATAACCCTTGTACTTTTCAATTGCATTGATATGGTACATATCTTTGAATTTGATAATGTCAAAGTTCTTATGCTTACGGTGGCTAGCAATGGTCACTGTTTGGACAAACTGATCTTTTTCATCAAACAAAGCCAGCTCTGCCCCTTTTTTAAACCGCTCTTCAGCAAAATCCGTCACAGACAAGACTCTCATCTCACCCTGTAGCCCCTGCGTATTGACGATTTTCCCAACATTAAAGTAGTTCATCTTGTCTCCTGTATCTATTTCTATCCTTTATTTTATCACGTTCCAGGGATTTTCACAAGTTGGATAGGTCCTATCTTACAAGACTACTACCTCTTCAAAAAATTCACCAACTATCTGGTTAAACTCTTTAGGATGGTCATTCATCGGTTGGTGTTTGCTATCTGAAATCGTTACTTGACGCGCATTGGGATTTAGAGCAATGATACCATCATAGATCTTCTTTAGGTGTTTAGGAAAATCGTTTTCACCTCTTACTAATAGCATAGGAGGATTTCCATGATAGCCGTCTATCTCATGGACAGTCAAAAAACCTGTGATACCAAGGTTCAAAAAAACATCTCGTCCAGTTTCTATAATGGCCGTCTTGACTAATTCTCTTGTGATAGGATTATCTGTACACATCTTTGAGTTCTTATCTGCAATCACCTTCCAAGGAATCGTTTTATACATAAGAGAAGAATATTTTATACGATTTCTCTCTTTATCTGATAGGTAACGATGCTGTCCCCAACTATCTACCATGACCAAGGCTAGAACTCGTTCTGGATGACGATAGGTGTACTCTTGAAGTGGATTTCCTCCCCAAGAATGTCCGACCAATATCACCTCATCTAGCTGAAAATAGGACAAAATAGCATCTACATCTTGAACAGCACCTTCTAAGTCAGGTAGGCCAACTTTCATAGGTGATTCACCCTGCCCTCTAACATTCACAAAGTAGAGGTCAAATCCTTCAAAGGCATCATACTGGTGGGCCCACATCTGACTACGACCACAAGCTCCATGATAAAAAATAATATGTCCTTTACTTGAGCATCCAGGGCGATGATAAACAACCAAATCACAATCTACGACAGGTACAATGTGACGCTCTAACATCTCGTGTTTTCTTTCATAAAAAGCAATAGCTTCAGCTATATCATTTTGCTTCATTTCTACACTCTCTCCTCTTTATCCTAGTATCATTCTTTTATCTATTTTATCATGCTATATTAAAATTATCGTTTTCTAAACTTTGTTTCATTAAAAATTTTGAATTTTCTGCATCATCTAGATAAAGAAAAAGACTGCTAAGCAATCTTTACTTTTTTCTCATCAGGTTCATGCCTAAAATTCCAGCAATTATCAAAGTTGCTCCGATCACATGGTAGCTATAAATTGGTTCGTGGAGGATAAGAGCTCCAGCTAGAATGGTCAAAACTGTCCCAAGATTACCAAAGACACTGACAGTTGATGCTCCGAGGCGAACAATAGCATAGATAGAGAGACTACCAGTCACGATTGAGGCTAGAATTCCCAAATAGAGGATGGAAAGCAGATAGGGCAGCTGTCCAAGTGGCTCTACGTAGGCTAATATGTTGCCATCTAGATAGTGCGAAGTCAGGCTTAGCATATTAAAGGTAATAAAGCCAACAAATATCACAACAGCTGTCATATCCATAGCCCGATAGCGTCCTCCTTTGGACTTGCTGAGGATATTGTTTATTGCATTGGCGAGAACAGATCCCAACATCAAGAGAAAACCCAAGCTAGCAGTCTCAGCACCAAAGTTCGCTCCTTTACTAAGGAAGATGAAAACTACTCCTGCTACGGATAAAAATAAAAAGAACTTTTGAAGCAAGCTTGTCTTTTCCTTGAGAAAAACCGATGCTAAAAGGAGAGTAAAAATCGGGACAAGAGCCTGTAAAATTCCAGCTTCAGAAGACGATATATACTGTAAGGAAAAGGATTGAAAAATAAAAAAGAGAAGTGGATAGAAAAGACTCATAGGAAGAATAGAAAGAATAGAAAGAATATCTTTTCTACTTAAACTTACTTTGATAAGTTTGGTTTGATAAAGGGCGCCCATCACTAAAGCTGCGATTGTATAGCGATGCGCTAAGTTCGTGAGAGGACTGGCATAGCCTAAAGCAATCTTAGTAAATAAAAAAGAAAATCCAATGATTGCTGAAAAGGATAAGGCAGCTAGGTATACTTTTGTTTTCTCGTTCATAGATTGTTACTCCCCTTAAAAGTAGCTATTCTCAAGATTGATTGACTAGAATTCTTTGAGACTGTCTTTCCATTTTAGCATAGTAAAATCCTAGATGCTATTTCTAGGATTGGTATTTTATGCCTTCTTTCACCGTTTATCTATTACATTAGCTAAAAAGGATTCAGCCAGTCTAATCTGCTTTTCTCGTTCTTGTCTCACAAGTTCTAACTTGTCTGCCTCTTGGAGATTCCTTACTTTGATAGCATAATCCGCGGAAACGATGGCGTGTCCTCTCATATGGGCTGTTGAAATAGCTTGTACAAAGACTCTAGCAGCATACTTAGCGATTTGATTTTGGGCATTTTTAGAGAGGAGATTTGCTGCGAAACCTGCTTTTCTCAACTCATGAGGTGAGAACTCATTTCTCAATCGTGCATCAAAAGCCTCATAAGATTGCCGAATTATTTTATTTTTCTCACCTTCATCACCGATATCAATTAAAGATAAGAAATCTCGCGAGTTCTCTAATGCCCATCGAGCTAGTTCTTTCTGAGGAAGTCTATCCAGTATTTGTTCTAGTTCCAATCTTTTCTCAGAGTCGTCCCAAATGGCAACTTTGTAAGGACTGGGTAGGCGATTCATTTTAGTCTTATAGGCAGTTCGTTCAAACTCATTCCATGCATAATCCTCTGGTCTCATTGCTTTCTCATTCTTTCTTACTAGCTAGCGTAAACTAGGAGAAACCTTTCATATCAGTGAAAAGAGATTATTCCTAGTTCTCTTGGAAGTTATCCAAAAATTCTTCCAAATCTCGTTCATGTTGGTACTTAATGGCAGCCTTCTTATCTTTGTCAAAGATGGTTTTGTTTAGGTCAATGTCATTGATGGCTGCGATTGCGACGGTATAATGAATGATATCTGCCAGTTCTTTGGCTAGTTCCTCATTTGAGTCCTGGACACCCTCTTTTCGACCAGAGCGCCCATTCAAGACCTCTGCTACTTCTCCGACTTCCTCCACTAGCTTGATAAAGAGGCCTTCCTCAGTCCGAGACTGTTGGTAATGTTCGAGTAAGTAAGCTTGTAATTGTCTAAACGTTAAATCCTTCATCTTCTCCTCCTCACAAAAAAGCGAGACATCTGTCCCGCTTTCTTTATTTTTCATCAATAACGATTCTTACTTTTTTGTCTTCAGTTGGGACAGAGTAGACAATCGTTCTTATCGCTGAGATAGTGCGACCCTTACGACCGATAACACGACCGACATCGCTTTGGTCAAGATCCAAGTGATACTCCAAAAACTCTGGTGTGTCTTCAATCTTGATAGTTAAGGCATCAGGTTGTGAAATCAAAGGTTTCACAATCGCAATAATGAGATTTTCAATCGTATCCATCTGTCAACCTACTTTAAACTTATTTTGAGAATTTAGAATCGTGGAATTTTTTCAATACGCCTTCTTTTGAAAGGATGTTACGAACTGTATCTGAAGGTTGAGCTCCATCAGCCAACCATGCAAGAACGCGGTCTTCTTTCAAAGTTACTTGGTTTTCAGCAACAAGTGGGTTGTAAGTTCCAACTGTTTCGATGAAACGTCCGTCACGTGGTGAACGTGAATCTGCTACGTTGATACGGTAGAAAGGTTTTTTCTTAGAACCCATACGAGTCAAACGAATTTTAACTGCCATTTTTAAAGTCTCTTTTCTTATTTTTTATTTCGGTGAAATAGCTGAGCTATTTAGCACATGTTCTATTATAGCAGATTTCTGACAGGTGTCAAGAAAAAAACTTGACAGAGTTAAAAATTTTTAAATTTTTTAGAAATTTATTAGACTAATAGAGATAAATTAGAAAGAAAAAATTTATGAATACTACTTTTGATAACTACCCTGTCAAGCCCTATATCTCTCTTAATCGTGATGTCGAAGCTTGGCTACTAAATCTCAAGCCCGTTCCCAAATGACACATGGACCTATTAGCAGATGATTTACTAGCAGGAGATATCATTCTCCTATGGAGAATCAACTTTGGCACTTTTACAACCGAAACATGATTTTAAAAACTCCCATTCGAATATGATTCAAAATTCGCTTAAAATCAATGTTTTCCCACTTTTTCAGAAAACAAATTTTCATCTAATTTAAATAACTTTCAATTAAATGGTGTGAATTTTGCTTAAAATCATCAAAAACACCCCATGGTGTGAACCATGAAGTGTTGTAAATGCTGTATTGTAGCTAGTTTTTAACGTTTAGAAAACTACCTAGCTTTACGAGCTTTCTTAAAATCTGGTTTGGAAAGTATGCGTTTCAGTTGGACTAAAAACAGCAAAATATCAAGGATTTTAAGAACGATATCTACTAATTAATTTATAAAATATGAATTAATAGATTCTAAATAGGGGAATAGTTTAGGTCTGTAATCATTAAAATAATACACCTAACTTTGGTCACCTTTTTTTAGTTATTCACTCTTTTTTCAGATAGTGTTTTTAAAGTTATGATGTAAAATGCCGCAATTAAAACACTATACATCATAATCGGAGGATAGAGAATTAAGGATAGAATCAATCCCACTCCTTTAATTATTAGGTCAGGTATCAATAACTTTCTATATTGTGCGGTAGCTTCAAGTAATTCTTTCTGATCTATATTGGGTTTATCAATTACTTTATGTAAAAACCAGTTTGCTACCGTTGAAACAATAACGATCAGTCCATAAAAGAGCTGTGCCGTATGGTTCATGAAATGACTACTAACGATTCCAGTAGCATAGGGCATAAATGAAACAAAAAATAAAAGAAACAAATTCCACCAAACAATTTGTGGGGAAATTTTCTCAACCTTTTCCCATAGTGTGTTTAGTGCCATCCATAACGATCCTAACCAGAAAAAGGAAAGAAAATAAGCAAAGAAATTTTGCCATAAATCCCAAAAAGCTTGAAGACTTGGTGTCGTTGGTTTTTCTAATTCTAAGATTAGGATAGTCATTATAATTGCTAGAACCGCATCTGTCAATGCAATTAATCTATCTTTCTTCATCAGATTACATCACCTTTCATTTTGTAGCATTCTATCTCATCGTATAATATTTATTAATCTTAAATATTAGATATTCATTTCATACTTTGAGTACAAACAAGATACACTAAAAAACATGTATCTGTCATATTTTATTTAACTTTAGAAATATTCATCCATCTAATTAATAAATATATCATATTTCACAATAAATGACTACTATCAAAGATACATTTTCTTTCAAATTCCTCCCTTTTCAACTTGGCTAACTTGAGCTGCATTACCTAGGTCGATTTGCTTTAAATTATACTTTTTTCTTAAACATTTGATACGAGTAGGTATTTCTTATGGGAAATTTTCATCAAAAAATTTCATATATAATCCCCTATAATCATGGAAAAGTAGTAAAAATAGTTGTTATCCTAGTTGATTAAAAAAATCTCTGATTTCCTCATCTTTTATAAAATAATATATAATTTTCCCCTCTCTTCTAGTATCCAAGATATTTTGATTGGCTAGTTTACGAAGATGGTGGGAGGCAGATGCCATACTGAGATTTAGTAAACAGGCTATATCACAGACACAGAGTTCTTCAACAGCAAGGAGATAAAAGATGATATTTATCTGTTTATTATCGGTAAACTTTGATAAAATACGAAGTGATTTTTGGACTTTTTCCTTTTCAAGGTAGTTCGTTGCGGTTGTAACATTTTGTTGATTTATAATATTAACTTGGCATATACTATCTTTTTTCATAATTTTTTCTCCTAGCCGAACACAGTCCTTAGCATGTCAAAGCTGTTGTTTTCAATCAGGATATACATCCCCAATCCTAAATAAACAACGGCAATAAACCATCTACTATATTTTTCCAAAGTTTCTCCAACAGAAGGGACTTGTGCCAATTTTTGGGCAGAAAAAACCAAGAGATAAATCATGACTAGAAAGGTAAGTAAAGCCACTATCAAATTCGCTAAATTTAAGGTAATAAAATATGGGACAAAAACACCAATATTGTCAGCACCACAACTTGCAAAAGTAATCATAGCGACTAGAAAAATCAGGTTTTTATCATCTTTGCGCAAACCATCTTTTGCAATAGCTTCTCCATCAGAATCTCCTAAAAGCAAAACTTTGAGCCCTAGGAAAATTGGAATCAAACCGAGCAAACCTAAAATCTCTTTACTAGGAATATAATTTAAGACAAATGCAAAAAGTAAACTTAGCAATATTAGACTAACAGAGCCTAGAAATTGTCCTAAATAGATGTTAATGATGTCTTTTCTGCTTTTTCTTTTGGCAAAAAATAACATTAGGATAATAAGTAAGTCTACGGCTGTCCCAGAATACAGGATTATTGAAGTAACAACATTTTGAATCATAAAACACCTCATTCAAATATATTTTTGAATGAATTTTAACATTAAACTTTGTAGATGTCAACTTCAGCTCCATCAAAGTATAGATAAGAAGGTAGAGATTGGACTGAAATATAGTGAAATGTATTAAAATTGAAAAAAGAAAAAACGCTTGAAATCAGAGTTTTTCTTATGTATTGATTCGTATTGAATGCTTACTTCACTTCTGTAAAAATTAACTTCTACACCTACAAAGCCTATTCTGACAGACTTTATAAAAGCCTAAGAAAAAAAGTAGAGATTCATACAGTGTCTAGATTTTCCAAAAATTCTTTATCATCAAATATTATTAACGAAACTATCAAACCAAATACGATGCATTGCTTCAAAGAATTCTTTAGTTGTTTGACTCGCTTGATCATCTAAATACCACTATGAAAGAGAATATCCTCAAAAGTATGGAGAGTTACAGTACTTTCTAAGATGAGGGCTCCAGATTTGGACCAATCCCTTCGTGACAACTTTTCAGGAGAAGAATTAGCAAGTTACTTTTCAATTCGTGGTTACAAATTGACTCCAAAGGGAGAGCAGATACTGGAACAGTACCAGGACATTATCGACCGTCATCCAAAGAAAAATCTCTAAGCAAGCGACTTTCTGGTCGGCTTCCTCTTAAACTACCTTGTCACTAACATTTGAAATCACCTCCCTTTTAGGGTACAATGGTAGAAATGAATTTTTGAGAGGAAAACAATGAAAAAACTAGCAACTCTTCTTTTACTATCATCTATTGCCCTTGCAGGATGTACTAGTATCCAACGTGGTCTCCGTGGCGATGACTATGTTGACTCTAGCATCTCAGCTGAAGAAAGCTCAAAAGCAGCTGCTCAGGCTGCCAAAGATTTGAATGACGCTTTGACCAATGAAAATGCCAACTTCCCCCAACTTTCTAAGGAAGTTGCTGAAGATGAAGCAGAAGTCATTTTACACACAAATCAAGGCGATATCCGCATCAAACTCTTTCCAAAACTAGCACCTCTAGCAGTTGAAAACTTCCTTACTCACGCTAAGGAAGGCTACTATAACGGCATCACCTTCCACCGTGTCATCGATGGCTTTATGGTCCAAACTGGAGATCCTAAGGGAGATGGTACAGGTGGCCGATCTATCTGGCATGATAAGGATAAAATGAAGGACAAGGGAACAGGTTTCAAAAACGAAATCTCTCCTTACCTATACAATATCCGAGGAGCCCTTGCTATGGCTAACACTGGTCAACCAAACACCAACGGTAGCCAGTTCTTCATCAACCAAAACTCAACAGATATTTCTGCTAAACTCCCTACTAGCAAGTATCCAAAGAAAATCATCGAAGCCTATAAAGAAGGCGGAAATCCTAGCCTAGATGGCAAACACCCTGTTTTTGGTCAAGTCATTGATGGTATGGATGTTGTCGACAAGATTGCCAAGGCTGAAAAAGATGAGAAAGACAAACCAACTACCGCTGTCACCATTGACAGTATCGAAGTGGTCAAGGACTACGACTTCAGCAAAAAATAAGCCATCAACAGATAAGGAGACGATGACATGATTTTATTTTGGGGTTCTAAAGGTTATCAGAAAGATTTGGGACATACGCAAACTGCGATCGAATGTGGTCACTGTAACAATGTTGACACTTGGGAGATTGTAGAAACTGGACGCAAGTTCACCCTCTACTGGATTCCACTTTTCCCTTATGGTAAAAGTTACTTCGTTTCTTGTCCGATTTGCCACTACGGTAAAGAAATTGAGAAATCTGAAGTTGAAAGCTTTTTAAATTACTAGTCAAAAAAGCCAAGTCATTTCGACTTGGCCTTTTTAGCGCTTTTAAGTTAACTTGTTAAAGTCCCAGATTTGATCCATCCAACCTTCATAAAAGTCAGGCTCGTGGCAGACCATGAGGATTGAACCCTTATACTCTTTCAGAGCACGTTTGAGTTCATCCTTGGCATCTACATCCAAGTGGTTGGTCGGCTCGTCAAGTACTAAAACGTTGTTTTCACGGTTCATCAAGAGACAGAAACGCACCTTGGCTTGTTCCCCACCCGACAAGACCTGAATTTGGCTTTCGATGTGCTTAGTCGTCAAACCACAGCGGGCAAGGGCCGCACGGACTTCTGCTTGATTGAGTGCAGGAAAGGCATTCCAAACAGCTTCAAGAGGTGTTTGACGATTGCCACCTTCTACTTCCTGCTCAAAGTAGCCAAGTTCAAGATAGTCGCCACGTTCTACTTCTCCAGCGATTGGTGGGATAATGCCCAAGAGAGACTTCAAGAGGGTTGTTTTCCCGATACCATTGGCCCCAATAATAGCAACCTTTTGATTGCGTTCAAAGGTGAGGTTTAAGGGTTTAGTAAGTGGACGGTCATAACCAATCTGCAAGTCCTTGGATTGGAAGATAAAGCGCCCAGGTGTACGAGCTGGTTTGAAATCAAAGGATGGTTTTGGCTTCTCACTTTGAAGTTCAATGATATCCATCTTATCCAATTTCTTCTGACGAGACATGGCCATGTTTCGTGTAGCAACACGGGCTTTATTTCGCGCAACAAAGTCCTTAAGGTCTGCAATCTCTTTCTGTTGGCGTTCGTAGGCTGCCTCTAACTGAGATTTCTTCATAGCATAGACTTCTTGGAACTGGTAATAGTCTCCAGAATAGCGAGTTAGCTGTTGGTTCTCCACATGGTAGACAATATTGATCACGTCGTTGAGGAAAGGAATATCGTGCGAAATAAGGACAAAGGCATTCTCATAGTTTTGAAGATAGCGTTTGAGCCAATCAATATGTTCGGCATCCAAGTAGTTGGTTGGCTCGTCCAGTAACAAGATATCTGGCTTTTCAAGGAGGAGTTTAGCCAAGAGTACCTTGGTTCTTTGTCCACCTGACAAGGCCGTTACATCTGTATCCATACCATAGTCCATGACACCGAGGGCACGCGCCACTTCGTCAATCTTGGCATCTAAAGTATAGAAATCACGACTCTCCAAACGGTCTTGGAGTTCGCCAACTTCTTCCATGAGTGCATCAATATCCGCTCCCTCTTCAGCCATTTCCATATAGAGGTCATTGATACGAGCTTCTGCTTTGAAAAGCTCATCAAAGGCTGTACGGAGAACATCACGCACAGTTTGGCCTTCTTTTAGCACAGCGTGCTGGTCTAGATAGCCAGCGGTCACATACTTAGACCACTCAACCTTGCCTTCATCTGGTAGCATTTTACTAGTCACGATACTCATAAAGGTTGATTTTCCTTCACCGTTAGCTCCGACTAAACCGATATGTTCTCCCTTGAGGAGGCGGAAAGAAACGTCTTCAAAAATTGCACGGTCGCCAAAACCGTGACTCAGATTTTTAACTTCTAAGATACTCATTCTAATTCCTTATCTTGTTTTTATGTAGTAGTTTATAGAGGAGCCAAGCTAGGTAACCACCTAAAGTATTGGTCCACAAATCATCAATCTCAAATACCCGATTAAAATCAAAGAAAAAGTCTAAAACCAGTTGTGTGCACTCGATTCCCAAGCTCAGTATAAAACTGAGAAGAAGAACCCTTTTAGTTTTTCTTAGAGAGGGCAAGAGATAGAGAAGTTGGAAAATCAGAGGGAAGAGCAAGAAGACATTCAAAATGTTCTGCAAAAAGATCCAAATGACTTGTCCCAAACTAGTCACTTCACCCAGATTCCAAAGAGAGTTTAAGGGAGTTAAAAGAAAAACCAGGCGTCCAAAAGTTTGAATACCTGGAGTTTCCACTCCTGTAGGAAGTTGAGGTTGGGGAGTAAAACAAAAACAGACAATGCAAAGGCTGTAAATAGCCACTCCCAATCTTAAGATCAATTCTCTTTTTCTAGTCATTTTATGGATTTACCGCTGCGACTGCCTTCTGGCGGTCACGTTTCATTGTATTGGAACGCAATTGTCCACAAGCCGCATCAATATCTGTACCATGCTCTTGACGGACGACACAATTAATCCCTTTTTTCTTGAGGGTATCATAGAAGGCCATCACCCGCTCTTTAGGACTACGGCTATATTGGTCATGTTCACTAACAGGGTTATAAGGAATCAAGTTTACATAAGATAATTTCTTGATGTTCTTTAGCAATTCAGCCAACTCCAAGGCTTGTTCAACTCCATCATTGACTTCATTCAGCATGATGTATTCAAAGGTCACACGGCGATTGGTTGTCTCGATATAGTACTCAATAGCAGCAAAGAGCTTTTCAATCGGAAAGGCACGGTTAATTTTCATGATGCTTGAGCGCAATTCATTATTGGGTGCGTGAAGGGAAACAGCGAGATTAACCTGTACACCTTCATTAGCAAAGTCACGAATTTTATGGGCCAAACCTGAGGTTGAAACTGTGATGTGACGAGCACCGATAGCCATCCCCTTGTCATCATTGATTGTACGGACGAAATTCAAGACATTGTTGTAGTTATCAAATGGTTCACCAATTCCCATGACAACGATATGACTAACACGCTCGTCCTGACCACGCTCATCAAAATATTTCTGAACCAGCATGATCTGCGCTACAATTTCACCGTTATTAAGGTCGCGTTGCTTCTTAATCAAACCAGAGGCACAGAAGGTACAACCGATATTACAGCCGACTTGAGTGGTCACACAGACTGACAGTCCGTAGTGTTGACGCATCAGTACTGTCTCAATCAACATGCCATCTGGCAACTCGAAAAGATACTTAACAGTACCGTCAGCCGACTCTTGCACGATGCGTTGTTTCAATGGATTTACCACAAACTGGTCATTGAGCTTAGCAATCAAATCCTTGGAAAGGTTGGTCATTTCTTCAAATGACTGGACACGTTTACGGTAAAGCCATTCCCAGATTTGATCTGCTCGGAATTTCTTTTCTCCTTGTTCTAATACCCATTCTTGCATGGTTTGACGTGTTAAACTATAAATAGACGGTTTCATCTCTTCTCCTTATTCTCTATCTATTTCTGACGAATGACAAAATGGCGCTGTCCCTTGTCCTCTTTCTGAGACTTTTGGTCCTTATGACGACGTCTATTTCGCTTATCCGCATTTGGTTTTCTCTTGTTTTGCGAAGGTTTCTTTCCTCTTCTAGGAAGGTTTTCCTCTTCCTTTTTACGCATTTTCTTGTCAAATGACGCCCGCTTAGGTGCTTGATTTTCTAGAACAAAATAGGCACAACCATAACTACAGTACTCCAAAAGATAATCTTGTAAGCGACTGATTTTTTCAATTTTTTCCTCTGTTCGATCGTCTTTGTAAAAACCGCGTAGGCGAAGCTGTTCATTGCTCCAGTCCCCCACGACATAATCAAACTTGGTCAACACTTCTGAGAAGCGCTGATTAAAGACTGTCACATCGAAAGCATCCTTGATATTTTCAACCAAGGTAAAAGCAATCCCTTCAGTCTCAACCTTATCCCCATTTACCTGAAATTCTGGGCCAGGAAACTTGTTATAGTTGTATAATTCAGGTGCAATTTCTTTACGCATAGTCTTCCTTTTCCACGATTACTTAACACTCTATTTTACCATAATTTCTAGCAGTTAGCACGTTTCTCATAAAAATGAAAAAAGTCTGACGATTTTGTCAGACTCCTGCCTTATAAAGCAAAAAGAGAAGAATGACTCTTCCCTTCCTATTTTTTTTATTTTGCTGCTGCGTAAAGCTCATCTACTTTGTTCCAGTTAATCACTGAGAAGAAAGCTTTGATGTAGTCAGGACGCACGTTGCGGTATTTCACGTAGTAAGCATGTTCCCAAACATCCAAGCCCAAGATTGGTTTTTTACCTTCTGAGATTGGTGTGTCTTGGTTTGCTGTTGAAGTTACTTCAAGCTTCCCTTCTTTGTTGACAACCAACCAAGCCCATCCAGAACCGAAGCGAGTTGTAGCTGCTGCTGTAAAGGCTGCTTGGAACTCTTCAAATGAACCAAATGTTGCATCGATTGCTGCTGCAAGTTCTGCTGATGGAGCAGTTTTTTCAGGAGTCATCAATTCCCAGAAAAGAGCATGGTTCAAGTGTCCACCACCATTATTGATAAGTGCTTGACGGATATCAGCTGGGATAGAGTCTACATCAGCAAGCAAAGCTTCAAGGTCTTCACCAATTTCAGGGTGTTTTTCAAGAGCTGCATTTGCATTGTTGACATAAGTTTGGTGGTGTTTGTCATGGTGCAAGTGCATTGTTTCTGCATCGATATATGGTTCCAAAGCGTCGTATGCGTATGGAAGGTCTGGTAAGATAATAGCCATCTGTAATACCTCTTTTTCTTTCTATAAGAAAATGATAACGCAATCATCCTCTTTTTTCAAGTTTTTTGCTCAATTTGCCTCTGCCGCGATCTGCAAAAGTGCCTTTTCAAACAGATACCCCTTTTCATAGACACCTGTCTTAATCTGGTAGTCTGTTTCAATCAAATAAGAAATCGCTTGCTTGAGAAAATCTAAGGAAATCCCTCTCGAATCTCTCAGTGCAAACTTGATTTGATAAGGATTAGGGTTGCGCCCCAAGTAAGTTCCCAGACTGCTTGCAATCTGCGATTCCGTCTGACCAGATTCTGATAAAATCTTCACTTGGGTAAAGGTGCGGAACTGTCCTAACATGACAGCTATGAGCTTGATTTCATCTTCCCCTTGCAAGGTCAAGTCTCTAACCAAGTCACGGGCCTGATCAATTTTCTTAGCTAAAATAAACTGAGTCAAATCAAAAATATTGTCCTGCAGAGTCTTAGGAATAGCTTCGACAATGTCCTTCTCCTCTATCATGCCATCTGACTTATAAGACTGTAAAAAAAGGAGATTTTTCTGGATTTCACTAAATTGAAAACCAGATTTGATAAGTAGATTTTCAAAGGATTTCCCCACAAACTGCAGACCTTGTGTCTGACTCCATTTTTGGAAATACTGGCGCAATTCTTGTTCTTTGGGTTCAATAGCATCAAAGACAGTAGCATCTCGTTTGAGCAATTTGACCAGCCGTCTCTTACTGTCCAGTTTCCCTTCCGCAAATATCAATAACTTGGTTGTTGGTGAAGGATTGTCAAGGTATTCCTCAAATGACTTGAGTTCATCATCTGTTAAAAACCGTTTCTTGGCTGTTGTGATATCGACAAAATGGTCTAATATCACGATTTTCTCATCCGCAAAGAAAGGGAGACTAACCAGCTCCAACTCTAAGTCTTTATAAGCTACTTCTTTCATATCAAAGTAAGCAAAATTGAGATCAGCTGGATCATAACCAATCTGTTTCAACACTTGACTCTTCATAACTTCAAACTGGCCCTGATCTGTCCCTGTAAATAGATTCAGACTAGATAAATTTGATAGAGATACCTTTTGACTCTCTTCTATGGCTAGCATCTTCTCTCCTTTCTTCTGATTTTTTATTAAACTTAATCAATATAGCGCAATTTCCCACGGAAATCTTCTAGGTTCTCGTACCCTTTTTCCGCCATAATAGCTTTCAGTTCATTGGTAATGCGTTCAAAAGAACCCACGCCTTCTTTATGGAGCGTCGTTCCAACCTGCACCATACTCGCACCGCAAAGGATATGTTCAAAGGCATCACGCCCCGTTAAAACGCCACCCGTTCCGATGATTTGGATTTGCGGATTTAAACGTTGATAAAAGGCGTGCACATTAGCAAGAGCAGTCGGCTTGATATACTCTCCACCAATGCCACCAAAACCATTCTTAGGACGAATCACGACAGACTCGTCTTCTATATAAAGGCCGTTTCCGATAGAGTTAACACAGTTAACAAACTTGAGCGGGTATTTGTTGAAAATAGCTGCCGCTTGATCAAAGTGAACAATATCAAAATAAGGTGGCAATTTGATCCCAAGAGGTTTGGTAAAGTAGGCAAAGACTTCTGCCAAAATACGGTCAGTTGTCTCAAAATCATAGGCAATCTGAGGTTTTCCTGGAACATTTGGACAAGAGAGATTAAGCTCTGTCAGTCCTTTGAATTCACTCTCTTGAACTTTTTTCAAGATGGTATGTGTTTCTTCTGGAGACATGCCGACTAGGGAAAGGAAAAAAGTTCGGTTTGGCTCTTTTTCCTGCAAGTCCAAAAGATAGTTCAGATAGTAGTCTAAGCCATTATTTGGTAAGCCCATGGAGTTGATAGAACCAAGTGGAACATCCTGGTATCGTGGCTCAGGATTGCCCTGACGAAAGTCCAAGGTCGCAGTCTTCGTAACAAAAGTACCCGCCGCTGAGTTTTTGACCCCTTCAAGCTCTTCTATCGTCATACAAGCCACACCCGCTGCATTCATCAAGCAATTGTCAAACTCAAAGCCAGCTATTTGTGTTTTCGTTGATACCATGATTCTGATCCTCCAGATTCCTTTTATTTCTAATATTATACCATACTTTAAGATTTTCTCTTTGAGAAACTAATTTCTATATAAAACGTTCGGTTTTGTAAATTGAAAGAATTTTTAGAAAATTTCTGTTTTTTTCTTTACACTCAAAAAAAATTCTGCTATAATGGCTCATGTAATAAAATATAACAACAAAAAGGAGAACGATATGACATCTGCTAAAGACTATATCCAAAGCGTGTTTGCAACTGTGAAAGCTCGTAACGGGCATGAGGCTGAATTTCTCCAGGCGGTTGAAGAATTCTTCAGCACTTTGGAACCTGTATTTGAAAAACACCCTGAGTACATCGAAGAAAACATCTTGGCACGTATCACTGAGCCTGAGCGAGTGATTTCTTTCCGTGTTCCTTGGGTTGACCGTGATGGAAAAGTCCAAGTCAACCGTGGTTACCGTGTTCAATTTAACTCAGCTGTTGGACCATATAAAGGCGGACTTCGTTTCCACCCAACTGTAAACCAAGGAATCTTGAAATTCCTCGGTTTCGAACAAATCTTTAAAAACGTCTTGACTGGACTTCCAATCGGTGGAGGTAAAGGGGGGTCAGACTTCGATCCTAAAGGTAAGACTGATGCTGAAGTGATGCGCTTCTGCCAAAGCTTTATGACAGAATTGCAAAAATACATCGGACCATCTCTTGACGTACCTGCTGGTGATATCGGTGTTGGTGGACGTGAAATTGGTTACCTATACGGACAATACAAACGTCTTAACCAATTTGATGCGGGTGTCTTGACTGGTAAACCTCTTGGATTTGGTGGTAGCTTGATTCGTCCAGAAGCAACTGGTTATGGTTTGGTTTACTACACTGAAGAAATGCTCAAAGCTAATGGTAACAGTTTTGCTGGTAAGAAAGTGGTTATTTCAGGTTCTGGTAACGTAGCTCAATATGCTCTTCAAAAAGCGACTGAACTTGGCGCTACTGTTATCTCTGTATCTGACTCAAATGGTTATGTCATCGACGAAAATGGTATTGACTTCGATCTTTTGGTTGATGTTAAAGAAAAACGCCGTGCTCGTTTGACTGAGTATGCAGCTGAGAAAGCAACTGCTACTTACCATGAAGGTTCTGTATGGACTTACGCTGGAAACTACGACATCGCTCTTCCATGTGCGACTCAAAACGAAATCAACGGTGAAGCAGCTAAACGTTTGGTTGCTCAAGGCGTTATCTGTGTATCTGAAGGTGCTAACATGCCTAGTGACCTTGATGCGATTAAAGTCTACAAAGAAAACGGAATCCTTTACGGACCTGCCAAAGCTGCCAACGCTGGTGGTGTTGCTGTATCAGCGCTTGAAATGAGCCAAAACAGCCTTCGCCTTTCATGGACCCGTGAAGAAGTTGATGGACGCCTCAAAGACATCATGACCAACATCTTCAACACAGCTAAAACAACTGCTGAAACATACGGACTTGGTACCGACTACCTTGCAGGAGCAAATATCGCTGCCTTCGAAAACGTAGCAAACGCTATGATTGCACAAGGTATTGTTTAATTAGTCAATACATCTTATCGGAGGGCTATCATGAACTTACGGCCAATGGAAGTGAGAGACAATTCAGCTGTAGCGCAGCTCATTCGAGCCAGCCTAGAAGAATTCGGGCTTGACAAACCTGGAACTGTCTACTTTGATTCTCATCTAGATCATTTGGCCGACTACTATCAACAGCAAGAGAGAGCAGCTTACTTTGTTCTGGAAGATGAAGATCAGCTGGTTGGCTGCGGTGGCTTTGCACCTGTGTCCGATAAGATTGCTGAATTACAAAAACTTTATGTCACTAAAAATAGCCGTGGCAAAGGTTATTCCAGTAGGTTGATAAAGCGGATATTCCAGGAAGCCCATCTATCTGGTTATGAACAGCTTTATCTAGAAACCTCTACTGAACTGGCTACTGCTGTGGCCATCTATCAGCACTATGGTTTCACATCACTGCAAGAACCACTTTCTAACGCTGCCGGCCACCCTGCTATGAATATCTGGATGATAAAATCCCTCTCATCAGATGAATAGATGGCAGTATACTAATGTAGCCAATGCTATGATAGTAAAGGTATTGTTTCAATTTATTTTTCAATCCTCAATCGCTCTGATTGGGGATTTTTGTATTAGTTTTAAAAAAGCCCACTATTTCTAATAGTAAGCTTAAAATCAAGATCTATTTTACCTCTACTAAGGCAAAAGACAGGCATTCAACTATTTCATTTACTGTTTCATCTATGTCTAGGTCCTCATTATCATTCAACATCATTGGAAGAGCATAAGAAAGACTCAAAACCAAAATATAGCGAACAATTCTTTCATTAGACCAATCTCGGATAACACCATTTTCTTTAAACTGATTCAGAACTGGACTAATTGGCTTAATGATAGAGTGAATAATGACATTCCCTAACTGGTCAGAAATAGCTTTATCAATAAAAGAACGACTCAAAAGAATTTTAACTTGCATTTGATTCTCCTGAATGAAAACCAGTCTATCTCGAACAATGCTTCTCAAAAATAGCGGAAAAGACTCTTGGTTTGCTGTAAATTTCTTCTCAGAAAAATCAGCAATCATATCTGGAATAACCTGTTCGAGAAAAGTTGACAGAATAGCTTCTAAGATGCCTTCCTTAGTTTTAAAGTAACTAAAAACTGTCCCTTCTGAAACTCCAGCCTCCTTAGAAATAAGGCTAGCTGTTGTATTTTCAAAGCCAATTTCTGAAAATAGCTTTAGACTTGATAACAATACTTGACATTGTTTTAAACTCAAGTTGCTATTTTCTAATGTCTGAGCATACTTTTGTTCTAAACTTTCCATTGCTGGCACCTCTCTGCTACTCTCTTACTTTTACAACCTTCTTACCTCGAGTATGTCCCGACTTCAGGCTACGATATGCCTCTCTAACTGACTTTAGAGAAAAATCATAAACCTGGTCAATATTCAGCCGAACCTTCCCATCTGAGACCATTTCCGCTAGAGTGTTAAAATCATCATATGTAGAATGTCTCGGACCCGTGAACTGAGCTCCTCTTATCATAACATATGGTGAAGGTACTAGCGTTCCAATAGCCGTGCCCTTCAATCCTAAACTGAAAGCCAATTTAACATAATCACTTCCATAGCAATCCAAGAATTTTGTAATTGGCTTTGTACTTGCTGATAGAAGAGCATTCTGGATGTTCTCTTCGTAAGCTACTGGTATGGCACCTAAGGACTTCAGATATTCTGAATTTTTCCTACTTGCAATTCCAATAACTGTAGCACCCTTAGCAACTGCATACTGTACTGCGATACTTCCAATACCACCTGCTGCTGCTGAAATAACTACAACATCTTTAGAGTTTAGCTCAATCTTTCTAAAAGCACCTCCCACTGTTAGAGAGGCTACACCCATAGTAGCTGCATGGTTCATATCAATCATCTCTGGTTTCAACACAATTTCTGATTCATTGACACAAACTTCTGTTGCCAAAGCTCCCCTCTTGGTCCCCAATCCAGGGTCACTGATCATTGTTCCAAAAACCTTATCCCCTACTGCAAACCGACTTACTCCTTCACCAACTTCTGTGATAACTCCAGCAAAATCCCGACCAACACCTCTTGGAAAAAGAGATGATTTTGACTCAAACCAACGACTTGGCTTCCTGAGTTTTGTCATAAAAGATAGAAATCGGAGTGGCTTTGCACCTTCAAAAGTCTTATAATCAATAGGATTTAAACCAACTGCATGAACTTCTACCCTAACTTGATTCACTTTCAAAGAATCAGATTTAATGTTCACTAAATCTAACACTTCTTCATCACCGAAACGACTATATTGTATTGCTTGAACAACCATTGTATGAACTCCTTTACACATCTACAAAATTGAGTGAGCACTCAATCATTTTTCCTTGATTATACACTTATTCTTCATAGATTTCAACTATACTGTTTCCAAAACTTCTAACTAAGTTAGCTGTTCATGATAAAAATAGATCTATTTTCTCTTATGAAAGATTATCAAACTATAAATTAGAGAAATCCGACTGCTTATGAAAGCAGTCGGATTTTTATATATCTAATTTTTCAAAAAATTTGCCTGCAGACTGCTTTTCTTTTAGCTTCTCCAGCAGCTCATTTTCCAGAAAAGGACTTAGTTCGTCAAAATCTTGGCAAACCTTAAAGACAGTTTCTCCGTCCAACTGGCCATAAGCTAGTTCGTAATAGTCCTTATTATGATGCCAGTTCTGGTCATAGTTGACGTCTGTACGTTGATAGTAAACAATGTTTTGCTTCGGAGTCAGGTAAAGCTTCTGCGTCAGAATGCTTTTCTGATCTTTGGACAGCTTGCTACGACTGAAAATCTTAACACCTTGAAAAATCTTGTGCTCATGAATACCTTGATTTGTGACTTTTAATTCAACTCTTTTATAGTGCATATAGTTACCTCCAGAAATTACCTACATTATATCAAACTCTGGCAGATTTGCAAGCAAAAGTGTCATTTCCAAAAGTCTTTCGTCGCCTCTAAAATCTCTTCTGTAGGCGTCACTGTAGCCTCAATAATGTTCTTGCCAGTCTTTTTCAGATAGGCTTGTATCAGATGATAGCCATAAGCATAGCCTGCAGCATAGGGCATTCCAACCGGTATTTGACCTTGAATCTCAGCAATTTCATCACCGTAAAGATAAGGAGCCATTTCCGCCATACCTGTTAGCTGAAGCTGACTAGAAAAGTAAAAAACAATAGAATCGGATTTTAACTCATTCTACTGTTTTTTCTTTATTCTATCTTTCTACTTCCGATACATTTTAAACTGTAGGAAGAAATCGCTATATTTGCCTGTCCATTTATGGTCAAACTTCTCATAAACTTCTAGGTGTTTCATGGTATCAGCGTCTGGATAGAAGGCCTTATCTTCCTGGGTCTCCTCTGGGAGCATTTCCTTGGCTGGTAGGTTTGGTGTTGAGTAGCCCACATACTCCGCATTTTTCAGAGCATTTTCAGGTTTCAACATAAAGTTGATAAAGGCATAAGCTGCATCTTGGTTTTTCACGGTTTTTGGGATGACTATGTTATCAAACCAGAGGTTGCTGGCCTCAGTCGGGACGACATACTTGAGGTTAGGATTTTTCTCCAACATCTGGCTGGCTTCCCCTGAGAAGGTCACCCCGATAGCAGCATTGTTCTGAATCATGTAACCTTTCATCTCGTCCGCCACAATGGCCTTGATATTTGGAGTCAGTTTGTAGAGTTTGTTTACCGTTTCCTCCAACTGCTGAGGATCCTTTGAGTTGAGGCTGTAACCGAGCGAGTTAAGCCCGAGCCCCAGCACCTCACGTGCCCCATCAAAGAGCATGATAGAATCCTTATATTCTGGCCTCCAGAGGTCATCCCAATGCTCAGGCGCCTCATCTACCATGGTTTCGTTGTAGACAATTCCCAAAGTACCCCAGAAATAAGGAATGGAGAATTTATTACCCGGGTCAAAAGACTGGTTGAGGAACTCAGGTCCGATATTTTCGATTCCTTCAATTTTTGAATAATCAAGAGGAACCAAGAGGTCTTCGTCCTTCATCTTGTTAATCATGTATTCACTCGGGATGGCAATATCGTAGGTTGTTCCCCCTTGCTTAATCTTGGTATACATGGCTTCGTTGGAATCAAAGGTCTCATACTGGACTTGGATTCCTGTTTCTTCTGTAAATTTCTCCAAGAGTTCTGGATCAATATAGTCCCCCCAGTTGTAGATAACCAATTTTTGACTATCTCGACTGTTTATTTTACTATCTAGATGATGAGCAATTCCCCACAAGACAAGGATAATTGCTGCAATTCCTGCTAAAAATGAATAGAGTTTTTTCATGCTTGCTCCTCCTTCTCACGAGAGATAAAGTAATAGCCAACAACCAGGATAATACTAAAAAGAAAGACAAGGGCAGAGAGGGCATTGATTTCTAGCGAAATTCCCTTACGAGCACGAGAGTATATCTCGACTGACAGGGTTGAAAAGCCATTTCCCGTCACAAAGAAGGTCACAGCAAAGTCATCCAGCGAATAAGTAAAGGCCATGAAATAACCTGCAATAATAGACGGAGTCAGGTAAGGAAGCATGATTTCCTTGAACATCTGAAACTGGCTGGCACCAAGGTCATAAGCCGCATGAATCATGTCATCATTCATCTCCTTGAGACGAGGCAAGACCATCAAGACCACGATAGGGATGGAAAAGGCCACGTGACTAGATAGAACCGTCAAAAAACCAAGAGAAAACTTAAGCTGGGTAAAGAGAATCAAGAAGCTAGCACCAATCATAACGTCAGGCGCAACCATGAGGATATTATTAAGCGATAGAAAGGCTTCTTGGTATTTCTTACGAGACTGATAGATATAGATGGCTCCGAAAGTCCCGATAATGGTCGCAATCAAGGCCGATAGAAAGGCCAAGAAGAAGGTTTGGGTGAGGATCAACATGAGACGACCGTCACCAAACATGGTTTTAAAATGGTTCAGGCTAAAGCCTGTAAAGCTGTTCATATCATCGCCAGCATTAAAGGCATAGCCAATCAAGTAAAAAATTGGCAAATAAAGGATGATAAAGACAAAGGCTAGGTAGAGATTGGCAAATTTTTTCATCGTTCTCTCCTTTCCTTGGTCACCCACATAGTGATAAACATGGTCAGGATGAGAATCACACCGATGGTTGAACCCATACCATAGTTGTCATTGGTTAGAAAATTCTGCTCAATGGCCGTCCCCAAAGTAATCACTCGGTTACCCCCAATCAAACGTGTCAGCATGAAGAGGCTCAAGCTGGGGATAAAGACAGACTGAACCCCACTTCTCACTCCATTCATCGATAGAGGGAAGATGACATGGCGGAAGGTTTCCCACTTGGTCGCACCGAGGTCATAGCTGGCATTGATGAGGTTGTTGTCCATATCATCCAAAACATTGAAGATCGGTAAAATCATAAAGGGAAGCTCGATATAGCTTGCGACAAAGATAAAGGAGAAATCCGTAAAGAGCAACTGCTGAGCACCGATTCCGATAAATTCCAAGAATTGGTTAATAGAGCCATTCTGCCCAAAAATTCCGATAAAGGCATAGGTCTTAAGGAGTAGGTTGATCCAAGTAGGCAGGATAATCAGCATGAGCCAGAGTTGACGATGCTTGAGACGAGTCAAAAAGAGGGCTGTAGGGTAACTGATTAAAAGCGTCACCAGAGTCACAATCCCTGCATAAAGCACAGAGTTGAAGCTCATTTTAAGGTAGGTCAAGTTTTGTGACGCAAAGTAAGATTTATAGTTTTCTAAACTAAACTGCCCTTCAATGTTGAAAAAGGATTGACCGAAAATCAAGACCAAGGGTGCGAGAACAAAGAGGGCAATCCAAAGCATGTAGGGCACTACAAAGAGTTTAGAGGTTGTTTTCTTCATCTCTTTCCTCCTCGATCGCATTAATCAGACCTGCTTCTTGCTCTTCGATTTCTACATACTCCTCGATACGAGCATCGAACTCTTCTTCGGTTTCGTTGAGACGCATGATGTGGATATCTTCTGGTTCAAAGTCCAGACCGATTTCCTCACCCACAATGGCCTTACGAGTCGAGTGGATCATCCATTCATTTCCGAGTTCGTCATAGGCGATGATCTCATAGTGAACCCCACGGAAGAGCTGGGTATCAACCTTGACTTGGAGCTTGCCTTCTTCAGGAAGGGTAATGCGCAAGTCCTCTGGACGAATGACAACCTCAACTGGCTCATTTGGCTTCATCCCCCCATCGACCGCTTCAAAGCGTTTGCCATTAAACTCAACCAAGTAGTCCTCAATCATGGTTCCTGGCAAGATGTTGGACTCACCGATAAATGTGGCAACAAAGTGGTTGATCGGCTCATCGTAGATGTCCACAGGCGTTCCAGACTGAACAATCTCGCCATCATTCATAACGAAAATCCAGTCACTCATAGCCAGGGCTTCTTCCTGATCGTGAGTGACAAAGACAAAGGTAATCCCCAATCGTTGTTGCAGTTCACGCAGTTCGTACTGCATGTCTGTTCGCAACTTCAAATCCAGCGCTGACAAGGGCTCATCCAGCAAGACCACACGGGGTTGGTTAATGATGGCACGGGCAATGGCCACACGCTGACGTTGTCCTCCAGAGAGTTTACGAATGGAACGTTTTTCATAACCTTCCAACTGAACCATCTTGAGAACTTCCGCTACACGCTGCTCAATTTCTTTCTTGTCAATCTTACGCAAGCGGAGCGGAAAGGCAACATTTTCAAACACATTCATATGTGGAAACAAGGCATAGGATTGGAAAACCGTATGGACGTCTCGCTTGTTGGTTGGGATGTCGTTGATCCGTACCCCATCCAGTAAAATATCCCCTGTCGTCGCATCCAGTAAACCTGCAATGATATTCAGAATGGTTGATTTTCCTGAACCAGATGCGCCTAGTAGAGTATAGAACTTTCCTTCTTCCAACTCAAAGTTGATATCTTTGAGAACCTTGGTGTTGCTGTCTTCAAAAACTTTAGAGACGTTTTTGAATTCAATAATTGGTTTTTTCAATTGTCATAAATTCCTTCTTTTTCATAAATTAACAGATCCGGGCTCTGTCAGGCCGCTACTACCTCGTGTAGGAGATTAAACTGCCTACATACTTCTGCACTAACGATAGGCTTTCACCCCCTTTACAATGGTTATAGCAGCAATTTTTCTATCCAAACCTTATTCCTTCTCACCCAAAATACGGACTTCCCTCTCAAGGGTAACACCTGAGTGTTCCTTAACTTTTTCAATCACAGACTCAATCAAGTCCTCGTAGTCTTTGGCCGTTCCGTCAGCAATATTGATCATGAAACCAGCATGCTTTTCAGATACTTCAACACCACCGATACGATAGCCTTTCAAACCAGCCTCTGAAATCAACTGACCTGCAAAATGCCCCACTGGACGCTTAAATACTGAGCCACAAGATGGGTACTCTAGAGGTTGTTTGAGTTCGCGAAGGTGCGTCAAGCGATCCATCTCTTGTTTGATAACCTGATGGGTTCCTGGAGCTAGAGCAAATTTAGCTGACAAGACAATGGCCCCAGAATCCTGAATAGCTGAATGGCGGTAACCAAAAGCTAAATCCTTGGCAGACAAGGTCTCGATTTCCCCTTCCTTGGTCAAAATTTGACAAGACTGCAAGATATGAGCAATCTCTCCTCCGTAGGCACCCGCATTCATAAAGACAGCGCCTCCGATGCTTCCCGGAATCCCGCAAGCAAATTCAAAACCAGTCAAACTATGACGAAGGGCAATACGTGTTGTCTCAATCAAATTAGCACCAGCTTCTGCCTCAATAGTGTAACCATCAACTGAAACGTTGTTGAGCTTGTCACACAAGATGACAAAACCACGGATTCCACCTTCACGAACGATGATATTGCTGGCATTTCCTAGCACCATCCAAGGAATATTCTCTTGATTGGCAAATTGGACGACACGCGCCATCTCATAGCGATTACGTGGCAAAACTAGGTAATCCGCTCGACCTCCAACCTTGGTATAGGTATAGGTCTTCAAGGGTTCCTTGAAACGAATATCAATTCCTTCTAATTGTTCTTGTATTTTAGTTACTAATGTCATATCTCTCATCCTTTTGTAAAGTCATTTCATTATACCATTTTTAAAAGCTTTTGACGAACCGAAAAATGGAAGTGTCAAAGCATCGCATAAAAAAAGAGGTAAACCTCTTTTTATGATGATTTTTTCCAAAATGTAGATTTTGTTAGCCAAACAAAGGCCAGTACTTCTACAAGGAGAATGCCCTCCACTACAAGTGGATTTGAAATCCATCCCACTTGAGATAAGGCTGGAGCCAAGTCAAACAAGGCATGGAAACCATAGGCTGCAACGAGATAGATCCATTTCTTCTGGCGGACACTTTGATAGACCCAAATAGAGAGACCAATTTGCAGAACCAGAGCCAGCACACGCTCAACTCCTAGTAAATAAACCTGCCACACAGAAAGAGACTGAACCGTTTCGAGTGTAGTCTTTGGAAGAAGATTGGCCACATCAGTATTTGAAGACTGGATGACTGAAAAGAGGATCAACAAACTGATCAGACTTCCCATCCCAAGATAGAGCAACTCCAAACCTCCATGTCCCAAGCCGTAAGCCAAAGCGTCTTTCTCTTCTAGACTTCTCTTTTTCTCCAACCATTTAAAAAAGACAAGGCGGGCAGTTTCCTCAAAAAGGGCAGCCATGGCAATCGCGTAAAAAACATATAGGAAGGGTTGCTCCTGCATGAGCGAAATCGTTCCATCTTTTTGTGGTTGAAGAACTAGAACGTGAACCAGCTTCTCTAACACTTGAGACGAAACGAAAAATGCGATTGCCCCCAAACCCATGACTGCAAGAGAAATCTTAAAGCGTTTTTTGGCGTACCAAGTCCCACCTACTAGGACTAAAACCAAAGCGATCATAGTAAGAATAATATGTAGTGTCATCTTTTTCTCCTATTCTGACTTGTCAATGTCTTTCTTCATCTCATCAACGTTAAATTTCGCAAATAAATACTGGCGATCTTGGACTGGAAAACGTTGGTCCAACTGATCGACTGCTCCAACCTCGATCATTCCTTCTTTGATAACAAAGTCCATCACATGCCCACCAAAGGTCAAATCATCTGAGATAAAATGCAAATGGTAGCCTGCCACACTCACCCCATGGAAAATCTCCGGTGTCCAAAATCCAACGATGGTTCCCGATACATTTTCACGACTATATTCAGGCTGATGGGTAGCAACCTCAGCAAACTTGGTGTCAGGTGTGGATTTAGGAATCATCCGTACATGCATGTGGGCGAATTCACCATGAATCTTGATGGAACGAAAGAGATTTTCCCCATCATAGTAGGACTCAATCCGCTTTTCTAATTCCTTGTCCGTCATCTCAAAGCGCTGGCGGAAAATCACTTCTGCCTGATGGGGGACCACTGCCGCATAAGGGATAAGGGCATCAGAAGCAACTTCTACAATTTCAGGTTGCTCCCCTGAACCTTTGGCTTGATAAGCCTTGCCATCAAGAACAATCAACTCCCCATCAATCGAATCAAGGGTTCCCAAACCAAGGTCACCATGCTCCAACAATTCTCCCACTGTCATGGTTCCGCCATAGAGACCAGCCATTAGAGCACCTAGAGTATTGTATTGAAATAATTTTACCGGTTCCTGCACTTTTCTATCCATTCTCTTTCTTATCTTCTTTTCAATAAATCATCATACTTTCTAAGTATACCATATTTGTTCCTAGTTGTGAAAGGGAGAAATGCTTTTCCTATTGCCAAGTAGGCAAAAAAAAGGTACAATGTAACAAAATCAAAGGAGGTCTGGAATGACGAAGCAAAGCAAGTACCAAGCAGTTGTTTCCTTTCTAAAAAAAGGTATTGAATCAGGAAAATTTCCAACTGGTAGCAGACTTCCCTCCATCCGTCAACTGAGTCTGGACTTCCATTGTAGCAAGGACACTGTCCAACGAGCCCTGCTAGAATTGCGCCATGAACAATACCTCTATGCCAAGCCCCAAAGTGGCTACTATGTTCTAGAACAAGGTCAGCATCAAGACCTGGAAATAGAAGTCACTGACGAACATGCCAGTGCTTATGACGATTTCAGACTCTGTGTCAATGAAACACTGATTGGAAGAGAAAACTACCTCTTCAACTACTATGACAACCAAGAAGGCCTAGAGGAACTTAGACAGTCTGTCCATCAACTTCTTTTCAACCAAGCCCTCTACTGCAAACCCGACCAACTGGTTCTGACTTCGGGCACTCAGCAAGCTCTCTTTATCCTTTCTCAGATTGATTTTCCTAGCAAGGGAGAGGAGATTTTAGTTGAACAGCCGACTTACCACCGAATGAACCGCCTCTTGGTCGCTCAGGGATTGGCCTACCAGACCATTGAACGTCGAATAGATGGGATTGACCTTGACGAACTAGAAGAACAGTTCAAATCTGGAAAAATCAAGTTCTTCTATACCATTCCTCGCTACCACTATCCTCTTGGACATTCCTATTCTGATCAGGAAAAAAGGGCCATTCTAGATCTAGCAAACCAGTATGGAGTATACATTGTCGAGGATGACTATTTAGGAGACTTAGACCCTAAAAAAGGTCAGACCTTCCACTATTTGGATACTGAGGATCGGGTCATTTATATTAAGTCCTTCTCAACCAGCCTCTTTCCAGCCCTTCGTATCACCGCTCTCATTCTCCCAAATGCCCTAAAAGAGACCTTTGTTTCCTACAAAAATATCTTGGACTATGATAGTAATCTCATCATGCAAAAGGCTCTCTCTCTGTACATCGATAGTCAGTTATTTGAAAAAAATCGACTGGCTCGACTGACCCTTCAAGAGAACTATCAGACTCGGATAAAGGAAGTACTTAAAAAAAACACCTGTCCCTTGCCCTACTATCCTCTACACGATGGCCTTCTCCTTGATTTGAGAAATTATCCTAAAATTGCCAGTTTAAAGCATAGCTCACTCAAACTAGACTTCTTTGAAGAGGCTTATTTGGAAGCCTGTCCTTATCAGTTTGCCAAAGTCTCTCTCGAAAATCTAGAAGCACTATTACAATACATAAAAGCAGAATTGGATTAAAGTCCAACTCTGCTTTCTTTTTTATTGTTCAACTTCTGTTAGTTTCGCTGCTTTTTCTAGATAGGTTTGATACGTTCCATCATCTTTTAGTTTTTGGATAACCTTATCTACTACTGCTTTCAAGTCTGATTGATTCTTCTTGATGGCAACGGCATTGGCTTCGCCATCTTTCATCGTCAAAGTAGCTGTCGCAACGACAAGGTCTGAGTTTTTACCTGCGTAACTAAGAGCCACTGGTTCATCCATATGAACAGCATCTACTTTTCCAGCCTGTAATTCATTGACTGCTTCACCCATATTGGTCAAGGATGTCAATTGGGCATTTGGCAATTGTTCCTTCACCATAGTTTCTGGAACGGTTCCCTTTTGAGCTGCGATATTTGCACTTGCTAGGTTTGAAAGATCCTTGTATTTGTCTAAATCGGCTTTTCTAACCAAGAAACTCATCTTGTTTTCATAGTAAGGAATTGAAAAGTCAAAGACTTCCTTTCTCTCATCGGTGGCACTAATTCCTGCAATAGCCAAGTCAGCCTTTCCAGTTTGAAGACTAGTCAAGACATTGTCAAAACTCATACTAGAGATTTCAAGCTTAACTCCAAGTTCATCCGCAATCGCTTGGGCCATATCAATATCTGCACCAACCACTTGGTTTTTACCATCTACCAAGGATTGGAATTCAAATGGTGCATAGTCTGGACTAGTCGCCACAACTAGCTTCCCTTTTTGTTTGATAGCATCCACAGCAGACTGGGAACTATCCGTACTTGATTGACAAGCTACTAAAATCATGCTGGCTAGCACGCTACACACTACTAACATCCATTTCTTCAACTTCATAAATAAACGACCTTTCTGTTATTTCTGAATAATTATAACTCTTTTAAAAATAGTTGTCAACACTTTCTAGAATTTTCATTTCAAAAAATTCCTTTTTATTCAAAAATAAAGACTAATCCGAGTTAATTAGCCTTTTTTATTGCATATTTAAACCATTTCTTAGAGTTCGACAATCTTACCTGTTTCAAAGTAAACAACCCATTCACAGATATTTTTTGCGTAGTCCCCGATACGTTCCAAGAAGGAAATGACCTGGAAGTAATCACGGCCTGTAACGATAGCTTCAGGATTTTTCTTGATTTCCTCTGTAGCTAAATCACGGATGCTATCAAAGTAATGGTTGATTTTTTCGTCCATAGCCGCTACTTCATATGCTTGATCCACAGAACCGTTCAGATAAAGATCTAGAGCTGCTTCGACAAAGTCTTTCACGTCGCGTCCCATCTTTTTGATTTCTTCTTCAACGGCGGGGATGCGTTGCTCTCCCTTCATGCGAATAGTTGCTTCAGCGATAGACACTGCATGGTCTCCCATGCGTTCCAAATCGGATACGGCCTTGAGAACTGTCAAGACAGTACGAAGGTCTTGCGAAACAGGTTGTTGAAGAGCAATCATTTCAAATGATTTCTTTTCTAGTTTCACTTCATATTCATTTATCTCTGCATCTTCCTCGATAACTTCTTTTGCCAAATCACGGTCATGCGTGACAAAGGCACGCACTGTACGATTGATTTGTGAGAGCACTTCTTGTCCCATGGCGTAGAACTGGTTGTGCAATTTCTCCAAATCTTCTTCAAATTGAGATCGTAACATCATTCAACTCCTTATCCAAATTTTCCTGTAATATAATCTTCTGTTTCCTTGTTTTGTGGGTCTAGGAACATCTTCTTAGTATCGTTAAACTCAATCAAATCCCCATCGAGGAAAAATCCTGTTTTATCAGAGATACGTGAGGCCTGTTGCATCGAACGCGTTACCAAGAGCATGGTGTATTTATCTTTCAGACCATACAAGGTTTCCTCAATCTTACCAGCCGATATAGGATCCAAAGCTGAAGTTGGTTCATCTAATAGGATGATTTTCGGGCTAGTTGCCAAAACACGGGCAACACAGACACGTTGCTGTTGACCTCCTGAAAGACCAATGGCTGAATCATGCAAACGATCCTTAACTTCATCCCAGATGGAAGCACGTTGCAAGGCCTTTTCTACTGCTTCATCAAGGACTTGTTTATCCTTGACTCCATTGATACGTAGTCCGTAAACAACATTTTCGTAGATAGACATAGGGAATGGATTGGGCTGTTGGAAAACCATGCCGATTTCCTTACGTAATTCAACCGTATCAGTACGCGGACTGTAGATATTGTGACCATTATAAATCACTGTTCCAGTTGTTGTCACCTCAGGATTTAAATCACCCATGCGGTTGATGGCTTTGAGCAGGGTGGACTTTCCTGATCCAGATGGACCAATCAGGGCTGTAATTTCCTTAGGTTGAAAAGAAAGGGAAACACTATTCAAGGCCTTCTTTTTGTTGTAATAAACGGATAGGTCTTTAACCTGCAAAATCGGTTCTGTCATACTGTTTCCTTTCTAACCAAAGTGTCCTGTTACATAGTCATTGGTTGACTGTAACTTAGCATTTTGGAAAATATTGGATGTCTTATCATACTCAATCAAATCGCCCAAGTAGAAAAATCCAGTGTAGTCACTTGCACGGGCAGCCTGCTGCATACTGTGGGTAACGATAATGATGGTAAAATCCTTCTTCAATTCCAACATGGTTTCTTCCAGCTGGGCTGTCGCAATTGGATCCAAGGCTGACGCTGGCTCATCCATCAAGAGGATATCTGGTTTAACAGAGATAGCTCGCGCGATACAAAGCCGTTGCTGTTGGCCTCCAGACAGGGTCAAGGCTGACTTGTGCAAATCATCTTTGACCTGGTCCCAAAGGGCAGCTTGACGTAGAGAGGTTTCGACAATTTCATCAAGGACTTTCTTGTCCTTAACTCCTGCACGTTCATGGGCAAAAGTGATGTTACGGTAGATAGACTTGGCAAATGGATTTGGCCGTTGGAAGACCATTCCGATGTGCTTGCGCATCTCATATACATTGATTTCTGGACGGTTGACATCAATCCCTTGATAGAGGATTTGACCAGTTACCTTAGCGATGTCAATGGTATCATTCATCCGATTGAGACTGCGAAGGTAGGTTGATTTCCCAGATCCAGATGGACCAATTAAGGCTGTAATTTTATTTTTTTCAAATTGCATATCGATGCCCTTGATGGATTCATTTTTACCATAGTAAACATGTAAATCCTTGGTTGAGAGGGCCACTTTTTCTTCAGGGAAGGTGATGATATGCTTTTCATCCCAGTTATATTTTGACATGGCTTCTCCTTTAGGCAGCAGTTAATTTCTTGTGTAAATAGCTTCCGAGTTTGCGAGCTCCAAAGTTAAAGATCAAGATAAAGATGAGGAGCACAGCGGCAGAACCTGCTGATACGATAGTAGCATCAGGAATGGTTCCTTCACTGTTGACCTTCCAGATGTGGACCGCCAAGGTTTCTGCTTGACGGAAGATCGAGATAGGGCTAGTAACACTGAGGATATTCCAGTTAGACCAGTCAAGGGCTGGAGCAGATTGTCCTGCCGTATAGATAAGAGCGGCGGCCTCACCAAAGATACGGCCAGATGCCAAGACAACACCCGTTACGATACCTGGTAGGGCTTCCGGAATAACAACATGAACAACTGTCTCCCAACGAGAAATTCCAAGAGCCAAGCCAGCCTCACGTTGCGTATGGTGAACGTGTCTCAAACTATCTTCGACATTCCGAGTCATCTGAGGCAGGTTAAAGACCGTTAAGGCCAAGGCACCTGAAATGATGGAAAATCCATACTCAAACTGGACTACAAAAATCAAGTAACCAAAGAGACCTACAACGACTGACGGTAGAGAAGACAAAATCTCAATACAGGTACGAATAAAATTGGTCACAGGCCCTTTTTTTGCATATTCAGCTAGGAAAATCCCAGCCCCCATAGATAATGGTACAGAGATAATCAAAGTAATGACTAAAAGGAAGAAGGAATTATAAAGCTGAATCCCGATACCTCCGCCTGCTTGATAGGAGGAAGATTTCCCAGTCAAGAAGGACCAAGAGATGTGTGGTAACCCTCGAACCAGGATATAGAGAATCAAGGACGCCAAGATGGTCACGATGATACCCGAGATGCTATAGAGGACAGCTGTTGCAAGTTTATCTAATTTCTTAGCGTGCATAGTTTTTCTTTCCTCTTTCTTTCGTAATCAATTTAATCACACTGTTAAAGGCCAAACTCATCAAGAGCAATACCAAGGCCAGTGACCAGAGTACGTTATTATCAACTGTACCCATGACGGTATTTCCGATACCCATAGTCAAAACAGAAGTCAAAGTCGCAGCTGGTGTTGTTAGCGAAGTTGGGATAACTGCTGAGTTTCCGACAACCATCTGAATAGCAAGAGCTTCACCAAAGGCACGTGCCATCCCAAAGACTACTGCTGTAAAAATACCTGAACGCGCTGCTTTCAAGGTCACACGCCAGATGGTTTGCCAACGAGTCGCTCCCATAGCCAAACTGGCTTCACGGTAGTGACGAGGCACAGCACGCAAACTGTCTGTTGTCATAAAGGTTACAGTAGGTAGGATCATGACAAAGAGAACAAAAATCCCTGACAAGATTCCAAAACCAGTTCCACCAAAGATACTACGAACAAATGGAACCACAACCTGCAAACCGATAAATCCATAGACAACTGAAGGAATCCCGACGAGGAGTTCAATGGCCGGTTGCAACACTTTTGCACCCTTTGGTGATACTTCTGTCATAAAGACTGCAGCTCCAATGGCAAAGGGAGTTGCGATGAGGGCTGATAAAATCGTCACAATAAAGGAACCCAAAATCATCGGAAGGGCACCGAATTGTTTCCCAGAAGGATTCCAAGTTTGTCCAAAGAGGAAATCAAAGATGTTGATCCCATTGACAAAGAAGGTCGACAAGCCTTTCTGCGCTACAAAAATCAAAATCATCGCCACAATGATGACAATCAAAGAAAGACAAGCGAAGGTCAATCCTTTACCAAACTTCTCAAGACGAGAGTTCTTTGAAGGAGAGAGTAATTTTTTAGATAATTCTTCTTGATTCATTATTGACCTCCTTCTACTGCTGTAACGGTACCTGAAGCATCCTTTTGGACTTTCATTTCATTGATAGAGATATAGCCCATACCCTTAACAATTCCATTTTGGGCTTCATCTGAAAGGACGAAATTCAGAAATTCAGCAGCTAACTCATTTGGCTGACCAAGTGTGTACATATGTTCATAAGACCACAAAGGCCAGTTGTTGGTCGTTACATTTTCAGACGTAGGCTCGTACCCATTCAGTTTCATACTTTTCACTGAGTCATCTACATAGGCAAAAGCAAGATAAGAAATGGCTCCTGGAGTTTGGGAGACAATTGACTTAACCATCCCATTAGAATCCTGTTCTTGGCTCTGCATAGCTGCTTGACCATTCATTACGACATTGTCAAAGGTTGCTCGCGAACCAGAACTTGCTGCTCGGTTGATAATCGAAATCGCCAGGTCTTTGCCACCAACCTCTTTCCAGTTGGTCACTTCACCGGTAAATATTTTACGAAGTTGCTCAGTTGTGAGATTTTCAACATCTACCTCCTTGTTTACAATCACTGCCAGACCAGCTACTGCAACCTTATGGTCCACAAGCGCTGAAGCATCAATACCATCTTTTTCCTCAGCAAAAACGTCAGAGTTGCCAATATCAACCGCTCCAGACTGCACTTGTGAGAGTCCTGTTCCAGAACCTCCACCTTGAACGTTGACTGTTTTTCCGATATTTTTTGAACCAAATTCGTCAGCTGCGGCTTCGACCAGAGGCTGAAGGGCAGTTGAACCGACGGCTGTCATGGTTTCTCCACGATCAATCCAGCTTGCACATCCTGCTAGAGAACCTACAAGCAAAAGTGTCGCAAGAGATAGGACAAGCTTCTTTCTTTTTTTCACTGTTTTTCTCCTTGAACATAATGATGAATGCTCTGATTTCTTTCAGTTCCTATCATGCCAATCAGCGATGATAAGATTTGGCTTACGATTTATAGACTGCAGGTCCCTTGAGGACCAGCAAGTTCATCACATAATATAAGTAAAAATGAAAGACTCTCAGAAAAAACCATACTTCCACTATAACATAGAATAGGCTCTTTGACTAGCTTTTTCACTTGAATCTGAGGCCTTTTGGATAATAATTTTTTAAAACATTTCCAGTAACTTTTGCAAAGCCCAGTCCGTTTCCTTGAACAAGAACTTGATACCAGCCATTTGGTAGACTTTCTGCTAACGGAACTGTCTCCCCAGCCACATATTTTACAAAGTCCTCATCCTTGATTTCTACCCTTTGTTTCACCTGACTTGATTTTAAGGCCAATCCCAGAGCAAAGCTTGGTTCGAAGCGTTTCTTCTTAAAAGTACCCAAATGAAGTCCATTTCTAGCAATTTTAAGTTTCCCTAGATCAGGTAGCATCTCTGGTAAGAGATAGAGTTGGTCGCCAAAAGTTTGTAGAAGGCCAGTTAGTGATATTTTGAGATGTTTTTGGACAAATTCCTGCCATAAAGCTAGTTGTTCGCGACTGAGATTGCTCTTACTGACTTTGAATTTGGGTGTTGGATTTTCTCCCTTGAACTGCAAATGGGCAACAAACTGACCTTCTCCCTTAAAATGGTGAGGGTACATCCGAGCCGTTTCAGGGAGATCAATCCCTGCTACCATGCCATTCACATGCTCGACCGGAAGCAGTTCAAAATCATAAGCATCTAGTAACCAGCGAACGATCTCTTCGTTTTCCTCTGGCGCCCAGGTACAGGTCGAATAAACCAGACGACCACCTTCAGCAAGCATGGTGACTGCATCTTCTAAAATCTCTCTTTGGAGGCTGGCACATTGGCTCGGATAGTCGATGTTCCAATAGTCCATGGCATCTGGTTGTTTACGGAACATCCCTTCACCTGAGCAAGGGGCATCAAGGACAATCACATCAAAATAGCCTTTAAAAACCTTGGCTAGGCGGTCCGCAGACTCATTGGTCACGACTACGTTTGTCGCTCCAAACCGCTCCATATTTTCCACCAAAATTTTAGCTCGTTTGCTTGAAATTTCGTTGGAAACAAGGACTCCCTGATTAGCCAGATAAGCTGCCAATTGAGTGGATTTCCCACCTGGCGCTGCCGCCAAGTCCAAGACCTTCATACCAGGAAGGGGCTGAGCTACCTGGGCTACCATTTGGGCAGCAGGCTCTTGCGAATAAACGAGGCCTGTCACGTGCTCTGGTGACTTCCCTGAAACCTTTCCATAATGCCCCCAAGGTGTATGGGGAATGGCATCCGCAAACGATAGCTGACGTTCTTTTAAGGGATTAACCCGAAAAGCCGAAACTGCTTCTTGTTTAAAAGAGGCAAGAAAATCTCTTGCCTCATCTTCTAGTATCGCTTCATATTTTTCAACAAATCCTTCTGGAAATTGCATTTAATTGTCTTTCCTTTCATAAATATAGGACTGAATCTCTTCTTGCATCTCGCTTGGCACCAACATGACCGGCTGGCGTGTTTGAAAATCAACAGGCTCACCAGAAACTGTAAGAAGACAATAGCCCAGACTTTCCCCTAGGATGCTGGCTGCAGCGTAATCCCATGGTTGCAAGTAGGTGATATAAGTCAGAAGACGTCCTGATAAAACCTTGGCAAAACTGATGGCCGCACTGCCATAGACACGGACTCCCAATGCTGCTCGGCCCAAATCCGCCAAGCCCCACTCATTGCTTTCAAACATACCTGAGTTACCGGCAACTAAAAATTCTTGAAGAGATTTCTTTTTAAAAGTCGGTAAGGGCTCATTATTACGACAAGGAGGAAAGACACCACCACCATGGTAACAATCACCTTTCATGACATCATAGATGATACCAAATTTGCCCACACCATTCTCAAAGTAGGCCAACATAACAGCAAAATCTTCCTGCTGAGCGACAAAGTTATTGGTACCGTCAATGGGATCAATTACCCAAACGAAACCTTGTCCAACTGCCGCACGCAAACAGCCTTCTTCTGCACAAATCAAGTCCTCAGGATAGGAGGACTTGATCCGCTCAACAAGGAGTTCCTGAACTTCCTTATCCAAACGCGTCACCAAGTCGGTAGGTGAAGACTTACGCTCGACCTGCAAATCTTCTTGCATGTGGGCCAAAATGTAATCTGCAGCTTCCTGTACAATCTGTTTGGCAAATTCAAATTTAGTTTCCAAGAGAAATCTTCCCTTCTCTTTTTTCTTTTGCTAATTGAACTGCATGATAGAAGGAATAACCGCTAGCCGTCTCAAATTCGCGACCTAGCCGCTTTTCTTCGCTTTTGCTTGGAACCACAGACTTAAATTTCTTGTAGGAATCTAGCAGTTTTTTTGCTTCTACCTTATCTTCATAGGCAGCTTCAACATCATTAAAAAAAGAAAGCACTGAAGCAAGTTCTTCAGTGCTCCACGACAAATCTAGTGGGTAACTATACTGTTTGTTCATCTATCCAATACCAGCTCTCAATGTTGCTTCTTTCAATTCTTGTTTACGGTAACTACGAGGGAGAAAAGCACGAATCTCATCTTCATTAAAACCGATTTGCATGCGTTTAGTATCTATAATAATTGGGCGACGCAAAAGACTAGGATATTGCTCAATCAACTGAAGCAACTCCGATACCGAAATACTCTCTACATCAATATCCAATTTTTGAAAAATTTTTGAGCGAGTTGAAATGATGTCATCAGTACCATTTTCGGTCAAGGAAAGAATGTGTTGCAATTCTTTTCTTGTTAAAGGACTGGTCATAATATTATGCTCTTGAAAGGGCACCTTATGCGTCTCTAACCAGGCCTTTGCCTTACGACATGATGTACAGCTCGGTGATAAAAATAGTGTAATCATGCTTTTCTCTTCTTTATCTATACTTTGCTATTCTTATTATACAAAAAAATAAAGCGCTTGACTAGCAATTTCTAGAAAAAAGCCTATTTTTTTCTAGAAAAATAGACTGTATGCGAACGAATTACTCAATTCCAATGAAGTTAATTCACTCCTCGTAAGAATTTTTAACTTCATCTCTGTTTTATCAATGCAATACATTAAAGTATTCTACGACTTTTCAAATAAAGAAAACCAAAGAAACTTTCATAGAGTCCAAAGAAGAGAAGGAAAGCATGGAGGAAGAAGGTCTCTGGTAAAATCAGAATCACTGGGTCCTTTGCGGGATCAAAGAGCCAAGTATCATCTCCCACAAAGAGAATCTGATGAAAAAGAGTAAAAAATTGCTCAAAACCAATCAACACTCCTACAAGCCCAATGATCAGAGGCAATAGTACTAGAGTCAGAATACTTTTACGATATAGGGGTAGAAAACCCTTTTTTACAATCTTTTTAACAAAGAAATAGAAACATGGCAGTGTTGCCACAGCCACTAGCTGAACCAAATGAAAGAGATTCTTCACCACCGCAAAGTGGTGCAGGCCTGCCGCTGACGAACGAAAATCTGGCATCTCTAAGACCTGACTAAAGGGATTGGTCAGGTAATTCATCAAGATATGAAAGTTGTACTGAATGGTTTCTGACTTTAGAAAGACACGATCCGTTAAATTCAGCCACTCAATCTCCAAAGGATAGAAAATCCATGCCAGATAAATAGTTAAGAGAATAGAAAGGGAGAGGAGAAAGAGCATACTTCCCCAAAAGGTTAGTTTAGTTTTCATCAAAATCCCACTCCGCAAGGCTAGACACCACATGAGTTGGTGCGATTGGTAGGTCTGCTACTTCTTCTGCCTTGGTAAAACCTGTCGTCACCAAGAGCGTTGGAATGCCATTGTCAATCCCTGCTCGAATATCTGTCAGGTAGTTGTCCCCAACCATGAGCAACTCTTCTCTTTTCAAGCCCAAGTGCTCAACTGCCTTGTCCATAATGATAGCATTTGGTTTCCCGATATAAACTGGTTTCACTCGTGTTGCTACTTCAAGAAGTGTAATTAGTGAACCAGCACCAGGCAAAAGACCACGTTCCGTCGGGATATTGAGGTCAGGGTTGGTTCCGATAAAGTGAGCCCCCTTTTGAATGGCTAGAGTTGCTGTCGCAAATTTTTCATAGTCGACTTGCCAGTCCAGTCCAACTACCACATAGGCAGGATTTTCCTTGTCTTCGACATAACCAGCCGCCTGAATGGCGTCCTTGAGTCCTGCTTCTCCGATGACATAGACTGTCTTTTCCAGTCCCAAGTCATTCATATAGTCGATGGTTGCCAAAGTCGCTGTGTAAACCGTTGATAGAGGTGTGTTGATATTAAAATTCTGAGCCAACATCTCTTGAACGCTCTCAGGAGTACGAGTTGTATTGTTGGTTACAAAGAGATAAGGAATTTCTCGCTTTTGCAACTCATGGACAAAAGCCTCTCCTGCCGGAATTCGGTCTTTCCCCTTGTAAATGGTTCCGTCTAAATCAATTAAATAACCTTTATAAGCCATATCGCCCTTTCTAATTGCCTTCAATTTCTTGCCAAGTAATCATAGCTTGGGCATTGATCTCGCCATCACTGATAATCTCATGCTTGCTTTCTAATCCCTTGAGTTCATAAGCTGAAGCAATCATGCCACCCGGTCGCACTTCTTTGACATATTTGAGATTGATTTTCTTTGGAATATACTTGGTCAAAAAGTCTGCTCCCATGACCTCAAAAATCCAATCCAGATATTTGCTATTATTGACATGACCATTCATATCCAAGTCGTAAAAACGAACATGGTAGTCTTTACTGATTGGATCTTCTAGATTTGCATACTTTGGCCCACGGATGAGTTTTTTATCAAACTCAGACTGGTAAGGCGCAACAATCTCAGGCTCGACTCCATGTACTTTCCGACTATCTCGGTCCATGAGAACAAAGGTTGCCATCATGCGAATGATTTCTTGACCTGCTTCATCATAGATAGTGAAACGGCGATAGCAAAAAAGACGATTGTAAGTCAATGCTTCTGTTTCAATCGTAATCTCCTCAGCAAAGCGAGGCAATCGAACCACGTCAATCTCATAATCCGTGATAATCCAGACCAGATTATATTGTTCTAGCATATCCTTGTCGCTAACTCCCAGTTCAATCGACTGCATACCTGATACTTGCAAGGACAGCAAAATCACATCTGGAAGTTTGATATGGCCATTCATGTCCGCCATATCAAAAGGAATTTTCATTTTCATTTGATAAGTTAAGCCCATCGTTCTACTCCAAAATAAATCGTTCTGCTACAGTGTCTCCTAAAAAGAGACCTCTCTTTGTCATTCGGACACGATCACCATCGATCTGCATAAGACCCTGTTGGGTTAAGTCTTTGACGATTTCTCCATAAATTCCTTCAAAGGAACGTCCGAATTTTTCCTCAAATCGCGCCATAGAAACCCCAGATTTCTTGCGAAGACCTAGGAACATTTCTTCTTCCATCTGTTCCCTTTGACTCAGGTGTTCTTCTGTTATCCGAGCATTTCCTGCCTCTACCGCGTTGAGATAGTGGCGGATTGGACCGTGGTTTTTATAGCGCACCCCGTTCACATAACCTGAAGCACCCGCACCGATACCATAATACTCAGCATTGTCCCAGTACATGAGATTGTGGCGACTTTCAAAGCCAGGCTTAGAGAAATTGGAAATCTCATAATGCTCAAAACCAGCTCGCTCCAGTTCTGCGATGATGTACTCAAACATCTCCGCTTCTAGTTCCTCCTTGGGCAGGGGCAATTTCCCTCGTCTCATGCGGTTCATAAAGACCGTATGGTTTTCCAAAATCAAGCTATAAAGACTCATATGAGGAATATCAAGCGAAATGGCCTTAGCCACATTGTCCTTGACCTGAACCATGGTTTGACCTGGAAGAGCATAGATTAGATCGATGGAGATATTGTCAAAACCAGCCAGTTTCAGGCGGTCGATATTCTCATAAATATCCTTCTCCAAGTGACTACGCCCAATCTTTTTCAGCATTTTATCATCAAAAGTCTGCACTCCTAAGGAAACACGATTGACTGGCGACTGTTTCAAAACCGCAATTTTATCCGCGTCTAAGTCTCCTGGATTGGCTTCAATCGTCAACTCTTCCAAGACAGACAAGTCTAGATTTTTAGTCAAGCCATCCATGAGCACTTCTAATTGCGAAGCGGACAAAGCCGTTGGCGTCCCACCTCCAATGTAGAGGGTTCGCAACTTTTGGATATCATAAGAACGAAACTCTTCTAGCAGATGCTCCAAATAACTATCTACTGGTTGATTCTTAATAAACACCTTTGAAAAGTCACAATAATAACAAATCTGTGTGCAAAAGGGAATATGCACATAGGCTGACGTTGGTTTTTTCTGCATAGTATTTATTATACCACAAAGACTGATTTCCAGATAAAAATCACCATCTCCAAAAACCAGAGATGGTGATACCTTATACTTCAGTAATATCGATGATGATTTCTTCTTGGCCTTCAGCAACGTCTGGAGTTGCTGACTGTTCTTGCCATTGCTCCTTGAGATTGTTAAAGGTTTCCTTCGATGCTTCCGTCGCTTGTCGAGCACAGTTTTTAGCTTGGTCAAGGACACTATCAAAAGTGATTTCACCAGATTCTACTTGCTCCTTTGTTTTCAATACAAAGTCAGTTGCCTGTTCCTTCACTTCAGTTAGTTTCTCACAAACCTGCTCTCTAGCATATTCTGGATCTTCTCTCAAATCATCTAGAAAATCCTGAGCTTGACTACAAACTTGCTTGCCCTTGTCACTGGTTAAGAACAAGGCAAGAGCTGCACCTGAAACCGTTCCTAAAAGGATAGAGGATAGTTTTCCCATAAGATTTCTCCTTTTTTATTTTTTGAAAATTTTACTTGCGAAACGAAGAGCTGACAAGCCTGCACCTGTTTTAATGGTCTTTGAACCAGCAGATGAAGCTTTCTTGCTCAAGACACGCGCTTGGCTATTGAGGTCAGATACTGACTCAGACAAGTCCGCCACAGCTGTAAAGAGTGGGTCGATCGTCGCAACCTTAACATTGATATCATCTACTAAGACATTAACTTTTACCAACAATTCATTGGTATGATGTAAGGTAACATCTACATCTGAAGACAAGGTTTTGATGGTTTTCTCCGTCTCATCAATCATTCGACCTGCTTTTTGAATGGTAATCGTCAGATAGACTAAACAAACGATCAAAGCAATCGCAACAAGAATATAAGCAACTTCTAACATTTAGTTTTCCTCCTCAGTTTGATAGAAAGGGGCTTTCTTTCGATTTTGATAAAGTATGATGTAAACACCTAGTCCAATGAGGACAACTGATAACCATTGGGATACCCGCAGTCCAAAGAACATAAGGCTATCTGTTCGCATTCCTTCGATGATCATACGACCAAAACCATACCAAATCAAGTAGAAAGCAGTGATATGACCACGTCTGATTCCCTTCAATTTTCTTCTAAAAATCAGAATCAAAGCAAATCCAACCAGATTCCAAACCGACTCGTAAAGGAAGGTCGGCTGACGGTAGCTACCGTCAATGTACATCTGATCACGAATGAAGCCTGGCAAATAATCCAGACTATCTACTGCTGCACCGTAGGCTTCTTGGTTAAAAAAGTTCCCCCAGCGACCCAAACTTTGGGCAATCATGACACTCGGTGCTGCTATGTCTAAGAAATCCCAAGTATTGATCAGCTTTCTATCTGCAAAGATATAAAGGACAATAGCTCCTGCTATCAAACCTCCATAAATGGCCAAACCACCATTCCAGATGGCGATGATTTCACCTGGATTTTGCAGATAGTAATCTAAGCGAAAGAGTACATAGTATAATCTAGCACCTAAAATAGCTACCGGAAAAGCAATCAGGATAAAATCCAAAATATCATCTGACAGGATTTTCTTTTTAGGAGCTTCTTTCATGGCAAGATAAACTGCCAAGACCAAGCCTGCCACAATACACAAAGCATACCAACGAATAGCAAAGGGACCAATTTCAAATGCGACTGGATTAATCATCTTTCACCTCATTTTGAGCGATTAGATTTGTCAAGCGTTCTTCAAATAAACGCGTCGCATCAAAGCCCATTTCCTTAGCGCGATAGTTCATAGCTGCTGCCTCAATAACAACTGAGATATTGCGTCCTGTTTTTACTGGGATACGAATACGTGGAATAGTCACACCAGAAACTTCTAATTCTTCGGCATTGTTTCCTAGACGATCAAAAGTCTTTTGGGTATCGTAATTTTCCAAATAGACTGCCAGCTGAACTTGTGAAGAATCTTTTACAGCGCTTGCTCCGTAGAGACTCATCACATCGATAATCCCCACTCCACGAATCTCAAGCAAATGCTTCAAAATTTCAGCGGGCTCTCCCCAAAGGGTCATTTCATCCTTAGCAAAGATATCCACACGGTCATCTGCTACCAAACGGTGTCCGCGTTTCACAAGCTCGAGACCCGTCTCACTCTTACCGATACCACTATCCCCTTGGATCAAGACACCCATGCCATAAATGTCCATCAAGACACCATGTACACTAGTCCGTTCAGCTAAACGGGAATCAAGGTAGCTAGATAACTCTCCCGACAAGCGACTAGTGGCTGTACGACTGGTTAAAATGGCAATCTTACATTCCCTAGCAGCTCTCAACATCTCCTCTGGAATCACCAAACCACGCGCAACAATGACCGCTGGCGTTTTCGGTTGAAACATCTTGGTCAAGACTTTATAACGGTTGTGAGAAGACATAGCGACCAGATAAGACCACTCCTTCATCCCCAACAGTTGAAGTCGCTCTGGAGTATAGTAATCAAAATAGCCTGTCATTTCAAGACCTGGTCGAGAAATGTCCGCTGTGTTGATTTCTTTTTCAAGCAATTCGCCCTCGCCGTATACAATGTCTAGTCTGAGTTTTTCAATGACTTCTCTTACTAAAACTGACATAATTTCCTCCTTCAATCGAGTTCTCCCTACTATTATATCAAATTGTAGTTGGAAGTTTCCTTTTTTTGCAAGATTTACAGTATTTATTTAAAAGAAAAAGACTAGACAAGTCTAGCCTTTCATTTCTAATTAGAATTTTTTACGTTTACGAGCTGCTTCTGATTTACGTTTACGTTTTACAGAAGGTTTTTCATAGAATTCACGTTTGCGTGTTTCTTGAAGAGTACCAGCTTTAGTAACCGCACGTTTGAAACGACGAAGTGCATCGTCAAGAGATTCATTCTTACGTACTACTGTTTTAGACATTTTTTTCACTCCCTTCAAGTTCAAGATTTATTCCATTTTACACGCAAAATGAATATTTGTCAAGGGAAAACTGCCATAAACTTATATTATCTTCCCTTTTCTTTTTAAAAGGGACAACGTATTAGAATAGATGTCATAATAGCGAAAAAAATTATTTTAATCCTGTTCAGAAACAACTTTTATTTCTTTATCATTTACAATAACAGCTTGTGAATTGTTCATTCGCATTAAGTCGAGCTGATTTTTATAGGTTTCAAAGGTCTTCTTGCTACTATCAGTAAAAGGCTCCTCACCATAATGTGGAAGGATGTAAAACTCCACTTCATCCAATCCCGTTGTATCCGATAACTCTTTCGCTACCGTCTTGTCGTCCATGAGCTTATTGTAGTCAATATCCTTGGCGGTAATGATAGCCCCTGCTGATTCTCCCACATAGATCAGCCCATCTCTTATTTGTTCTTTGATAAGAGATAGGAGTTGTTTTTTCTTTAATTCTTGTAATAAATAAAATGTATTCCCGCCAGAGATATAAAGAATTTTGCTTTGGAAAATCTTTGCCTGTGCAGTTTCTCGATCACAAGAAGCGATATCTAAAACCTCTATCTCAAATCCTAAATCTTTGAATGTTTGCTGAGCCTCATCGATATAGGCAGTATAATCCTCTTTGTTCCCAGCGGTAGGAATAAATAAAACCTTGTTTTCTAGATTCTTTTCCTTTCCATAATCGCTAAAAAGATTTTTAACTCCAGCAAAGTATGAACATAAAAATAACTGTTTCATGATTGTACCTCCATTAATTTTTAACAATTTTATAAAGGATCCATGATCCCTTTCTTTGACTAGTTACGAGCTCAAACCCTACTGATAACAAGAATCGTCTAAATGCTTCTTCGCTTTGAACCTTTGGTAAAAAGTAAGACAACTTGTTATATTCACAAGCCAGTAAGAGCATCCCGTCTGATTTGAGTATTCTTCGAAGTTCCATAAAAGAAGCCTCTAGATCCTGCCAATGAAAATGTGTTTGAAAAGCTGTAATCAAATCAAAACTTTCATCAGAAAAGCCTGTCTCCCTAACGTCTCTTCGTTCAAAATTTAGATTAGTTATCTCTACCTGTTTGGCTTGAGCTATTGCAGTATCTGAAATATCGATTCCAGTTATGGTACTTTGCGGAAAAGTTTCTTTCAGCAAGATGGTTGAACGACCATTCCCAACTCCTACATCTAAGATTACAGGGTAAAATGTTCTATCCAGATGACGAATTGCCCATACAAACATGGGGAGATAGGCTCGATTCCACAATTTCATCATTCGTTTTCCTAGAAAGCCTGAAGGATTCTTTGATTGCTGAATTAAGCGACTAAACAGAAACATTAAAAGTAAAAAACAAATAAAACCGATTATATAAATCAAAGTTTGGGCCTCCCCGTATAGCTATATTATACCACTTTAGCAGGATAGTGAATATTTGAAGTAAAAAGCCACTCACTCCAAAGAGCAAGTGGTTCGTGTAATTTTTATTTTTCAAGCAGACTGAGCGCTTCTGCATCAGCGATAATGGTCACATCAGGGTGGTTTTGTAGACTGCTTGCTGGGAGATTCTCAGTCACTGGGCCTGATACTGTGCCAGCAATGGCCTCTGCTTTAGACTCACCGTAAGCAAAGAGAATAATTGACTTAGCATCCAAGATATTTTTAATTCCCATTGAAATGGCTTGAGTTGGAACATCTTCAATCTTGTCAAAGAAGCGAGCATTGGCTTCGATTGTAGACTGGTCAAGCTCTACTAGATGCGTTTGACTGTCAAATGGAGTACCAGGCTCATTAAATCCAATATGTCCATTGCGACCGATTCCCAAGATTTGCAGATCAACTGGATGGTCAGCCAAAATTTGGTTGTAACGTTCTACCTCAGCTTCAGCATTATCCTTAACACCACGTGGCAAGAAGCTTTCCTTAAATGGTTTTTGGTTGAACAAGTTTTCCTGCATGAAGTAACGGTAAGATTGTGGGCTGTCTCCATCAAGTCCTACATACTCATCAAGGTTGACACTGGTTAGATTTGAAAAATCAAGGTCGCTCTTAACGATTTCCTTGTAAAATTCAAGCGGGCTGCTTCCTGTCGCAAGTCCTAATGTTTGAGCGCCATTGGCCAATTTTTCCTTCAAAATCTCAAAAGCTACTTTTCCACCTTCGACTTGATTTTCAACTTTAATAACTTTCATTTTATATCCTCCATATTTCTATATTCATTATATGGTATAGACCAATTTTTGTCAAGTGAAAACGATTTAATTTCTAAAAAAAGAGCGTCCTAACTTGAAACGTGTTATAATGGATAAGATTAGAACTTAGAAAGACTGATGAAAAAATGAATACAGCTGATTTTGATTTCCATTTGCCTGAGGAGTTGATTGCCCAAACTCCGCTTGAAAAACGAGATGCTTCTAAACTCCTCATCGTCAACCGTGAGACGGGAGAATTTCAGGATAAACACTTCCACTCTATTATTGATATGTTGGAACCAGGTGATGCCCTTGTCATGAACGACACCCGTGTTCTCCCAGCCCGCCTCTATGGTCAAAAGGAAGAAACGGGAGGTCATGTGGAACTTCTCCTTCTAAAAAACACTGCTGGTGATGAGTGGGAAGTTCTAGCGAAACCTGCCAAACGCCTCAAGGTCGGTACTCGCGTCAGTTTTGGAGATGGTCGTCTCAGCGCTGTCGTTACGGAAGAATTGACCCACGGGGGCCGCATTGTCCGCTTTGAATACCAAGGAATTTTCCTAGAAGTTTTGGAAAGTCTAGGTGAAATGCCATTACCGCCTTATATCCATGAAAAACTAGATGATCGCGAGCGCTATCAAACGGTCTACGCTAAAGAAAGTGGCTCTGCTGCTGCACCCACTGCTGGCCTTCACTTTACCAAAGAACTGCTAGCAGAAATTCAAGCCAAGGGTGTCCATTTAGTTTATTTGACCCTCCACGTTGGCTTAGGAACCTTTAGACCCGTTTCTGTTGACAATCTGGACGAACACGAAATGCACTCAGAGTTCTACCAGCTTTCTGAGGAAGCAGCTACCACCCTTCGCTCTGTTAAGGAAAATGGTGGTCGTGTCATCGCTGTTGGAACCACTTCTATCCGCACACTGGAAACCATCGGTTCCAAGTTTGATGGGCAAATCCAAGCAGATTCTGGCTGGACCAATATCTTTATCAAGCCAGGCTACGACTGGAAGGTTGTGGATGCTTTTTCAACCAACTTCCACCTACCCAAGTCAACTCTTGTTATGCTAGTTTCTGCCTTTGCCGGTCGTGACTTAGTCCTAGATGCCTATCACCATGCCATCCAAGAACACTACCGCTTCTTCAGTTTTGGAGATGCCATGTTTATCTGTTAATTTTCACAATCAAAAAAAGCGCATATTATCAAGTTTGATAGTATGCGTTTTGTAATGGATAAAGAATTAGTCTTTTTTAAAGGTTGGATCTTTTAAGCTCTGCACACTGGCATTGATAACTGCCCCGATAATCAAAATTTTAGCAATGAGAATAAACCAGAACATCATGACTACCACGATAATGGAACTGAAAAATCGGACGTCAACTAGATGATTGACATAACTATTGACATAAACAGAAAAGATATTCAATAAAAAGATAAGAGTTAGCAAGACAAAGACACTTCCTGGTAAAACATAGCGGATTCGTGGTGCTTTTACTTTGGGAAGAAAATAGTAAATCATGACTAGAATGGCAAAGATCAAGGCATAGACCAGAGGGCCTGTAAAATCTTGCAGGTAGGAGAGTAGCGGACTATCTGATTGCCAGTAAGTTTTGAAAAGGTTAAGCAACATACGACCAAACATACTCAAAAACAAGGCTAGGGCAAAAAGAATCTGCAGGCCGAAACTAACAAGTAAACTCATCAACTGATGGGAGATAATTCCTCGACTCTTGGTCACTCCATAAGCTTTGTTAAAGGCCTTTTGGAGGAAATCCATTGATTTTGAGAAGGTCCATAGAGCTGACAAAACTGCAAAGCTCAATAAGCCTGTTGAGGGTTGAGTCAGAACTTCTCGGACAATCTTGGCGACCACATCATACACTGTATCAGGTAGAAATTCTTTAATCGTTAGTAAGAAATTTGAGACCGGAATCTGAAAATAAGGCAAGATATTGACCATTATCATTATCAAAGGAAAGATTGAAATCAACCAATAGTAAGCAACCGCAACACTGGTTAACTCACTATCAGATGCTTGATAATAATACAAAAAAGCTTTCAATATGGGCCGTTCCATCAGCTCTTTCCACCACTTTTTCATGTTCCATCCTCCGTCATTTTCTTCATCGTCTAAGTTCTTCTGATTAAATCTACCATATCATAAGGCAAGGTATTTGCGGTCTCTTTCAGAGAATAATTCTCTAAATTATTAACATTTTGGCGTAATTTTTTGGCATACTTGGCTGTTATCAGTTTAGCTTCTTCGTATTCAAAGATTGCCTTACGTTCGAGATAGTAGCCTCGTAGCATTTCATCGATATTGTTTGGCTTGATGCGATTGATAACCCGCTCAACAAAAGCACCACTTCCGATAATGGCCGTCTCGCGTAGACGAGACTCTTGCATAAAGCTAATCAGAGAACTCTTGTAAACCCCTTTGAGGTTTTCCAAACTCTCGATAATCAGCTCTGTATTTTCCAAATACAACTCTGAAATCTGATCATAGTCAACTGCTAACAGTTTTCGAGATTCTTCATTCATCCAACTACGAAAAGTCTTACCAAATGTAAACATTTCATGGAGTAGAAAGCGCAGTATCCGTAAAGAAACTAAGAAGTAATACGTAACTCTAGAAGCGAAATTACGATTGATACTCTGCTCCATGTTTTTTAGGTAACGTTGGTAAACTCGATAGCCACGCTCACTGATTCTATTTTCCTCGTAGGCTTGCTCCAAGCCATCACTCTCAATGCTCAAGATAAGAAGTTTGAGGGACTCCCAGTCCTCTTGGACTCCCTTATTTTCCATACTAAGGATGAGGTTTTCAATCCGACCATGATAGTTATCAATAGCTGCATAAAGAGGGAGTTTGTTCTTGTGATGGTCTAGTTCTTTTTCTAATTCTGCAGCTACATCATTCAAAATCGCAATATGCATCAAATGATCCTTACTTTCCTCTTGTTCCTCAGATAAGTAGGGGAGAACCAGTAAACCTGTTAAAAAGCTCAATAGTGTAACGCCTGCTACTAGGAAGAGCAACAGAGGATATTCCTGCTCCAAATGACTTGGTATGAGGAGAATCGTCGCGATAGATACTGTCCCTTTGACACCAGAGAAGGTCAAAAGAAGCATATCTTTCATGTACTTATGGATTTTTTTCTTGAGTCGATGTGTTCTCACAAAGTAAAAACCAGCAATCATGACAAAGCGGATCGCAAAGAGCATGAAGGTCAGTACCACAACTGAAAGCAGTAAAAGAAAGGGATTGTAGAGAGAATTAGACAGAATCGGCTCCGCAATCAACTCTAATTCCATTCCCAAGATAACAAAGACAGATCCGTTTAGCATAAAGGTCATGGTGTGCCAGACAGTCTCTGTCACGGTGTCCACCTGGGCCTCTAGAAGCGTAATTTTTTTGAAACGACTAGCCTTCAAAATCCCTGCAACTACAACTGCGATAATCCCTGAAACATGGATTTCTTCGGCAATAAAGAAGGTCATAAGAGGCAAACTTAACTCTAGCAAGAGTTCACTGGCTATATCTATCGCTCGCACACTCAGTAAAAATGTATGCAAGAAACGATTGACCATAGCTGTCACAAAACCGACTACAAAACCACCAAGGATAGAAATTGCTAGGGAAGTTCCTGCTTGGCTGAGAGAAAAAGTTCCTGTTGTCCAAGCAGCAAGAGCCATCTGAAAGGCAACCAGGCCAGAAGCGTCATTTAAGAGTCCTTCCCCTTTTAGGATATTGGATACCCGTTTTGGGAAGCTAAAACGCTCAGACAGAGAAGCAAAGGCTACCAAATCCGTCGGTCCAAGTGCCGCTCCAACTGCTAAACAGGCCGCCAAAGGAAGAGTAAGCCAAAGGAAATGAGCTATGCCCCCTAAGCTTAAGGTCGAGATAAAAATCACAGGAAAAATCAGGAAGACGACAATCCGCCAGTGCTTCAAAATGGATGTAATGTCCGCTTCTTCTGCCTCCCGAAAAAGTAAGGGACCAATAACCATGGCCAGAAACAGCTCTGTATTGAGATGAAAGTCCGTATTGGGGACAAATAAGCCAATTCCAATCCCCAAAAGGATTTGCACAAGAGGAAGGGGCAAAAAAGGTAGAAGTTTATTGGTCGTGGTTGAAATGATTAAGACAAATAAAAATAGAATCAAGTATATGAGTAATTCCACACCATTCCTCCTTAATCTTTTTTACAACAAGAATCAAAAATCTCCTTTTGCTCTTGAATTTTTTGATCAATCTTTGAGCAGTCTTTATGCTCAATTTTTTTCTGGCACCGTTCCATTTCAAGAGCCACTAATTTTTTCTTGATTTTAAGCATTTTCTTGCTCATATGTGCTTCGTCAAGTACTCCAACCGCTCGCTCATGCTGCGTTGACTCGACAAAATTTTGGCGCATAGCCTCAAGCTTCTCACGAAGGTATTGTTTATCCATGTCTATATCTTTCTAATTTCTCAATCATAACTAAAAACGGTGGATTATTAACTTGGTTGAGAGTCCGATAAATGGCAGCTGTATACTCTTGTTGGTTCAACAGGCTAACAAAATCCAATACAGCATCCCTCTCGGTGTCTCCTCCTTCATGACCATAGTAGATCATGATAGCAATCCGTCCCCCCTTGGCAAGCAAATGACACAGCTTTTCTAAGGCTTCGATAGTAGTCTGAGGTTGGGTGATGACGGATTTGTCAGCAGAAGGCAAATAACCCAGATTAAAAATCCCTGCCTTGGCTTCTGTCACAAACTGATCAAGTGTCTCATGTCCTTGCAAAATCAACTGGACATTCTCTAAACCCGCATCATTTAAACGCTCTTGGGTTTTCTCAAAAGCCTGCTCCTGTATATCAAAGGCATAGACTTGCTTAGCTAGCTTGGCTAAAAAAAGCGTATCGTGTCCATTACCCATGGTCGCATCCACTACGATATCCTCTTTTGTCACGACTTCAGCCAAAAAATCATGTGCCATCTCAAGTGGTCTTTTCATTTTCAAACTCCTGTTTTACAGCCTTGCATCCTTGAACACTACCGCGGCGTCTCATTTCAGTTTCAATAGCATTTAGCACTTCCCATTTATTGAGGCTCCACATGGGACCAATCAACATATCTCTAGGCGCATCTCCTGTGATTCGATGGATGACGATGTGCTTGGGAATGATTTCCAATTGGTCACAAATGACCTTGACATATTCGTCTTGACTCATCAGTTGCAAGCGTCCTTCGTGATAATCTCGTTGCATACGTGTATTAGTCATAAGGTGGAGCAAGTGCAGTTTAATTCCTTGAATATCATTATCCGTGACACAGCGGCGGACATTTTCGACCATCATCTCATGGGTTTCCCCAGGTAGTCCGTTGATTAGATGGGAAACAATCTCAATCTTGGGATACTTTCTCAAACGTTTGACCGTTTCCACATATAATTCGTAGGAATGAGCACGGTTAATCAGGTCAGAGGTTGCTTCAAAAGTAGTCTGTAAGCCTAATTCTACCGTCACATGCATGCGATCCGATAACTCAGCCAAATATTCAATGGTTTCATCAGGCAAGCAGTCTGGGCGCGTTCCGATATTGATTCCTACTACACCTGGCTCGTTGATAGCTTGTTCATAACGCTCCCGAATCACTTCCACTTTTTCATGAGTATTGGTAAAGTTTTGAAAATAAACCAGATACTTCTGCACATCTGGCCACTTGCGGTGCATAAAGTCAATTTCCTTATAAAATTGCTCACGGATCGGGGCATCTGGTGCTACAATGGCATCTCCAGAACCCGAAACCGTACAAAAGGTACAGCCTCCATGCGCCACAGTTCCATCGCGATTAGGACAGTCAAACCCCGCATCAATAGGAACTTTAAAAGTCTTTTCTCCAAAGAGTTTTCGATAATAATCATTCAAGGTATTATAAGATTTCATAACTTTCATTATAACAAAAAACACTAACAATCTCAAAAGCCTGCCTTTGCCATAAAATCCTCTGTTTCTCATTTCCTTTAGTGATTTTTTATGATACAATATGGGTATGATTTTAATGAAAATAGCATCTATTTTATTATTGATATTAACCTTAGTGGTTTGTTTTATTGTCACCAAACTGTTCGGACTTAGGAAATTAGGATTTAATTTCGCGGATTTAGCTTTTCCACTTTTAGTATTCGAGTACTACCTTATCACTGCTAAAGCCTTTACCCACAACTTTCTACCGCGACTTGGTGTCGCACTTTCTCTCCTAGCAATCCTCCTAGTTCTCTTTTTCCTCCTCAAAAAAAGAAGTTTTTACTACCCTAGATTTATCAAATTCTTCTGGAGAGCAGGTTTTCTCCTAACCTTAGTCCTCTATATCGCTATGATTGTAGAGTTAATCTTGCTGACATAATCCTCAAATCTCATCATCCTACTCCTCGTATAGCTACTAGAAAATCATTTCCCTAGTAGTTATGCGAGGAATTTTCGTATGTCCCAAAACAATAGTACCTGCTTTCTCATCCATTTATAAAGTCTTTCAAATAAAATAATCCTAAACCCTTCCCGTTTCTTCGAACAAAAAAGAGAGGACCATCATCCTCTCTAAAATCCATTTTTCAGCCAATATAAGGTATCTTACAATTAAAAGATAGCTCTATATTGCTCCAAACTAGCCTGATTAGCAGCCTGTTTCTGTCTAGCAAGTGCTGCTTCCATCTCTGATGAGTGGGCAAGGACACTTTGAATCTTATCCACCATGCCTGAAACATTTTCTGGCGAATAAATGTGACTATCTGCAATAAATCGATGGCTATGACAAGTGTTTGTGAAGCTGAGAATCAACATATTGTTCTCAAAGGCTGTGCGACAAGCATTAAGGATTTCATCGCTGATATTGATATCTAAATACAAATCACATTTCTCAAAAAGCTCAGCAACTCTAGCTGGGCGGATATTTGGATAAAGCGAAACATTTGCAAAACGATTTAGTCCCATTAAATGACTGGACATTTCTGTAATCGCTCCAATATGAAAATGAACATTTGGTAGCTTAGTCACAAGTTCTTCAATCTGCTCAAGCTGATCACTATTAGTCAAAATCAAGGCTTCCGGATTCATGTTATTAAGGCGTTGATAAGCATAGATATATCCAAGATTGTGGAAATAGTTTTTTTCTTCAGGAGCCACCAAGTTTTGAATTTTCTCATAAGCCTGCTTATCTTGAACAGCAATACGAACGTTTCGATTCGTTAGCTTCATAGCCGCTACCATATTACCTGGTAACTCTTCTCCAATAGGCTCTTGCCAGAAAAGAACATCTTCTGCACGACCATTTTTAGGCGGAAGCGAATAGGCCACCAAGAAAGGAGTCGATAGCGAATTATAAATAATTCGATCTGTATCGTACCCACGGTATTGGAGGTAAAAGATAATAAATTCTTGTTTGGATTTAAAAATATGCCGTTTTCCTTCCCATGTAAGGATGATATCTCCCGTCAAATGATTTTCCATAATCACAACGATATTGCTTTGGTCAAAATAGCGAGTATGGGTCGGACGTTGTGTCTTATCATAAGTTATCTGCGCAAAAAGTCGTCCTTTACGATTGTAAATATCTGCTACTCGAACTTGCCCCTCTGAATCCAACCATTCGACAGCCCGAACGCGTCTTTCATGAGTTGGTTGACGATAAAAAATATTAGCACGTTTCTTACCCATGTCTAGAATTTCACCATTCACATTACTAGAGCGAATTTCCCACAAGTGAGGTTTTGGAACTAGATTAAAATAAAGAGGTCGACTTTCTGGTGTCTCTAAATCTCCTGTGAAATAACTATAAGGAGACTCAACATCTGGAGCAAGATAACCATCGTCTTGGACAACAACAACGGGACAATCTAGCCCTGCTGTTTTTAGTGAACGTAACAAATCAAAACTTGCCTGATCATAGCGTTCAAACAAACAAATCATAGTTTTTATACCTTTCTTTCTGAACCCTACTTAGTTTGTCTGAGCAGATTGGACAAGATCAGACCAACGTTGAGCGATATGCTCATCAAGATAAGGTTTAGCTACCTCATAAGATACTCGAGACAAATCTTCTTGAGAGTGCTGAATAAATAGCTGAATAATCTTCTCTGCATACTCTGTCGTCATAGCCTCCAAGTCATCTGGACGAGCCTCAGGAATTAGATAACCATTTTCACCATCACGGATAAATGTTGGATTGCCATAACGTACATCAAATCCAATAATAGGCAGACCAGACCCTACTGCTTCTAGCAAGGTCAGGCCAAATCCTTCACTCGTGGATGCAGTCAAATAAGCTGAATAGTTCTTATAAACATCTGTTAGATGATGATGGCCCATCAGACGGATGTAATCTCCTGCCTCCAATTCTTCAATCAAATCCCGAAGCATAGCCTCCTCACCGCCAGTACCATAGATGTCAAAAGTGAGCTCTGGCAAATGTTCATGCGCCTTCACCACAGAGCGAATCAGCCAATCAATGTGTTTTTCACTTGCTAATCGAGAAGCTGTTATCAAACCAAAAGGCTTCCTCTCCCCCTCTGGTAGACGTAGCTTATCCAAACTCCCCACAGGAATAGTCCATATTTCCTTTGGTTTAATATTGGTATACTGTGCAAACTGCTCTGTGAGAAGTCTTGTCTGAGCATCCGTCGAATTGATAATGTAATCTACCTCGTCAGCATGTTCAAACTGATACTCGTAATAGTTATTCCACAAGATATAGTCTTTTTCTGCAGGATTTTCACTGAAGTGGTCAGCATGAACGATAACAGCTAATTTAGCCTTCCCTTTATTAGCAAAAATTGGCTGCCCAATATCTGTCTCCCTATCCAAAATCAATAAGTCTTTGTCAGTCAACTCTAAACTTCTCATGAAATGGGCAACAAATTCCTGCTTGGAGTAGAAAACATGATTTGGAAAACGATAGATTTGCGTCTCCTGCTTGCCGTTCACCTCATCTATAATCTCTTCATAAGCTACACTACCGTCTTCATTAAGCCAGGTTCGTTGGTAAAGTCGAGCACGACCATCTACAGGACTATAATACTCAACAAAGTTCTTGACGTAAGTATAATATTCCTTTTGAATTAGACAACCCCGTGAAACAATTTCTGCTCGCTCAATTAGCTCATTATCCATATCGCTAGCATAACAAGTCACAAAATCATTGTCTCCAAACATAACTCGGAAAGTTTTATTTTCAGGGTTACGGATAATCTCTAGTGGCTCTCTATCAAAACCAGCTAAAACATGAGCTAGAGTGTAGGTCGTAGGAGCAATTTCAACATCAGTGAAATACTGATAAAGCCAGATGACTTCAGAATCTTTAAATCCGATATTTTTAGTCAGATGCTCAATATTATCAGCTGAAATAAAATCCATAAAGATAAATTTTGCATCTAAGCCCACACTGCGGAATAATTTTGCTCGATAGATTTGCGCATACTCCACTCCACTGCTCGCCCAGCCAATTCCCAAATTGATGTTATAAATTGTCATAAATCATATTCCTCTTACAAAAAGATATCGTCTTCGACTCTTGAAAGATGCTTAGTATTTTCCTCTTGTTGCTCTTCTTTGTTGTTCTCTTCTCTAGTTAGTTCCTTCTCAGAAGAAATAAAGTAATTAACAGGGACTGGACTTTCTGAACCAGTCTTTGCAACAATGTTTTCAATCTTTACAACTTCTATTTGAGGTAGGGAATCCTTTACCTTCTCTTCCTCACCCGCAAACAAGTCTAATTCTTCCTGCTCTTCTTGTTGCTCTTCGTCATCCAAAGGAGCTTCAAACAGAGTTGTAGCATCGATTTCTTTATCTAGATTTTCGTCTTCTAAAAAGTCATCAACCTGATTTAGAAGTTCCTTTATCTTTTCCTTTTGTAAATGATAGAGTCTTTCAGCCTCTAGACGTTTTTTTGTCAAGATATCAATCTCTTCCAGAATAGATTCGCGTATGTCCAGATAATCCTTTTGTGCTTTTTCTAAAACTTCCTTGGCTTCTTGCTCCGCACTTTTATGAGCTGAAATGACAAGTGATTTTGCATAAACAATGGCTTCACCTATCTCTTTTTCCTTATCCCTCATGGAGTCAATTTTTTTACGCAAAGATTCGATCTTTTCATTTTTTTTCTGAATTTCACTATAAAATCCCTCTTCCAAGGATTCGATACAATCGTCGACTTCCTTTGCACGATAACGACCGAACAATGTTTTTCTAAGTCTCATTTTGCTCCCTCTATTCCTTATTTATCTAATATATACCACGATACCCATTGTAGCATAAAATAGCACGTATTACCATTATTTTCTAACTCTCCGACGCTAAATAACATTACAAAATTTGATACTCCATAATCGCTTCTTTATCGATGAATAATATCAACTAAATAAACGAAAATTTATAAAAGGATATGCACTAAAAATCTATTACTCCTTTATAGATAAATTCAAATATGCAAATTGAGATCAATATAAAAGAACTTAGCCCCATGAAATACAGAACTAAATCCTTTACTTAAATGATGTGTCTAACTTTTTGGGAGCAGTACATTTTTATATCTGTGCATGTCAACATCTAAATTTCTTCTAGATACAAGCCTAAACATGTTACTAAAGAACCCTAGTAACAATTCCTCAAACTCTGATTCTGACCCGAAAATAATCTCCTCCTTACTTATATTAAAAGTTATTTCGTAAGCCTCTAGAACTGTATGAGTTATGAAATTATCTCCCTCATTATATTTCATATTTTCAATTTTGCTGATTGCTGATTTATCTGCAATATCGTCTTACCTAAAGCTACTATTACTTCTTAAATCCGTACAACGCTTAGAAATAGACTCAACTAACTCAGTCTCAAAATTAAACACTATTACCTCCCTCTTATACCTTAGTTTTCTGCCTCAGTCAGGCCAAACAACTCCATAACCAAGTTATCACTATCAAGATGTAACAATTTATTCTTGATTGAATCGAGTATTTTCCTAGACTAGTTAATTAAAATATAGAGAAATTAGAAGGTGAACCCTGTAAAATAAGGACAATATAAAAATAAATCATCATTCGAAAATCCTCCTCTATCTTAGAAAATCAAGTGAAAAATCATCAGCGATATTAACCTCAAACGGTGAGCTTTTCCCATAACATATGCCATTTTTTACTAGATATGCTTCAACATAATGACGTCCTGCATAACGAGTACTCTCTTTTCTAACTTTCTTCCCCTCAATTAATTCTGAACTATAAAAATCACCTCTTAAACAATTCGCATTTTCAGCTTCTTTACCTGTGTTAGTAACTTGCCACCATATTTCGTAATCTTTTAATCTTTTAGCTTGTACTTCAAATCTCAACTCTCCATGTTTATTTAATATCGTACCGCTTTTAATTTCCTTCCACCTAAATCCAGAATGCAAATACTTTGCCTTAATTGAGACTTCTTCTTTTGAAAGATTTAGCCATTTTGACTTCTGGTGGTGTGGTATTAAACTTACACTGGTGATTGGTAGTTGATTTTCACAATCTCTAAATAAACTTCTCCTGAGATATTGAATTTTATCAGAATAAGATAAATTATGATTTCTGACATTAAAATCTGATTCTAATTGTTGTAACCAAATTTTAAAGAATTCAAAATAACTGCTATCTTTATCCCACTTGCTTGAAAGAACTTCTTCCTCATTTACAGGATTATGAACACAAGGCTTTCCATTTCTTATTTCTATTCCATCTTTCAAATGTTCTATAACATAGTTCATAATATCCAAAAAGTCACTGTTATACGAACTCGCTGACTGGTACTGTTTTGCTGCTAAAGTAGTAATGATGATAGAGCTTGGCTTATGCTCAATATCATCTGCAAAACAAACCTCAGCGTGTCTTTTCAGAATCTGTACAATCCTTTGCAATGGTGTTTTAACCTTATATTCGGGAATTTTTTCAATGGAAGCATAAAATCTCTTAGCAACTTCTTCTTGATATATAGAAAATTTTGAGACATCTCTAAACCACTTAGCATATCCTTTAGGATTACTTGTTTCCCAATCAGTAGATACTTCATAATAGTTATTATTACTTTTATCTGTGATAGCTATATACCCGTCATCCTTTTCATTTAAGGGTACTGACGGTAAAATATCTATATGAAAATTGTTCTCATCAACATATTTTAATGTCCAACATCGCTTACTTTCCTCTGGGTCGTTAGACATCGATTGTGATTTAGCATAGCTTTTTACAATTTTTCCTAAGTTATATTTTAAAGAAAATTGAGACTGTCCTTCTCTTCTCAAACCTGTAAAGTTACAAACTATATCTATATCGTAAACTCCATCTTCTGTTAGAGGTTTGATTGCCGTCCCCAATTTAAATGAACCCTGTAAATATATATCAGGTCTATAAGAACTAAGTTCTGAATTTTTGATATAGTCGGCGATTGAATTATATCTCTGAGTAGCTTTTTCATATTTAGAATCTGAAACATCTAACTCCTCAATGAGGCTTTTTATCTCTTTTGGGATAACAATATCTACCAAATTACATTCCTCCTAAACTATATACCTAGCAGTGGCAGAAATTTTTTTAGAAAGTCCATCTTTAGTAAAGCAAAACTTCTATATATATTCAGCTTTAACAGGGAGATAATGTTCACTTTTTAACACATCATCCAGTATTTCCTTTGGTATTTTCACTTCAAAAATTTCAAAGATTTTTAGTTCGTCCATTTGAAAGTGAGTTGAGAACGTGATAGGTTCTTTAACAGTCTTTAGATATTCAACCTGTGATTGTTTTATCAGATTTTCAATAGATATACCTGATGGTTCCAATTCTTCAATAAGTTCCCTAATGACCGTGATTTCTCTATTCTTTTTCGTATCAAACCAGTCAAGAAATTTTACAAGATGTTTGCCTGTTGTTACTAGTCTTAAATCACCATTTTCATAAAAATGACTTTCAGATTCATCTTTTAATTCTAGATTTTCCTTCAGTCCATTAAATGAATCGTAGTATTTATAAACACCTCCAATTGGCTGATATTGGTCTATTCGATTTCCCCTTATTAACAGGTATTTGTTATTATATCTTATTCGAAAAAGATAAGCACAGCTCAATCTTATATTTTTATTCCATCGAATAAGTGATTGATAGTATATTTTTAATCTTAATCTATTATGAAAAATAGTTGAGGCAAGAAAAGTAATAAATGCAACAATCAGATTAACAAAAATATCCTGTATCATTTTACTCCTCCACCTCAAATTTAGGCAAACTATTGATTAAATCAACAGTTTGGATAGATACATTGATGATTCTCAAAAGTAAATTGAAGATGTACTTTTCATCATCACTATACTCATTTGGATCATCAGTAATTCCAGATTTTTTATCAATTTTGACTTGATACTGATCTATAATCCATTCAATAGCAGAGCGCCCATTTACAACATATTCATACGCTTTTTCAGGAATATTACTGACGGTGATGTCGCTGTTAAATATGATTGTAGATAGATCATTTACAGATTTTCCTTTTTCATCACGCTTTTTAGCGAATCTCATCTTGGTTACTTTGTAACTTGGATTCCCTGCTGTCGTAATTTCAACTCCATCATAGACAGGAACTTCTTCATAGTTAAGATGCAAGTTAATCAATTTCTGACCAACTTCAACATACTTTTCTTTATTCTTAACAATGGGAATTCGAGCTAAGTCTTTCTTCAAATCATTAGCATACTTCTCTTGATATTCTTTAGAGTTGAGCAACCCATAAACATAGGCAAAAGTGTCATCCAAATTCAATCCCAGCTTATCAGAAAACGCTTGATTCATATTATCATTGTTTTGGAACAATGACGTTTCATCAACTTCGTTGTCAAAACGCATAAAATGTTGTCCTGTATCCATTGTATGTAGATTAGGCATTAAATTAGTTATTAAAGTAGAAAAGGGACGAGATATACCCTTTCCAGTTGTCATAATAACTAGATTATTTTTCCCGAATTTTCTATGCCACTGTCCAGGCCTTTCAATAACATCGCTACTATAATACAAGTATTTTTTTGTGAAAGGTCGGTACATTGATTCGATTATATTATCCTTCGAGAATTGTATTCTTTTTGACTTTAAGATTGAATCTTCTAATTTAACTGACCACTTAATAAAGTTATCATTTCTATTCAGTATCGACTTCCGGTTTTCAGGAGCTATGATTTCTGTTCTATCTACTTCTAAATTATAGTTATTAATTAATCTTTCAGCATTTTCTTTTGTTTTCTGTTTTGAAAAATTGTATACCCACAAATCTCTCGCTGTACTAATACCAACTGCATTGCTGTTAAAGACAGAATTAATCTCTCCAGCTAGATTATCATATTTCTGATAATTCGGATCTCTCTGATTGAGCCAATCATTATTTTCGTCTGGTAGAATAGTTGACCAATCAATGGATGATATATCAGTGAAGTCTTCGATAATTTTCAACTTATCCTTTTGTGACAGGTAATCACCAATGTCATGATAGTGAAGTTCATGACTATCTGAGCCATCTTTTACTAGAATTGAAATTGCTACAGGAGTACGACTACCCGAACCAAAGATTTTCCCGCCTTCTTTTCGGGATTGTTCTCCTAGTGTTCTCTGGTCACCACGGAGATTAAAAATATAAAGATGATTAAATTCTTCGTAAAGTCCAGCACGTAAACCATCAGCAGAATTCGTATTGAGATAGTTTCCATTCGTTACAAATCCAATCACTCCTTGATTTTTAAGGCGATCTGATGCCCAACGAAAAGCCTTGATATAAGAATCATATAATCCTTTTGTGAGACCTGCATTAGATTTAGCTACATAGGTCTCTGCTAAGCGTTTATCTAATTTTGGATACGAGATATTTTGGTTATTGTCATTTTGACTGTTTTGTCCAATAGAATAAGGTGGATTACCAATGATAGCAGTAATTGGTTTTTCCTGCTGGCGTTTTAAACGTTTGTCATTAGTACCAAAGAAGGAGTCATCAAGCGTATCTTCTGTTTCTGTTGATTCAAAAGTATCCGTTAAGACAATTCCTTCGAATGGTGCATACGGTTCATCACCATTAATTTCATCAAATACAGCTTCAATATTAATGGCAGCAATGTAATAACTTAGAAGAACAATTTCATTAGCATGCAATTCTTGTGTATATTTTCTTAGAATGTCATCAAAGGTGATTTCACCACTATCCATCAGTGATTTCAAGTAATGCAATGTTCTAGTGATAAATGTTCCAGTTCCAGTAAATGGATCCAAAATATGAACATTTTCACTCGCTAAAGTCTTACTAAAGTGCTTTCTCAAGACTACATCGACTGATTTGACAATAAAATCTACAACTTCTACAGGAGTAAAGACGATACCTAATCTTTCTGTGGTTGATTTGAATCCTGTAGAAAAGAATTTATCATATAGAGTAATAATGATTTTCTGCTTAGCTTGGGCGTTATCAATCCCCTCTGCACGTAAACGAACTGAATCATAAAATGGTTGTAACTCTTTCTGCTCTTTTTCAAAACCAAATTGTGATAATTCTTCTACAATTTGTTCCATCGCAGAACTTACTGGATTGTTCTTAACAAAACTGTATTCTCCAAAAAGTGCATCAAAAATTGGTAAAGTGATTAAGTGTTGCGCTAACATCTCAATCGCTTGACTTTGGTCAATTGATTCATTGATATTGTGTTGAAGGCTTTGAAGAAATTTTTCAAAAGCAGATTTACTATCAGAATTTTGTTCTAAGATGAACTCAATTCCTTGAATGTGACGTCTCGCAATATCAGCTACATCTTTAGACCAATCCTCTAGATAACGTCTATCACCGACCTTTTGGACAATTTTACCATAGATTGCCCCTTCGACAGCTTCCCATTCAAGTTCAAGTTCTGTTTGGTAAGCAACTATTGGCTCTTTCACATAACTATCATTGAAATTAGGATCGTCTGGTGCACCACCAACCCCAATAACTTGGATATTTTTGGGTTTTTGTTTATTTAATTCCAATTTATTAACTGTAGCTTCAAAACGTTCATCTACTGAACGTAGTGCGTTTAACACCTGCCAGATAACATCGTATGTTTTATTATTGTCTAAAATTGATTCTGGCGTTGCCCCCTCAGGAACTACAATAGGTAAAATAATGTAGCCATAATCTTTACCTTCAAATTTACGAATGATTCGACCGACAGCCTGAACAATATCCACTTGGGATTTTCGAGGAGACAGGAAAATAATAGCATCTAGGTTAGGAACATCAATTCCTTCTGTCAGGAAGCGAACATTTGATAAAATACGTGCGGAATCTTCTGGTATATCATCACTTGCTAACCAATCTAATGCTTCATTTTTTTCAAGAGCATTCATACTACCATCTACGTGACGAACATTTACAGAATAACCTTCATCACTATTTAGATAGTCATTAACAACATTCTCAAACTGTTGTGATAGGCGCTTGCTATCTTCAATGGTTCGTGAGAAGGCTATAGCTCTTTTCATTGGTTCTCCAGAAACTTTGTCCGAAAAACTTTCTCGCTTAATCATTCCATTCCAAACACCAATGATACGCCCCACATCATCAATATTCAGCCCATTCTCTGAATCAGCAAGAGATTTTTGCATGTCTTTCTGAACAACTGTTTCATCAACTGCCAAAACCATCAGTTTATAATCAGTAAGAATGTCATGACTAATAGCATCTCCAAAACCTAAACGATAGAACACACTACCATATAGGCTTTCATCATCCATACTAGAAATAATGATTGAATTTTCTTCTGCTTTTTTCTTAGCATCAGTACCATATAATTTCGGTGTTGCTGTTTGGTAAAGGCGTTTTGTCCCCTTTACATTTAGATCACTATGTACTTTTGTAAACGCTGATGCTTCATCACCAAGAGCTTTTGCACCTGTAGTACGGTGAGCTTCATCAGCGATAATTAAATCAAACTCTGGGAAACCATCCTTTTGTGCTTCACCAAGAACATCAATTGACTGATATGTTCCGAATACAACTAACAGCTCTTTTTTAGGTCTATCCATTAATTCTAAATAATTTTCAACAACTTTTTTTGATGAAGTTGTAGCCGGATAACCAATATCACTAGCTTTAATTGTTATATTGGACTCGTCTTGCTTGACACTGCCACGACTAGCATTTCTATCACTAGTAACTGCCATAGAAGACATTGTCATTTCCGTATCATTATTCCACCCTCTCAAGGTTTGCGTAAGTAGTTGAATACTAGGTACCAGATAAAGAATAGTGTATTGTTCCTTAGAAGCTTCTCTCGCCATTGCTTCAGCAATTTTTAAACTTGTAAAAGTCTTGCCTGTTCCTGGAGCCATGATTAGCTGTCCACGATCATTTTTTCTAAAATGATTCAATGCAGAGTCAATAGCATTCTTTTGATAGTATCTTAATCCCTTTTTAGCTTTTACAGTTACTACTTCTGGTGATTCAAAAGAGAATTTTGTCCAATCAATTTGAGAATTTCTAAGATCTGAAAGCCCAATACGAATAACATCGCTTCGGTCTGCCAGAGCTTTCTCAGCATTTTTGCCCCATCTATCAGTAGAAGCAACGATAATACCTGATTCGTAATAGTCTTTTCCAAGCTCCCCTAAAAAAGAATCAATATTAGATTTTTGGATAGTATGTTTATAGAATTTTGCCTGAATCGCTACTAATTCACCAGTAAATTTTTCAGCAACTAAATCTACTCCAAGATCAACTTTAGGTACTCCAAATTCCTCTGGAACATCTGCTAGCATCCATACATTCTTAAACTCATTTTGGTATGTTGGTTCATTTTGAAAATAGGCACGTGCTAAATACTCAAAGTATGTTCCTCTATCACGTTGCGTTTCAGCAAGCTCATTAATCCGATGTACTAGGTTATCAAAAGTCATCTTAGTTACCTTTCTCCTCAAAGGTAAGGGATGACTGATGGTGTTAGTGTATTACTATGTAATACACTAAGGGTACCCTTACCCAAATATTCTTTTTTTCTTTATTATACCATGATTTTTTACAAAAAATAAAACCCCACCAAGATTTAATCTTGGTGGGGTTTTGGTGGGGAATGAAATCATTCCTCCGATTATTAATCGCTCTAAGCAATTCTAAAACCTTAATTTACTAGGCTTCCGCAATCAAATTGCCTACTCTTATTATTTAAGAGTAACAATTTGCAAATCCTATTTTCTCCCAGTATTAGTGGGTTAATTCCTCAAGTTTCAACTTTGGCAGGAATTTGGTAGGTAAATTGATAATCCAAGATTATCTAAACTGTTTGTGATCTCTTCTGAAATTGTTGAATCACCTGAATAATACCAGTGACTATATGTATTCAACGTGGTTGACTTATCAACATGTCCTAATCGATATGAAACATATAAGGTATCCTTATGCAATACATTTATAAGGTAGGATGCGTGACTATGTCTTAACCCCTTCCCCGTAATTTCTGGTACACCAGTAACCCTAGCATGCCTTTTTATTATTCTAGAGATTGTAGACTTACACAAGGGCTCACCAAAACGTGATATTACATAATCTTTATCATCATTCTTGATTTGAACTTCTCGCCATTTTTTAAGTATTATAATCGTAAAATCATCTAAATCAATTTTACGATTCCCTGCTACTGTCTTTGTTTGTTGTTTAGCATACCATACACCGTTTTTATCTTTCTCAATTGTCGAATGAACATGAATCCATTTACGTTCAAAATCAATATCTTCCCATTTAAGAGCAATACCCTCACTTACTCTTAAACCAGTCATAAAATATAACCAGATCGTCATGTAATTATGAAGTCCCTCATACTCACTAATATCAAAAGAGTTTATTACCTTCTTAAATTCATCAAATGTCCAAAATTTTGTATCAGGGTGCATTCCTCTAGGATTATCTAATCCTTTAAAAGGAACTCTATCAATATAACCCAATCTTTCTGCATAACCCAGACATGCTTTAAATCTAGACCACATATTTTTAGCATAGTTACTAGAATACTTGTCTATAATAGCTAAGCGAAATCTTTCACAGTCAATAGTACTAATATCTGATAATTTTTTACTACCAAATTGTTTAATAAATAACTGATGATGTGGTAAAGCAGTCTGATAAGTTACAAATTGAACTTTTTGTTGATAATATTTTAAATAAATCTCTTCCATAAACTCTCTAAAAGTTAGAAAACTATTATTAATAGTAGAGTTCGCAAATTCATGTTTTAAACGAACTATTTCATCGTATGCTTCTTTAAAAGAACTAAACGGTAAGCCCTGCTGATTTTTCCTTCCTTTCCTCTGAATTCTTTTCCCAGTTATTGGATCAACTCCTAATTCAACTTGAAAATAAATTTTTCCTTTTGAATCTTTGTATACACCTTTATATTTCTTTGTCTTTGATATAACCATTTTTCTCACCTTCTATATCTGAAAAAGAAATACCAATTAAATTTTCTACAATATTTTTAGGAGCAATGCCTAACCTTTTATTATCGAAAGGTGAACATCCTAATTGTACCGCATTCTTATCATTTTTTCTAGCTTCTTCAAACTTTTTTACAGCAATCTTTTTTGCTTGTCTAATAATATTCCTCGATGTGTGCTCTGGAAAACCAATCGCTACTAAATCTTTATAGTTTACTGTTTCCATGATTTTATTACTTCCTTTCTTAGATATTTTACCTCCATGGCATGACTGATGAAGTCATCATAAGAATTTCACTTACTGCTCTTTTACGGTGGCAGCCTGAACGGTCAGAAGTATCATTGTATATCATTTGTATCATGGCATATAAAGTATCGCTCTATTTTATTGATGGTTTTAAAATCGCTCTTATCATGGCGAGCCATGCAAATCTGCTCCACAAATGAGGAAAGTACCATTTTGGACTATTCAATTGTCAAAGAACAAATAAAAAATCTCCTCATTTTCACACTCTATGAAATTGAGGAGATTATTTTCTAAAGCGAATTTTATCAGGAAAATCTGTCAATCCCAATAGGTAGTCTGTACTGACATCGTAAAAGTTTGAGAGAGTTACTAATACATCTGCTGTTAACGTATGCTCACCTCGTTCAATTTTAGCATAAGCTGAGTCTGTAAACGAAAGTGTTTTAGCTACTTGTTTTTGGGTCAAATCGTGATCTTCCCTCAAATCTCTCAAACGTCTGTACATCTAGCTTTCTCCTGAGAAAAGTATAATATATAAAACTAAGAAATCATTCAAAGTGTCCAAATTGGACATTTTGAACTAAAATTAATTTATTAAGCACTTCTCATAAGCATACAAAAATATTTAATGAAAGCCTAGAAGAATTCATGGGTATAAGTACTCGAAAAAGCTGCTTGAGTTGACTCAAACAGCTTGAAAGGATTAAATACTATGTTACACTTGATTCTACAAATAGACTTTAGAATTTCTTTAACATTAGTAGAATAAAGAAAAATAGATAAGTCATCATAGGAACAATAGCTATTTTATACGGTTTTAATAATTTTAAAAATTCCCCGAACGTGACTTCTGAATGTTTTTGACTATTCATTTTTCAACCTCTTTTTGACTTTCAAATATATTAATAGTAGTAAAATCAAATTCCACAATAATAATATGATATGACTAGCAGATATTGCTGATATTTTAAAACTTTCAGAAATAGTTTCATAATAAATGTATGGTAAAGCCCCAGGAAGTACACGTTCAATATAGGGTATAACTAATATCGGAAATAGCAGTAAAGTAGCTAACGCTGTCATCGAACTCTTATTGGGAGAGTTTATCTTCGGATTACTTACTTGAATTATTTGAACAAGAGATTAAGCTAATTACTGATAAAAAGACTAATACTCAATTTTCAAACAACCTACCAACCCCTATCTATTTAACACTTAATCTAAATTTATTCCTACGAGCTATCCTAAATATTATCAATAATGCGATGGACCATTCAAAAAGCAATTATCCAGTAATAAGAGTAGACTACAAATTAATAGATAATAAATTTTACATTTCCATATGGAATAGTGATTCTTCATTTTCGGAGAATTTACTCGAGAAATACGGGTCACTATTCTATCAAGACAAACAGGCAACAAATTCAGAGCAAGGAAGTCATTTCGGAATTGGTTTAGCATTTGTTAAGCGGATAGTGAAAATTCATGGAGGACAGGTAAATTTGAGTAATTTTGAGAACGGTGCTCTTGTCACTATTTGTATGCCAGTCTAGCCTTTAGTTTTCAAATATTTTTATGCCAATATGTTAATTATAGAGATTAGTCAATCAAAATATTCTCTTGAAATTTTGGATTAGCCTTATTAGTAGTAATATTTAACATTTTTACAAATTCTTCCAATCTTCTAGCAAGTCCCTCGTACTCATAAAGATAATGCTCTAGCTCCTCTTGCGATATGAGTATTTCGTGATTTACTTTTTCTAATGATGCTGATTCTGTTAAGTTCAATTTTGAAAATTCATATCTCGCTAATTTTCGACCACTAAGTTCTTCACTCTTCAAATTGATAAGCACTTCCGCCATCTTGTTTAAGGTGGCAATTTTTTCATTGATTTGATTTAGTTTTATATCAATCTCTGCTATTTCTTTGACTAACTCGTCTTTAATGTCTTGGTATTTCTTATCTGCTTCAGTTAATTCAATGAAGAGGTTAATCTCAGTTATCTTTTCCTGTAGACTCTTAACTGTAGGTCTTCTATATGGTATTACTCGACTATCGTTGGTTAGCTGTCTAATCAAGGTTCGTCCTTTTATATACTGATTCTTATCCGAATGCTCTTTGTTATAGACAAAGTATGAGGTTGTCTCACGGATATAGACTTTATATTTTGTCTGATTCTCTTCTTCAAGAATATCTAATTGATAGTTGGGAATGAAAATAAGACCGCTCTGTTTGACACCGAAAGACACCTTGATATAGACGCCCTTATCAACTAGCTTCTCTATTTGGTGCTCTGCAAGTTCCACTTCAAATTCATGAACGGCATCTCGTTTTTCCTTAAATGTCTCAAAGGCTTCTTCAATCTCTTCAGTGGATACCTTATCCTTATCTCGTTCTTCTTGAAAAGCATGGTATTGTTCCGGTAGATTCTCTAATCCTTCTGAAATGCTGACTTCTTTATTTTTAAAATAATCTTGAAAAAAATTGACATCATATAATTTCTTATCACTTATTTTTTTATGACCTAAACTTATCTTTTGACTATCTTCTTCCAAGATAAAGGTTACATTTTTTTGTTTTAAATAAATGGTTAGATTTAATTCTTTTGCTTTTGTCAGTAACTCTTCTAAAGAATTAACGAGGGGCAACAGAAATTCTAATCGACTTTCAATCTCTTGCTTGGCAAAATGTGTACGAAAAAAGTCTTCATCATATAAATCTCGTTTGCTGAGTTGACGGCCTCGAATTGGTTTTGTCATTGCTCTATCCATTATTATGAAGCGACTATGCTTCTGACTAAGATCAATTTGAACATGTAATTGCTCTGCTTTTCCTAAAAAATCGTTAAAGGACTTCGACTGCTGCATCAAAAAATAAAGGCGTTGCTTCAATTCAAATTTATGACTAGACTGCCTATATTTTTGGTAATCACAGTACGAGTAACGTTTCTCAATAATTTTCGCTCCTGCCATTTTAGAAATACGGTCTGAAATCATACGGAGATTTCGTTCCAAGGCATAATTCCATATTAACTTTTTATCTGAATTACTGTCTATGGCATTGATTAGGATATGGTTGTGGATATGATCTTTGTCTGTATGAGTTGCTACGATAAACTTAAAGCGACCTCCTGTCAATTCCATCATAGTCTCGTAACCAATTCGATTGATTTCTTTCGGTGTTAAATTATCCTCAGGAGAAAATGATTGAATGAGGTGATGAGCATGAATAGTTTGCTGGTGTTTTTCTTGTCGATCATTTCTGGATTCGTACAACTTGTCGTTATTAGTAAAGTTAACATTGTACATTTCTACCATTTCTGCATGGCTAGGAAAGTCTAAGTAATTACTCATGCCAAAATCAGATACTAATTTTAGATTATCTGTTTTATCTGGATCGAGGATATACTTAATCAAACGTCTGCGATATTTTTTACCGTGAGTCGCAAAATGCTTAGTGACTACCATGAAACTCCTTCAGTCTTTTCACTTCCACTTGAAATTCTTTGTCCACTTCCTTAATTAACTCTCCAACTCCTTTACTCAAGTCTTGTAATTGTTCCTGGGAAATCAGATGGCTTTGATTAACAGCACGCGCAATTTGATTGATATTATTTCCAATCCTTCTCAATTCAAAAACCAACCGATCATATGTGTCGGTGTTAATTATGACAAAGGACATGTTCGGATTCAATAACACTCTTCTAGCATAGACTGAAAAATTTTGACAATTGCTCTTCGCAATTCGCTCATTCAATTGATGTAATTCAGAATCAGTTAGAAAAACTTTTTTGAGATTGGTACGATAGCGATAAACCATAGCAGTCTCCTAGCCCGTATACTTTTCACAGAATTCACGACTGAGTGGCTGAGCTTGATTGACTTCTACAATTAATTCTTGAACACAAGTCAATAAGATTGAGACGTGTTCTTGAGTCACTTGATGATTCTCTCTTGCAATAATCAAAACCTCATGTACATCTCGACTAATCTGTTCTAACTTCTGAGAGTTCCAAAGAGATAACCAACTTTCAAAAATTCTATCCTGATAATTCTTTTTCAATAAATTCTGACGAAGAAATTCTGAGAAACTATCCATTTTTTGTTCCCTCATCATTTCTTTTATCTGTTTTTCTTCTTGTCTCGTGATTCTAAATTGCTTTCGGATTGACTTAATTTCTTGTCCCATTCTGATATCCCTTCAACATTCTACTTGTCTGACAGTGTAAGTCTACCTCACATTGTCAGTACGCTTCCTAAAGTCCTCACTCGCTTCTTGTTCGGTCTTTGCGAGCTCAGATATTGTGTCCACAATATCCCAAAAATCATATCGTCAGCCTATCAAAACCTTCTAGTTTTGACAGCCAACGATAAAATAGCTTGGTGACTTCGCCCCCAAACCCCCATAGAGAATCAAAAATTGATTTTCTATGAATGATATTAGGATAACAGGGAAGATTTGAAAAAGGTATCACAGCTAATATAGTTATGATTGACTTTCTCTGATTCTATGATAAAATTTCTGTAAACTAATATTTGGAGAAATAAAAATGCTGAGTCTAGATCAAATACATTTACTATTGAATACTCCCGAAGATGAGTTTCATGATTTTAAACAAAAATGGCATCATTCAAAAACTGAATTGGTGCGTGATATCTTAAATTTTGTCAATACATCACATCACGAAGATTGTTATATCATCTTTGGAATTGATAATATCACTTTAGATATAATCGGTGTACACAATGATGATGATAATAGAAGAAATGAAGAAGATCTAACAGATTTACTACATAAACTCTTTATATCAACAAATAATCAAATTAAAATTAGCATACAAACTGAAACTATAGACAACAAAGAAATTGACATCTTAATTATTCATGATACAGATAAGGTTCCTGTATTTTTAACAAAAGATTATAAGCCTAAGAAAGATACTGCATTACCAAAAGGATTAATATATGCTAGAAATGGCTCTATAAATACTCCTAAAGACTCCTCTGCTCCTTTTGAGTTAATAAATAAGTTGTTTCAAAAGTTTAATCATACCGACTTAAATATCAAAGAGCAGTATTTTCATGTTTTAAAAGACTATAAAAATTGGTTCTTCATTGAAAATGAAGACGGAAGATTTTTTATTTATAATCCTAATCCCGATTTTTATATTAAACTTACCGACGATGATGCAAATCGTTTCAAAACTATGTCTTATAGTTTAAATCAATACCAGACTAATATTGATTGGCAATTAGTACAACTTCGATATCGTCATCTTACAATTGACGAATGTATGGCTATATATTTGGATCAAGGTAATTGTCTAGTCCCCTCTCCTGATTTAGAAAGTTTTAAAATAGATTCTCACGAGAATATTTATTATCATTGTCTATACAAAAATACTTTAAAGTACCAATTGCTGAAAGTATTTTCTTCAATACCTGGTCTCGAAAAATATCCTTTAACTAGATTTAAAGACAGTATCGTAATTTATGATACAAAAATAGAACTGAAAAAGACTCACAGCTTAATAAAAAGTAAATTCACACCAGAAAAGATAATAGAACAACTTGAAGTCTCAGAAAAAGATTTCGATTATTACTATAAAAAAGCGAGACAAAAAAATCCTGATTATAATATCCAAGAAAATAAGATAAATTTAACTGAATTGAACTTAGTTAAGTTATTGAAAAGTTTTCAAAAAAATATATCTTGATAACCTACTGTAACAGTTTTAACTACTTAAAAAGACAAAACAAGGTATAGCAATTAGTTTATCTAAAAAGCTAATTGCTATACCTTAATCATTATTAATAACATCGACTAAACTAGATTGAGTTAGTAATGAATATATCTCATTAATATTTCTAGTATTTTGTGGCCAATTATTTCTCAATTTACAGTATGTGAATATTAGGTAACTTTTTGCTCTTGAAAGTGCGACGAAGAATGTACTTTTATCTTCTTCTGGTTGATTATTAAAATTCCAGAATGCAGAGTCCTCTAACCCTAGAAAATAGACTGCCTCGTATTCTAACCCTTTACTTTTATGGATAGTCATAATTGAAATTGAGTTTTCACCCTTGAAGTTAGATACTATATTTATCCAGTCATCTTGTGTTTGAGAATATTCTTTGTATAATAACTTTGAAAATTTCTTGACAATAATATCTAGATCACTTTTTCCATTGTATATTGAAAAAGTGGAAATAATTCTTATATCACCTATTTTTTCAATAATACACTCAATTAAATTTAGCATGCTATCTTCATTAGGAATAAAATTTGAAATTAGGGAAGTAATATCACTAATTATATTATCAATCTCCTTGTAGGATTTTGCCAAAATTAATTCACCAGTAAATTCATCTATTCCATTGATATTTCCATAAAAATTACTAATATTTTCCCAAATTAAAGGATCTCGTTTTCCTTGACTGCATGATATTAAATCTAATAATAGGTTACAAGTAGGGTCTTTTAAAAGCTCTTGATATTCATTTTCAATTCTTGCTTTAATCCCTTTACTGTTTAATGTAGTTATCAATTTTGAACTATAATCATCAACCTTCTGTTTTGCTAGAATACAAATTTTTGATGGTCGTATACCTCCTTGAATTTTTGATTCTATATCATTTGCAATTAACTCAGCTTCTAAACTTTCATTTTCAAATTCAAATAATGTTATTTCACCCTCTTGAAATTCTGGATAATTATTTGTCTGAATAGAACTGTGATTACTATTTAATATCTGATGAACCTCTTTTTGAAATTCTACAAGTTTAGGTACAGAGCGGTGATTCATCAACAATTGATATTCATTTGACTTAAAGTCTCGAATATAGTCTGGAAAAATATCAGGCTTTGCACCTGCCCATCTCATAATGGCTTGCTTATTATCTCCAACTGCTGTTAATTTACAAGACGAACCTAAAAAACAAGTTTTTAATAAATTATACTGGGCATGTGTAGTATCCTGAAATTCATCTAGAAATACAAAATCGTATGTCATTTGAAGTGCTTTACGGATGTATTCGTTATTAGCTATTATTTGAGTACTCAACTTTGTTATTTGCCTATACAAGAGTACCGGCTTATTATCTTGTGTTCCTTTTAGTAAATCCTTTTTTAATTTGTGAGTATTCCCGTCATTAAGTATAATATTTTCGACAAAATTTCTTATATCCGACATTCTCCATCCATTAATTCCATTTATAGAGAGTATTTCTTTTATAGTATCCCAATCTTCAATCAAATAATCTTTTGATGGTCGTATAGCCTCAGGTAGAACATCTCTAAATTGGTCTAAAATTCTCTTTTCAAAAGCCGAATAGGTTAAAGAGGTAAAACGAGAAGCATATTCATCACCATAATGTTTCTTAACTCTTTCTTTCAAATTTGATGCAGCATCCGTTTTGAAACTTAATGCTAGAATTTTTTTCGGAGAAACGCATTTATTTGTAGAGAATAGATAGTCTAACTTTTGAGCTAGTAATTCAGTTTTCCCCGCGCCTGGTCCAGCAATGACTAAACAGTTAGTCACATCTTTGACGGCTCCTAATGCAGCCTCTTCTAAAATGATATCTCCTTTAGGAAACCACTCCTCACTCTTTACCATGTTCAATATCTCCAAGTAATTCTTCAGCACGTTTAACCATTTTTTCAAATACAGAGGGTAGATTTCTTGTTAATTCATCATCACTAATAGATGATAAAAATTGCATATGAGTTGTTGGCTTTCCTCTACCTAAAAAGAAATATTGATACCAAATCATTAATTCTTTCTCTTCTCTAGTAAAACTATCCCCTGGTCCACTCTTATCCTTTAAAGTAGCTATCTTTGCTTCTTCTATACGTTTTTCGAGACCTTCTAACTGCAATTTATCAATACAATCCAAATCAGTTAATTTTACTTTTTTACTATTTCCATCTGAATCAGCATATGAAACGACTGGTCCTTCTTTCAAAGATAATGTACCCAGATAATGTTCCTTATAATGTTGTAACATCAAGAAATCAATATCAAGAGGTGCAGAAAAGAATATATTGAATTTTTCTAAATGATTTATCCAAGATAACAATGGTTGTGAGAAGATATCACATATCTGCCAAGAACTAATTCTAGCAATGTCTTCATCTTTCAATATTCTACCATCTTTCAATTTCACTAAATCACTACGCTCAATACCTATTTCTAGTAACTGTTGGATAACATATTTTACTCTTCCCCAACCACCTCCGTATCTTTCATTATCAAAGTCTAGTAAAGTAATATGAGGTATTTTTAGAGAATTTAATAATTTCCAAAAATAGTTAACATGTCTTCCTCCTAAAGGCACAATTGAAATCTGAGAGCTATCTATCTCATTCCCAAGTAAATCAAAAAACTTTGGTAATAGCAGTTCCTCACTATCACCTTCACCTAGAACTACTAACTTGGCAAAATATAGTTCAGGATATGCTTGAATTGCTCCTTTAATATATTTATAAGATTCATCAGTATCTTGAGGTAGTTTTATATCAGAAACAATGGTTTGAAGAACTCTGTCATTACTTTCAATTCTTAAATACCTCAATTCTTCTGGTTCAATTCTTTTTACAATAGCTGGGGAATGTGACGTTAAAATTACTTGAGAGTTGTCATTATTACTCAACTGTTTAAACCTTTTCACCAGTTTACCAATGTGATGTGGAGCAATATGATTTTCTGGCTCCTCTATTGCTAAGATAGTTAGTATTGGAGGTATCAGCTTAAATCTTGGATTATCAGGATTTTCTTCACGATCTTTTGTAATCTCTAACTCAATATCAAGTATTGAATCAACAAGTGAAAAATAAAAAATAGATCTCAGTCCATCTCCTAAATCTGAAACTGTAAATGCTTCTTCAGTAGTCGTTGGTGAAAATTTTAAGGCAATCTGTCTGAGGGCTGCCGCCATCTCAGAAGAATTAATAGTTAACTCTGCCTGAGAAAAACGGTTATCTTCATGATATAGTTCCCATGATTTCTGAATCTCTTGGTTGATTTGAGTTAATGCTCCATTTTCAGATAAAAAAGTATTATTCAACTCATCAATTTTATCTGTAATTTCATTTGTCTCATCCTCGGTCCAATTTATACTATTTACAAGTCTACTTAACATACTACCAGAAGCATTCCCCAGCTCCTTCTCAGGTGTCCTTGAAGCTGGCACATACAGAACTCTGATTTTATCTAAATCTTTTCTTGGTGCACGATGCTTATCTTCTTCTTTAAACTCCTCTTCACCAGATGAAATATAATAGATTTGAGTATCAATACTTCCTTCAATTGTTCCATCATCTTCCCAAGAAGATTCTAACCTGATTCGTAGAAATGGTTTGGCACCATCTTGAGAAACTGTAAAGTGTTCGAAAAACGATGGAATTGATGGACTATAGAGAGTTCTATAAAGTTCATCAAACTCAAAAATAGTTTCTATAAAGAGGTTTCTAATATTTTCTCCGGGCCTTGAACCTTTTGGAAGGTGAAAATCACTTTTTCTAATTATTCTATCATTTTGTTTGTCCGAAAACAGCTTACTCAATGCTTGTAATACAGTTGTTTTTCCCGAACTATTATTCCCAATCAGTACCGTTTGATTGTTTAATTCAATAATTTGACTTTCACCGAATGATCTAAAATTATTAATAATTACTTTTGTTAACTTCATTTCTTATCTCCATTACCTGAAACTAATTCACACAACCGTTCCTGTCCCACCTTCAACATCTCTTCCTCGACCTTACTCTATTACCCCAAAAGGCATCATTGAAGAGTGACAGAAGCTTAACCTTGATCTATTTTTGAAGCATAGACTCATCTTCTATGAATCCTTGGCAAATAGTGTCTATAAATTCTGTTGAAATGGTACTTGTTCCGTTTTTATAACAGCTAAGGGCTATTGCGTAAAATTTATACAATTCGAGCAAATCTGTTTTTATCAGGCCATGTGTCTTTCGTAGAATTTTATATTGTTATCAATTATAGTATGCTCCTTTTACTTGATAACACCATTATAACATTTAAAAATAAAAAAATAGGTTCTAAATTAATAGAAAGTATAATTCTAAAATTAGAATTTTCGTGATAATCCTATGAAATGTTACTTTTCTAATAAACCTGTACTTATTTCCTTCAAACTACACAACTCTCTAGTTGTTGTAAGTTTGTAATTGACTCAAAAGTATTCGATATAATTTCAAAACAGTATTTTACTTTATAGTTGACCAATAACATTTAATTCTAACTAAAAGAATCATTATACAAATCAAGCTACTAAAGAGGACTTTATGGTATACTAGTGATAATAAATTGTTATCGGTAGGAGATGTTTTATGTATTACGGTCGCGATACTGAAATAGAAGAATTAAAACAGCATTTTAAATTTTCCAGTAATGATAAAAATAGTTTATATATTATTAATGGTTTAAGTGGTAGTGGTAAAACCGAGTTAATCAAAGAGGTTTGTCAACAAGTTTACAGTCATGATAAAGAAGTCTTTATTCTCTACATTGATGTTATAAATGATGGGTTTGAAAGTAATAAATTTTTTGAAAATCTACTAAAAGGAGCCTATGTCCCAACACAATTCAGAAGAAATCTATGCTTATCAATACCTCAAAAATATTCGTTTTCAAATTATTTAAGAAAACAAAAACTAACAAATCTAACTCTGAAACATAGTTTTAGGTTAATCAGATCGTTTATTGCGTTCGATACAACTTACAAAAAAGTAATTGATTATCCTTGGGAAGAAGTTATTGCTGAAATAAAGGAGGGAATATTTGAAAATGATTTATATTTAAGATATTTCAGTCATACTTCAAAAAAAATCCGTCTTAATATTATTATTGATAATTATCAATTTTTATCTGAAGATATAAAAATAAAATTTGAAGATGACTTTAATACACTTCAAAGCGGAATCTCTTTAACTATTATAAACCGAACAAATGATAAGTTAAAATCGATTGATAAACTAGATACATTGGACAATTATACTCCTACTGTATTAAATTTATCGTATCTTACTGAGGATGAGTGTAAATTACTAATAAGAAATAAAATTGCTTTACTTGATAATATCAAATTGAATCAAATCTGGCAGATAACACAAGGTAATTATAAAGATATTGAATTAATTATTAACAGACTTATTGATAATCCAAATTCAGAATTATTTAATATTTCTGATATATATGACAAACTTCCAGATATTCAAAAAAATATACTTATCATATCATCGATTTTTCCTGCTGGTATGAGAAAAGATATAGTTTTTAACTACATTAAATCTATATTAGACGAAAATACTGAAGTAGCTGATTCTCTAAAATCCCTTATTGATGCAGGTTTTGTATATATTAATGGAGATACAAATGATAAAATCAAAATTTCACACGAATCAATTGTAAATGGTATTTTAAATCACACAAATGCTTCTGATCTTCAATTAGTAACCAACAATCTAAAAATATATTTAGAGCAAACTATCCTATCTATAGGAGTTGGTGGAGAGTTAGCCTATTTAATTCACTGCTTAATAAATATATGTAATATTGAAGAGTTGCGGCAAAATGTAGAATATATCAAACAGTTACTTGAAATCGAATACAGGAAAAATTCATATTTTTACATTGTATCTTTGAGTAAGAAGATACTTCATTTAATAGAATTGTTACCCGAAAAATACTTACATTATATATTGAACTCGTACCAGTGGATTTCTGATTTTAATGGAGGTTTAGCTATTTTAAACAGTCTTCAAAAAGATAATTATTCAAAAGATTTACAGCTATACTATCCTAGATTTCAAATTCAAAAATATGAATTTGAGGAGGCGCTAAAATCACTGGAAAAGTTAGAAAATTGCTCTGGAACATTACTCTACAAGCTAAATGCTTATGGTCATTTAGGTAAAGATCGAGAGGCAATTAAACTCCTTAATGAAAGCATGAATTCTGTAGAAAAAGACGACTTCTATTATATTATTTTACGAAATTCTGCTCATTATTTCCCAACTAAAGAAGCTACCGAAAATCTCAAACTAGCATTGGACTATTTTCAACGTAATGAATATCAAATACCTGTTGCAACAGTATATAATAATTTAGGTGTTGTTAATATATGGGACGGAGAATATGATGTAGCTTTAGAGAATCTAAATAAGGCCACAAAAATACTAAAAAAATATGATTCAAATGAAATTTTTGAACCATATTGTAATAAATCAATTATTTTTTTGATGAATAAAAATTATCAACAATCTCTGAAATTTATAAATAAATCACTTCAAGAATGTCCTAAAGCTTTGACCTTAGATATTAGGATGCTCAAGTTAAACAAATTAATTATTGAATTGATTTCTGAAAGAATCTCTTTTACAGAATTTCAAAATTCACTAAGAAACTTTGAGGAAGAAATTCCACTCATTGACGATCCTTGGTATAAATTTCAAATAGTATACAATTTACAACAGTTTGATGATATTCCTTTTGTTTGTGAAAAAACTTATATTGATGATTATCAAGACGGACTCACTAAATACTATCTGTTGATTCCTTACAAAAAATATAATTTCTGTATAGGTCTTTCTCCTAATTGGAGATATTAATTTGTTCATGGTACTTACGAATGAGATCTAAATATATGGAATAATCATATTGTTTATATTTTAATAAATTAGCTACTAGTTTAGCTAATTTTTTAATATCATCATCAGTATAGGATAAATTTGTAATTCCGATTGTTCCTAATCTTATTCCTGAAGTCGTCATTGGTCCGTGTGTATCATTTGGAATTTGATTTCGGTTAACTAATATTTTATGTTGAAAAAGTAGATTCTCTGCATCCTTACCACTCAAGTTTAGATTCAGTAGATTAACTAAAATTATATGAGTCTTTGAGTTTTTATAAACAACATCAACCCCCTCTTTACTTAATTGTTTTATAAACAATAAAGTATTTTTTATAACCTGTTGTGCATAATCTTGAATATCTATTGATAATAATTTGATTAAACAGATACATTTCGCAAATAATGCATTTTGTGTAGGACCTCCCTGTGTTCTAGGAAAAATTGAATTAGTTATTTTTTCTTCAAATATAGAACGATACAGTAGTACCCCTCCTTGAGGCCCACGTAAACATTTATCCATTGTAAAAGTAACGAAATCTACATATGGAAAAATCGACTTATGTAGCTTTGCCATAATATATAAAACACTATGGCAAATATCCGCTAAAATGAGGGTATTGGGGCTAACCTCTTTTATAATTTCATAAATTTGTTGATAATTAAATTCATTTCCATACGATGAAGCACCAATAATAATCAATTTAGGTTTATATTTATCTAATAATTCCTTTAATTCGATATAATCAATATTTAAGTTATGATCTAAGTGATAATATTTTACAGTACCTTTGCCTGTATAAGTGTGTGAAATATGTCCTCCGTCTTTTGGAGATAACGATAAAATATAATCGTCACTTTCTAAAACACAATTATAGACTATTTGGTTAGCCTGAGTTCCTGAATGTGGTTGCATATTAACTCTATAATCACCAGGATTTAAATCAAAAAGTTGAAGACACAATTCCTCTGAATATATTTCAATATTATCCAATGAAGTACAATGAGGAAAAAAGCGTTTTTCAACAGCTCCCTCTGTGGGCAGAGTAGCGAGAGGGAAACTTTGAATTTCTAATACTTCGGTGAATGGATAGCTAATACATGCAGCAAGATTTATTAGGCTATTCTGTTCTTGGTTATATGAATCAAGAATTTTATTTAACTTCTGATAGATTTCACCTTCAAATTTATTAATTTTATACACTGACTTCTCCTACCGATAACAATTTATTATCACTATACAAAGCACTCAAATAGGTTTATAATAGCATGATTATTGATAAAGGAGATTTTTATGGATTATAAACTTATTTCTACTTACTTAGATTATTGCAAAACTCATAAGCGTTTGAGTTCACACACGATTCGCGCTTATAAGAATGATCTTATGCAATTTTATAACTCAGACTATGATAATGTCGAATCCTATATAGAACAGTTGACACAATCTAACATAAAAACGAATACATTAAGAAGAAAAATTGCTTGTATGAAGGTGTTTTATAACTATCTAAAATACCAGAACATAATTGAAGAGAATCCCTTCAATCAATTGCGCTTTCAATTTAGAACTGAAAAAGTATTGCCTAAAACGATTCCGTATGGCATTCTGAAAAGCATTTTCATATATTTAGAACAGAAAGTAATTCTATCTAAAACTGATTATCAAAAACAACACGCTGAAAGAAATCTACTGATTATTTCACTTTTACTTTCAACAGGCATCAGAATTTCTGAACTTTGCCACATTCATCTCAAAGACATTAATCTTTCCAATAAGACACTCCATATTATAGGAAAGGGTAATAAAGAACGTATCTTATTTTTAGGAGATCAAAAAACATTAAATTTATTAGAAACATATATAAATAAAACAAAAAATGAATCAAATGATTTCTTGTTTCCAGGGAAACATTCACTTAAACCATTGTCAGAGCAAAGTGTACGTTTAGTTATAAAGAGAATCGTTGAACAAAATAACTTTTCTAGAACTATTACACCGCATATGTTTAGACATAGCTTTGCGACAATGCTTCTAGATAGTGATGTAGATATTCGATATATTCAACAAATTCTTGGACACAGTTCTATATCAATCACACAAATCTATACTCACGTATCTCATTCAAAACAAAAAGAAATACTTAGTTCTTTTAATCCCATATCAGTAATTCATTCTGAAATCGAGTAAGAGACATTTCCAAAGTCTACAGTTCAGTTCACTTCATCTTAAATTAATTTTTGTAGTTCTACTTTAGTTAAGACTTTATTCAAATAAAAGAAAATTTTATAAAACTATTCACTTCCTTCCGTCTTTCCTAAATCTCTCTAAATTCTTCTCCAATTGTTCCTTATGAAGTTGATTCTTAGCTTCCTTTAATGTGTCATCCAAAGTTTCTTCTCTATAAATTGCTTCTGTTTTTAGCTGTTCTGATTCTTGATCTAGAGTGAAAATGATATCTAACAGTCGATCTATTTTTTCAAGATCTTGGACAGACATATCAGATAGTCTATGAATTAGCTTTTTAAATACATCACTATTGTCTTGATTTTTCTTAAAAAAAGTTGTAAACATCTATAGCCTCTCAAAAAAAGCAGCCTCTTAAGACTGCTTAGTGTAATTCGGAAATCGCATCATAAATTGACTGCAATTTCTTATTGTCTTTATTCTTTGTATCAATCAACGTATATAGCTCTTCAATTTTCTTTTGACTACTTTCAATATCGCTATTGTTATCCGCAATCAGTCTTTTTAGATGTTGCTGATAACTTGTAGTAATATCTGTCTCTTTTCCTGTTCTAACCTCTGTAACTTTAGGTTTAGAACTAGGATTTGATTCCGTCACAGGTGCTTGTTTTCGCTTTTGAAAAGCTGCTTCATAATTTACATCATTACCTCCTTTATGATTTCCAAATAAGGCCGCAATTTTATCTGGATCTTCTTGATTTTCTGATTTACTTTCTAATGGTTGATTAAAATCCCAATTTTTTGTCATTCACTCATTTCATCCTTTCTAAATTCAGAATCATCGAATTGTCTTTCTTTACCAAAGGCATGGTCAAGAGCTTCTTCAAAACTCATGTGACTGATGCTTTGACGCCTTTTGAACGTCGCAAACATCGCTGTCTCCAGTTGTTCTTTGTAAGCAGCGAGTTTTTCTTTCTCTCTTGCTACCTTGCTTTCTTGCCTAGTGACTTTTTCTTCTAAGCGTTCAATAATGGTCATATACGATCCTCCTTCATTCTAATATTAGCTAAAACATCTTGATTTTGTTATCACAATTCTAAACATTGAGATGATTGTCTTACTGGTGGATTTCCAAATGTCTCTTTTACAGTCTCAAGCATAAATTGTAAATCTGATTTCTTTTCTCTAAGAATATCGTTCCAGTCTATTTTTTCTTTCCCAAATTCATTATTAGGTAAATCCAGTAAAACAGGCAATCCTGCTTGAGATAACTTATCAGAAAAATCTTTTCCTGCATCATCACAATCTACCGCCAGTGTCAATAAATCAGGATGATTATCAAAATAGGTAGTGGTATCACGAATTGTATTGATCAAAGGCAATAACTTTGAAGGTGTTACTGTATCTAAAAATTCCAACTTCTGATTTTCTTCAGCTATCAGTCGTAAAGTTTGATAAGCGATAACAGACCTTTTTAATCCTTCCATAGATACCAAACGAACATCAGATAGACTTTGTTGATGCAGTTCGTAATAGCTCATTAAGTCAATGAACGATTCACAAAAGACCAGTCTATTTGGTTTACCAATATCAAAGGATATTCCAATATGTCCATGGCTTCCTTTTAGAATCGTTTTCAGCCTCTCTCTAGGAAGAGAGTGATTCTTATAAATACCTTGTAAGCTTGCTGCCTGCAGCTTGTGACGATGATCAAAGCTTTTAAAAACAATAACAGGTTCAACAGTTTCATTTGTTTTCCAACTAGCTTGTGCTATCAAACCTTGTTGAATCATCTTTTCTATGATTTCGTCTGAGATTCCTCTACATTCTGTTAAATAATATCTGGCCAGACTACAGTTAGAATCTTCTATTCTCTTTAAAGGATAATAAAATGGTCTCTCCCTATTTTCTTGAACAGCTTCTTTTTGAAAAGGTTCTTCAGAAAAAAAAGCTAGAGCTTCTTTAAAGGAAATTCCCTTAACAAGTCGAACAAAATCAATGACATCACCTTGAATATCTCTTGAAAACCATTTAAAAGTATTGGTAGTTGAAAAAATCCGAAATGAATCGTGTTCAGGATGCTCATAAACACTGTTCGAAACTTGTTTAAAGGAGATACCTAAACGACTTGCTACATCAAGAATTGAGATTTGCTTACATTCCTCTATATTCATAAAACATCATCATTTTGTCGTAGTATTTGGCAGTGATGGAACAGATGAGGATTCTTCCAAAGTTTTGGGAGTGGCCTTATCCAAATCATCCAATCCAGATTTCCAAACCTGTACTTGATTGACCAATAACTTACCTGGTAGTTTCGAATAAGACAACTTAACCGTTCTGGTTTCTGTCTGATTGGTCTTTGATTGGTTGGCATTCTTTAAATCAGATACATAGGTTACATTATAAGAGACCATGGCAATGGCTTGATTCGTAGTCTGATTGACAAAGATATCAGCTTTTTCAAAATGATAATCCAAAATATAGTCCTTATACACTTGGTTCATGGCATCGTTTTGACTTGTTAATTCTTGAGAATAAGCCGATTCAGTCATATAAGGTTGAATACGTGTATTATTTTCTCCGAGCTTTTCTTTCGTATAGTACTGAGTCAAAAATTCTTTTACAGTATCCGATGACAAAATGCTGGCTTTATCTTCTGCTTGTTTATCCTCTACAAGTTTAGCTGCAGCCAATTCAATCTCTTTACGACTTTGTTTAGCAGTCGAGTGTTGACCAACAGTATATCCCATCATGAGAATAAAGCTAGTTGCAGCCACTGCTCCAACACTAATTAAGGCTTTAGTTTTGACTTTATTTAACATCTTAGACCTTCTTTCTATAAAAACTAGGTCAAGAATAGCAGATAAATCTTGAAAAAAGTATCACAGAAGTAAAAATGCCACCCGAAGGTGGCCAATATATATTACAAATTTAATAATCCGTCTGATAAAGTTTTTTATACAAACCATTTTTCATATTCAATAGTTCTGTATGACTTCCTTGTTCTACAATTTCTCCTTTATCCATTACAAAAATCTGGTTAGAATCGATAATGGTAGAAAGTCGATGTGCAATAACAATAATTGTAATATTTTGTTCTTTAAATTTCTGCATAATCTCTTTTTCATTAACATTATCTAGATAACTTGTGGCTTCATCTAAAAGTATTATTTTGGGTTTCTTAACTAGCGCTCTTGCTAAAATAATTCTCTGACGTTGCCCTCCTGACAGATTCATTCCCATTTCTGAAACTAAAGTATTATACCCCATGGGCATTTCCATAATTTCATCATGGATATTAACTAACTTACAAATTTTTGTCATTTCTTCCTCTGAGACTGAGATATCTCCAGCAATATTCTCATATATGGTTTTATTAAATAAAGTCATGTCTTGTGGGACAATGCCAATTTGTTGACGAAGATACTGTTTATCCAACAAATTATAATCTAAGTCATCAAATAAAATACTACCTGAGGAGGCTGGAAATAAACCTATTAATAATTTGGAAAGTGTACTTTTACCTGATCCAGAAGAGCCAACAATTGCTACCTTCTCACCCTTCTTTATTTCAATAGACACATTAGAAAGTACTTTTTTACTATCTCTAGTATATGAAAATGAAACATTTTTAAGTGTGATTTCCCCATTTAAGTCGTGTTTCACTACACCATTTATCTCAGTTTCTTCACCTAAAATCTCTAAAATCCGAGATAAAAATGTTTTGCTATTGTAGAATGCTACAATTGTATCAAAAATACTATTAATCTTACCAAATAATAGAGATGACAAAGAATATACTGCAAAAATCCCACCTAACTTATTACCTAAATGATTATCTGGCAACAACATAATAAATAATAGGATAAATGGAGATATAAAAGTGATAATTGAAAATAACGAATTAACAACACTTGAAAACAATTCACTGGCTCTATATCTATAAAGATACTTATCTAAATAACCTTTCCATTGTTTAAACGTTCGAACTTCAAATCCTTCCATTTTTATTCCCATCATAGAATAAATCATTTCGATTTGTTTATTTTGGAGATCATTCTGAGCTATCACAAAAGATTTACTTTTTTGTTCCAAATTTTTTCTAGTCAATAGAAGCAACAACAAATTTACTACCACTAACATAAGAGCGATAATCGCCACGAAAAAATCAATATATAGAAAGTAAAACAAAATACAAATTACAAAACCAATATCTAATATTCCTAGTACAACCTGATTTGTAAATAATTGCCGAATTCTACCCAAACCATTTATAGAATAAATTAAATCACCACTACTTCTAGTAGAGAAAAATTTATATGGTAATTGAAACAAACGACCAATTACACTATTATTCAGTCTTTTATCTATATCGTTTGTCAGATTAATAGAAAGATATCTCTGACCGAGCATTATAATAAAGTATAGTAATGTAAAAATAATAAAATTGAGCGCTAAAATTGCTGGATTAAACTGATTGCCACCTGTGGCTTGATTTAATAGCTGTTGCGTCCATATAGGCAGAATAAAGCTAACCGCATAACTTACAAAAGTTAGAAATAACAGAGGTACAAAATAATGCCAAGATTGCCAAAGTTGCGCATAAATCTCTCCGTAATTCTCTTTTGATTTTTGTTTTATTACTCTATCACTACTAGAAATACTAATTAAAAATTCTGAGAAACCGGCTGAGAACTCATTTAAATCATATCTTAGTTTTCCGAGTTCAGGATCAATTACCCAAACAAATTTAGAAGTTACTTTTTCTACAACAACAAAATGCTTACTCTCCCACAATGCAATGGCTGGAACTTTTATCTGTTTATATACATCTGGTCTATCTTTTGGAAAACGGAATGATTTCACTTTAAATCCCATATTTTCTAACAGTTCAATTAAATTTTGAAAACTAGTTCCATCCCTCCCTGTTTCTTTTAGATTTCTCAGATCTTTAACGGAAATTTCGTGATTATAATAACTTGACACCATCGCAACACAGCATAATCCACACTCTGTTTTTTGGTGTTGTTCGATAAACGGGATGTTTCTTTTCATATCTAACCCCCATTAATTTAAAAGTAGTATATCATTTAATCTAGTCCTACTTTTTCTATCATTAGCCATCAATATTCCCATTTCTCCTGTCAAAATCCCCCAATCATCACATTCATAAGTTTCTTTATCCCAAAGATATGAGATACTTTCAGTAGCTATTCTATTTTCTATATCAACAGAATAGCCTAAAATAGAATCTAAAATGACTAGGTTCCCGATACTTCCATGACAGATTGAATTATCTAAAGTAGGATCTTGATTTAAAATTTTATTGGAATAATCTTGAACTTCGGTCTTTAAAAATTTGTCAGGAAATTCATTAGTTTCTAAATAGTTCTTAGCATTAACGATTCCCACAATACCATTACACCATGAATAATACTTGGCATTTTTTCTTAAAGGAAAACCTTTTTTTCCACATAGTAACGAACGCTCTTTGTCAAGATATTCTTTTATACAAGAAATAATGGAAGTTTTTACATCAGATTTGCATGTGTTAGATAAAGAATATCTATAAAGTTGCGTAATAATGCCATAATTACCATGAGCATATCCAGGATCATTTTCAATCCAAAAGCCATCTTTTTTATATTTTTCTAGTATTTTTTGAACTATACCTTCAGACAAATTCTGAGTCAACTCAGTTACCCGAGAACTATCGAGCATTGTTTTCTGGATTTTTATCAGTACTCCTAAAATTCCTGCTAAACCACCTATTATATCTAAATTATCAATATTTCGTAGATGTCTAAATGTTGACGACAATGTTTCATATATAATCTCTTCGATATCTTCATCAAATAGAGTACCTTCTTCTCTCAACACACACAATGTATATAAGTATCCATATACACCAGTAAAAGCACCTAACTGGTGTACAGGGAAATTCCCTTGTAATTCTTTTATATAGTTATTGGTATAATTGATAACCCCAGGTAAAAGCGTCCGTAATCTAGTATCATCTATGCTTGTTATCCCCAAAATCATACCAGAAGTTCCACTGTATAGACTACAATCCATTGGATATATCTCATAGCTTTTATTCATAGCCACCATCGCTAACCAACTAGTCTCATTATTAAATTTAAATTTAGCTGATGAAATCCGATTGATTATTTTTGAAGTAATAGTTTCAGTATTCATGTGTTCTTCAGATACTCTAGATTTCTTTGGAAATAACTCGCTCCCCATAAAAGCCATATTTATAATTCGTTTTTGTCTGAGTAAATTATCATCTGATAAACTAGTTATTCTATTTAAAACCTTATTAACGATACTATGTCCGTCTAAAGCACAAATATATCGACCTAGTCCATTATGAATTTCATTGCTACTTGTATTCGCATAAAATATTGGAACATCACCTTTTCTAAGCTGGCAAACCTCATCTTTCATCATAACATTATCAAAAAGATTAGCAACATCACCATATTCAAATAAACGAAGCAAATACATTTCAAAATCATATTTATTTTTTAACAATTCTGGGTGATGGCTTGTTTCAAGAAATTGTACATAAATATTGGTATTTCGATAAATATATCTCGTCTCACAATTTTCAAAATATTTAACGATCATCCTAGAAACTATATTTCTATTTTGTAAAACAATTTTGTAAATAGTTTCAAATCCTCTTTGAACTTCGTTGAGGTAACTAGAACACGATACGTTTTTTCCTTTATATCTTACTGTGCTAGGGAAATCCCCGACTATTTTAAATACTTTTTCAATTCTAATTTCATCAGTCCCAACATTAGCCAGTTGATGGGATAAATAAGGTGATTCTCGCCTTTCACCTGAATTTAATGCTCCAATTTCCATTCCTTTGTCATTATTTACTGAATAAAGGTTCATTGGTAATATTCCCACACTATAAACTGAGTTAGTTACAAAATTATAAATATTTTGTGCATTTGAAGTGATATTTACAGGCTCACTGAAATGCAATATCGTCTCATTATCAATAAGATAAGGATGTTCTTGACAAGCTAAAATGTTTTCACCATGATAATCTTTAGCACCAAAAATATGTAAAAATGCTAAAAGTTTTCCCATATTTGTATAATAAGCTTCTACCTCCTGAAGTGAATTGCATTCTTTCTCTTCTATAAACTCTACAAAGCTATAAGAATCTTTACTCAGTGTTTTAGGGACGAATAATAATTCTGAAAGTCCAAAACGATGAGCAAATTCTTTAGAGAATAAGTTTAAATTAACATCGATAAACATATTTCTTGGTTTGTAAACTAGCTTTTTCTTAGTATTTAATTTAAGAATACAAACACTCTTACCATTAGAGTGAGTATCGCCAGCATTAAAATCAATACTCGATAATTTTAAATTCTTATAATTAAAATAACTTTCTAGGTCAATTAGGTTTTCTTCAAAATGGAGAATAATTTGTTCAATATAGTCTAAGACGTTAGAAATCTTCTTATCTAATAACTCAAACAAGACGGGATACTTTTTATAAAACTCCAATATATAATCTCTGTCCTTTAATAAAGTATTGATAAAATAATTGTATCTATTTTTACTATCTTCACCTTCTAAACGAGACGCTCTCCTTAAATCATTAATCTCTAAGACAACCGTTCTATAGCTCATATTCATACAAATTTCAAAAAATACTGATTCAATATCTAGAATAAATTCATTTGTATTGGTTATACATTGCGTTTTATTTAAAAAGCTAGATAATCGCTCTAAGTATTTAAAACAAATTGGTTTAAATAAATCTAGCCAATGAATACTTACTCTGAGCTTTTCCTGAGGGTTATATTCATCATATAAGATTGTTCCTAACTCTCGCTCAATATAATCTTTTCCACACTGCTCGTACTGAAGAAATTTTTCTTCCCAATCTTGTAGACTATCTCCAGAGGTAGTCTTTAAAAATTCATCTAACTGCTCATCATCTTCGATATTATTAAATAAACTTAACCATTTTTCAGATACAATAGACATAATGATCTCCTCCTTAATTACTAATAGATTATCAAATTTACCGTTTATTAGAATGAGTAATATGTGCAATTTTTGTAAATAAATTAAAAAAGCTGCATCTTCTGCAACTTTTTAATCTGGTGGAAAATAGCCCAACTGCTCAGCTATGTGAATCGCCTCCTGCCTGTTAGTCACTCCCAATTTTGAAAAGATATTGGCCAAGTGATTGGAAACTGTACGTTTACTCACATAGACCTTGTCACAGACATCATCAATGGTCAAGCCATTTCTAACCAGTTCTAGTATCTCGATTTCTCGTGGTGTTAGCACCTCTACCATCACTTCATCTGAAAAGACCTTACCACCTAGATAAATCTTTTCCAATTTTTTAACCAACTCATCTGGGTTCATACTTTTGTCCAGAAATCCATAAGCTCCCATAGCTTTAGCTCGGTGTTCATACATTTTTTTACTGTAACCTGTCAAAATCACAACCTTACTAGAACAACTATTGTCGATAATCTCTTGTGCCAAGGTCAGCCCATCATCTTGATACAGACTCGTCAGGTTGATGTCAATCAAAATAATGTCGTAGTCATTAAAAGCAATCTCCGAAATAGTCGAAAAATTATCCACTAACTGGACCTTTTTAATGTTTTCCGATAACTCTAAAATCATCTTGATACTTTGACTAAATAATTTATGATCATCAATTAACAAAATTCTCATAACACAACTCCTTATCAATCGGGAGAGTAATTTCTACACGAAATCTCTTATTATTTTCAAAAATCTGCATCTGACCACCTAAAACACTAATTTTATTAAACATATTTTTCAAGCCATAACCTAAGGATTTTTCTGTTTGAAGGCAGTCATTTTCAGAAATTATAAAAATAGCGTCATCATGCACATCAATCTTCAAAGAAATCGTTCCACCACTAGCGTACTTAACGGCATTGGTCGCCAATTCCTCAACCAGACGATAGACAATTTTATCGTAAGGAGATAAAAGCCTAAAGTGGACAGGAAACTGTGTGACGACTTCATTTTCTGCGTGATAGCGCTTGACAATTCGATTAATCAGCCCTTGATACTGGATGTCTAACTGCTCGTCTGTTTCTACCATTGGCTGATAATAATCCATCCGCTCACGAATCCGCTGAACCAACTCCTCTGTCACCAGATTGATCTGTTCACCAAAAACTTGATTGCTACTATATTTATTGAAATTTTTTATTGCAATCACATTTTGCAGGATTTCATTGTGAAGAAATTCGGAGAACTGTTGTTCTGTGTCTTCATTTGCCAGCAGATTTTTCACCATACGGTTACGCTTTAAAAAGAGAACTTTTACATAATCCCTAGCATCTAGCATTTCAGCAGAACGAAAGAGGCGAATCAATTCTTCCGAACAAATCCCGAACAATAGTAACATGATATTCAAGACCAAAAAGCTCGTGTTTAAATCTAGACGAAAGATGATGAAAATACCTACTAACAAAAACATAACTAGTAAAAATAAGTGTGAAAAAGCTTTTATATAGGACAATTTTAACTCTGATACCTTTTTTTGAAGAGAGCTGATAATAGTTTTGAAGTGTAAAAAAACTAAGATGCCAACAATTTCCAGATACCAGGCTAGGTTCATCACTCCTGAGCCCGTCGTATTGATATACAAAAAGAAATAAGAAAGAGGCAATATTAAAGCTAATATCCACAAATTTCGTCTCTGATACTTGAGTTTACTTTTCAACTCTTCATGATATAAAATAAATAAAATCAAGGGAACAAGGTTTAAAAAGAAAGACGCAAACAAGGACAGAAAGAGAAAAATTGAAGGACTTAACAGATACGAACTAACGGTGATTAGTGTCAACACAAAGGACACACTCATCAGTTCTTCTCCTATTTTCTCTCCCAGAAAGAGAATAGACAGAGAACTATACACCAATAAAAAAGAGTTGAGCGGATGAAGGATATCAAAAAAGTGCAACAGGGTGCTCGTAACTCCTTGATTAAATATGGATTGCCAGCTAATGAGAAACATCATCAGGAGCAACCAGAGTTTCAACTCACTATAACGAAAGGTCACAATATTACAAATATAACTAAATGCAATTAAAGCAATAATCAGCAATAAAACCATCTGTAAGGAAAAATCTGTCGAAAAGTCCAGAGGAACCCTATAATAAATATAAATCATCAAAGTTAGATGATTAAAAATCGTCAACCACCACAATAAAAGTGAGTTTTTCGAGATCAATTTGACAAACTGTTTCATATGTATCCACTTCCTGAACTACTTTAATATCATTATAACACAATACCAGAATTGTCGGATAGGCAACTCTGGTATTTGACTTAATTTTCAATAATTTGCCAACTTACTCTGTAAGTCACTAGCAGGTAAAGGACAAAGAGTAAAACCGCTACTCCCAGATAGGTGATATCAATAGAAATGCTGGTATTAGCGAAATTCTCAAAATAGCCCAAAAGAGCTGTACTCAAGGCAAGTGCTAGCGGACCTGCGATAACCAGCGGAACCAAGAAATAACTTAGAATCTGTTGCAAAAGAATAGAGCGATTTTGCTTTCTCTTATTCCCAAGAAGGTATAAGATTTGATAATCATTGACACTATCCAAAGAACTTGTAGAAGTTTGAAGTGACAAGATACTGAGGGAAATAATGATAAAAATAACACTGACAAAAATCATGACAAAGACGATGACGCCCATAAATCCAAGATAAATCTCAAAAATTCTTCCTTTCGTTTGATAGGTGAACGGATTCAACTCTGTACCATCACGAGTGAAGTAGTATTTTTCAATCCACTGACTCAAGAATGTTTCTACTTTCCGCTTGTCAATATTTTCTTTGAAATTGGCAACATAGGTCATGTGGTCTTCCGTCAGTCCAATTACTACCTTATCGGGTACAATCAAGGTTCCTGTGTCATTTGTACCTACTGAAGATAAAAAGTAAACTGTTTCAAGTGGCTTGGAAGATGCAAGATTGAGAGAATGACCATTAATCGTGAGGTTTTTGGTCGTTGATAGAAAGTCCTGAATCTGCTTGGCAGTTCCTTTATAGTTGGCATTGACCAGAAATTGGTTATCTGCCAAGTCAACCGCTTTTTTCCCTTGCAGTTTGCGGAGATGATTGTAGGCAGAAATTCCTAAAATCGGTACTTTTGATTCAGGAAGTTCCTTATCATGCGCCCAAAGATTGCTAGTATCAATCAAATCTTTATAGGTTAAATCACTAGAATAGATAGGATAGCTGTACTCCTCTTTGATGAGGTTAAAGTCAAATCCATCTGCTTTCAATCTGTCTTTTACAGATTCCTGAGAAAACTGGAACTCTTGACCACGATAAAGATTGACAGATACGTCATAAGGTGAGTATTTGTTCAGCTCTCGGTTCATAGTCGTATAGGCACTACCACTAAAAACTAGTAAGCTGAGAGCCAGTGTCCAGGTCAAGGATAAGACAGCCAACGTGACCGAATTACTGTCAGCTTGTTTTGAAAATTGACGAATTTTAAAACTGTTTAGTCTGTTATAGTAGGTTTGAGGCAGTTTTCTAAGGGAAAACAAGATAAAATGGCTCAAGGTATTGTAAAATAAAATCACAAAAATCACGAAGACAGATACAAGTAAGATACCCCAGCTTTTCAAGAGTGATAGATGGTGATAGTCTGAAAAATAGAGAGCACCAAAACCGATAACAGCTGTCGAAAGAATAAAGAGAAGTGCTTGAAGAACTGGCTTGCCTTTTGCCAAGACAGATTTCTTGACCCCATTTTCTTGAATGAGTGCAATGATATTTTGCTTTCTAAAGGTAAGAATGTCCATGACACCAACAATAAAACTAGTTACCAAATAGGAATAAACTAGTAAGATGATAGACTTTATATCAAAGAAAACCAAATTACCAAAGTAATTCGCCATGAAAAACTCAGAAGCCACCTTAGCTAGAACAACCAACAAGACCAGCCCAAGCAAGAAACCTAGAATCAAGGAAAAGATATTGACCAGCATGGTTTCAAAGAACAGGGTACGGATAATCTGCTTCTTCTTCATTCCCAGCGTTGCATAAAGTCCCAGCTCTTTCTTGCGCCGTCCCAGGACAAAGTTTGTAGAATAAACGACGAGAAAGGCAATCGCCGATAGAATCAGATAGGAAAGCAAGCCCATGTACTGGCTCATCACCGTCGTTAACATTTCCTTTGCTCCTGATAAACTTTGCATCACTGGATGGCTTGGTAAAGCATTAAAAGCGTAGAGCAAGCTATAAATCAAGGTCAGACTGAAAAAATAGATGGTATAGGTCTGTAAATTTCGAAATACATTTCGTAAAATCAATTTTGGATACATACTCTCCTCCTCCTATCTGGTACGGCTGTAAATCTCTTGCAAATACTGTTCATTAGATAAGCTGTTACGTTCCAAATCATCCATAATCTTTCCATCGCTAAGTAGCACCATCCGTGAAGAGTACTTGGCTGCGGCAGGGTCATGCGTAACCAGTAAAATGGTAATACCAAAACTTTTATTGATTTCCTGCAAAAGTGCCATCAGTTTTTCAGAATTGGCAGAGTCCAAGGCTCCTGTCGGCTCATCTGCGATGATCAGTTTAGAATCATCAATCAAGGCTCTAGCAGTTGCCACACGTTGTCGTTGACCACCTGATAACTGATTAGGAAACTTATCTTTTAAGTTTTGGATGGCCAACTTATCCAAAATTTCCTCAATCTTATCCTGATGTTTTTTGATATTTTTCCCCTGAATTTGAAGAGGTAGAACGATATTTTCATAGACCGTCAAGTTTTCCACCAAGTTGTAAGCTTGGAAAATATAGGAAATGTTTTTAGCACGATAGTCAGCTAGTTCATTTTCCTTGGCATGGATGATGTCAAAATCTTCAAATCGAATCTCACCTGATGTTGGTTTATCAATCGTTGAAATACAGTTGAGGAGTGTCGTTTTTCCACTACCACTGGCCCCCATAATTGCCAGAAATTCACCTTTTTCAACGGACAAGTTCACATCTGATAAAGCATGAACGATATTATCCCCTTGACCAAATGTTTTCGTTAATGCTGTCACGATAAGCTGTTTCATCATTTCATTCCTCCGTTTCTTTTTTACACTCTCATTATACGGTTTCTTTCAAGGTTTGCCATGAGTATTTTGTGCAATATATTTACGCTATAAAAAAAGCCGATACTTTTTAGGTATCGGTCGATATTGATTATTTTCGATTGTTTCTTTTTTTCATAAAGTAAACAATCCCTATGACAATAACTCCTAAGACCACTACAGGTGCATAGAAGTCTAGTGTTCCAATAATTCCTTCCATTTTATCCTCCTCTCAAAGAATGGAGGTAGTTTTATCCACAGCGCACGTTTGGCGAAGTACATTCATAAGAATATGTAAACCACCAACCACAGCGACCCTGTACTGTTAATCTAACAGCCGTACGCCACCCTGCAGCAGATTTACCATTCAACTCTTGGCTATTAATTTCATAATCCAAAGAATCAATCTCAAAGTTGTCTTGTTTCATTTGTATTTCTCCTTGTAAATATAACACTAAATCAAAGTGTTGTCAATGTTTTGTAATAAAATACTAGAATTTACCTTTTGTTTTATCTAACAACGAACATTATTTGTCGTACACTCATAGGAACAGGTGAAACACAATCCACAGCGACCTGCTAGTGTCATTTTAAAAGCTGTGTACCACCAGCCAGATCCTGAGGTACCATTGAGTTCCTGATTGTCAATTTCAAATTCAAGCGTATCAATCTCAGTATTTACTTTTTTACTTTTCATAATTTTACTCCGTAAATTTCTTTCGTTCCGTTTATATTTTCCATAAACCTTGTATATAGTCCTTCAGTCTACTCTCAAACCAAAGGACTATAACAAGTTTCAAATTGAAAAATGAATCCTATAGAAACAAATCTACATCAAACTTTTTAGTAGTGAGAAAAACTAGCCACACTTCACATTATTTGATGTACATTCATAAGATCCTGTAAACCAACGTCCACAACGTCCTGCTAATGTAAGTTGAACAGCTGTAAACCAACCAGAACCTGATTTACCAGAAAGCTCTTGGTTTTTTACTTCAAAATCAAGTGTATCAATTTCTTTATGATTGTTATTTTTTCTCATTTTCTTCTACTCCTACTCACTATGGTTTAAACCTAGTTCTATACTCTCCAAAGAAAATGAAAATTTAAGTAAAAGAATCATTAAAAACAGTTTAATTTCTACAAAGTTATATTAACTTAAAATTTCATTTTCAAATTGATGAGTATCGAAATCTAGGCTATCCGCATTTCACATTGTTCGTTGTGCATTCGAAAGAGCCTGTGAACCAGCGTCCACAACGTCCCGCCAATGTAAGTTGAACAGCTGTAAACCAACCAGAACCTGATTTACCGGAAAGTTCTTGGTTTTCAACCTCGAAACTTAGTGAATCAATCTCTGGACGACTTGTATTTTTAGGCATAAGGTTACCTCCTTCCTTCTTTTAGATGATCATCTTTACAGTAACTAGTATAAACTCTAGTATTGGCTAAGTAATGAGTAAATCGTGCAAGTTTCTTATTTTCGAGAAAAATTTTTATAGTGCCCAATTAAAAAGTAGCTGAACAATCTCTTGCTCAGCTACTTTTTAATCTTCTTGTCCAACTAATGATTTTCAAAACACCACATACAAGCAAGGCTAGATTAAATACCACATAAAATCCTGTAAAACTGATCAGACCATTCTGGGATAAATCTTCCATATAAAGGGTCGGTTCAGTAAAGAACAGATAAATTCCATAGACCTCTATGAAAATAAGAAAACTGACAAAACCAATAAGGAAAAGTCCACTTGCAATAAGAAAGAGTCTCCATAAAAGAATGAGAATTCCTCCTACTGCTAAAAAAATTACTGGGATAAGGAGTAAATCTTTCATGACTTTCTCCTTTCTAGTCAATCAACTGACGATAATGGGTGGCAAGAGAATAATCAAACTCTTCTAATTTTTGAACTAAGGCCAAATACTCCTCTTTCTCATAATCTTCAAAGTCCTCGCCTCGATGATTCTGAAGAGCGATTTCCAATTGACTAGTGAGTTCTTGTTTAGAAAAACTGTAATCCCCTGTCACTTCCTCATAATGTTCCTTTAGCTCCTTGTAGGCTTGGTATTCTTCAGGTGTTTGAAATCCCTGTACCAAGGCCTCTTCCAATTGATAATAGGTATCTTCCATCATAATCGTCACCTCGTTTCTTTCTATCTTTATTTTACCGCGCTTTTCTTTTATTGTCCGCTATTTATATATATTTTTTAATCCAATTCAAAAGAAAGTTGTTCTTGCTTTTCTTTTTCGTGGAATTGTCTTAAGGCCTGATCAATAATATCTAAATCCGTTTCTGTTTCAATCAATGGCGCGAGTACATTGTATTCGGCCTTTTTAGTTTGATAATCCTCTTCCTTTGGAAAATTTTTCTCAATTTCAACTTTAGCAGTAGTCCATTTATCCTTTAATTCATCCAATAAGTTCTGAGTTTTCACTTGGTCCTCTTTAATGTGATCAATCGTATGTTGGAGCCTTTGAATTGTCCCCAAAGGAGAATACAAATCTAAACTGACAGAATACAGATTTTCTCCTACAATCTTAACAGAGAAAGTTTCAGGAAGAGGTTGATTTGTTGGAAGACTAAGCATTTTAATGTCAAATCCTCGATAACTGGCTAGGGTACGAAATTCTTTGCTGTCTGATTGATTATGACGGATAAGACGGTGTAGGGATTCCCCTGCTTCAGCTCGTTGATCAAAAAATTGCTTGCCTACTGCCATAGAAAATGCTTGGTCTTTCGACATTTCAGACTGTTGAATGTCGCCTTCATACTTGCTTAATCGTTTCTCAAGAATGGGCATATTTTCTTCACAGTAGGAGATTGTATGACGATAGTGATCTTTGCTGCGTTGAAAGGCGCGTCTTTGATTTTCTAATAGGGTTAGATCATTCTCTAGTTCCATCTTATATTTGAGATAAGGATTACCTGTTGCTAGTGCCTTAAAATCAGAAGCTGTCATGGTCTGCTCATCAATGTCTTCTGCAGCACGAATCGGCTCCTTAGAAGTCATAATCTGCTTAATATAACGGAGTTTGTTCTCCTGAGTTGCCCATAGATAATTATCAAATGAACCTTTTGTAATGTAGTGGTAAATATCCACTTCCTTGTTTTCATTTCCCTGTCGGATAATACGTCCATTGCGTTGCTGAATGTCACTTGGTCTCCACGGTACATCCAGGTGATGAACTGCTTTCATCTTGCTCTGAACATTTAAACCTGTTCCTCCTTTTTCAGTTGAGGCAAGGAGAATCCGCACCTCTCCTGCATTAACCTTTCGAGATAAACTATTCTTCTTTTCATCACTATTGGCATCATGTACAAAGGCAATTTCTTTACTAGGGATTCCTCTATCAACTAATAAAGCCTTCATTTCAGAATAAACATCAAAGCCATTATCTTTTTTCTTAGGTGTGCCAATATCTGAAAAAATCATCTGAGTAGCCTTATTTTCCATTCCTTCACGATAAATTCTCTCAACATTATCCACTACCTGAAGCAGTTTATGATTGTCTGCTAGACTATAACTAGAGTCCAATAAACGCATATCAATTGCTAGTTTTCGTGCCTCACCCGTAATTTTTAACATGTTATCCTGGCTCGGATCAACTGTTCCACATTTGACCGCATCTGACCTCATAACCAATTCTTCTAAATAGAGTTTCTGATTTTCAGTTAACTCACTCTCAATAGGAATAATATGGGCTTCTGGGACAGGTAAATCCAACATATCTTGTGTTTGAATGTCGGCTGTTTCTTTATAGATTTTCATCAACTCAGGAAGATTGACAAATTTTTTAAATCGCTTCTTAGGTTGGTACTTATCCCCTGTAGGAGCTAATTCCATAGAGTTTTGAATTTCTCCAAAAGCACCTACCCAAGAGTCAAAATAATCAACTTGATAGCGTTTTAAGATATCTGGTTGAATGTAGTTCATCATAGTGTAGAGCTCACTAATAGAATTGGAAACTGGTGTTCCTGTCGCAAAGACAATGTTTTTAAAATCATGTTCTTCCTGAATCTGTCGAACCTTCATTTCCATATCCACATTCTTCTTAGACGTTGTATTGGTAATCCCTGCTACATTTCCAAGTCCAGTAATCGGACGTATATTTTTAAAGTGATGTGCTTCATCCACAAAAAGAAAATCAATTCCTAAGTTTTCAAAATCAATAAAGCTATCACGATTGAAGCGTTGGAGTTCTTCCAATTGTCTCTCTAAACCACTAATTGATTGTTCCGCTTCTTTAACGGTATACTTATTTTCAGAATGTGTTTTAATCTCTCGTAGTTCATTGAGTTTATCCTCAATATAGTTCATCTGTCTTTCCTTACTGACAGGGATTTTTTCAAATTGAGAATCCCCAATGACAATGGCATCGTAATCTCCTGTAATAATACGTGACACAAATTGTTTTCTTCTCGCCTTCACAAAATCTTTCTTAGTGGTCACAAAGACCTTTTTAGTAGGGAAAAATTTCATGATTTCTTGACCAAATTGAGCAGACAAACTAGAGGGCACTACATACAAGGGCTTATGAACCATCCCCAACTCCCTTAATTTAAACCCAGCACCAAGCATGGTCAAGGTCTTTCCTGAACCTACCTCGTGAGCTAATAAGGCTCTTTTTTCTTCTACGATTCTTTGAATGGCATTCTCTTGGTGAGGACGAAGACTAATGTTTTGAGCCAAGCCATCAATAACTAAATGGCTACCGTCATACTCTCGACTAACCGTTCGATTATAAAGACGATTGTAGCTTTCCTCAATGATTTGTTGGACTTCTGGATACCGTGAGACAAATTCTTGAAAGAGCTCTTGTAAATGCTGCTCTTTTGCTCTTAGAACAGAGGTTTTTTCCAAATCTGTGATAGTCTTTTTCTTTTCCCCTTCCGTAACAGTCATAGTAATCGTCGGTTGGTTCGAATTAAGTAAATTCTCAAAGATCTTTCTTCCTGTATCATAACGTGACCCACTAACTCCAAGACTACTATCTTTGGCACTTGGATATTGATAAGCAAATGATGTCCTTAAGTGAACCTGGCCATCGACAGGATTCACTTCAATGACTTGTTCAACATCTGGCGAAGACAATTCAAATTCATGATTGGTAAAACATTCAAAGGCAAATTTACCATAAACGGATTGAGGAATCCAACGTGAGCCTATATTAAACTCAATATCTGCCAGATGAATCCGTGGAGGACGGACAGATTCTAACAAATCTAAAGCATGGCTCCAATCACATTCTTGATTGTTTTCCTCTACTAACAGTTGAACTACTTCTATCTTATTGAGAATGTCTCCTGATAAAAACTGGTTCTTAGAAAGATATTTTCTTTCTCCTCTTAAATAGCTTTCTGGATCCATTAAAACCTGATCCCCTAACTCATCTAAAATAGCTGCTTGGCTATGTTCAGGGTAAATTGATACCATATAGTCTAAATCAACCCCTCTACCATCCGATAAACTGGAGTTTAAGGCATCTAAAGCCGTTGATACTCTTGTAATCACTCTCTCGGGCCTAACCAATGCTTTCTCAAAGGCTAAAGATTTTTTATATTTTACTTTCTGACTTTTAGAATCAATGTATTCATCTTCTAAACTAGCTAGTAAGGAATACTTATCGTCACTATCAAATAAGTTCCGATTAACGGAGGCATTCAAGTATCCAAATTGACTTACAAAATGGTCATAGTCACGATTGAGTTTACTAAGTAATACCTGAAAATCAGACCGACTATAATCTGGATGGCGTTGAATTTCAATTAAGGCCTGATAGGTCTCTCTTAGATCAACCATTCCCCTAATGCGACTAATGTCCTTATCCGATAAGGGACTTTCATAAAAGACAGTTTTTTTGAACAGTCCCTTATATTTCCCTCTTTTGCTCGCTTCTTCTGACTTGTATACATCTAGTGCTTCCTCATCTGTCAAATGAAGTTGCACGAATCGATCTATTTTATGTTCAGACAAAGAACTGTCCCAGGCTTTAAATTCTCCCTTCTCGTCTACATAATAACTAATTTCGTCTACTTTTGAACTTTTCCGAATGCCATGCGTATCTCGATAATAAATTTGATTTCCCTCATATCCAAAAGAATAGAGCGCTAAGTCCTCACGTATACGACTTGGGATAGAATTATCCACTTCTTCTTGGATAAATACAGGTGCTTTCAAAGAATTGTCAATTTGTTTATGTGCTTCCACATTCTCTAATGCTTTCATTATATCAGTAGATAATGTTTCTGATACCCCCTTAACATTGAGGGTTCCTCCATTAAAATTACGTACCTCATATTCACCCAAAACTTGTGTATTGTATTTCCCATCAAAATAAGGATTGATCCAGACACGCTTATCCTCCTCAAATGGAATAGAGCCACTAAAAACAAGTGCCTCCTCATTAAGATTCTTTGCTTGATCCTTTTGAAAGAAGAGGAGGTCTGTGGTTACTCGAGTACCCGCAATCTTTTTAAAAGCCGTATCCGGCAAACGTACTCCCCCTAAAAAATGAGTGTTGGTTTTAATCTCTTGTAAGACATTATCTGTCCGCTTATCCATTGTCCCGATAGATGAGATGATCGACACTTGTCCTCCGTCTCTTACTAAATCAAGTGAGTGTTTGACAAAGTAATCATGAATCATATAAGGTTTATCATAGTTTTTATCGGCAATGCGAAAATTTCCAAAGGGAACATTCGTTAAGACTAAATCAAAACTATTATTTTGATAGGGAACTTCCTCAAATCCTCGCACTTCAATATGGGTATTGGGGTGGAGTTGTTTTGCGATTGCGCCTGTCACACTGTCTAATTCAACCCCATAGAGTTCTGATTTCTCTCGTATACTTCTAGGCATAGCTGCAAAAAAATTTCCAGTCCCCATAGAAGGATCTAGTATCCTTCCTCCTTCAAAACCATCATCCAGTAATTTTTGCCAAATCTGGCGAATAATCATTGGGTCTGTATAATAGGCTGTGAGGGAACTTTGTTTCATGGTGGAGTATTCTGACTTACTTACTAAACTCTTGAGAGTTAAACGCTCTGATTCATACTTTGGATTGAGTTCATCAAAAAATTCATTGGCAAGACCACCCCATCCAACATACTTGGCTAGTAGTTCTTGTTCTTCTGGACTTGCTTGTCGTCCCTCTTTTTCTAATCTTTTAACAAGATCAATTGCGGCGATATTCGTTTCAATTTTTTCTCGATTTGTCTTAGGGTAAAAGTCCTCTAAATCATCTGGAAAAACAAAATCTTGAACGGGGACATCCGTCTCTTCCATATCTGAAATAAGCGTTTCTGTTTCCTTATCCTTATCTTTTTCCTTTTCCTTTTCATTTTCATTTTCATTTTCTTCTTCCAGATAGGAAAACAAATCTATTTCCTGACTTTCACTTGATGAATCAATCTCAATCTCTGAATCTTCTTTTTCAAGTTCTACGAAAGACAATACTTGTTCAATCTCTTCCAAACTGTTCAAGTATAAGATAGGATTCTCTTCAAATAACTGGTTGGAATCATTGAATAACTCTAATCGAACTAAGTCATTTAAGTGTGCATTTTCAATCGAAACCAACTGAAATACTTGTCCTTTATAACTTACTTGTGAACCGATTGGATATTCCCTCAAAGCTTCTTCTACAATTTTATCGACATTAGAAAAGGAGTTAGTTTCTTCCGTTTCCTGCTCAATATCACTTGAAGGAGATAAAACTTCCTCTACTTGATTAGACTTTTCGCTTTTAGCTTTTACTTCATCAAAATGAGTAATTATCTTCAGCTTTTGTGTCAGTGGGAGTTGTGTGTAGTTTTCTTCATGATGGACAAGATCCGTAACGGTATCTAAAGTAGCCATCAATTCTGAACCTAAATAGGCTAGAACATCTCCCTCTTTTTCTTCAAAATGAATCTCAAGAACCTCCTTTTTTAGTTCTTTGGAATCAACAATTAGAAGAAACTCCTCTATATCTCTACTAATGCGGTCAGATAGATTATTCGCAACCCGATAGACATTGACTAAATTGACATCCTGATTCTGATGAAATACAAGCTCACTCAATGGTGTTAGCTTCTCTTTTTCAGATTGGATGTAAAATCGAGTGAAAAGATTATAGGTTGCGACTTCTAGCACCAAGTTTTTCTCAAAATTACTTAATTGAGATAATCTACTTAGACCTGCTTGTCCAAAATTTCTTGTGTAACTTTCTAAATCTTGGTCATTATTTTCAGAACTGGCCTCTAGGAAAGAAATAATATCTTGATGAAACGAATAGACATGAGCTATCTCTTCTATCTTGCCCTCTTCAGTCAAAAAACTCTCTACCAAATCCTGCCATTTCTTATCAAAATGTTGCGCTTGATAACGAAGAAATAAGTCCATTTTCTCTCTATCTTTTGGAATTGTTCCACGAAACATAGCCAATAATTGTATTACTTCCATACTCGCTCCTTTCATCTATACGAAAATAGGAGAATCACATGATTCCCCTACAACTCTATCTCCATTTCAACCTCTTGAGGACTGGTTTCTAAATCACTAGATAAAAGAGAAACGGCATCCGTTCTCATGTAGTAAGTATATAAGTCTTCTAGGTCTTGTTGGTTTTCAATCCCTGTTTCAATACTAATCAGAGCCTGTATAAATTCCTTGTAGTGACTCTCCATCATATCTGAAATCTTTTGTTTCATTTCCATAAATACTGAGGACGGTTCAGTGATACTTGTTTGGCCTATGTCTTGTAAATCCTTTTTTAAGGGATTGGTTCCTTCTTCTATTTCCACTAAATCTGAACATCCATCACCATCAGAATCTGCGCTAAGAGGATTGGTTCCTAGCGCCAATTCTTGAGCATCAGTTAATCCATCTTGATCCGAATCACGTTGATAAATGGCTTCCATATACTTCCTTCTTTCCTAGTTAATCTTTTTTCACTCCAATCCTACCAAATAATCCTTGAAAGAAGTATCACAACAAAAAAAGAGAACGAGCCAAAACTGCGTTCTCCTTAAAATGATAAAAATATATTTTATGCCACAAAAGATATGTAAACTAATCTTTTAAATAATAAAAAAGTTCCGACGTTTGTAAATGTTTTGAGTAAATGGAAATTACTTTTTGACCTTTTGGAAATACTGTCTTTCTCTTCAAATCTAATAAAGACTGAGGAACAATTTTCCTAGATGTCTCTTTCAATGTTAATGCTAATATCTGTTTTCTTGTACGTAGAGCATAATCAAACTCCAAATACAAATAACGTCCTGAACCAGTTAGATGAACATGCTTTCCCAATAACTCCTCAATGGATCCTAAAACTTGTAACTTTTGCATCGTGGTTCCATCTTTTTTTATTTTCAACTCATCAATTATGACATGTCTTTTTAAACAATCGTCAAAGAAACTGCCTGCACCTTTTCTGTAATCAACACCACATAGGTGCATGAAATTAGTAGGTGAAAAATGAAGTTCAACACTTTCTATTTCAGTTTCATAATACATGATTTTGCCAACGAAGTGCTCTTTAAAAAAAGAAGCCGCAATTTGTAACTGAGTAAAAAAACGCTGAAGTTTTATTTTTTCGGTGTAATTTGGATTACGATAATCTCTAGAATTTGCCATATTTTCCTCACAAAAAAGGTGGTTTACAGAGTCTGTAAGCCACCTAGTCAGTCGGTTTATTCTGGTGTCTGCCACCGCTTGGCCCTTACGTCCAAGATTGCTATCGGATTTCGTTCTGGTGTCCGCCACCGCTTGGCCCTTATGTCCAAGATTACTATCAGATTGACCATGAGCCGACCACTCATCTACACTATTTATTTTACCTGAAAATGGCTAAAATTTCAAGTGTAAACTCTTCTATTTCGTAGTATAGGCAAAACTAATGGCGCTATCTGCTTGCGAGATTTTTCTAAAGGTATAGTTAGGATTGCCACCATAGTTTGTCTCAGACACAAGGAAAGAACCATCATCATATACTTTCTCGACAAAAGCCACATGACCGTAGATGGCTGGTGTGCCATGTGTACCTCCCACAAAAGAAACAATGGCACCTGCTCTTGGTGTAGAGCCAGTTTCCCCACCAAGACTTGAAGCTGTCGCAACCCAGTCCTGACCATTTCCCATGGTATTAATGATTGAAATCTTCTCTCCATTACTTCCTTTTAATTTTAAGCCTAATTGATTCATACGAGCCGCAACACCCCATGTACATTGTCCATAGGCATAGGCCATACCATCTCCACCACCAGGAACAGAATGCTCATACAAGTCCCCACGAACCCCTTCAAGGGATTGCGGGTCACTTTTTGCCTGTCCTCCATTTGTTTGGCTAAAGCCTTTTTCAATTTGGTAATACCATTCCGTTGCTCTGGTTTGTCTTTCCAGTAGTTTGTCACCAGAATTTCCCTCCCAATAGGTAAGGAAGAGTTGGGCCAGATTGGCTGCACTGCCCGTATTTCCAAAGAAATCCTTTAACCAACTTTGATAGTAAGGACTATCCCCGTGAAGCATAAAATCAAGTTGGAGGTCTAAATCATACCACTTCTTATTTTGGGTGCGTGCATAATTCAATAAAGCTGTATGACGTGTTGAACCATCTGCAGTATCCGTCCATTGCCCTAAACCCAAACCTCTATGAAGGATATTAGGATAAGCACCACTATAAATGGCTGGACCTCCAATTGCTAACCAGGTTTCATCATCCCATGAGGAATCGGTAGCGCCAACAGGAGGAGATAAATAATCTCCTTCAGCTCGTTTTGGATTAATAGAAGACTCTACAGACCAATTTCCTAAAATTGCCGCAATGGCTTGGGGACTTGCCCCTTGAGATTTTAAAAACTCATAAATATGTTTTGCTCGTTCAAACTCATCCCCACCAAACTGACCAATGGCAGGTAAGATAGTTGTCTGAAGTTGAATGACTTTTGGAAAATAAAATTGCGGATTGACATACACCAATTTTTCTTTCTTGTTTTTATACTTTTGATAAGAAACTTTCAAACCTGTATCGTCTGGTGTTTCACCAATAATATCACCCGTTAGGACTCTTCTCCCCTCAATCGCACGGCCATTATGAATAGAATACAAGGTCAATCGACTCTCATTCTCTCCTTTTCCGTTAGTGAGAATAACATTGTCGCCATCTAGAGATACAACTCCATCCATTGGTGCGACAATCGTTTGGTGAGCCTTCGCTTCTAGTAGAATGTACTCCTGAAGGGTAGGTTTTCCGTCTAAATCATAGTATCCATAACGATAAGTCATGGTTAGACTATCTTCGTTGCTTTTCCCCTCAAATGGATTGTCCAATTCCTGCATGGAAGCATACATACCCTCTTCTTTTAGTTCCTTTATTTCCTCTTGATCGTCTTTCGAGAGTTTATACTTAGGAGTTTCATAGAGGTCTTGCATGGATTTCAAATCTTCTCCATCGTTTAAATCATGCCACAAAGTAGATAGATAATCCTTGTAAGTTTCTGAACTAAACAAATGAACTGGTTTGTGTAACTCATAGTCATGGAATTTAAAGTTCATATACCCCATCACATCATCAATTTTTGTGTAATAGGTAATTCCTTTGTCATTTGTGCGAGTATGTTCTGCATCTTCCCAAGTTAGGTGGGTATAAGCTTTTGTTAATTCAAATTCATCTTGTTGAATCAAACTAGCAGATGAAAATCCTAAAAAGAAGCTCATTATAAGTAAAAGAAGAAAGACTATTCCTCCAACTATCCAGGTTACAGGATTTCCAGCCGCAAATGTAAAGAAGGAAAAGGCTGCTTTTAGTTTTTGATAGATATTTCGGACACTTGTAAGACCTTGTTTCTTTAATTTTCGAAACCGATTTTTAAAGGAACTTGGGTTATCTTTCGCTAGTTTCCATCCTTTTCCATCCTTAAAATGATGGTATCGCTCTTTTGTGTTGGTAAGTCTTTTCTTGGTAAAACGACCTGTTTCTTGTCCTGTTTTGACACTAGCTTTTCCAAGGTTATAAGAAAGCCGACTGTAGCGTTTTCCTTTTCTAATGGTCTCTTGTAGCGTGCGATAACCTTCTAAATCTTCATTTTCTGAAGCTAACTCTCCACCTTCACGGCCAAGGACATAAAGAAAAGTTTTGGCTTTCCTACTGACTTTTTTGGACTTATAGGCTTGTTTAGTAGATTTTAGATTCTCTTTTGCGGCCTTTACTTCTTTCTTAGATTTTAATTCTTCTAAACTCTTCCCTTGAAAGAAAAAATTAGATTTATGTTTCAATTCCTGACCGTAGAGAAATTTTTGATTGGTTTTTCTTTCTTTACGACTCTCTTTTCTTTCTTCTTTTGCTTGTACCTTGGCTTCTCTAAATTGCTCCTTGGCTATTTTCAATCGTTTCCTAGCATGAGGCAACCGTCTGTCTCTTAATTCTTTGCGATTCAAAAGAGATGGAGGACTATTTTGAAGAATATGGTTGTAGTCTTCATTTGCTTGTTTTACTCTCTCCTTTGAAGCTTCTCTCATCTCCTCTAGCTTCTGCTTCATCTCTTTTTTCCATGCTTTTTCATCCAGTACAGCGGAATCTTTTTTCTGTTTCTTCACCTCCTTCTTTCCTTGTTTCAAGAATTTCTTCTCATCTTTTAGACTTCTTCTAAATGCCTTTCGTGCACGTATGATTTCTCTTTTATCCTTCATTTTACTTCCCCTTAATTAGAAGCCATTTTATCAGGATCTGTACTCATGATATCAAACAATTGTGTACCTTGAGGAATCTTATTTTTAAAGGGTACGACAACTGAACCAGCTTTTATTAGTCCAGCCCCTTTTTCTGGATTGACTAGGTATTTTTCAAGTTCTTTTGACAAGCCTAAGAGTTGAACCAGTTCTTCTCGGTCATTTTTTGCTTGCTTGAGGAGAATCATAAATTCACTATTTGCAATAATCCGTCTACCATTTGGATCTAACAATAAGGTTTCGACATTTTGGGTTATCCCAGTCGGACTAGCTCCATATTTTCTGACACGACTCCACAATTTAAAGAAGAAATCACTAGCATATTTATCTAATAAGAGAAGCTGCATTTCATCAAAATAAATCCAGGTCTTCTTCCCTAATTTTTGGTTCCGAACAACACGATTCCATATCTGATCAAACACTACCATAAGGGCGATTTGTTTCAGCTCATCTCCTAACTTTTTAACGTTATAGATTAAGAAGTTAGATCCTGTCTGAATATTGGTCTTATGAGAAAAAATATCAAGAGAACCTTCGACATACAGTTCCATATCAAGTGCCAAGTTCTGCGCTTCTTCTTCTGGTTGTTGGCTCAAGACAAAGACCCATTCTTCCAAAGAAGGCTCTTTAAATGACTGATAGGTGAGTCTGGTAACTCTGTCGATAATCGATTTTTCTCTTCCATCCATTTTCCTATCCAATAACTTGCCGATAAAGGATAAAAGAAATTCTGATTTTACCTTTACAGGATCCTCATCCATATTTTCCTCAGACAAGTCAAGGACATTGAGATAAGTTTGGGAATCGGGCGCAATATCAATCATTTCTCCCCCAAAAGCCCGTCCAATAACACTGTACTCTGCTTCTGGATCCACGATGATAATTTCAGTATTTTCACCAGATTCCTTGATTTTGGTCGTGATAATTTCATGTTTGGTTGCCATCCCTTTCCCAGCTCCAGATGTTCCTAAAATCAGACCAGACGGTGTATTTAATAGACTGCGATCAATGGTAATAATATTGCTTGAGATTTGATTGATACCGTAATATTTCCCACTACGGTCTTGTAAATCTACTGAAGTCCAAGGTGAGTTCACTGCTATATTGGACGTTAATAAACTCCGTGATACTCCTTCTAAAAAATCACAACCAAATGGCAGCAAACTATTAAAAGCTGCTTCTTGCATATATGGAAGTTTATCAATCATTAGGTCATTTGAGCCGGCCACTTGTTGGATAGTGTCTAGGGCTTGTTTGAGTTCTTCTTCATCCTGACCAAAAACACCAATCAAGAAGACCGTTTGAAATAGTTTATCTCCTGTCTCGGTCATGGTTTTTAAGAGTTCCTCAGCTTCATCGATATTGCTTTCTAATACATGACCTACTTTTTCCAAATAGATACCTGTACGAGCTAGTTTTTGTTGTTCCCCAATCTTTTGGGATTCCATCAAGGTCTTCTTTGTTCGTAGTTTCTTCATAGCATCTGCCTTGGTCGAACTTTGAGCATGGAGGCTCACAATCAATTCCAAATCTCCTTGCATGAGGTCTCGAATAAACTGATCCCCTAATTCCATGCCGTAGTCTCTCACATAGACAATCTGCAATAAGCGGTCATTAATTTGTAGGTAATTCTTGTTTTTAAAATCTAAGAGATTAGGTGCTATGAAGTGACGAGTTGTCTGACCAGATCTCGTTAAATCACGGTAAGAAAAAGGAAGATGGTGTTCTCCTCTAAGCATATCTGCCAACAAGTTCACCCGTTCTTCTCCAGCCAAGGATTCAAATCGAGCTTCAATTTCTGAGAAACCACTCTTGAAATATTCTCCAATTTGGAACAAGGAACGATAGGCTTGTTTGGGATTAGTATCCTTTCTACCAAAGCTAATCAACTTCACAGCTGAAAAATTATTTTCGCCACTGTCTAAATTCTGATTCATCATCCGATTCAATTCTTTACGATAGCTATCGTACCCATCTTCTTTTTCCTCATACAAAACACTTTGTCTGAATTTTTCTAAATTCAATCTTTTATTAAAGATAGTTAATTGGAAGTTGGTTTGGTCATCTAGGGAGTTAATCAAATCAGAATACTTCTCAATGATTGCCCCCTTATCTTCTAAACCAACGGTCTGGTAATTGACATCACCAAGTAAATAGCTTTGTGAAAAATAATCTTCTTTTACCTGCATCAGACCATTTTGATACAGGGCTTGATAGGAAAGAGTATTAGCCGTAGAGGGTAACACTTCCTCTTTTTTCCCTTTAACTTCTTCCTTTTTATTAGTCATTGAAGTTTTTTGTTTCTTTAATGTATTTGATTTTCTTTTCATGTTCAGGTCCTTTCTTTCCTGTAATTGTGCGTAGGGGAACCGTTAGTTCAAAATGAAGACGGTATTTCAAATAATGTTCAAAATATAAATCATTGGGTTTATAGACTCCAAAAAGCATGAGGGGGATGGTAAAGGCAAACACAAAACCGTAAACAAACCAATCTCCAAATTGCCAGAAAAAGAGATTCAAGCCCAAAACAATAATTGTGACAATAAAGGCTGGTAAAACAAAGATGATTTGTCTTGTGGTGAAGCCTAACCAAGCCCTGTGTTGGTATTTTGAGATGTCTTTAAAGACACGTGTATTCATGACTTTCCTTTCTAAAAAGGCTAAGAAGCATCCACTTCCTAGCCTTTATCTAATTACATACCTAAGATTGAGCGAGCCGTACGTTGAGAACCAACGAGGGCAATAATCAGTAAGATAGCTTGTACCAAACTACCAAACATAATCGCAAGTGATTGCAGGACTCCTGCACCATTTGAAACAGCTATTTTCCCAGCAGATTCAAATAAAGGAACAAGAGAAACAATCAGAAAAATGAGAACCCCTTGTACCGCATAGACCATAATATTTTTTAAATAGCCAATACCAATAGACTTCCACTCATCACTTAAAAATGTTGGAATCGTAAGAGGGGCAAATGGAATCATAAGGTAGAGTTGAATAAATCGAATGGATACCAAAAGATTGACCATGGCTGCACTTACTATCCGAACTAGCCAAATTAGGAGGGCGAAAAAGCCCACAATCATCCGGCCAATAAATCCTGAACCTTTTAATCCAGAGATGGTATCATACTTTGCCCCACCGTGAGCCACAATCGAGGCCACTTGTTCAATGGCGTGACTCGCAATCCCGATGATAGCTTCTACGATAACGGTAGTATTGGTAATTACAACTGCGACCATAATGTAACTAATCAACATCGGCGCTAATGCTTCAAAGGTCATCGCTCCTCCTGAGTTAGCAATTTTCTTTGCCATCTTCGAAAATTCTAAGATGAGAACAACTGATAAAATCGCAACTCCAAGAGGCTGCATGACACTTTTAGTAATACTAGACATATAAGTCCAAACAGTTGGATTGTAGCTAGATAGAGATTTAATCAAATCTACCGTAGATTGTAAATCTACATTAAATCCTTCAAATAAATTTTCAGCTGATATTTTTTCAGATGCAAGGTAAACAAAGGGTGAGACTAAACTAAGATTCATGTCATTGTTGATCCTCCTAAATAGAAATCTGGGTTACAAAGGCTCCAGCAGCCCCTACCATAACTCCACCGACAATTTCAAGAATGGCATTCCGAACACCTGGTCCACCATCTTTAATGTTGGTTGCAAGGTTGACAATCCCCACAACAACGAGAAAGGCACCAACCGCAATCAATCCCTTCTGCAACAAAGACATAGCTTGTGCAAACATGGCACTTGCGTCTACTCCATAAACAAAACCTTTAAAATGCGTAATCATCTATTTCCTCTTTTCTATTTTTATTTTAAACTAGATTCAAAAGTTAAATCACGAATTCTAAGGCCTTCAAGATGATTTTCTTGTCTTTGATTCAAAGGATTGATTTGATAGTTCCACCACCGTTCATCGGTTTCTTGATTGGCTAGGTATTTCCAGTTTGGATGCTTAGTGGAATTGTATTTTTTGCTTTTAAAGACAGGCATATTGGCAATTCGAACCAAGCATTCATGCCGTTTCATATTTCCGACTTCATCAGGTGTCATTAAATCACGAGCAATCTTTTGATGAGAAAGGGATCCTGAACCTGTCTGGCCAAAGGAACGACTGGTATTTCGAACATCAATGGTTTGTTTACCGAGTAACCCACTCATAAATTTAAAGGTATCTTCATCATTACCACCTAAGTAGACTAAGCTATCACAATTTCCAAGAATAGTTTTCCAAGCTTCTTTTTCTTTATAGAGCCCTTGAAGTTGTGCAATATTTTGAAGAATGGGAACGAGACTCATATTACGAGAACGAACTGTTGAGGTTTGTTCAGCAAAATCTGGGATTTCTCCGATATTCGCGAACTCATCTAAATAGACTCTCACATGAAGAGGCAATTGACCCTTAAAATCAATATCTGCTTGTCTTGTTAAGGTTTGAAATACGGTTGAAAAAAAGAGGGCTGAAAGAAAGCGAAAGGTACTATCGTTATCTGGGATAACTAGGTAAACCATTGATTTTTCCTGGCCCCATGTCTTCATATCAAGGGTATCTCTTTTGGTCAAATCCATGACACTTTGAATATTGAAGAGGGCAAATTTAGCAGTGGTTACAGCTATAACAGAATCCAGAGTCTTATCCTTATAATTTTGAAAATCTGCCCAATTTCGCATGGTAAAATTTTCAGTCCCATACTTTTTAGAATAATTTTCAAATAGAATTTCTAAGACACTTTTTTCTTGATTTTCACCCTTGGATAAGTGTTTAATGAGTTTTGAGATTTCAGCAAAACTTGGATAACGCCCTCTTTTTTTTCGCTCTTCCACTTCTTTTTTTTGACGTTTCAACAAGTTTTGGTATTCTGTTTGACTCAAACGACTCTCTTCAATGTGCTGTTCTCTTGTTTTAGGTGGGTTATAGAAATCGACCAAGTAGGAGGCTAAAGCTCGTACCAAAGTCATAGAAGCTTCATCCCAAAATGGATCACTACGAGAGCCAGAGCCTTTGGTGTTATTGAAATAAACCGTCAGCATGCGATTCAAATCATTTTCTGTCTCTATATAGCGGAAAGGATTGAAGCCATCTGAGTTCTTCATATTGACTAAATCTAGCACCTTTACTTGGTAGCCATGTTCCAAAAAGAGTCTTCCTGTTTTCTCAGCTAAGTGATCTTTAGGATCCACGACAATATTTGAACTATTCATCTGAATCAGATTGGGTTTTACAAAGCGAAAGGTCTTCCCACTTCCTGAACCTCCGATCACCGCAATATTCTTATTTCTATCATATTGGGGTGATTTCTTATCTAATAATGTCAAACGAACATCTTGAGCTAAGATCGTATCATGAGAAAATTCTTTACCGTAAAAGAGCTTCTTTTCTTTTAGAGTTCCAAAACGGGCGCTCCCGTATTCTACTCCTTCTCGGTATTGTTTTTTGCAAGTCTCTAAATAGAGATAAACCAGCAACATCATCACAAAGCCTAGTAGAAAAAAAGCACTTGATTTTCCAGTAAAAGAAATATTCCATGGCGACTGAAGAACTTCATCTTGACCCTCCATCAGAAGATGAGTCCATTTATCTAATGTATTTCCAGTATAGGAATCATACAAAAGCGTCAAACGATGAAAAAGATAGCCTAGTAAGATACCTAACAGTGAGAATAGTAGGAATTTCTTTCCACTGTACATCATCTCACCATCTCTTTCTGTTTGACGGCTCCTTCTTGTCTAAAGGTAATTTGGGATTTAGCCTCATCAATTGCATCGTCTAATGACTTATCCATGGTAAAATCAGCTAATTTCTCTGGATTATTAACCATTTTTTCTAACAGATGGTCTAAATGATTGTCCAGAATCGAACGGTCTTTCGTGTAGAAATGTAGAGAATCCCCTTGCCAAGCGATGGCTAAAGGAATCTCTTCTTTTTCTAAAAAAGCTTTAAATTTCTCTATATCAATTGGTTTGTCTAAAAAATCTTTTTTCAGATTAATCGTATCAATCGAATAGGGAGATTGTAGCAATTCTTCTAATTTCTGCACCCCTATCTTATAGGCGGAATCCTGTGCTAAAGCCTGACGTCTAGACCATTCTAGAATCTTTAAAAGACTTTTTACAGTAAATAAAAGACTACGCTCAGCATATTGAACCGCCATTCGTTCCTGTTGTTCAGAGGACATCTGATACCTCCTTCTTAACAAATAGCAGCTTTCCTTCTTTATAACGATAAGCTATCAATTTCTGACGTTGCTTAATCGACTTGACAACCTGCAGTAGATCTCTCGAATAAGGTTCTCGAAGAGTAACTTCTACTGCATTCCCATCAACGATACCAACACGTTTAAATTCAATGTAGTCTTTTTTAAGATGTCCTAAGCCCATACCAAAAGGAAAGTGATGAATCAATTGGATGGTACAACCACCTTTATTTCCCATTTGTTTCAAATCATACAAGTTTACTACCTTCATGATTAACTCCTTTATCTAGTTTGTCGCATCGTTTAAGTCTGGTAACGATAAACTCCGTGTCTGTTAGAAAATTCTCACACACGTCTTGTGCCAGTTGCCCTTCACAGGGAGATACTCTCAGTCCCTACTTACACAGGCACGCTAATCAAGACGGAGTGGATTCAATTTTCAAAGAACAGGTAGCTTTATTATAGATAAGAGTAGTTGAAATTTTTATCACATTTTTTATTTTTCTGTAGAGCTAAATTCATACTAAACAAAGATTTTGAAATAAAAGACTAACGTTGTTACATAACGTTAGCATTTCATTTCCCTAAAACAAGCTAATTTGGTCTAAAAAAGCAGCAAACTATAAACTAGTAGGTTCCACACCAAATGTACACCCATACTTCCCCATAAGTCAGATTTATAGCGCACCATCCCTAAAAACATCCCAAGTGAAACATATAAACACCAAGCTAGTATGGTTCCTGGATGATGTGCTAAGGCAAATAAAACACTTGTCAAAGCAACTCTAATATCTATTTTACTGACCAAGTTCCATATAATTTCTCGATACAGAAATTCTTCAACCATACTCGCATTGATTAAGAACAATAAAAATGAAAACCAAGGAACTTGATGTTGAAGGCCAATTAAGTTTGCTTGGTTCGTGCTTCCTTGAGCATGAATCAGACTAAAACATAGGCTTGTAATCAGTAGGCTAACGAATCCAATACCAATCCACTTTATCCTAATTTTCATATTGACCTTGGCCACTTGTTTTCGTTGACCATACATCCATAAAAAAGAAATGAGTGACGCACAATAGAGAATCTGTAGTATAGTTAACTCACCGATACAAAGCAATTTAAGTAAGTATAGGGATAGCAATAGGACATTAACTTGTTGGAATATATAAACTGGAATTATTCTTTTCATAGTTACCTCCGAAATAAATCTTCATAATCTAAATCTAATACCTGCACAATCCTTTCTACCCATGGACTTTGAGGCATTCGTTGTTCCATCTTGTAGTGGCGTATCTTTTGATACAAACGATTCAATTCACTTGGATAGTGAAACTCTCCCGCAAACATTTTTCTGGTTAACTCAATCCAGCTGATATTTCTTTCAGCCAAAATAATGGACAAGTTCTCCCAAAATCGTTCTGCCATATTGCTTCTCCTTTAACTTGATAAATAATGTGTTTGTTCCATGTAAATCAATTGTTTCGTATCTCTAGGTAATAAAGCTCTAGCCTCCTCTAGATTCAGATTTGGATAAACTCGCTTATTTGAAACCGCAAGAGGAAGCCTGATGGTTAGTTCAGGATTTTTTAATATCATTTCAATGAAATCCGTTAATCTTAGATTGTCACGGTTCTTAAATCGTAATAAATTGGGAGATAAAAATTCAAAACAATCTGAAGAATAGCTCATCATCTCAATTAATTTATCCTTTGTCATTTCAGAAACTGAATGACAAGATACCTCGATGCCATAGTTTTGGAAGAAGTCTAAAAGAAGTTGATTTCTTTGGCTATTTTTACTTAGATAGAGATCAATCATGGGAGACCTCCCAAAGATTCGGTTCCATTTGATATTCTGATACGATTAAGGAATCTAATAAATTTGCGAAGTTAATCGGTTGCTTGTCTTCATCATAAGCTTTTACAGTTACTTGGGTTGTAAGTATTCCCTCTTTTCCCTCGGCTCGATAGCCTTGTCCATATAAAACAAAAACAAGATTTTGATGATCATCTACAAAGGCATCAACTCCATTCTTTATTTCTTGACTTTCAAGGAAGTCCATAATGTTTTGAAGATAGGATTCGTAAAATAGTGGGTAATTATGTTTTTTGTGGTAATCATCTAAAAATGTCACTTCAAACTCACATGGATAATTGGGCATCAAAAATAATTGTTCATCCAGCTGTTTGATCTCTGCATCATGTAATTCTATTTCTAATTCATCACAATCTAGTATTGATTCTTTATTTAATGCTTTCATCTTTTTCCTCTATTTCTTTTAATTTCTTTGCGATTGCGGCAATCACAGGAACGGTTACACTATTACCAGCTTGTTTATAGAGCTGACTATTACTAGAGACTTTTCTAGCAGCTTCAAAAGCCCAATCAGGAAAGCCCTGCAATCGAAAACACTCTTTAGGAGTGATTCGTCGTATTCTCAAACGGTAAAATTGTCCGTCTATTAATACACCAGCTACTTGGTAAACTTGTCTATCTTCTCCTTCATAGCTAGCCACTACTACTCCCATTTGACCACTAGTTGTCAAAGTATTGGCTATACCTTTTCCAACTCTACCACGACGATACTGAGAACTTGGTCTTTCTAAATTGATTGAATCCCCAATCTCTGCTTGAGCATATCCTTTTTTCGTTGCTTCTCGGACTTTTAAAAATTGGATTGGTTCTGGAATCAGTATTTTGGGAATTTTATCTCCCCCTTGCATCGTAGTCAGTGTTGGAGATAAGCCCTCACTTCCATAGACGCGACCGGTCTCCTTAAAGCTAGTTGGTAAATCTCCAACAACGACAATACCATGGCAATCCTGAGTATTTAAAGTAAACATCGTCTCTTGGTTTCCCTTAAAGCATCTACCATTTTGTCTGTTGTCTAATCTATCTGGTGTCATACAAGGAATCGCAATCTTAAATCCTTCTCCTTTACCACGAACTAAGGTTGGCGCAAGACCTTCTGTATAATAAACTTTACCGCTCATTCCACTTTTTGATGGATTCAAATTCCCTAATGTCTTTAAAATCTCAGAGTTAGTTGCTTGACCTTCTCGTCTGAAAGGAAATAAAAGTCTGGTACCTCTCTTTCTAGAATGTCCGATAATAAACACCCTTTCTCTGTTTTGGGGAACGCCAAAATCCTTACTGTTAAGCACCTGCCACTCAACATCAAACCCCAACTCATCAAACGTGGTAAGGATTGTGGTGAACGTCCGTCCCTTATCGTGATTGAGTAGGCCTTTAACATTTTCAAGAAAAAGAAAACGTGGTTGGATTTGTTTGGTCGCCCGAGCAATTTCAAAGAACAAAGTTCCTCTAGTATCTTCAAATCCCAATCGTCTTCCTGCGATTGAAAATGCTTGACAAGGGAATCCCCCACAGATGACATCGACTTTCCCTCTAAGTTTTTTAAATTCGTCATCTGAAACATCTCGTATGTCATGAAATTCGATTTCTCCTTCCGTTTGAAAAATGGACTTATAAGATTCTCTAGCAAATTTATCAATCTCACAAAATCCAATACACTCGTGTCCGACACTTTCCATTCCTAGTCGAAATCCACCGATACCAGAAAATAAATCAATAAATTTCATTTCTTGATTACTCCTTTCTGATCGACTACCAATGTCCAAAGAGTCACACCACTTGAAATTAAAATGAACATAACTAATATCCACTCGATTGGCGACATTTAACTACCTCCTTTTCTAACACGGTTATTCCAAACAGAATACAAACCGTTAAACACAAATTCAGCAAGCACTTCCGCACGTCTAACAAAGCGAACATTATCTAGAGCATACTGATAGATTCTCTCAAAATCAGTCATAGCAATTTCACTGGCTGTTTCAGAAAAACCTTCTCGTCTAAATTGATCTTGTACCAATCCCCAAATATAATCTCGATCATATTTTGTGACCTTTTCTACTTTTCTTTTCAAGATAGGTTGAGTATTCCTATCCTCCTCATCCTCAATAAATAAAAAATCAGTCTCACTATATTTAGTCTCACTAACTTCAGTCTCACTAGGGGCTGAATATGAGACGGGGGTCGTTTCATTTTCAACCTGCCCTAGTCTTTTTTTAACACTAGGCCTGTTTGAATTACCTACTGGGGTAGAAGATAATTCCCCTAAATAAATCTTATTAGCTAGTCTTCCTTTCTCACTTGAAGATTGTTGAACTTCATCAATTAAATCATATTCTTTAAGAGTTCTTTTGATGGACAGTAATTTTGACTTCGAACAACCTAATAGCTTCATCAGTTTAGAATTAGAAAATACTAAATAAACCGCTCCTTCTTCATCTATCCAACCACGACTAAGAGATAATTCTAAACGATCTTTTAAAATAGAATAAGCCACCTTTACCTCTAGTTTCATATCCATATATTTCTCATCCTCAAAAAGAATTTTAGGTAATTTATAATACCGTTCTGAAGTTTGGTATTGATTTGCGGTAATTCGTTTCATAGCGCTCCTCCAAGTTCTTTGAGTATTAAATCTCCACTTGATTCCAATCGAACCAAGCCACTTTTTTCTAATTCAGCCATAAGAGAGATGGCTTCAACAATGTCAATTCCCATTTCACGTACTAAAAATGAAATGACAATATAGCGTGATGATTGTAATTCTTTTGTCATTTTTCCTCCTGAAAATAAAAAAGGAGAACAATATTCAACTGTTCTCCAAAATAATTTTATTAAAAAGAAAAACCCTGCCAAATTAATTTTTGGTAGGGTTTTTGGTAGGAAACTAAATTAATTTATCAGTTTCTAAAATGTGTTCACGATTCTAAAAGGCTGATACTATAGTATTCCGAATTCTAATTGGTATATGCCTCTTATTTAAGAGTAACTGAAGCTCCAGCTTCTTCCAATTTAGCTTTGATTTCTTCAGCTTCTGCTGCTGCAACGCCTTCTTTAACAAGAGCTGGTGCACCATCAACAAGTTCTTTAGCTTCTTTAAGACCAAGACCTGTGATTTCACGTACAACTTTGATAACGCCGACTTTCTTGTCGCCTGCAGCTGTCAATTCAACGTCGAATGAATCTTTAGCAGCTTCTTCAGCGCCACCAGCAGCAGCTACAGCTACAGGAGCAGCCGCAGTTACACCAAATTCTTCTTCGATAGCTTTTACAAGGTCGTTCAATTCAAGGATTGAAGCTTCTTTAATTTCAGCAATAATGTTTTCAATGTTCAATGCCATTGTTATTTCCTCCAAATAAGTTTTAAATTTTATAATAGTTTTTTTCGTAGCTAGGCTACGCTGCGTAGCTTAAGATTAAGCTGCGTCTTCTTTGTTGTCTGCAACCGCTTTGACTGCAAGAGCAACGTTGCGCACTGGCGCTTGAAGTACAGAAAGGAGCATAGAAAGAAGTCCTTCGCGGTTTGGAAGAGTTGCAAGAGCAACGATTTCTTCTTTAGATGCGACAGCGCCTTCGATTGCGCCACCTTTGATTTCAAGTGCTTCAGCGTTCTTAGCAAAATCGTTCAAGATTTTCGCTGGTGCGATAACATCTTCGTTAGAAAATGCTACTGCAGATGGTCCAACAAATACTGATGCAAGATCTTCAAGACCAGCTTTTTCAGCTGCACGACGCAAGATTGAGTTTTTAATGACTTTATACTCAACTTCGCTTCCACGAAGCTCACGACGAAGAACTGTATCTTGCTCAACTGTCAAACCACGAGCGTCTACCACGACGATAGATGCAGCAGCTTTCATTTTTTCAGCTACTACGTCAACTAGTTCCGCTTTTTTAGCAATAATTGCTTCACTCATTAGTGTGTTCACCTCCGTAATTATTTTGCTTGGGGAATTTTTCCAAAAGAAAAACGCGCCCAAACCTAGACACGAAAGTACAATACGCTTCTTTTTACATGATACGTTTTGTCCTCGGTAGGATACTTATGAGTCGAGCTCCCCTACTGTCTTAGGCAGTTTTTTCAAACCGTATATAAGTATAGCATAGACAAAAAGAGAATGCAAGATTTTTGCAAACTTTTTTGAAATTTTTTTAAATCTCTACTGTCAAAACTTGCCCTTGCTTGACAACCTGCTCTCCTGCAATGTAGACATCGTCAACATCACTGGATTTGACTGCATAGACTAGATGCGAGAGCATATTTTCCTGAGGTTGGAGATGGATTTTCCCTTGTGGTTGGATGACCAGAAAATCTGCTTGCTTGCCAACTTCCAGACTTCCTATCTGTTCTTCCATTCCAAGAACCTTGGCGCCTTCTATCGTCAGAGCTTTGAGGGCTGTTTCGATTGGAAACTGACTGGCATCTCCACTCTTCATTTTCTGTAGAAGAGCGGCGGTCCGTCCTTCCTCAAACATATCAAGATTGTTATTGGAAGCGACCGAGTCAGTCGCAATTCCGACTGCTACTCCTGCTTTTTGGAGTTGGATGATTGGAGCAATCCCTGAAGCTAGTTTGAGATTACTGATAGGATTGTGGGCGATAGCCACTTGAGAGGTTGATAAACGTTCAATTTCTCGCTCGTTTAATTCGACCCCGTGAGCAAAGACAGACGGATGCTCTAAGTAACCCAGTTCTTCTAGAAAGGCGAGAGGGCGTTTGCCGTATCGTTTCAGGATAATGCCTGACTCCTCCTTGGTCTCCGCCACATGGATATGGAGAGGAATATTTAGCTCTTTTGCCATTTCTAAGCTCGCTTCCAGCAAGTCTTGATTACAACTGTATGGAGAGTGAGGAGCTACCATAACCTTGAAATTTGGATTTTCATATTCTAAGATTTCCTCGATAATGGCACGTGTTTTACTCATAGTCTCAGAAGTCGTTTCTGCCTCTGAGGAAAAGAGGGTCGGTGAGAAATAACAACGCATCTTGGAAGCTTTCACTGCCTGATAAATTCGCTCCATATCCACACCATTGGGATTATACATATCGTTGAAGCTTGTTGTTCCTGACTGGAGCATCTCTGTCAGAGCCTGCTTGACCGCTTTTGTAGTCATGTCCGGCGTAAAACCTGCTTCTGCTGGCCAGATATAGTCATTAAGCCATTCATGGAGATTGCTATCATCTTGGATCCCTCTCAATCCTGTCATAGCAGAATGGGTATGGCAATTGACCAAACCAGGCATGATCCAAGCTCCTTGATAGTCTATAATCTGCTCAGCTTGATCTAAAATCTCTGGCTTCTCTTGACCGACATAGACGATTTGAGAATCCTTAACAGCCAAAAGGCCATCCAAATAAACATGGAAATCTTGGTCACAGGTCACGATATTTACATACTGATAGACTTTCATACTAGGCTCCTTTTCTAAAAGACAATTTATACTAAATTCAAACCACGTCAGCTTCTCCTTGCCGTACTCAAGTACAGCCTGTAGTTAGCTTCCTAGTTTGCTCTTTGATTTTCATTGAGTATTACAGTGAATAATTTTTCTAGCTATTGTAACAAAAAAGTCACCCGAAGGCAACTTTTAGTGTCATTAAGACTTTAAGATGGATAGGAATGGCTTATTCAGAGCTAAAAGCCGCAGCTTTTTGCATTTGGTAATACTTGCCCTTTCTGGCCATGAGATCCTGATGATTGCCATACTCCACGATGTCACCATCCACCAAGACTAGAATCAGATCCGCATCCTGAATGGTAGACAAGCGGTGGGCAATGATAAAGCTTGTTCGCCCCTTCATGAGTTTGGCAAAGGCGTCCTGGACCAGCACTTCTGTTCTCGTATCGATGGAAGAAGTCGCCTCGTCTAGGATGAGAATCTTGGGAATAGACAGAAAGACTCGGGCAATGGTTAAGAGCTGAGCCTGACCGACAGAGAGAGATTCACCTGCATTTTCCAGTTTGGTATCATAGCCTTGGGGTAACTGTTGGATGAAAAAGTCTGCATTGGCTACTTTTGCAGCAGTAATCACTTGCTCTCGACTGGCTTCAGGATTGCCAAAGGCAATATTATCATGAATGGTCCCTTGTTTGAGCCAGGTTTCCTGTAGCACCATGCCAAACTGCTGTCGCAGAGACGCACGAGTATAATCATAAATGGATCTTCCATCTAGCAAGATATCTCCCGAGTTAATGGGATAAAAACGCATGAGGAGATTGATGAGGGTTGATTTTCCAGCACCTGTCGGACCAACAATAGCCACCTTGCTACCAGCTGGAATTTCAATAGACAAGTCCTTAATCAAGATCCTTTCAGGATTGTATCCAAAAGAGACATGTTTAAAGGAAATAGCCCCCTTCACTTGGTCACTGGTCAAGACTTCCTTACCTGTTTCAGCCACCTCAGGACTTTCTAAGACAGCATAGACACGCTCTGCGCAAGCAAGAGCACTTTGCAATTCGGCTAAAACAGAAGAAATATCGTTAAAGGGCTTGGTGTACTGCTGGACATAGTTCAAAAAAGTCACTAAACGCCCGATGGTCAAGGTGGAACCCATCATGATACGATAAGCTCCTACCCCAGCTAGAAGGGCATAAATGAGCGCATTTACAAAGCGAGTCGAAGGATTGACAGTTGAAGAATAAAAGATGGCTGACTGAGAATAGCCTGAATAATTGTCATTAGCCTTACGCAGCCTTTGGATAAACTCTCCTTGAGCATTAAAAGACTGGATAATGGTCTGCTGGCTAAGTGATTCTTCAATCAACTGGGTCTGAATTCCCCTTGTCTCGGTTTGCTTTTGGAAGAGATAGTAGGATCTTTTGGCGATAAAGCGTGAAATTACCATAGACAGGGGCGTCAACAGCAAGACCAAGAAGGTCATGAGGAGGTGAATTTGGAGCATAGCTAGAATACTAACCAAAATCATCAAGACACCAATGAAAAATTGGTTAAAAATCATGGTCAAGCCAGCTGCCAACTGTTCTATGTCCGTGGTTACACGACTAACCATCTCCCCACTGCCTTGCCGGTCCACAAAAGCAATCGGTAAATGATGGAGCTTATGGATGATCCGCTCTCGCAAGTCTTTGGTGTAAGAGAAGATTAGACGATTATAGAGGAGAGGATTGGCCCATTGAACTAGGGTATTTCCTATGACCACCAATACCATCTGAATAAAGATCTGCCAAAAAACTGGTGAAGAACCAGCCACTAGGACTTGGTCAATAACCTGCCCAATCAAGATAGGTAGGTAAATAGATAAACCAACCTGAGCAATAGTTCCTAGAAAGGCTAGGAAAAGAAGGAAAGGATGGCTTGCAAGGTCTTTAGCCAAACGTTTGAGCGTCTGGTTAGCAGTTTGTCGTCTCATACTAGTCCTCCTTTCCATGTTGGGATACATTGATTTCACGATATACTTGACTAGTCTTCATCAAGTCCTCATGCTTGCCGACAGCTAGAAGCTCTCCTTTTTCCAAAAGGAGAATCTGGTCAGCCACCTGTAAAGTCGAGGTTCGTTGAGAAATCAAGATCAAGCTCGTGTTTGGTAAGTTCTCTCGGATAGCTTTCAAGAGCTTGGACTCGGTAATGGTGTCGAGGGCCGAGGTCGCATCATCTAGGATGAGAAATGGAGCTTGACGCAAGACTGCTCGGGCGATAGACAGCCTTTGTTTTTGTCCACCTGAGAAATTTCGCCCTCCTGCCTCAACTAGGGCATCCAAGAGTCCTTCCTTTTCACTGACAAAATCCTTTGCTTGCGCAATTTCCAAGGCCTGCCAGAGTTCTTGATCAGTTACTTCTTGATCTAAACCTAGAGTCAAGTTGGAACGAACGTTTCCCTTAAAGAGTTCGACTTTTTGGGGCACATAAGCAATCCAAGATCTCCACTCCTCTAAACTAAGAGGACTACGTCCATCTCGATAAAGGTCAATGCTTCCCTTATCTGCTGGATAAAGACCAAGTAAGACTTGCACTAAGCTTGATTTACCAGAACCTGTTCCCCCAATGATTCCAAGGATTTGCCCTTGCTTCATATCAAAGGAAATGTCTCTTAGAGAAGGCTGAGCCGCATCAGGATAGGTAAAGGTTAATTCTTGGACTTGTAAAACCTGATTACTGGCAACCCGCTTTTGTTCCAACTCTGAATGGATGTCTTCTGGATTTTCGGCAAAGACTTCCTCGATTCGCTTAGCTGAGATATAGGACTGGTTGAGGGAATTTATCAGCATGGCGAGCTTAACCAATTCCACCAAGATCTGCAAGAGATAGTTGATGAGGGCAATCAGGGCACCTTGACTGAATAAACCTCCTTGAATTGAAATATATCCCTGCCAGATGATGACGAGAAGAGTTCCATTAACAATCAGATAAGTCAGAGGGGTTAACAAACTAGACCAGAAACCCGTCTTTTCTTGTAAACTGGCATAGACTTGGTTAAGGGTTTGAAAAATCCGTAACTCTCGTTTTTCTTGCCCAAATGCACGAATGACCCGCATCCCTTGTAATTGCTGGCGCGTTTCCTGAACCAGTTGGTCCGTTTTCTTTATGAGACTGCTGTAGAGAGGATTGACCAGTCGAGAGAGCCCTACAATGACAATGGTCAAAATGACAACCATGACCAAAAACCAGAAAGTCAGCTCAGCTGAGATGCGATAGGCCATAAAAATGGCACCAAAAACGATAATAGGCGCTCGCAAAAAGAGACGCAGGAATTGATTGATACCAGTCTGAATCTGGTAGGTGTCCGAGGTCAAGCGGGTCACCAAGCTAGAAGTTGTCAAACGGTCTCTGCTTTCCTTTGGTAAAGAAAGAATATGACGATAGAGGTCGTCTGTCAGTTCTTTGGCAAAACCTACCGCTGCCTTGGCTGAATAAAATTGAGCTATCAAGGCTACGAAAACACCAATCACTGCAAAGATAAGGAGCAGGCCAATCTGCATCCAGAGGTGCCCTTGATCTCTCTGAGGCAAGGAGTGGTCAACAATTCCAGCAATCACCATGGGAACCAAAAGCTCAAACACAGCTTCGAGTAACTTGAATAAGGGGGCTAAAATGGATTCTTTGATATAGGGTCTGAAGTAAGATAATAAGTGTTTCATAAATCCCTTCTATTCTTATTCTGGAAATGAAGAAAGTGGAAATGCCCACCCTCTCTGTTTTATTTGTTTAAGTAAGGCAATAAATAGCCATATCCTGCTTCTTCTATATCATCCTTGGCTACAAAACGCAAGGATGCAGAATTGATACAGTAACGGAGACCACCTAACTCCTGCGGCCCATCTGTAAAAACATGACCCAAGTGAGCATTGCCTGACCGAGAACGAACCTCGATTCGCTCCATACCATGGCTCATATCCTTGTAATAATGAATCAATTCCTTAGAAATCGGACGGCTAAAACTTGGCCAACCACATCCTGAGGCAAACTTATCCTTGGCAAAAAAGAGTGGCTCACCAGTTGTAATGTCTACATAAATTCCTTCTTCAAAGGTTTGGTCATAGGCGTTGGTAAATGGAGCCTCTGTAGCAGCTTCTTGGGTAACACGATAGGACTCTTCTGACAAACTTTGCCTTAATACTTCTTGACTAGGTTTTTCATAGTTAGAGGCATCAATCAATGGCTTCTCAGCATCAGTCACATCGATATGACAGTAACCAGAAGGATTCTTCTTAAGATAGTCTTGGTGGTAATCTTCAGCCAGAATGTAGTGGCGTAGTTTCTCCACTTCTACTGCAATCTTTCGACCAAGCATGCGCTCCTGCTTCTGCACCACAGTGTAGATAGCAGGCAAGTCTGTTTCATCTTGGTAATATATCCCAGTTCGATATTGGCGACCGCGGTCATTCCCTTGCTGGTTGATAGACAAAGGATCGATGACTCGGAAATAATAGAGCAAAATCTCTCTGAGTGACACTGCCTTCTCATCGTAAATCACTTGAACCGTTTCTGCATGATCTGTTTCCTTGAGCAGCTGGTAATTAGTCGTTTCGACCTGCCCATTAGCGTAGCCGACACTGGTTGCCAGCACTCCAGAAATTCGGGAAAAATACTCCTCTAAGCCCCAAAAACAACCACCTGCTAGATAAATTTCTGCCATCTTCTTTCTCCTTTATCAAGTTTTTAACTAATACTCTTCGAAAATCTCTTCAAACCACGTCAGCGTCGCCTTACCGTACTCAAGTACAGCCTGCGGCTAGCCTCCTAGTTTGCTCTTTGATTTTCATTTAGTATAAACTTCTTTTCAAAAAAAGGATAGGAAGTCCTCTGGTCGAGAATTTCCCCATCCTATCTTCTATTCTTTATTTTTCTTCGACACGGACACCTTGGGTATCAACTTTCAAGTCATGAAGTTTTCCTTTGAAGGGTTGCTTTTCCAATTCAGCTTTAATCGTGGGCATCTTGTCATGAGAAGCCAAGACCATAACTGTCGGTCCAGCTCCAGAGAGATAGGTTGCATAGGCACCATTTTCTTTGGCTACTTGCTTAATCGTCGCAAATTCTCTCACCAAATCCTGACGATAGCGTTCGTGGAAGAGGTCTCCCTCAATCGCTTGGCCAGCAGTCACCATGTCTCCTGCCAACAAAGCTGCAACAGCAACGTTGGCAATCGAACTTGCCGCAACAGCTTCCTTGTAGGATAACTTTTTAGGCAAGACACCGCGGCTGTCTCGGGTACGCAATTCATAGTTTGGAATGTAGGCTAGGAAATCACACTCTGGGAAGTCTGCTACAATTGCTGAAACTTGCCCTTCAACAGAACTCGCAACAACGAGATTTCCATAGATAGCTGGTGCCACATTGTCAGGATGCCCTTCAATCTTGGTCGCCAGCTGCAATTTTTCATGGTCAGATAAGTTGAGCTTGCCCAGTTGATTAGCTAGTTCAATCCCAGCAACGATAACCGAGCTAGAAGAACCCAAGCCACGCGCCAAGGGAACATCACTGGTCATTTTCAAACGTCTTGGTTGCAAGTCAGGCGCAATTTGTAAAGCAATCTTGAGTAAAAGGTTGCGCTCATCGTGGGGAATCCATTTGCCAATCTGATGTTCAATCAACCACTCATCTCGTTCTTCACAGACTTCAATTTGAAGATACTTGGTAACAGCTACACCAACCGAGTCAAAACCTGGCCCGATATTGGCGCTGGTTGCAGGTACAATAATCTTCATCTTATTCTCCTAGCACCTTGAAGCTATTCAAGAGGTCAAATTCTGATACCTTGGTCAACTCAGCTGAAACCTTCTCAAGTTGCGCTTTATTGATCTTATGTGTAATGATGACCACACGCGCCTTGTCCCCCTCTTTTCCGTCTTGAAGGATTTGCTTGAAGGAAATATCTTGAGCATTGAAGATTTCAGCAAGTTTCAAGACCTGACCTTTTGAGTCAGGAGCCAAGATTGAGAAGTAGTAATTTGCTTTGACATCCTCAGGCTTGGCCAAGACCAAGTCACGGCTATATTCGTTGAAGTCTTTACCGATGGTACCATCATTCAAGCGACGAACGATACGGACAATATCCGCTACAACACTTGTTGCAGTTGGTTTTTGACCAGCACCTGGTCCGTAGTACATAGACTCGCCAATACCGATAGATTCTACAAAGACGGCGTTCATCACGCCATTCACGCTGGCAAGTGGGTGTGCTTTAGGCAGGAAGGTTGGAGTCACTTCTGCGGCAATACCTGAAGGAGTTTCTTCAATAGAACCAACCAATTTCACAACATAACCAAGGTCTTGGGCTACAGCCACATCTTCTGGTGTGATATTGCGGATCCCCTTGTGGGCTACATCGTCAAAAGCAACCTTCATCCCAAAGGCAAATTGGCTCAAAATGACCATCTTGTAGGCTGCATCAATCCCGTCTACGTCATTTGTCGGGTCGCTTTCTGCAAATCCTAGGCGTTGCGCTTCAGCCAGAGCATCATCGTAGGACCAGCCTTCTTCGACCATCTTGGTCATCATAAAGTTAGAAGTTCCGTTAACCACACCAAGGACACGAGTGATTTTGTCAGAAGCCAGCGAATTTGCCAACGTACGAAGAATTGGAATTCCACCAGCTACTGCTGCTTCGTAGTAGAGTGCTACCTTGTTAGCTTTAGCGATTTCTAACAATTCTGCACCATGGACAGCCAAAAGGTCCTTGTTAGCAGTAACAACGTGTTTTCCAGCTTTCAGGGCACGAGTGATAAAGGTCTTAGCAGGTTCGATACGCCCCATCAATTCCACTACAATCGTAATGTCCTGATCTGATAAAATATCATCTACATTGGTTACAAAGTTAAAGTCATTCCCTGCAGCAAGCAAGCGATTCTTTTCATCTTCATCCTTGATCAATACCTTGGCTACTTCAATCTCTGAATGAGCTGATTGGAAGATTTTTTCTCCATTTTCCTTTAGGAGGAATGGCACGCCACTTGCAACGGTACCAAATCCAAGTAAAGCAATTTTAACTGTCATGTTTGTCTCCTAGAAATTTTCTGATATAGCCATTATAACAGAATTTTGCGAAAATTCCTAATATAGTAAATCACTATTTCAGTCTGGTAAAGAAAAGACGAATCCCATGATTCGTCTTTCCTGATAAATGAAAATTGATTTCTAAAAACTATGAATGAATTTTTTGCAGACCGATAACTGCATCGTGGTTGATCAAGATTTGCCCATACTCTTGCAAGACTGAGCGACTGATGTCACTATCATCTGCAAATTCACGCATACGAGCCAAGAGCCAGGCTGGGTATGGACTAGGATGATTTTCAATATCGACTAAAATTGTCAAATAATAGTGTCCGTTCATCTTGTAGAGTTCAGATGTTTCCATCTGGTAGTTAACCGTCTTTGCAAAAGCAACTAGGTCAGAAAGGCTTGCAAAACGCAAGATATAGTAGATATAAGGTTCCTTCTTGCTCTCAGTCTCCTTGTTCGCTTGCTCCAGTTCCTCTTCCTTAGCCTCGACTTGCTCTAGGGATTGAATAGCCTCAATATCATCCTTGGTCTTTTCTGCGATACTCTTTTCCAAGGTTTTGAGAAATTCATCTGGTGACATTTGGGCTAATTCTTCCATGTCAGGTAGATCCGCCAAATCTTCAAAATCTAGGTTTTGGTCAATCTTGGACTTGGTTACAAAGACGTCCACCTTATCTGGTTTTGGCGTCACACGGAAACTCAGCATGCCACTATCCAAGAAATTGTCTGGCATCTCTAATTCATCTAAAATAGCATAGAAAAATTCTTCGGTTTTTTCCTGAGGAACGAGAAAATCTGCAATCTCCATTCCCCGATCCATCAAATCATCTAAAGTCATCGTGATTTTCAGTGTCGTATCACTAATTTGTTTCATCTTCATATCTAGTAACCTCATACTTTCAGTCTATCTATTATACTAGATTTTTACGATTTTATCAAAAGAATAAAGCTGGAATGTGATATAATACTAGAGATGATTTTAGATTTAAGAAAGAAAGTTCAATGAAAAATATAAAAGTTAATGCATTGGCCAGCTTGCTGGTCAATATTCTCAATATCGTTTTTCCCCTGATAACCAACCCTTATCTGACTAGAATTCTCAGCAAATCCAACTACGGTTATTTCAATACCGCCAATACCTGGGCTAGCTTTGTCGTTCCACTAGCAGCCTTTGGAATATACAACTACGGGATTCGTGCTATCAGTAAGGTTAAGGACGACAAGAATAAAATCAACTACGTCTTTTCTAAGTTGTTTTATATCTCGGTTTTCACCTCTCTCCTGACGACCGGTATCTACTTCCTCTTTATCTTCTTTGACACCAGCATTGAGAACCTGAAAGTCCTTTACTACATCCTGGGAGCTCAGGCACTCTTCCAATTCCTCAATATCGAATGGATGAATGAGGCTTATGAAAACTATGCCTTCATCCTTTACAAGACATTGATTATTCGGATTACCATGCTGGTCGCCATCTTTGCCTTTGTCAAAACTGCTGATGATATTGTTCCCTACGCTATCGTCATGACTGCGACAACTATCCTCAACTACCTCCTTAGTTTTCTTTGGATTAAGAGAGAAGTTTCTTTTGTTAAAATTGGTTTCATCGAGTTAGCTAAGGCTTCTAAACCACTCTTTACTATGCTTCTCTTGGCAAATGCCAATATGCTCTATACCTTGCTTGATAGAATGTTTATCACCAAGGGACCTGATGAAAACTATATTTCTTATTATACAATTGCCTATAGCATCGTCATGCTAATTGCTGGTGTCTTAAGTGGAGCTATCAGTGTCAGCATTCCACGTCTCGGCTACTACCTCGGGAAAAAGGATTATAATTCTTATAATTATCTTGTAAATCAAGCGGCATCATTATTCTATTTTCTCATGGTTCCAACTAGTTTTGGGATTATGATTTTGGGAAAGTACGCAACGGTTATCTATTCTTCTGAAAAGTATCTTGAGGCAGGTATCGTGACCAGTGTCTTCGCCTTTCGAACCATTATCTGGGCTATTGAATTGATTCTTGGTAAGCAAATTATCTTTATCAATGATCACGAGAACCGCTTGACCGCTTTCTACTTTGCTGGTGGTGGAGCAAATCTCCTATTAAATAGCATCTTGTATTTCAATAATATTTTTGCCCCTGAGTATTATATTGCTACTACCATTATTGCAGAAGCCATCGTTGTTCTCTTAGAAATTCATTTTATTAGGAAACACCAACTAATTAGTTTAAAAGAAATCTTTGTGACCTTAACACGTTATGGTCTCATATCCCTCGGATTTATCCCGATCTTCTATATTTTCAAGATGATTTTCCAAATCAGTTCCTATACGGTGAACCTCAATATGATTCTCATGGTTCTCTCTACCGTAGCTACTTGTGGAATCTACTATCTCTTAACACTCTTTCTCACTAAGGATAAAACACTTCACTATGCACTGAACCTAGTACTAGCTAAGATCAAAAGAAACTAAAAGAACACCCTACTGATAAACGAGCGTTTACTAGTAGGGTGTTTCTTTTATTCTTTTTCTTTCTTGTCAGAAGTATTGGCTTCTAGATTTGAATCTTGTTTAGGTTGTTCAGCAATAGAGGAATTAGCTTCTTGTTTCTTTTCTGACTGATCTGCTTCGCCATTGACAGCAGCAACAGCCTGTCTCCAAATGCCTTCCTCGTTTACCTTATAACCATCCGGTGTGGTGGCATTTTTCAACAAGGAACCATCTGTTTGGAAATAGTACCAATTGCCGTCAATTCGTTTCCAACCAGTCTGCATAGCTCCAGTTGAATCAAGATAATAATGGTCACCATTGATTTTGTGGAGACCGACTAGCATGATGCCATCTTCAGGATTGAGATAATACCAGATTCCTTGATCCTTTATCCAACCTGTCTTCATAGCTCCACTTGCTTCAAAGTAACGATAATGATTATCAAACCATTTCCAGCCTGTTTGCATAGCTCCTGATGCACTAAAGTAATACTGCTTACCATCTACTTGTTGGAAGCCGACCAACATGATACCTTCCTGATCTTCAAGATAATACCATGTTCCTTGATCCTTCAACCAACCAGTTTTCATAGCTCCTGAGTCAGCGTAGTAATGCCAGTGTTTATCAAGCCACTGCCAGCCTGTTTGCATGGCACCGCTGGTATTCAAATAGTAACGAGAACCATTGATTTCTTGTTTTCCGGTTTGCATAATACCATCTTGACTTAGGTAATACCATTTCTCATTATCCTTAATCCAGCCTGTTTTCATAGCGCCTGAGTTCGCATAGTAATACCAATTGTTCTCTAGCCATTTCCAGCCTGTTTGCATGGCACCACTAGCATTCAAATAGTAACGAACACCATTGATTTCTTGTTTTCCAGTGAGCATGATACCATCTTTGTCCAGATAATACCAAGTATCTTGATCCTTGATCCAGCCTGTTTGCATGGCGCCTGAGTTCGCAAAATAGTTCCAGTGACCATCAATAAAGGCCCAACCCGTTTGCATGACACCTTCTTGATTAAAGTAGTAAGTGGTTCCGTTGATATTCTTTTTCCCGACAGTCCGAAGACCATCTTCGTCATAGAAATACCAATCTGAGGAAATCTTTTGCCAAGTTGAAGGCTTACCTTCTGTTTGTAGTGCTCCACTGTCTGCAAAGAACATCTTCTTTCCATTAAAGACTTGATGTCCTGTTAGCATCTTACCATCTGCTGCAAAGAGATACTTTTTCCCTCCAATTTCAGAAAGCTCACTAAATCGTCTAGCACCATTTGATTGGATATAATACCAAGAGCCCTCCAGCTTGAACCAACCACCTGTTTGCATTTTACCATTTGAGTTGAGATAGTAATCATTTCCCTTAGCATTCTCTCCCCAATCATCATTAAGGTGAAGCCAGCGGCCTGCCTGCATTTGCCCTTTTCCATTAAAGAAGTAAGTGGCTCCGTCAATCTCTCTCCAACCGATAGCCATTTCCCCATCACGTAAACGATATTTCCAGTAACCACCTTCTTGATACCATTTTTCGTCAACTACGGGGATGTCTGGGAAGAGATTAGAAACATTAGCAAATCCTTTATCGCTAATATCAAAAACAGTTGCATCCTGAGTTTGACTAGAAGCTCTGAGAACTTGAATATTTTTCTTTTGGAGATATTCTCTGGTTGAAGCGACATTAATATCACCACCAGTTGTTTGAATGATCATCTTTGGAGATAGGTTTTCAAGAAAATTAATCGTATTTGAAATTGTTGCATCATAATGATGGTTCCATTTCATCATATCAACCTTGCCGATAACTGGACCTAACTTATCTTCTGCCCCTTCGGCATTATCCAAATCTCCGCCAAGATAGATTCTCTTTCCTGCCACAGTCACTACTGAAACGATTGAGTTTGAGTTATCATCTAGAACTTTTTTCAGGCTGCCATCAGCATCATATTCATTTTTATAATTATAGAGTTGGATATCCATATCACCTAATTTAAAGTGACTATCCTCATCTGTAATATTCTGAATCAGAGTAACTCCTCGTTTTTGAGCTGCTCTCAAAGCATTATCATAATTGAAAAGGTTATCCCATAGTCCCCAGTGTGAGGTAATCCGATCATCTGAATATTTTTTCAAATAAAACTTACTAACCTGATAACGATTGAGTATTTCATCCGCTCCACCAATATGGTCACTATGGACATGAGTTCCTATGATAAAATCTAATTTTTTAACACCTATTTGATCTAGATGGCGAATCAATCGATCCTCCAATACTTGATAATTTCTCATAGAAATTCCCCAGCGGCTTGGGTACCTTGGGTCACTCCCATCAGGGAAGTCATAGTCTTCCCCCATATCAATCAAGGCATAATGGCCATTACTCTCTAGCAGAATGGCATCACTTCCTGACTTGGCCTTAGTATTAATGAAATGGATACGATTACCCGAACCAGCAGTAATGGTGTCTGCATCAACTTGTTGTGATAAACCAATCAACACAAAAAGAAAAGCAAGTAAACTATAACTGACTGATTTAACTAATCCTTTATTCTTCATCTTGAACACTCCTTTCTCGATGAAAACAATCTCTTACTAATCAATCCAATAATTCTTATCAGTTCCTGGAACCTGTTGTTCAACAGGTGGTGGAGTCATATAATCTGCTCCAAATTCGTAGGCAAGAATTTCATGGTATTTTCTCGGAGCTTTCACTACGATGTTTTCGTATGGCATATCAATCAGATCATAGAGCCATTCTTTTTTGATTCCCTCTGGAAAGCTAGGATCAAATATCGTACAAGTGAGATCTGTAGCTTGATTTACACTATATTTTAAAGCAAGATTCTCTAATTTTTGATTCCAAGTTTGTGGAGAGCTAAGACGGAAAATAGCTGACCCAATATAGCGAGGCAGATTTTTTATCCCCCCATTTTCTGATTTAATTCCTTTGAAATTCAAAGAAGAAAGGCGGACAAAATGTTTATAGAGCTTCATTTTCTTACAATCACTTTCCTCCATCACGACACCATCGTATGGAAAAATGTCAACACAAGTTCCCAATACGACTGTCGGGTCCAGAAGATTGGCATCTCTACGTGTTCTAATATCATGAACACGCATATAACTGTAAGGATAGCCTTTTGTCTCCCTAAATGAAATCAATTTGTAGTAGGGATGATTCTCATTTTTTAAAACCTTATAAAGCTTTTCAAATTCATCTCGCGCCAAGGAAATATCCGTATCATCATCCCAAGGGATAAATCCTTTATGGCGGACAGCTCCTAGTAAGGTTCCAAAATCAATAAAATATTTAATCTGATGCTGTTCACATAGTTCATGTAGATACTTTAAAATATCCAACTCCACTTGTTTTATTTCTTCAAGACTTAAAACTCTCTCAGACATACGTTTTATTCTCCTAATTTCGACTAATTCTTTAAACGATTTTTAACTGCGATTTGCTTACTTAGAACTTTTAGTGATTTTCCACAGTTTAAAATCATGGTGAGATACTCTTTGTTCAAGAGGGGGCAATTGCATGTAATCTCCATAGTCCGAAGTCAAAATTTCATGGTAATGTTTTGGAATCATAAATTCCTTGCCTTCAAACGTTCCCACAATCACTTGTTCCAACCACTCTCGTTTCCAAACTGGTTTATTCATATCCTTATAAATCAAATAATCAACTTGCTCGTAGTCAGCAACTGCTCTAGATTTAGCAAGCTCATCAATTTGCTCAACATACTTATTCGTATTTGTAAAATAGAAAATGACAACAGAAACATAACGAATCAAAGAATTCAGTAGACTTTTCGTATTGGTGATGCCTTTAAATGTATAGCAACTCAATTGACGTTTCTTTATCAGTTTCGTCATCTTGTTCTTGAAATTTGCATCATTCTCGTAGCCATCCACAGGGAAAATGTCTACATAGATTCCCATATTTGAATCGATGCGAACATCTTCTTCTAGCAAGTAGGTATGGTTATCCTGCACTTTCATGAAGGGATAGACATAGTTGAGATTATTTTTATAAGACATAACCTCATAACGTTCATCAGGGTTAGCGATAAGGTAATCTTGTAGTTTCTCATAGTCTTCTCTTAGCATGCAGATGTCCATATCATCATCCCAAGGAATGAAACCTTTATGGCGAACCGCACCAATTAGACTTCCATAAGCTAGGAAATACTTAACACCAATTTTTTGACAAACTTCATGAATATACTCCATGATTCCAAGTTCCATCTGTTGAATTTCACTGACATCTGTTACTTCTTGATACCGAACTCCTTCATCCCGTTTGCAAACAACTAATCCATAACCGATTGCCAACCAAAAGATGATATTGATAAAGTTGGTAGAATACATGATCTGACTTTCAAACAACTGACCAAACAAGATACCGAAGAAGAGAATCATAATCAATTTATCAGTATTTCTCTTAGAAACAATCAAATAAGTTAAAAAGCGCTTGATTACATAACCCAATATAAGAAGGAAGGATACTAATCCTAGAACTCCCGAACTAACAAATATGGTCACAAAAATGTTATGGAAGTTCCCACCAATGAGGGAATTTTGAATCTCAAATTTACTGAAATATTCTGTGTAGTAATCTGGAACATTCCGTACACCATAACCAAAAATTGGTTTGGCACTTCCCATTTTAATAGCATTTTTCCAAATATAGGTCCTACCACTTGGTGTTGTTTCAATTAAATGGAGTTCACCAGTCTTCTTGGTAACAGACGAATCTGTCTCAGCATAGGATTGCCCTTTATTTAAGTCAAAAACAGTCGCAGTTTCAGATGAGATATAAATTGAAGTTGCATAACTTAATCCAATATTGGTAGCGGTAATCAGCAAACCAGTAACAATAAAAGTAAGGAATCGTTTAACGATACTTCCTCTAGTAACAAAGAAACTATAAAGTCCAATCATGAGAAGCAAGGACAATAAGGCTCCTCGACTTTGCATAGTAGCGAAGTAAACTAATTGAATCACATTGTTCAGTTTAAGATATACAGAATATTTACTTCCTTTATGGATCAAATACATAGCTAAAATAATGCTAATGTATGAAAAAATCGCACTAGCATTAGGATTGACAATTCCCCACAGACGTCCATTCATGACACCATAGTAATAAGATTGCTCTCCAATCTTAAATAGGATAAGGACTCTACTTACCAATAAACCAAATGCAAAGATTGCGGAAGAGAAAGAAATAATTTGAACTGTATAGGCAATCCAGTCAAATAATTTTTTGAGTTGACCTGATTGTAACATGGTAAATAATAAAACATAGGTTACCATAAAAAGTATTTCAATCACATTCCCAATCAAATGTCCGGAGCTATTGAATACTGCTGATAGCAGATGACTCCCAGATAACAAGCCAAATAAGGCCAAAAACTTTCGATCTACTGTAATCTGTTTCCACTTAAACAACAGTGTGTAGCAAATATAAAGTACAACAATCGCTGACAATCCCTTATAGATTGGATTTGCTACCTTATAAACTAGTGAACTCATACTTAAAATCGAAATGAAAACAAACAGATAGGCAATCCATAGTTTTGATTTTTCAAAGTATTCATCCATTTTTGAAAAATTCATTTTCAACTCCTTCTCATGATATTAGTTTTTTAATCCAACAATTTTCTTATATAGCCATGGAGAAATGACAAGTGATAGAACTGCTATCTTGCGAAAAGTAGTGAAATAAGCATCCTTCCAAATTTCGCGTCGATGCTGAACAATCCAAGTTCTCAGCTCAGCTTTCTCCTTTTGATACTCTTCAGATGAAGTAAAGATAATTTTATCGTAAACTGTGATATATGACCAACGTTCTCTATTTTTTAATTCAGGTTTTAAATCAGGAAAGACTTGTGATACTTTAGCGATTATGTGCTTATAAACTTCTATCGTGTCAAATACATGCTGATTAACAGATGTTGTCGCACTTCCCTCACGATGATCATAATAATAAATTGGTTTGTCAATAAATACGCTACTGCATCTTGTCTTTAGTAGCAATTCAGTTAAGAACAAGGCATCTTCAGCTAGGTGATAATCTGTATTAAACCTTTCATCCGCTATCAAATCTCTCTTAAACAGTTTTGCGACAGGAAAAAATGACGTCCTAGTGGTCATCAGTAATTCCTTCATGGTTTCTTCTGTTAACCAGATTTCTTTTCTTCCAGAATGAGGAGGTAAATCTGTCACAATTCCATTTTTAATATGGTGCAGAGGAGCGATTGTAAATCCTACGGACTCCTCATCATCAACTGCACCAATCAAGATTTCTAGATAATCTTTAGTAACGAAATCATCGCTATCAATAAAGGTGATCCAAGCACCAGTCGCCAGCTTGATTCCCTTATTTCTCGCATTTGAGACTCCAGCATTTTCAAGATGATAGACCTTGACATTCTCATGCTGAGAGGCTAAGTGATCACAGATCTGTCCACTGGAATCGGTAGAGCCATCATTGATCAGAATTAGTTCAAAATTGGTATAAGTTTGATGAAGAATTGACTCCACACATCGCTCCAGATAGGCTTCTACATTATAGACTGGAACAATGACGCTAATTTTTTCTCCCATCATGCTCCGTATTCTCCCTTGTACTCTGTGTAACTCTTGTCCATGTCTGCTATGATGGCATCATGATGCGGTACTTGCTTATCCGCTGGTGGTGGCGTCATATAATCCCCAAAAGCAGTGCTGAGATAGGCATCATAGCCGACTGGGATGGGCATCTCAGTATCTTCAAATGGCAAGAAGAGATTGTCTTCAAAGGAAGCGATTGGGTACTTGTTTCTCATGTAGCCAGGACCTGAGCATAATTCCGTAATGCCATCGCTCTCAGCTAGACTGTACTTGGTCATTTCTTTCTCAGCTTTTTTCCAAATGCGATAACGTAGACCTTTGGGAGTCAAACCGAGTAAAATGCGACTCCCCCATTTCATGATAGCACCATGCTTTTCTGGAATAGTTTGTGCGCAAAAGAGTGAATAAATCAAGGCCCAGCGAACTTGTTTCTTACGTTCAGCTGGATTTTTAGGATAATAATCTAAAGGTAAAACATCCAAGGCCAAACCGTGTGGTAAATCCAAATCCTGCTGATAAGGCTTGATACAAGTTGTTTCCTTATCACGAATGGTAATAAAAAGGTTACGGTCTACAAAATCCTTGTGACTCTTTGACAAGAAATAACGTTCATCTGCATAACGAGGCCATAGTTCTGCTAATTTTTCATAGTCCTTGCGAGGCATGAAAAAGTCTAAATCATCATCCCAAGGAATGAAACCCTTGTTACGGAGAGCACCAATAGCTCCTCCACCACAGAGATAGCACAACAAACCATGTTCTTTACAAAATGCGACGAAATATTCAGCAATTTCCAGACTACGAGCCTGAATCGCTTTCAAATCACTCATGTCTCTCCCCTTCTGTCCAATAACGAGTTATATCGTTTTATTATACCATAAAAAAGCCTTAAAAATCCATCAGATACCGTAAAAAATCAAAGCTTCATCTACTCTTTTTGCTAGTGAATAAAGCTTTGATTTTTATTTATATACATCTTATCTCATTCCCATTTGGGCGAGTTTAGTCCGGTATTTGTTTTGGTCGACAAGTAGACCTTGTCCTCCGTAGACATCATAAGCGTCTACCCAATCGCCAAGTTCTGGCACTGTCAACCTTTCAATACCATTCTGGGCACCTTCGATAACTGACAAACCATTGGTCAATAAGAAGCTATACGGTAGATTGGTTGAAGTCATTCCAAAGACCTTTCCAAGCGCCTCTGAACCTGTAAAGAGTTTGGTCGGGTCTTTGATTTGCTCAAGAACAGCTGACATGACCTGCTGTTGACGTTTGGTACGGCCATAGTCTCCCTCATCATCATCACGGAAGCGGGCGTAGTTAAGTAAGGTTGAGCCATTCATTTGTTGCTTGCCAGCACGAATCGTTTGAGTTGGCGACTCTGTTTCTGTTGCATGAAGATCATCTCCGACTGCAACTTCTGTCAGAGGCTGACCATTCAATGTTGAGAATTGAGCATCGATGGTCACCCCATCAGGAAATAGAGTATCAATGGCAGTTGCAAAGGCCTGAAAATCCACTAGAGCATAATACTTAATGTCCAAATCAAAGTTATCTTTTAAAACCTTGCGAACCATTTCTGCTCCTTTTTGTCCCTCCTGCTCCCCAAGTTCATAGGCTACGTTGAGTTTGTTATCCCTCTGCTTCTTTCCATTCACAATCTGGCTGTAGCCATCAATATAGACTAGGTTGTCACGCATGAAGCTGACTAGCTTGATCTTCTTATCTGATCCGCTAACGTTTAGTACCATGATCGTGTCAGTACGGGTCTCTGCACTATTTTGACCGATACGGCCATCTGTTCCCATGACTAGGATGTTCACACCATCTTTGGTATCCTGACCATTAAAGACCTCTACTTGAGCTGCCTTGGCGTCAGCTGGATTATTGCTAGTAGTTGCCGACTGGAAACCTCGAAGGAACATAATAATCATGCCCGCAGCCACACAGGTTATCAACAGTAAAAGCCAAATTAGAACTCGTTTAAAAAATCTTATTGGTTTCTTCTTTTTTACTTCTGGAAGAGAGGAAAATTTCTGATGTCTATTCGAGCGACTTTGATTGGAATATTGTGGAATTCCAATGTCCTTCCCTAGATTTTTTTCCCTTTCATTAGAGGGTAATTCGCCGTCCATTTTTCTTTTCAGATAGTCAAATTCTCTCTTTTCTCTGTCATTTAGGTAATGAATATTCTTAAAAAGGTAGTCATAACGTAACTGCTCATGATGACTTAAAGGGCTTTCTTTGCTCATAGGCTCTCCTTTCCTAAATCTCTAATGGTGAAAATAGGGTAGGTTCCCAGTATCTTGTACTGGATCCCAATTGTTTCGAGTTCTTGTCTGGCAAAATGAACCAGCTCTTTGGCACTATAATTCACATCAATAATGAAAAAATATTCTCCCAAGGCTGTTTTCAAAGGACGACTTTCTATCTTGGTTAAGTCAATACCTCGCCATGCAAAGGTTGAAAGAGCCTTGTAGAGGGCACCAGGAAGGTTGTCTGGTAAGGTTAAGGCCAAACTCATTTTTTCAGTTTGTGATTGCAAAGGGATAGTGGGAATCTCAGACCCTAAAACCCAAAAACGAGTGAAATTGGCTTCCATTTCTTGGATATCTTCTGCTATCAGCTCCAAACCATACTCGGCAGCTGAGTTTCTAGGGGCAATAGCTGCAAAAGCTTGGTCTGGATGTTCAGCGATGAAGCGGGCTGCATAGGCTGTGCTTGCCGTCACTTCAAGCTGGGCTTCTGGGTAATGCTCATCTATGAATTTCTTTCCTTGAGCCAGGGCTTGAGGGTGGGAAAAGATTTTCTCAATTTTTAACTGACCAGGAACTGTCATCAGTTGCTGATGAATGGGTTGTACTATTTCTGCAACAGCCTGAATGTCCGCCTGATGAAAAAGATAGTCCAAGCTTTCATGCACACTTCCCTCAATGGAGTTTTCAACTGGCACCACCGAATAGTCCACCAAGCCCTGTTCATAGGCCTTGATAACATCTGTAATATTGGCAAAGGCTTGTAATTCCTCATTAGGAAAAGCAGTTTGCACAACGTGGTGCGAAAAAGATCCCTTAGGACCTAGATAAGCAATTTTCATCTCAGCTCCTCTATAATTTCCTCTGGACTTAGCTTGGTCACATCTAGAACACGACTGGCTACTTCCTCATACCAAGCCTGTCTTTCTTGAAAAATCCCTCGCAACTCTTCCTTGCTGTTGTTGAGAAAAAGTGGCCGTTGATTGTCCTTATCAGCTGAAATACGTTGGTAAAGAGTTTCAAAGTCTGCTTTCAGATAGATGTTATCAGGATTTTGCTTGAGCAAGTCACGGTTTCTCTGATAAACGACTACTCCTCCACCAGTTGACACAACTCGGTCCGTTTTTAGTAAGTCCGCTAAAACTTCTGACTCCACCTGACGAAAGGCTTCTTCTCCATTTTCAGCGAAAAAATCCGCAATGGACATTCCTAAGCGTTCCTCGATCAAGGCATCCATATCTAGGTAGTCTGGATCTAAGCCTCTTGCGATAGTCGATTTGCCAGCTCCCATAAATCCGAGTAATACCTTAACCATGAATCAAGGTCTCCAAATCATCAAAGAAGCTTGGATAGCTGGTATTGATGGCTTCGGCACGGTCAAGTTCCACCTCTCCATCTGCAACCAAGAGGGCAGCAATAGCAGTCATCATTCCAATACGATGGTCACCAAAGGTGTTGACTCTAGCACCATGAAAAGATGATTTCCCTTTGATAACCATTCCATCTGTAGTAGGTGTGATTTCAGCCCCCATGCTATTTAAAGCATCTGCCACCACCTGAATGCGGTCGGTTTCCTTGACCTTGAGTTCTTCAGCATCCTTAATGACCGTTACACCATGCGCTTGTGTCGCGAGAAGGGCAATAATGGGCAATTCATCAATCAAGCGTGGAATCAAGGCTCCACCAATCTCTGTTCCTTTCAAGTCAGAAGACTCGACAGTTAGGGTTGCTGATTTAGCGATTAGATCAATTTCAGTTATTTCTAGTTTTCCACCCATGGCGCGAATGACATCTATAATTCCAGTGCGAGTTTCGTTAATACCCACATTCTGAAGCACCACACGAGAATCTGGCACAATCAAACCAGCAACCAACCAAAAGGCTGCACTGGAAATATCTCCTGGAACGATAACCTTTTGTCCGGTCAGTTTTTGTGGTCCTGAGACAGTGATTCTTTTACCATTCACACTTAAATGGCCACCAAATTGCTGTAGCATATCTTCTGTATGGTTACGAGTGCATTCTTTCTCGATAATAACTGACTGACCCTGAGCCTGCAAGGCAGCAAATATCAAGGCAGACTTGACTTGGGCAGAGGCGATTGGCAACTCATAGTGAATTGGTGTTAGTTTTTTAGTACCTTTCAAGTGAAGGGGAGGCAGGTCTCGCTCAGTTTGCCCCGAAATGCTAACGCCCATTTTTTTCAATGGAATCGTCACGCGATCCATAGGGCGTTTAGAAAGACTATCATCTCCAAACATCTCTACTTCGAAGTCTGCACCAGCAAGTACACCTGAAATCAGGCGAATCGAGGTGCCAGAATTCCCCATATCAAGGGCATTTTGCGGAGCTTTTAAGCCATCCATTCCAACACCTTGAATGGTAATAACCCCATCTTTATCCTCAATGTTAACACCAAGATCACGAAAAACCTGCATGGTTGAGAGCACATCCTCGCCACGCAAAATATCATAAACCTTGGTCTTACCTTCAGCTAAACTTCCAAAGATAATCGAACGATGGCTGATAGACTTGTCACCTGGAACTCGGATACTGCCATGTAAGTGGCGAATGTTTGTTTTTAGTTTCATAGCGGACCTCATACTTGCAATACTTTTCTTATTTTATCACAAAAAAGCCAGAAATTCCTGAAATTTCTGGCTTTTATACAGATAAAATACTATTTCAACAATTCTGAAACAGGTTCAAAGACAATTTTTTCAATGTCCGAAAGGTAAATCGATAATTGTTGCTGTTTGGCAAAGAAATCTGACAAAAGAGTGTTCTCTTGGATCTGCTTGCTGAAGGACTGCATCTTTTCTTGGAAAGAGGCATCTGGCATCTGTCCAGTTTGCGCCATGACTTGGATTTCTTGCTGGAAGGCGAGGTAGTCTGCAAAAATCTTGCTAGCTTGTTCATCAGCTTGGATAGCATCTTTGGCTGACTTAACCGCCTTGTATTCTGGCAATTCGCGTAACCCGCGACTGAGTTCATTTGCACTATCGTAAATATTTGACATGATTTTCTCCTTATTTGATGACGACTGTGTAGTCCGTATTTTCTGTAATTAAGCGCTCAGCTCGTTCCAGATCCTGAGCATTTTTAAATGAAATTTGTAGAATTCCGTGAACATCCTCACGGTTTTCTTCGTTGATGTGGATATTGACCAAGGAAGTTCCTCGTAGCAATTCCAAGATTCGCAAGATAACATCTTCTTCATCGGGAACATCAACATATAAGTCATAAGAACTGTCCACTCCTCCGCGTTTATGGATTTTCATAGCCTGACGTTGCTCACGCGCTTGGTTGAAAAAGTTCCAAATCTGCTCTTCTTCCCCCTTGCTAATAGCCTGACCAATCTCATCTAAGCGTTCCTTGAAATCCTCAATCCGCTCTAGGATAGTCTCACGATTGGATAAGAGAATAGAAGTCCACATACCTGGTTCACTCTCTGCAATACGGGTCATATCTCGAAAACCACCCGCCGCAAAGCGCCTTGTCATCTCATGTTCTTGAGCATAGATTGCTGTTTGCTCCATGAGACTAGAAGCCAGAATATGAGGAAAATGGCTAATCTGTGAAGTTACTCGATCGTGCTCCTTGGGATCAATCTCGATAAAACGAGCATGAAGACCAGACAGTAGGTCCTTCATTTCTGAAAGAGTTTCTGGAGTGGTCAAACTCGATGGAGTAAAGATATAGTAGGCATTTTCAAAGAGATTGACATCGGCAGAGGCAGCTCCTGTCTTGTGGCTACCAGCCATAGGATGGGCCCCGACAAAACGAACAGACTTACCAGCCAAATACTTCTCCGCTGCATCCACTATGTCTGACTTGGTCGAGCCAGCATCCGAGATAATGACGCCTTCTTTCAAGTTCAAACCTGCCAACTCCTGAATAAAAGCAATGGTCTGTTTGATTGGCAAGGTCAAGATGATGATATCTGCCAGAGGAGCAAAACTGGTAAAATCATCCGTCGCACGGTCAATCATACCTTCTTCCAAGGCAATATCTCTAGAAGCCTGACTGCGATTATAACCTAGAATTTCATAATCAGGATGATCACGCTTGATACCTAGGGCCATAGAGGCTCCAATCAATCCAAGACCTGCTATATAGACTGTTTTTGCCATAGGAACTCCTTAATAGTTCTTTGTATAGTCACGGTGTTTGGCTACCGCTTCTTTTAATTCCTCTAGGTTGTCTGATGAGAATTTCTCAAGGATTTCTTGTGCTAGAACCGTTGCTACAACGGCTTCCATGACAACACCTGCTGCTGGAAGAGCGGTCGGATCACTTCTCTCCACAGTTGCCTTATAAGGTTCGTGAGTCTCGATATCTACACTCATCAGAGGTTTATAAAGGGTGGGGATGGGTTTCATGACACCTCGAACAACGATGGTTTGCCCATTGGTCATGCCACCTTCAAAACCACCTAGATTATTGGTACGGCGAGTATAGCCGTCTTCTTTAGACCAGAGAATTTCGTCCATGACTTGGCTGCCTTTACGGTAACCAGCCTCAAACCCAAGACCAAATTCTACCCCTTTAAAGGCATTGATAGAAACAACAGCTTGGGCCAGTCTAGCATCCAATTTTCGGTCCCATTGAACATAGGAACCAAGACCAACTGGAACGCCTCCGACGACTGTTTCCACAACTCCACCAATGGTATCACCATCACGCTTGATTTGGTCAATATAATCCTTGATTTCCTGTTCTCGTTCTTGGTTGACAATAGAAACTTCTGACTGGGCAGCTCTTTCCTTAATCTCAGCGACCGTCAGATTTTCAGGAACATCGATTTCCTTACCACCAAAGACCACGACATGGTTGGCAATTTCTATCTCCAGTTCAGCCAAGAGGCGTTTAGCTACTGCTCCAACTGCCACTCGCATGGTGGTTTCACGGGCAGATGAACGCTCCAAGGAATTTCGCAAATCATCAAAACGGTACTTGATACCCCCAACCAAATCGGCATGACCTGGCCGAGGATGAGTGATTTTCCGTTTGCTTTTAAGGCGGTCTTCAATGTCCTCCGCAGACATGATATCCAACCATTTTTGGTGGTCCTTATTGACGACATCCATAGTAATGGGAGCCCCAGTCGTCTTTCCATGGCGAACGCCCGATGTAAAGACAACCTGGTCGCTCTCAATCTTCATACGACCACCACGACCGTAGCCACCCTGACGGCGTTTAAGGTCCTCATTAATATCCTCAGCTGTCAAAGGAAGTCCAGCTGGAATTCCCTCGATGATAGCTGTCAGACGGGGGCCGTGTGATTCTCCTGCAGTTAAATATCTCATACGTTCTCCTTATTTTACCAAGTAGTCTTTCATCTCTTCCAGAGAAACTGGGTGAATGGTCGCTGAACCAAGCTCTGGTACCAAGACCAATTTCAAGGTGTTCCCACGCGCTTTCTTATCATGAGTCAAAGCTTGATAAAGTTTATCAACATCCCAGTTTTCATAGTCAACAGGCAAACCAAATTTCTGACACATAGCTGTAATAGACTGAGTTATTCCTTCTGGCATGAGGCCTTTCCCCTCAGCAACCTTGGAAATCTGCACCATGCCCATGGCGACAGCCTCCCCATGCATGACTTTTCCATAACCGGCAGTCGCTTCTATAGCATGCCCAATAGTGTGGCCAAAATTGAGGTAAAGGCGGACACCCTTGTCCAACTCATCCTCAACTACCATCTTGCGCTTAACTTGGCAAGAATGTTCAATCAAAGACTCTGCATGTTCTAAAATGCTTTCAACAGAACCATCTAACTCCGTCAAGAGAGCCCATAGTTCCACATCCTCAATCAAGCCATACTTGATGACCTCGCCCATCCCCTCAATCAGCTCTCTTTTTCCGAGCGTTTCTAGGACAAGCGGATCAATCAGAACCCCATCAGGTTGGGCAAAAGTTCCTACCATATTCTTAGCAAAAGGAGTATTAACACCTGTTTTACCACCGATAGAAGAATCAACCTGGGCTGTCAAACTAGTCGGAATCTGAACAAAGTGAATGCCCCGCATATAGGTAGAGGCCACAAAGCCTGCCAGGTCTCCAACGACACCACCACCAAGGGCCACAATCCCATCGCTACGAGTCAGACCTTGCTTGACTAAAAATTCATAGACTTTCTGAACAGTAGTTAAATTCTTTCTTTCTTCACCTTCTAAAAAGTCAAAAACAGCTACCTGAAAACCAGCATCCTCCAGGCTGAGCTTGACCTTCTCCGCGTAGAGTGAGGCCACATGGTTGTCTGTTACGATAATCACTTTTTGCAGTTGCCAAAGCTCTCGCAACCATTGACCTGCTTGCGATAGACAACCTTTTTCAATCTGAATATCATAAGGATGATGTGGAATATCGATTATGATTTTCATAGTAGGATCTCCTTTTCACTATTTATATTTTTCTGTTAAGGACTGCCAAATCTCGTCTGTCGGCATTTCTTTTCCTGTCCACAGTTGAAAAGCTTCAGCAGCTTGATAGAGCAACATTCCCAGACCATTGACAGCTGGATTGCCCTGACTTTTAGCCCATTTCAAAAATGGTGTTTCAAATGGTTGGTAAATGATATCTGCCACCAAGAGAGTTTCTGGCAAATTGATGCTTTCTGGAACTGGGGACGACTGACCGTCCATTCCCACACTAGTCGCATTGACAAGTAGATCCGACTTGGCAATCTTTTCTTGCAGTTCAGAAATATCCTCTAAAGCATACAAGTCCACTTTAAAGCCTGTCTGCTCCTGTAACTTGGTCAGGTAAGGTCTTGTTTTTTCCATGGAAACTGAACGAACAAAGACTGAAATCTGACTGACGCCATCTAAAATAGCCTGTGCCAAAATGGACTTGGCCGCACCACCTGCTCCCAGAATAGTCATTTTCTTATCCGAGATTGTAAAAGAAGGCAAGCTCTTAAAGAATCCCTTGCCATCTGTATTATATCCAATTAACGTTCCGTCTTGATTAACAACTGTATTAACTGCCCCAATCAAACGAACCTCATCACTCAACTCATCCAGATAAGGAATCACTTGCTCCTTGTAGGGCATGGAGAGATTAATCCCAAACATCTGGTAACGGCGAATATTAGTGACTGTTTCTGCCAGATCACTCGCTTCAATTTCCCAAGCCACATAAACACCATTGGTAGCTGTCGCCTCAAAGGCACTATTGTGGATGAAAGGTGAGATAGAGTGTTTAATGGGATTTGCAACGACAGCCGCCATACGTGTGTAGCCATCAAGCTTCATCCAAGATCTCCCTGATTTTTTTCATGTTTGATAGAGAAATCTGACCTGGAGCACTCGCTTCATCAAGACTCGCAAATGACCAACTTGAACCCGTCACATCTGAAGTGATACGAGATACCTTGCCCATTTTCCCCATGGAAATGGTCACGTAGTCTTGCTCAGGGTTGAGTGTTTTAAATCCTCGTGTGTAGTTCATCAAGTCTAAAACATCTTGCTCCGTATGGGCCATGACAGATACCTTAACCACTTTTGGAGAGAGACTGGTCAACTCAGACAGGATCTCCATCATGTTTTCAGGTGTTTCCTGGAAATTATGGTAACTCAATACAAGATTTGGAAAATCCAACATCTCCTCAAAAACGTCCTTGTAGCTGAAATACTCAAAATCAACGTAATCTGGTTGATAGAGCTGGGTAACTTCCTTGATGATTTGAACATACTCTTCGGAAGACAGCTCAATTTCTCCTCCCTCTGCGCGAGTCCGAAGAGTAAAGACAAGTTCACGTCCTGCGAATTTCTCAAAGATAGCGGGTGCTACCTGTAAAATAGCGTCCTTGGCAAGAAAGTCCGCACGCCACTCAATGATATCGGCATCTTCATACCGTGTGGCATCCAGCTCTTGCGCTTCTTCTAAACTTCTTGGCATCACTGAAACGATTAATTTCATCTACTAACCTTCATACCAATCACCTTGAGGTAATTACTGCTTTCATCTTTTTTATTATAGGCAAAGTCTTCTGGAAGTCCATATTGGTTCAAGACTTGATACCTTCTTCCTGCAAAACCTTTATCAATTTGTTCTGTAAATTTCTGACGGGAAACATTGGCAGCATTCGTACTAGCAATGATAATGCCTCCCGGATTTAAAATCTCTAGACTCTGGGAAATCAACTTGTAATAGTCCTTAGCCACAGAAAATGTTTGTTTTTTATTGCGAGCAAAGCTCGGCGGATCCAGGACAATCACATCGTATGCCAAGCCCTTTCGCTTGGCATACTTAAAGTACTCAAAGACATCCATGACGATAAAACGATGGTTATCTGTGCTGAGTCCATTTGCCGTAAAATGAGCTTCTGACAGTTCTCTCGAACGTTTGGCCAAGTCGATAGAAGTCGTCTCACTCGCACCTCCCATAGCTGCAGCAACTGAAAAGGCAGCTGTATAGGAAAACATATTGAGCAAGGATTTGCCCATGGCTAAACCGTCTACCAAACTACCACGAACCTCGTGCTGATCCAAAAAAATGCCTGTCATCAAGCCATCATTCATAAAGACCTGATAGAGTACGCCATTCTCAAGAACAGTAAAGTAGTCTGGCGCTTTCTCACCATAGACATGAGCAGACTCGTAATCTAGACCTTTAAAACGAATCTTCTCATAAGCCCCCAAGACCTCAGGAAAGACTTCCTTAAAAGCTTTTATAATCAACTTACGAATCTGATAAACATAAGAGTTATACCAAGAAAAAACCACATAATCTCCGTAGAGATCAATAGTCAGACCCCCAAAACCATCCCCCTCTTGGTTAAAGAGGCGAAAGGCAGTTGTCAAGTCATCCTGATAATAAGACTTTCTAGCTTCCTTAGCTTTACGAAACAGAGTTTCAAAGAAGGCTTGATCGAAAGAAACTTTTTCTTTGCTGACCAACCAGCCAATGCCTTTGTTCTGCTGAGAAAGATAGGCAGTCCCTAAAAACTTCCCGTCTTGACTAAAAACTTCTACTGCCTGATCCGTCAGATCAATATCTGTTAAATCACTTGCTTCCAAAAGAACTAGCCCCTTAGCTAGCTTTTTTTCAACACGTCTGCTGACCCTAATTCTATTCATAGCTACTATTATAGCAAATTTTGTGACAATTCTCAAAAAAGAAACCGTTTAACCATCTATACTTTAGTTTACTAAGTGTCACTTTTGTTAAAAAGTTTAGTCATATTATTCTTTATCCTAAAAACCCTTTTCCCAGCAATAGAGAGAGGGGGAGCAATCTCTAAAAATAGACAATTCTAGAAAGGGGGATAGAAAAAATGCGCAAACGTTTGCGTAGTTCTGGACTTTATGGTAGAATATAACACATCATTGATAAGTAAGAGGAAAAACTATGCAAAATCAGACACTTATGCAATACTTTGAATGGTATCTGCCCCACGACGGACAACACTGGACGCGATTGGCAGATGACGCTGAACACCTAGCAAATCTTGGTATCAGTCATGTCTGGATGCCACCTGCCTTCAAGGCGACCAATGAAAAAGATGTGGGCTATGGCGTTTATGATCTTTTTGATCTAGGAGAATTTAATCAAAAAGGGACTGTCCGTACCAAGTATGGTTTCAAAGAAGACTATCTTCAAGCCATTCAAGCCCTAAAGGCACAGGGAATCCAACCTATGGCCGATGTGGTTCTCAATCACAAGGCCGCTGCCGATCACATGGAAGCCTTTCAGGTCATCGAAGTCGATCCTGAGGACCGTACAGTTCAACTAAGTGAACCCTTTACTATCAACGGATGGACCCACTTCACTTTTGATGGACGTCAGAAAACCTATAATGACTTTGAATGGCACTGGTACCACTTTACTGGTACTGACTACGATGCCAAACGCCGTAAGTCTGGCATTTACCTGATCCAAGGAGATAATAAAGGTTGGGCAAATGAGGAATTAGTCGACAACGAAAACGGCAACTACGACTATCTCATGTACGCTGACCTGGACTTTAAGCACCCTGAAGTCATCCAAAATATCTATGACTGGGCTGACTGGTTCATTGAAACGACTGGTGTGGCAGGTTTCCGCTTGGATGCCGTTAAGCATATCGATTCCTTCTTTATGGGCAATTTCATCCGTGATATGAAGGAGAAATACGGTGAGGATTTCTATGTTTTCGGGGAATTTTGGAATCCAGACAAGGAAGCCAACCTAGACTATCTCGAGAAAACGGAAGAACGCTTTGACCTTGTCGATGTTCGTCTCCACCAAAACCTCTTTGAAGCCAGCCAAGCTGGTGCAAGCTACGACCTTCGTACTATCTTTACTGATAGCTTGGCTGAACTCAAGCCTGATAAGGCTGTCACTTTCGTTGATAACCATGATACTCAAAGAGGACAGGCACTCGAATCAACCGTCGAAGAATGGTTTAAACCAGCAGCCTATGCGCTCATTTTATTACGCCAAGATGGTCTTCCATGTGTATTTTACGGAGACTACTATGGTATTTCAGGAAAATACGCCCAAGAAGATTTCAAAGAAGTCCTTGACCGACTCCTCGCCATCCGCAAAGACCGAGCTTATGGAGAGCAAACAGACTACTTTGACGATGCTAACTGTATCGGATGGGTTCGTTCAGGTGCTGAAAACCAATCCCCAATCGCAGTCCTTATCTCAAATGACCAAGAAAACATCAAGTCCATGTTTGTCGGCCAAGAATGGGCTAACCAGACCTTTGTAGATTTACTTGGAAACCACCAAGGTCAAGTTACAATTGATGAGGAAGGTTATGGACAATTCCCTGTCTCAGCTACTTCGGTAAGTGTCTGGGCTGCCAATAAAATCTAAAAAACTAAGCCAAGTCCACTAGGATTTGGTTTTTTAAAATATCTTGAATTATCAAATTAAGTACACATTTTCTTCATAGAAAACTTCATAAGGTGTTTTCCAGTTAAGATATTTTCGTGACCTATTATTAAGTTTGTTCTCCCACAGCTAAATGGTTTGTTCATCAACCAATGTTATATCACTTCCTTTTGGAAAATATTCTCTTAGATGTCGCTTCCATTCCCGACTAATGCTGAAAGGGTGACGATGGAGCAGCTTAGCATTTAGGCCTTGTATATGGTAAATGAGGATACTTTCACGCTCATCTATGGTAAAATGATAGGAGCTCATAAGATTTCCTTTAGTAACTAGTTCGTTCAATTCTATTTTATTAGAAAATCTTATGAATTTTTATTGTGCACTGAATATTGTATATTCAAACTTTTAAATAACCCATGGAACTAGAAACACTTATCCTTGGTGGAATACTTACTAACATATGTATATAGTATGGCATCAAGTGTCCTTCGATAATTTCAACACCTTTATAATTACACAAGCGATGAAATATTTCGCCTAAACTACTCCGATATTAATTATAGATTACTTTTCGTCTATGCTTAGGGGTGAACACAATGTGATACTTACAGTGCCACTTTGTGTGTGATAAACTATGAGACTTCTGTGCCATGGTTTTCTCCTTTCGCTTTACAATTGGCTTGAACACCTTTATTGTATGGTGTTTGGAGTTTTTTTGGTATAACCTTCGACGCGCGCCTACATAGCGGGTGGTTGATTTGTCTAACTTTTGGGGTACTGTTCACAAGACGGGGTTTTGTGTTATAATAGAGGCATGAAAACAAATGATATTGTCTATGGCGTCCATGCCGTTACTGAAGCCCTGCTTGCAAACACCGGAAACAAACTCTACCTCCAAGAAGATTTAAGGGGGAAGAATGTTGAGAAAGTCAAGGAACTGGCTGCTGAGAAAAAGGTGTCCATCTCTTGGACCTCAAAAAAATCCCTCTCTGAAATGACCGAAGGTGCCGTCCATCAAGGATTTGTCCTTAGAGTATCTGAATTTGCCTATAGCGAGCTCGATCAAATCCTTGCCAAAACGCGGCAAGAAGAAAATCCTTTGCTATTGATTCTGGATGGGTTAACTGATCCCCATAATCTGGGTTCTATCTTGAGAACTGCTGATGCGACCAATGTTTCAGGTGTCATCATTCCCAAGCACCGTGCTGTCGGAGTTACTCCTGTCGTTGCCAAAACGGCCACAGGTGCCATTGAGCACGTACCGATTGCCCGAGTAACCAATCTTAGTCAAACCTTAGATAAACTCAAGGATGAAGGTTTCTGGACCTTTGGAACGGATATGAACGGTACTCCTTGCCACAAATGGAATACAAAAGGGAAAATCGCCCTCATCATTGGAAATGAAGGAAAAGGCATCTCGAGCAACATCAAAAAGCAGGTTGATGAGATGATTACCATTCCCATGAATGGACATGTTCAAAGCCTTAATGCCAGTGTTGCTGCAGCCATTCTCATGTACGAAGTTTTCCGAAACCGGCTATAAAAAGTTTCCAATCAACCTGATTGGAAACTTTTTTATGATTAACTATGTTCGGTAATAAACTTGTAGGCTTCTTGCCCAGCGATAGCCCCATCACCAACTGCTGTTGTCACTTGGCGAAGGTCTTTCTGGCGAACATCTCCAACCGCAAAGATACCATCAACGGCAGTCTTCATGTGATTATCTGTTACAATCCAGCCTGACTGATCTTGAATATTCAGATCCTTAACAAAATCACTAACAGGGTCTAGTCCAACATAGATAAAGACACCTCCAAAGGCTTGCTCTGTCACTTGACCAGTTTTCACATTTTCAAATACAACTGACTCTACTCGGTTTTCACCTTTGATTTCCTTGACTACAGAGTCCCAGATAAAGTTGACTTTCTCATTTGCAAAGGCACGGTCTTGCAAAACTTTTTGAGCACGAAGTTCATCTCGACGGTGAACAATAGTAACAGTCTTTGCAAAGCGAGTCAAGAAGAGAGCTTCTTCTACCGCAGAATCTCCTCCACCAACTACGAGCAAGTCTTGGTCACGGAAGAAAGCACCATCACAGACCGCACAGTAAGAAACGCCTCGGCTATTTAGTTCTTCTTCTCCAGGAACACCCAAAAGACGGTGTTTAGACCCAGTTGCCACGATGACAGTACGGGTTTCATAAACTTGGTCATCAGTGATGACCTTCTTATAGTCGGCATGATCTTCAATCTTTTCAACAAATCCATAAAGGTGCTCTACTCCAAGATTTTCAAGAGGTTCAAACATCTTCTCTGCCAATTCAGGTCCACTAATATTGGCATATCCAGGATAGTTTTCGATATCAGAGGTGTTGTTCATTTGCCCACCTGGCAGACCACCTTCAATCAAAGCAACTTTCAGATTGCTTCGAGCAGCATATAAGGCAGCTGTCATTCCCGCAGGTCCAGCACCGATAATAATCGTATCGTACATTTCGATTCCTTCTTTCTTGTTGTAACTGTCTTTATTCTAACTTATTCTTGCTAGTCACGCAAGGATTATGCCTTGAAAACCAAGAGCAAACTCATAACGGCAAAGGATAACACCGGAACTACCAAAACTCCAATCATAATCATATCATAGAGATGGGCTTGACGAGCCTTGGCTGTCTTGTCCACACCAGACATAGCTCGCAATCCAATCCAAATCCCTAAAAAAATCACGACGAGAATGGTCGTTAAGATCAAACTCTCGAAATACAAAGAAAATAGTTGCAGCAGCATGATCTCTCTCGTTTCTATCTTTTTTAAAGAGTAAACTCAGCTAGTCCAACTAACTGAGTTTTCCTTTTTCTATTATATCAAATATAAGTCCGTTTGTAACTAGCGAAGAATTCTTTTGTCCGTTCTTCTTTCGGATAATTGATGATTTCATCCGGTGTGCCAGACTCGATGATTTTCCCTTTATCTAGGAATAAAACCTTGTCTGCCACTTGGGCTACAAAAGACATATCGTGACTAACCAAGATCATGGTCTGACCAGACTTGGCAGCGTCTGCAATAGACTTTTCTACTTCACCGACCAACTCTGGGTCAAGGGCTGAAGTAGGCTCGTCCAAGAGCAAGACATCTGGTTTCATAGCAAGCGCACGCGCGAGGGCAACCCGTTGCTTTTGTCCACCTGATAAATGGCGAGGATAATGATTTTCACGGTCAGAAAGACCAACCTTGGCCAACTCTTCCTTAGCGATTTTTGTTGCCTCCTCGTCCGATAATTTTTTAACGACAACCAAACCTTCCTTGACATTGTCAAGGGCTGTTCGGCGTTCAAACAAATTAAACTGTTGGAAAACCATGGACAACTTGCGACGAAGGGTTAGGATCTCTTCTTGGCTAATCTGAGAAAAATCAACTTTAAAATTGTCAATCTGAATCGTTCCACTATCTGGAGTTTCAAGGTAGTTCAAACTACGAAGAAAGGTTGATTTCCCAGCTCCAGATGAACCAATCAAAGCCACTACCTCACCTTTTTGGATATCCAAGTTCAGATGATTCAAGACTGTCTGTCCTGAAAAGGATTTGCTTAAATTCGAAATCTTAATCATTAACGAAGGTCTCCTTTCACATCTGTAGACACTGTATCCGGCGCTGAGATAGCCATTTTCTTCTCGATAAAGCGACCGAGGCTTTCGATTCCGATATTGACCACCCAGTAAACGAGAGCAACGGAGATGAAGCGTTCAAAATAGCGGTAATCTGCTCCACCCAAAATCTGAGCCTGGGCAAAGACCTCCACAACACCTGCACTAAAGGCTAGAGAAGTTCCCTTGGTCAAACCGATAAGGGAGTTGATCAAAGTCGGTGTCGCTACCACCGCCGCATTTGGAATAATCACACGACGATAAACTTGCGCTCGTGTCATACCCAAACTACGCGCCGCCTCAATTTCACCTGGATTAACAGAAAGGATGGCTGCACGAATCGTTTCACTTGCATAAGCCGCCTCATTGAAAGCAAAGGCTACAATCGCAAAAAGTGCCGCTGGAATCGCATTGATATTGAAACCAGTGCCCCATTGCTGGTTGATAGCTTTCAGTAACAAAGGAATTCCGTAGTAGGTCAACATAAGTTGAACTAGGATTGGGGTACCTTTTAAGAAGCTGACGAAAAAAGCCTGCAAGGGATATAAGATTTTAACACGATTGATCTTTACAATGGCAAAAATCAGGGCAAGTAGCAAACCAAAGAGTGCACCTCCAAGCGTTAACATCAAGGTTGTAGGCAATTGTTGGACAATCCTTGGAATTCCATCGAAGACCGAACGCAAACTAAAGAGCTTGCCATCCGGAATGAGTTGCATCAAATTTTGGTACCAATCTGATGCTAAAAATGTTGTAACAGTCATAAAAACATCCTCTCCTGATAATGATTCATTCTATCATACTTCTGCTCGCAAGCAAATTATTTGCTACGGGCTACTCAGACTTTGTCTATCTTCTAGTTTATCACACTTTAAAACAGGGAGGCTATATATTTTACCTATCAAGGAGATAAATAAAAACTATCTCAAACCTAAGTCCTCATAGGTTTTTCTATAGCCGATTTGTTTAACAGCACCATTCTCCACCAAAATTGGACGTTTCAATAACATGCCATCACTAGCCAGAAGCTTGGCTGCTTCTTGTTTTGACAAGCTTCCCACCTTATCTTTCAGGCCTAGTTCTCGGTATTTGATCCCGCTAGTATTGAAAAATTGTTTCACTTCAAAACCGGAAGTTTCCAACCAGTTCAAAATCGCATCTTCACTTGGTGTTTCTTCTACGATGTGGACATCTTGGTATTCCAGTCCAAGTTGATCCAATTCATTTTTTGCTTTCTTACAAGTTGAACATTTTGGGTATTCGATAAATTCTAACATCTTCTTTTCTTTCTATTTTTTATTTTCTTGAAATGCTACACCTTCATGTTGCAAGAGCCAGACTTTCTTTTCGACTCCAGATGCATAGCCTGTCAGACGATTTCCTGATCCTAACACACGATGACAGGGTACGAGGATGGACCAAGGATTGCGCCCCACTGCTCCACCAATCGCTTGGGCAGAAGCTACTTGCAGGTCCTGCGCTATTTGTCCGTAAGTCACTGTTTGACCATAAGGAATGGCCTGTAAGTATGCCCAGACTCTCTTTTCAAAATCTGTTCCAATAGGAGCCAAAGGTAAGTCAGATAGATCCTGAACACTGCCTTCGAAATAGGTATCTAAATAGCAAATAACTTGGTCAAGAACAGGATGCTCCTTAACTGTTTCCATCCTATGCGTATTGACGCCTCTCTCAAAATGAGTTTGGTTCTGCACCCAAATTCCATACAGATATTGCTCGTCAGCAACTAAGGATAAGGTTCCAATTGGCGACGGGTAGAGCATTTTTGCGTACTTATTCTGCTTCATTTCTTTAATTTCTGATAGGCCAAGCGTTCCCCATCAACTAGGACTTTTCCGACCTGACTAAATCCAAGTTTTTCAAAGATATGCTGCATGACCTTGTTTTCTGCATGCGTATCTGAACGAAAATCTAGGTAATCAAAACCTTCAATCAAGCCTTCTAGGAAAGTCTGAGCAACTCCCTGCCCTTGGACATCTGTTGCTACAGCGATACGGTGAAAGACCAGATATTCCGACTCTCCCCCCTGCCAACTTCCTTCATAAATGGCTTCATAGGCTTCCTCTGGGCTCTTGGTCACAGCAGCATAGGCTAGCAGTTCTCCCTCTTCCAAGGCCACATAGGCTTGACCAGAGATGATATCATCAATAATGATGTCGGCATTTGGATAGCCATTTTGCCACTGGTCACTGCCTGACTTGGCTAAACATTTTTTGGCATCCTCCATCACCTGCATAATCGCATCTACTTCGTTTGGAAATGCTAAACGAATCTCCATCTTTTCCCCTCATTTCTAACTATTTTCTCTCATCATAGCATAATTTAGGGCTTTCTACAAGCAGTTGAAACTTGACTTTTGTTTTTTATTATTTTATAATCTAGTTATCGAAACTAGATAAAAAGGAGTTGGAAATGAATTCTATCTTTTCCTACCCAAAATGGGAAGACATTCCAAACATTGACCTCTACCTGGATCAGGTTTTGCTTTATGTCAATCAAGTCTGTGCCCCTATCTCTCCAGAAAAAGAAAAGGGCCTGACCGCATCCATGGTCAATAACTATGTCAAACACGGTTACCTGACAAAGCCTGACAAAAAGAAATACCAACGCAAACAGATTGCCCGTTTAATTGCCATTACTACTCTCAAATCTGTCTTTTCGATCCAAGAAATCGCTCAGACACTTAATACTCTACAAACTCAAGCGAGCTCAGATCAGCTCTACGATGCTTTTGTGGATTACATGAACCAAGGAATCGATCCAGAAAATCCAATTATCCAAACCAGCTGCCAAACGGTCAAACTCTATCATCAAACTCTAGACTTAATCCTTAGCAAAGAAGAGGAGGAAACCCAATGAATACCAGCTTAAAACTCAGTAAAAAACTCAGTTTTGGAGAAGAAATTGCCAATAGCGTAACCCATGCTGTGGGTGCAGTTATCATGCTCATCTTACTCCCCATTTCATCCACCTATAGTTACGAAGCACATGGATTTTTATCATCTTTTGGTGTTTCTATCTTTGTTATCAGTCTATTTCTCATGTTTCTCTCGTCAACCATTTACCACTCGATGGCCTATGGTTCGACCCACAAATACGTCTTGCGAATCATCGACCACTCTATGATTTATGTGGCTATCGCAGGCTCTTATACGCCAGTCGTATTGACCTTGATGAATAACTGGTTTGGCTATCTGATTATTGCCATTCAGTGGGGAACGACCATCTTTGGCATCCTCTATAAAATCTTTGCTAAAAAGGTCAATGAGAAATTCAGTCTTGCTCTTTACCTGATTATGGGCTGGTTGGTTCTGGCTATCATTCCTGCCATTATCAGTCAAACAACGCCAATCTTTTGGAGTCTCATGGTAACTGGTGGACTCTGTTATACAGTTGGAGCTGGATTCTATGCCAAGAAAAAACCTTATTTCCACATGATTTGGCATCTCTTTATCCTAGCCGCATCTGCACTCCAGTACATCGCCATTGTTTATTACATGTAAAAAAAGACAAGGTTTTTTATCCTTGTCTTTTAGTTTTAGTATTGCTTTGGTTTCAATGTCAATAAGTGTGTTCTTTTTGAATCAGTAACTATTCTAATTTATCTATCTTGAAATAAATAAAATCCCTTTGTAATACTATAAAAAATAACTAACAAAGAAATAACTATAAGACTAGATTGCCAGAAACCTGATATATCTACTAAACTACGGCCTAAAAATTGGCCAATAAGGCTAACTAAAATTAAAATAATTAAATTGAAAATTACTGACACTAATAAAATTAACAACGAATGTATTATTGCCTCGCCTATACGTATTTTAAAAAGTTGTAATCTTGACACTCCCAGTGTCTTTAACTGTTTAATGTCCTCAATATCTTTATTAGAAGATAAAATTGTAAGAGAAATAGAACTAGTAATAATCAGAATAATTGGAGCAGACAGATAAGCAATAAAGGAAGCTCTTGCTTCGTTTACACCGTTTGCTGTATTCATGAATGAATACATATTTTGGGTGTAAAGAATAAACCCAGAAATGAGAGTTACTCCCATGCTCATTGAAGTTTGTATACTTTTCAAATAGCTAGGATTGGATAGTAGATTCCAAAAGCCTGTATTAATTACATAATTTTCAGTTTGAAATATCCTCATTAAAAATTTTATTAGAAACATTTGAATTGATGGAGATAGTGATTGAATAATAAGGATGTGAATAATTAATAAAAATAATATTATGCTTGACTGTGTTTCAATTATTTCTTTGTTTCTGATAAAACCTGCTGAAACAATAGAACCTATACATAGTAACCATAGGAATAAACGAACAGAGATGTTAACAAATCCAGTTACTGTAACTTTTCTTTTTTTCTTTTTTGGTTTTAATATTGATGATATTTTAAGTATTCGACTTGAATAAAAGTAAGCCCCTATCCCGACAATTGTTGGGACTATAAAAACACTCAATAAAATTGATTGAATGTTGGCTGTAATAACTAAATCAGGTAACTCATCTCTTCCTAATAAATTTTGTAAAAATTTGTAGTAACTATCTGCCATGATAAATGAAAGTATTGTACCAATACTACTAACAATCTCTGCCATTAAATAAAACTGTCCAGATACTAATAAAGATAACTGAGTTCTGCTTGCGCCTAAGATAGCCCATAATTGGTAATCCTTTTTAAAGATATCTATTAGCAGTCTTATATTATTTGAAATAAGGAAAAATAGAGTAGTTCCGCCAAAAATTATTAGCATTTGAAAAAGTTGTGAAGCGTTAATATTAGCAGTCTTTATTGAACTAGCAATACCAAATAAAGATGTTCCAACAATCAGGCTAGATATAAATAGTAATGGTATTGTTCCTAACCATTGTCTTTTTGAGTACTGAAATTGGTAAATGATTAATTTTAGCATAATAAATCCTCCTCAAATTAATCTTTACCACTTTCAAGTGCTTGGTAGAGCTCATCAGCTGAAGGTTTAATAATTTGTCGAGATATTTTTCCGTCTTTTAAAATGAGTGCTCTGTCAGTTTTTGAAGCCAACTCAATATCATGAGTGACCATAAAAACACATTTTCCTTGACTCGCTAAATTACGAAGTGTTTCAAAAATAAGTTTTCTTGAGACGCTGTCCAGAGCTCCTGTTGGCTCATCAGCAAAAATAATTTTACTATCAGCTATTATTGCACGAGTAATAGCCACTTTTTGCTGTTCTCCACCTGATAAGGTAGCAACTAATGATGATAGTTCTGCTTTAAAATTCAAACTATCCAACATTTTTTTACTTTATTGCTATCAACACTCTTTCCTGAGAGTCTCAGAGGAAGTGTAACATTTTCTAGTACAGGTAGAGCGGGTACCAGATTATAGTTTTGAAAAATTATTGCAATATCTTGCCTTCTAAATTTAGCAAGCTTCCCTTCTTTTAAGGTGTATGGATTTACACCATTGATAACAACTTCGCCACTTGTTGGTTCAGATAAACTTGATAAGCAACTTAGCAAAGTAGACTTTCCAGAACCACTTACACCAAGTATTGATACAAATTCCCCATAATTCACAGATAAAGAAACATCTTTCAAAATAGAGACAATTTTGTCTTGCCCTAACAAAAATTCTTTTGAAAGGTTTGAGACTTTAACAGCTACATTATTAACCATAATAAATCCTCCTGATTCCAGTGTCATCTTTGATTTAATTATACAATATTGGAATTCTATTAATATCAAGTAAGTAACTTATGAAACGTATTTTTAATGGATAAAATTTCTATTTCCTCTGGAACTCGAATAAAGGTCTTTAGCGAACTAAGAATTTTTTCTATTACCATAATAGTATCGAAAGCGTAAACATAGCTTTATTAAGAGGTACAGCTATTCTATACAAAATTTAAACATAAAACTTAGGTATACTTAATAAATGAGAATTAAAGTTAGCTATAACAAAGATAGTAGCATATGTAAAACTACTCTCCACCAAGCAGACTTATCAAAAAGAAAAGGCGCTAGGACTGAGGAAACAGTTCTAACGCTAAAATTAAAAAAATTTCAATTACAGTATAGCACAGGAAGTGATTTTTTGCGCTTTTTTACTGTCTTTTTTCTTTACACATTTTGATAAAATACTGGTGCAAGCTAACATCATCGGTCAATTCTGGATGAAAAGAGGTCACCAGCATATTTTTTTCCTGAGCTGCAACGATTTGGTCGTCTACGGTTGCTAGAATTTCCACACCCTCTCCAAGACTACTGATAATCGGACCGCGAATAAAGGTCATGGGAATCTTGCCAACTCCTTTACATTCTGCCTCAGTATAGAAACTTCCCAGTTGGCGTCCGTAGGCATTGCGCTCAACTACTATATCCATGGTTCCAAGATGACTTTCTTCCTGAGAAATAATTTCCTTAGCTAGCAAAATCAAGCCCGCACAAGTACCAAAAACGGGAAGGCCAGAAAGTATAGCTTCTCGGATGGGAAGCAACATCTGCTGATCACGCAAGAGTTTGCCCATGGTTGTGGATTCCCCACCAGGCATTATCAAACCAGACAAGTCACTCTGATGCTGTTGAAAATCATCTAAATTTCTGATTTCGACACTTGTGACACCTAATTTATCTAGCACTTTTTCATGCTCTTCAAAGGCACCTTGCAAGGCTAATATTCCGATTTTCATCTATTTTCCTCGCTCAGCCATGAGAATTTGGATTTCATTCTCATTGATACCAACCATGGCTTCCCCTAAGTCTTCAGAGATTTGAGCCAAAATTTGAGGATTTTGGTAGTTGGTTACGGCTTTGACAATGGCACTTGCCCGTTTAACAGGGTCGCCTGACTTGAAAATACCTGATCCAACAAAAACACCTTCTGCTCCCAGTTGCATCATTAAGGCCGCATCTGCTGGCGTTGCAACACCTCCAGCTGCAAAATTTACAACTGGCAATTTTCCATGTTCATGGACGTACTGAACTAATTCAATAGGGACTTGCAAGTCCTTAGCAGCAACATAAAGTTCGTCCTCACGGAGATTTTGAATGCGGCGAATTTCCTGATTCATCATGCGCATATGACGAACGGCTTGGACAATATCTCCTGTCCCTGGTTCTCCTTTGGTACGAATCATAGAAGCACCTTCAGCGATACGACGCAAGGCTTCTCCCAAGTCCTTAGCCCCACATACAAAAGGTACTTGAAATTCTTTCTTGTCCACATGGAAACGGTCGTCAGCTGGAGAAAGCACTTCACTTTCATCGATATAGTCGATCTCAATGGCCTCTAAAATCTGAGCTTCTACAAAATGCCCGATTCTAACCTTGGCCATCACTGGAATGCTCACCGCTTCTTGGATTTCCTTAATCATCTTTGGGTCACTCATACGGGAAACACCGCCAGCTGCACGAATATCAGCTGGAATCCGCTCTAAGGCCATAACAGCAGCCGCGCCAGCAGCCTCTGCAATACGGGCCTGTTCAGGATTTTGTACATCCATGATAACACCGCCCTTGAGCATCTGCGCCAAGTTTTTATTTAGTTCATAACGATTTTCAGTCATTTCTTTTTACTCTTTACTTGTATTGGTAGCTACCATTCCATTTTAAGCCAGAAAAGAATGAACCTCAAGATAAAAAAATCATAATTGTATGGGTACAAAATGATTAAAAAACTATCTGACCTTAACTTAAGGCCAGATAGCTCATTTTTTTATTTTTCAGCTGTAAGTGCAGCCATTGTGATGTAGTTGTATGGTTTATTGAAGTGTGGCAAGAAGAATAGGTCTGTTAAGGCCAATTTATCAATTGTCACATGTTCTTGGATAGCAAGTGAGAACATGTGGATTCCCATACTGATAGCAGAATCACGTGATACCATTTGAGCACCAAGAATTTCACGGCTGTCTTTGTCAAAGACAATCTTGATAGCAACTTCGTGGTTGTCATGTTTGATAAATTCAGGTTTTTGAAGATCGTTAAAGCCAGTTTCAGTTGCGTTATAACCAGCAGCTTTTGCTTTCTCAAGAGTCAAACCAGTTGAAACCATGTGAAGACCATAGATAGAGATACCGTTTGATCCTTGTACACCGATTCCTTCCAATTCATGTCCACAAGCGTTGTAAGCACCAACGATACCAGTGCGTACAGCATTTGAAGCAAGCGCGATGTAGCTAGTGTCTTTACGAGCGTTGTCATAAACAGTTGCACAGTCACCAACAGCGTATACACCTGGAATAGATGTTTCTTGTTTCTTATCTACAAGAAAGGCACCGTTGCGGAAGAGTTCAATCTTACCATCAGCAAGGGCCGTGTTCGGACGGAAACCAACTGCAAGAACCACCATATCCACATCAAATGTTTCTTTGTCTGTTACCAGGCGTTCAACTTTGCCATCACCTTGGATTGCTTTTACTGTTTGACCTAGTGCCAAGCGGATGTTATGATCTTCCAAGTTCTTCGCCATCATTTGAGTGAAGTCTTTGTCATAGTAACCATTTAAGACAGTGTCTACGATATCTACTAGAACCACTTCTTTTCCAAGACGCTCGAAGGCTTCAGCAAGTTCTACACCGATGTAACCACCACCAACAACGGCAATGCGCTCAAGGTGCTTGCTCTTGTCTTCAAGTTTCTCAATAACTTCTTCAGCGTTTTGGTACAACTTAACAAATTGAACATTTTCAAGTGTTGCTTTGAATTCGCGGTTGCCCTTAACAATTTCAACACCTTCGATTGGAGGCAAGATTGGAGTTGAACCAGTCGCAAAGATTAATTTGTCGTAAGATTCTTTGTGTTCTTGACCTTCAACTTCTGCAGTCACAACTTTATTATCGTAGTCAATTGAAAGAACTGGTGAGTTCATGTAAACTTTAGCACCTTTTGCTTCCAATTTTTCTTTATCAGAGTAGAAGAGACCTTCTGGGCCATCAATTTGTTCCCCGATCCAAAGCGCCATTCCACAACCAAGGAATGAAATATTTGAGTTTTGGTCAAATACAACGATTTCATTTTCATGTCCGAAGTTGTCCAACATAGTATTGATACATGCTGTACCAGCGTGGTTAGCACCAACTACAACGATTTTACTCATAGAAAAATTCCTACCTTTAATTTATGATTTACCTTTCTAGTATAACATTTACTGTTAGCGTTTACAAGGAATTTGCTTAGATTTCTCTTTTTTTCAGTAAAAAGATCCTTATTATATTAATTGTTTTGAGTTCCTATCCCATATTTTATATTTTTTAAGCATATTTCTTGACTTTTTGTCAAAAATTATTTGTGAAAACGCTGACTTTATGTTATGCTAGAAACATGGAAAGAAAATGTAAGGGGTTAAATCATCATAGAATTTAACATAACTTAGAAGATTTCCTATGAAGTAGAAAGGAGTTGGTAGCTTGCCTCTTCGTTCACGTTCTGAACGGCTAATGGGAACAACTATCACCATTTCATTAGTAGATGAACAGGCCGATTGCCTGCTTCAAGGAGCCTTTGATTTGCTCAAAGAGCTCGAGTACCGCTTCAACGCCAACAGTCAAGAATCCGAACTGATGGAAATCAATCACCAGGCTGGAATTGCACCTGTAAAGGTCCATCCTGACCTGTTTGAACTGATTGAACTTGGTTTAGAACACAGCCTAGCTCCATCTAGCCACCTCAATATCAGTATTGGTCCCTTGATTCAAACTTGGCGAATCGGCTTTGCAGATGCCCGACTCCCAGAGCTAAACGAAATCGAAGCTGTCTTGCCTCTAGTTGACCCGCATGTTATCAAGTTAGATCCCGCTAGCTCTACTGTCTTTTTAGAGAAGGAAGGGATGAAACTTGATCTAGGTTGTTTAGCTAAAGGGTATAGTGCAGATAAGGTTGCCCAGTATTTAAAAGCACACGGAGTCACTTCTGCCTTGATCAATCTCGGAGGAAATATTCTCACTATCGGGAATAATCAAGCCAAAGATGGGAAAGCCTGGCAGATTGGTATTCAAGATCCGCGAAATCCTCGTGGCAATCATCTCCTAACCATTCCTGCTTCTAACAAATCCGTTGTAACTTCAGGTATCTATGAACGACACCTGACAGTAGATGGAAAAGACTATCACCATATCTTTGATAGTGAGACAGGCTTTCCTGTCGAAACCGATCTTGCTAGCCTAACGATTGTCTCTGATAAATCCGTTGATGGTGAGATATGGACAACACGCCTTTTCGGAGAACGAAGCGCTTCTATCCTCTGGCAAGTCGAAAGTATAGATGGTATTGAAGCCATCCTCATTGACAAAGAGGGACGCCTTGCTTGTTCTTCAGGCCTTCAAAATTGTATTATGTAAAAAGAGAAAGGAAATCTCATGCTAAAACTTATTGCCATTGTTGGAACGAACTCTAAACGTTCTACAAACCGCCAATTGCTCCAATACATGCAAAAACACTTTGCGGATAAAGCTGAAATTGAACTCGTTGAAATCAAGGACATCCCTGTTTTCAACAAACCAGCAGATAAGCAACTTCCAGCTGAAATTCTTGAGATTGCAGCTAAAATTGAAGCGTCTGATGGTGTGATTATCGGTACTCCTGAGTACGACCACTCTATCCCAGCAGTTTTGATGAGCGCTCTTGCTTGGCTATCTTATGGTATCTACCCACTTTTGAACAAACCAATCATGATCACTGGTGCTTCATACGGCACTCTTGGTTCCTCTCGTGCCCAATTGCAACTTCGTCAAATCTTGAACGCTCCTGAAATTAAGGCAAATGTTCTTCCAGATGAATTCTTGCTTTCACACTCTCTTCAAGCATTTAACCCAAGTGGGGACTTGGTTGACCTTGACGTCATCAAGAAATTGGATGCCATCTTTGATGACTTCCGTATCTTCGTGAAGATTACTGAAAAATTGCGCAATGCACAAGAATTGCTTCGCAAAGATGCTGAAGAATTTGACTGGGAAAATTTGTAAGATAGGAGACCGAAAGAATGAAATTTGTTGGACTTGTTGGATCAAACTACGATCAATCATATAACCGCAAACTCTTGGAATTTATCCGTCGCAATTTTAAATTCAAATTTGAATTAGAAGTTCTTGAAATCGACGAAGTTCCAATGTTTAACCAAGACGAAAAATGGGACGAAAGTTTCCAATTGCGTTTCTTATATAACAAGATTACGCGTGCTGATGGTGTTATTATCGCTACTCCTGAGCACAACCACACTATCTCAGCTTCACTCAAATCTGTACTTGAATGGCTTTCATACGAAGTTCATCCATTTGAAAACAAACCTGTTATGATTGTGGGAGCATCATACTACGACCAAGGAACTTCACGTGCCCAAGTTCACCTTCGTAAGATCCTTGACGCTCCAGGTGTCAATGCCTACACGCTTCCAGGTAACGAATTTCTTCTTGGTAAAGCTAAGGAAGCTTTTGATAACGACGGAAATATCACCAACGAAGGAACTGTTAAATTCCTTGAGACTTGCTTAGATAACTTTGTAAAATACGTAGGAGTCGTTTCGAAATTGAAAAAACCAAAACCAATCGAACCAGAAGACTTGGATTGTGGAAAACCAATCGCTACAACCATCACAGAAGTTGATCCTGACGATCCAGAATGGGTAGAAAAAGTTGCTGCAATCACTGGCGCTGTTTCTGGTGATACCTATGTCAAATTGGACCACGGTATCTTGACAGTTAACCAAATCGATATGTTCTTGAAAGCTATGCCATTTGAATTGACATATGCTGATGACAACAACCAATTCCTCTACTACAATAACGCTCACCAAGATCCAGACACCATGTTTGCTAAACGTGTACCACCTCAATCAGGTAACCGTATGTCAACTGTGCATGGTTCTCTTCCACCAGCACGCATGAAGAATGTAGAGTGGGTTATCGGAACACTTCGCAACGGAAACCAAGAATACGTCCGTACGATTGTTCCAGGATCTCCTGCAGGTGTTATCAACACTCACAACTACCAAGCTATGTACTATCCTGACGGATCATACGCTGGTATCAATGAAATCGTCTTTAACTTCCAACCATGGCTTGACTGGTACCTAAAAGAAACTGGTCAACGTTTGGTAGGTGGTAGCGGACCATTTGCTCCTGCTGCTGGAGGACATGGAGATGCTGATGCTACTTCTGGCGCTTCTGATTCAGGTGACGCTGGAGGCCACGGTGGTGGCGCAGACGCTACTTCTGGTGCAAGTAACTAAAAAACCAAAAAGGAGCCTAGTGGCTCCTTCTTTTTTTATTATTACCAAAAAAGGGTTTTGTAGATGATCTACAAAACCCTTGAATTTTATGAATTTGGATCATCTAAACTACGGCCATGCAAACCTTTTTCACGTTGTACTTGACGTAGTTTTTCTGGTGTAACGTCGTTGCCTTCTTCGTCCACGATTTTAATTCCTTCAATGTGGTGACGAACAGAACGACGATAGCCTTCGATGTATTCCTCGCGAAGTTTAGCTTGTTCCACTTTTTCAGCAGAAGTCAAGCCTTCTGTTTTTTTCTTTTTGGCAAGCTCGTTGATACGAGCGATTTTTTTCGGATCCATTTTTTCTCCTTTGTGATAAGATACAGTCCGTTTGACTGAGTTTATTTAGTATTGATTTGGTTAAAACGAGCGAGCTTAGCTGCTTTCTTGGTTAGTTGTGACAAGATGGCCAAACGATTTTGACGGACAGTCTGATCTTCAGCCATTACCATGGTATTTTCAAAGAAAGCATCAATAACTGGACTAAGCGTAAAGAGTTGTTCTAATTGCTGACTTGCAGTCCCTGACAAAACGAGTGATTCTACTGCCTCTGCCAAAGCTTTTTCTTCTTCATTCTCAAAGAGGGCCGGATCAATCATGTCAGAACCTTCTGCCTTCTCAGCCAAGTTAAAGGCACGTGAGAGAGATTCGACAGACGATTTGAAATCTTCTTTCTTGCTTGCTTCTACGAGAGCACTTGCTGCTTCCAACATATCCGCTACGACAAAATTCGAACCTGCGAGAACTGCTTCCTTAATGTCTTTTGGAGTAGAACCCATCATCTTATCAACACGAGCCTTGATAAAGTCCATAACCTCTGCTTTATTTTCATAAGTCAAGCTGTCAAATTTTAAACTGTAAAGGCTGTCAATCAACTCATCCATAGCAATGTGCCAGCCAAAGGCATCCAAGATACGAACCACACCTTGCGTCGCGCGACGAAGGGCATAAGGGTCATTAGAACCTGATGGAATCAAGCCTACTGAGAAGAAACTCAAAATCGTATCCAATTTGTCTGCAATGGCTAGAATGGCTCCGACCTTGCTCTCTGGAAGTTCTCCTTCGGCTGATGTAGGCATATAGTGTTCACGAATAGCAGCCGCAACTTCTGGAGTTTCTCCAGCAAGAAGGGCATATTTCTCACCCATAATTCCTTGGAGTTCATCAAACTCACCAACCATACCTGTCAACAAGTCAAACTTGTAAATGGCTGCTGCACGGGCTAGATCAACCGTTTCATCCACTGACAAACCAGCTTTTTCTGCCAAGAGAATGGCAATCTGCCCCGTACGAATCATGTGTTCACGAAGGGAACCAATCTTTTCGTGGAAGGTGACATTGTTTAATTTTTCGACAAGATCTGCAATAACCAATTTTTGGTCTTCACGCCAGAAGAATTCTCCGTCTTCCAAGCGGGCAACCAAAACTTTTTCATTTCCTTTGATAACATTTTCCAAATGCTCTGCGTTTCCGTTACGAACAGAAATGAAGTTTGGCAAGAGTTTTCCATCTTGATCACGAACAACAAAATAACGTTGGTGTTCCTTCATCGAAGTCACCAAAACTTCTTCTGGAACGTCAAGGTATTTGGCGTCAAAACTTCCCATGAAGGCAGTTGGGTATTCAACCAAGTTCAAGACTTCATTAAGCAAGTCCGCATCAATTTCGATACGTACACCATGTTTTGCCTCGATTGCTTTGATTTGGTCAACAATCATTTGCTCACGTTCACGTGGATCTGCGATTACAAACTGTTCACGAAGGTCTTCTTCGTAGCTCACTGCTGACTGAATCTTGGTTTCTTGTCCTAAGAAACGATGACCACGGCTTACACGTGCCCCCTTGATATCAAGGAAGTCCAAATCAAACTCTTGCTCGTCCAAAAGTACAGTCAAAGTGTGTACAGGGCGGATGTATTCAAAGCTGTTGTTTGCCCAGTGCATGCTGACAGGGAAAGTCAATGACTTCAAGACGTCTACTACACCTGGAACAATGTTCTCAACTGGTTGGCCCACTTCTTCCTTGGTAACATAGACATATTCTTCACCCTTGATTTCACGGAATTCAATATCTTCAACTGTCAAGCCTTTCCCACGGACAAATCCTTGAGCTGCTTTGGTGAAGTTTCCATCACCATCCAAGGCAATTTTCTTTGCTGGTCCCTTGAAATCTTCTGTTAAATCAGACTGTTTGTCTGCAAGACCAGTCACACGAACAGCCAAACGGCGTGGTGTTGAGAAAGTTTGAATGGCTTCAAAAGACAGGCGATTCTCTTTGAGGAAGGCTGCCATTTTTTCACCTAGTTGTTTTTCACTTGGAGTTACTACGTAGGCTGGTAACTCTTCAAGACCGAGTTCTACTAATAAGTTTTTTGTCATATTTTTTCTCCGAAAAGTATCTTTTTATTTTCCAGTTTGCCTTATGTGATTGGCACGCAAGCAACCAACTTCGTTGTTTCATTGCTAAAATTGGAGTCGAAAGTCTCCAATTTTGCCTAGTATCCTTAGCTTCACTAAGGATACCTTCATCACTGCGGCAACTGGCTAAGGGCTCACTCTGTTCGCCCATTTTCGTAATTTGTCACTCTCTTTACTCAGCGTCTTCTGCTAGGAGTTTAGCCCGTGTTGCTTCATCCAAAAGTGGGTAGCCTAGGCGTTTGCGTTCTGCAACAAAAGTTTTGGCTACGACACGGGCTAGGTTACGGATACGAGCGATATAGCCCGCGCGCTCTGTTACAGATACGGCACCACGCGCGTCAAGCAGGTTAAAGGTGTGTGAACATTTGAGAACATAGTCATAAGCAGGGTGAACCAAGCCCTCTTCCAAAGCACGACCAGCTTCTTTTTCAAACTTATCAAAGTTTTCCAGCAACATTTCTTGGTCCGAAATTTCAAATGAATATTTTGAATGCTCGTACTCAGGCTGGATGAAGATTTCTCCGTATTTTACACCATCAGCCCATTCAATATCGTAAACAGAGTCTACTTCTTGGATGTAGGAAGCCAAGCGTTCCAAACCATAAGTAACTTCCGCAGTTACAGGGCCAGTTGCCAATCCACCGACCTGTTGGAAATAAGTAAACTGAGTGATTTCCATCCCATCAAGCCAAACTTCCCATCCAAGACCAGCTGAACCAGTTGATGGATTTTCCCAGTTGTCCTCAACGAAACGAATATCGTGTTCCAAAGGATTGATGCCCAATTTTTCCAAAGACTCAAGGTAAAGTTCTTGAATGTTTGATGGAGAAGGCTTCATCACTACTTGGAATTGGTGGTGTTGGTAAAGACGGTTAGGATTTTCCCCATAGCGACCGTCAGCAGGACGACGTGATGGCTCTACATAAGCCGCATTCCATGGCTCAGGTCCAATAGCACGAAGGAAAGTGTACGGACTCATGGTTCCCGCACCTTTTTCATTGTCATAAGCCTGCATGAGCATACAACCTTGGTCATTCCAAAATTGTTGCAAAGTCAAAATAATTTCTTGAAATGTTAATTTCTTAGACATTGAATACTCCTTAATAAAAAATGATTTCTTGCGACACGAGTCTGCCTCGTCGATTATACGAGGCAAGACGAGTTAGTACTGCGTCTAGCTCAGCACCCTAGTGCTGAGCGTAGGGCAGTCCGACTGTAAGGAGGTTTCTGCCACTGACGTAGTGGAAAGTCAATTTTTTAGACATTGTTTACTCCTTTAATTTATATTATCTTCTTAGGTTTATTTATCAAGCAACCAAGAAAAAGCTGGGTCCTGAAAAATATGACGTTTGGGAACAGTTTGTAAATTCTGATTGCATTCATCTATTGTTCCTAATTTCAAAGCGCAAACTTCTGGTATATTTTCTTGAGTAGTGAAAATTTGACTATGACAGTTCTGGCAATAATAACGTTGTTTCCCTGGAGATGAACTATAGGTAACCAAATTCTCTTTTCCATACAATGCCAGGTTTTTGCTGCTAACTTTGGCATTAACTGTGTAGGCCGACGCAGTTGTTTTCCGACAGAATGAGCAATGGCAAAAAACTATTTCCGATAATTCTTCATCTAGAGTGTAGGTGACTGCTTTACATAAACAAGATCCTTTAATCATTATGTTCCTTTCCTCTTGGGTATTTGACGAAACTCAAAAAAACCGAATTTCAACACCCAAGCCTTACGACTAGGGGCGTCAGAAACGCGGTTCCACCCTAATTTATTACTTCATTGTTTTTAAAAATACGACAGAAAGTGCCAGTTTCTTACCTTGTCCTACTTGGCTCCCACTATCCCAAGCTCGCTTGAAGAACGCCATAAAACTTTCTTTCCTGTTGAATATTATATCAGAAAGGCAAGAAATTTACAATTCTTTTTCTTACTTTCTAAAAATCCATCTCATCCACACGTGGTGCACCAGAAGTCACCGAGATAGTCTTTAAGATTTCTCGCTCTTCTTTGCTGAGTTCAATCCCAAAACAGTCAAGATTGCTCTGGATACGAGAGGCAGTCACGGACTTAGGTAGAGGTAAGAATCCTTCTGCCAAACTCCAAGCCAAGGCGATTTGAGCCACTGATTTCCCATACTTAGCAGCAATTTCTTGGACTTCTTTCTTGTCAAACAACTCTCCTTGTCCAAAAGGTCCCCAGGCCTCTAGGAGAATGCCTTTCTCTCTACAGTAGTCAACCACTTCCTCTTGATAAACTCCTGGTGCCAAGCGCACCTGATTGACCGCTGGAATGATTCTTGCTGTTTCTAGCAAAGCATCCAAATGCTTGGGAAGGAAATTACTAACTCCGATAGCACGGATTTTGCCTTCTTGGTAAAGGTCCTCCATCGCTCTCCAGACTTCAGCATTGCGAGTTTCCCATGCGTCATTTTCTCTTAGTGGTTTTGGATTTGGCCAATGGATAAGGTACAAATCTAGATAGTCCAAGTCTAGTTTTTCCATTGATTGCTCAAAAGCTTGGCGAGCTTCTTCATAGCTGTGATTGGTGTTCCAGAGTTTGGTTGTTACAAAGATTTCTTGGCGTGTAATACCGCTATCTCGAATAGCGCGACCAACACTCTCCTCATTTTTGTAGATAGCTGCAGTATCGATATGACGGTAACCAGCCTTCAAAGCTTCTAAAACAGCTTGATAGGCTACTTCTCCATTTTCAGCTTTCCAGGTTCCAAATCCTAAAACTGGAATTGAAACTCCGTTATTAAGGGTATAAGATTTCATCGTTTTTCCTTTCCATGTGAAGAAAATCTAAAGAAACAAAGCCAGATTAACAGAGGCATGTCTCTTTAGATTTTGATAGTTATTGATCACGGTCATAATACATTTCGTGAGCTTTCAATCGAGAATTCAGCAATTCCGGAACAGTCACAAATGTATAACCTTGCTCTTTTAGATATTCTATAATCTTTGGAAGAGCATTAACTGTAGCGCCATGAATATCATGCATAAGAACAATCGATCCATTACGAACCTGATGCTGGATCTCTGTTAAAATAGCTGTTTCATTCTTACTCTTCCAGTCCAAACTATCCACATTCCACATGATAAAGCTCAAGTCCAGACTGTTACGGATATTATCAGTAATGGCACCATAAGGCGGACGCATGAGTTTAGAACTCGATCCTAAAACCTTGGTCAAGGCATCTTCTGTATCCGTGATTTGTTTTTTAGCATCTTCCAGAGACAATTTGGAAAGAACGGGATGATCCCAGCTATGGTTTCCCACAACATGTCCTTCTGATTTCATTCGTTTCAGAAGATCCTCATTTCCTGCGATGTTTTTGCCAAGTACAAAGAAGGTTGCCTTTACACCGTACTTAGCCAAGGTATCCAAAGCTTGTGTAGTTGTAGATGGATTTGGACCATCATCAAAAGTCAAGGCTACAACTTTTTTATTTTTTTGTACAAAGTAAGCTTGGTAGAGCTCAGCATCCTTTTCTAATAGATAAGAAGACTCCAATACATCAAAGAAACTGGATATTGGCAGAGCAATTTCCTCCAGAGTCTCTCCTGGATTGGCAGGATAAAGGATGATTTGACTATCTTTATAATCAAAGCTCCATGATGCCAGATCTTGGTCTGTAAAGTTTTTTAGAACCTGATCAATTTTTGTCTGGTCAAGTTTCTTATCTTCTAGAGTTGATTTGATTTGACTCAGCAGGAGTTCCTTAGCTTTGCTAGCATCTTTGAAAAGTTGACTAAGAGTAAAAAGTTTACCATCTTCTGTCAAGTAAACTTTCCCCAAAGAAGTCTTTTCTTTTTCTTCAACCTTAGCTGCAGACAAATCATAAACTTGCTTAGTAATATTACGAGCAAGAACTCCCTTTAAAACAGGATCCAATTGCTCCGTATAATAAAAGACCAAATCTTCTTTATCTTCCAGCTTTTCTTTAATATCCTGGTTGATTTTTTCCCTAACAGGCGCAATGACTTCCTCTCCTTGAAGAGGATAATAGACAATCACTTCAGCTTGACCTTTTCGGAAATGGTCTTTCTGACTGCCTGCGTTAAACTGTTGATCTTTTTCATTTTTTAAGGTTTCAATTTTTTGTTCATAGGATTGTTTCTGTAGAATCTTGTGACCAATCACGCCACCTAGGCAGATCATAGCAAGACTTAAAATACCTACTAAAACAAGTAAAGTACTTTTCTTTTTATCGTGATGGACACGTTTCGCTCTATTTTTTCTCATATTCTTATCATATCAAATCCAGACCATAATTTCAATGATAAACAGGTATTCTACTCTTTAAAAAACGATAACAAAAAAGCCTAGATAATCTAAGCTTTTTGAATCTTAGAAGCGGATTGCTTCACGTGTTTTTTCATAAGAAGCGACGAATCGATTTGTGACTCCTGGTTCTGCAACTTCCAAGGCTTGAGAAATTTTCTCAAATGAAGTTTGGTAGTCAAAGTCTCTTTCAAAAATTTCAAGCGCTTCGTTGAAAGCCTCTTGGATACGTTCATCAAATGAACGGTAACGGTTTGAGTATTGTAAAAGTTGTTCTGTCAAGGTTGCATATTGAACGATATTGTAGGTTTCTGTTTCCAGAGCCTCCATATCATTTGTAGCAATCTCAAGAATGCGATTGACAGATTCAATATTAACTTTTGCCTGTTCCAATTCAGCCATCAAATCTTCTACGTTGTTACTTGTCGCAAAGAAAAGTTTCAAGAAGCTTTGAGGAATACCTGGTAAGTTTCTCTTTTCCATGTATCGTTTGATAGTATGTAAACGATTAACATAGACATTAGCCTTTTGACGAGCATTCATATCATCTTTCTCAATTTGTGCTAAATGCTCACTAACAGAGATTTGTTCATCTTCAATATCTTTTAAATTATTTTGAAGATCTTGTAACTGCTCCTCTAAGATAGAGTATGCTTCCTTTGGCTCTGCTTGCTCTTCGATCACTTCTGTGATTAGCGTATCAAACTCTGACAATTCAGCATAAAGACGGCGAACATGATTTCCATAGCTCTCTGGGAGAAGATAAGTTTTATTAAGACGCTCTATATCTTGAGCAAGAACTTGGTTATTATCTTTCAAATGATTGAGGTAGATCGGTAGCGTTTCGAGTAAACCTTCCACTACTTTTTGAGACGCTACTTCACGTGAGAAGATAGCATAGAGAGCATTGATTTCTTCTTGGATTTGCGTGTTTTCATACTCTGCATTATCCAATTCCAAGTGTTTGATATTTTCCTGATTTTTCTTTAGGGATTCACGCAAAAGTTGGAAACGAGCTTCAATATCTGTTTCGATAAAATGATAATTAAGCCCCAATAACTTACGGTAACCTTCTTCAAGATCTTCCAATTGCTCTGGAAGTTCCGTTGATAAGGTTGTCACAAGGCTTGGAACACGCTCAACCATATGTGTCAATGCAAGAATATGATTTTCTGTCTCATCTAAGATACTCGCAGCTTCAACTGGATCTCCTGATGAATTTAAAGTTACAAACTGAGAAAATTCCGATTGAATTTTTTCCAATTGCTTCTCAATTTCAGGAAGCGCCTCACCATACTGTTCTGAATTTTCTGCTACTGTATGTTGTAGACTTTCAAATAAATCCAAGGCATGTGAAACACGTCCACTATTTCTAGACTCCTGTTTTTCAAGCTCTGACAGGGCATTGCGAATCGCCGCAATATCTTCTTCAATCAAATCAATCTGGCTTTCAATTTGATCGATCTTATGTGCTGCTTTGAAGAAACGGAAAGAATTGTTATAGTTTTCAGCCTCGAAAAGGTGGTTTTCAATATCAGCAAATGAGTTAAGCGATAAATCAACCCATTTTTGGTTCCACTCACGGAAGGTTACTTGGCTTTGACCAATCAAATGCATGTTTTTAACCGCTTCAACCTCGTCATTTACTGGAAGGTTGTAGAGTTCTTCTTTTTTTTCTTCGAGGGCTACTAATCTACCCTCATTTCGTTTTCGGAGAAAAACAGCTACTCCATATGCTAGAATCAAAATGACTGCAATCGCAACCATTAGATAAATTAGTTGTCCATTAGACATATCAAACTCCTTTTATACTAGAAACAATCGTATTGATTATATCATATTTTTTATGTCATGGGAACTATTTCCCACATTTTTAGACGTCAAGCGTACTGTAAACAGCATTTTCTTCGATAAATTCACGGCGAGGTTCAACTCGATCACCCATTAACATATCAAAGATTTTATCGGCTTCTGCTGCATCATCTACTGAAACACGTGCCATCAAGCGATGTTCTGGATCCATAGTGGTTTCCCACAGTTGGTGGTCGTCCATTTCTCCCAGACCTTTATAACGTTGGATGGTTGGTTTTGAGCGCCCTTCACTATGACGTGCTAAGGCTTCTTGGAGTTTAATTTCTTGATCCGCACCTGGCTGGATGTATTCTTTAATCTCACTTCCAACTTTTACTCCGTAGATTGGCGGTTGGGCAATATAGACATATCCAGCTTCTAGAATTGGTTTCATGTAGCGGTAAATCAGGGTCAAAAGAAGGGTCCGAATGTGGGCTCCATCGACATCAGCATCGGTCATCAAAACGAGCTTTTGGTAACGAGCCTTAGTGACATCAAATTCTGCTCCAAAACCTGTTCCCATAGCTGTGAAAAGGCTTCGAATTTCTTCGTTAGCAAGAATTTTATCCATGCTAGCTTTTTCAACGTTCAAGATCTTACCACGAATTGGCAGGATAGCTTGGAATTCACGATTTCGACCAGATTTAGCTGATCCACCAGCTGAGTCTCCCTCAACGATGAAGAGTTCTGTTTCAGCAGGATTGTTTGAAGAACAGTCTGCTAGTTTTCCTGGTAAATTGGAAATTTCCAAGCCAGATTTCTTGCGAGTGACTTCACGCGCACGTTTGGCAGCTACACGAGCCTTGGCAGCCAAAATCCCTTTTTCCACGATGCGCTTGGCAATCTGTGGATTCTCCATGAGAAAATCAGAGAAGGCATCGCTAAAGAGACGATTAGTAATCTTAACCACTTCGCTATTTCCCAACTTAGTCTTGGTTTGTCCTTCAAACTGCGGATTTGGATGCTTGACAGAGATAACAGCAGTCAAACCTTCACGGACATCTTCCCCAGTGAGGTTGTCTTCATTGTCTTTTAGCAGTTTATTCTTACGGGCATAATCGTTGATAACACGCGTCAGAGCCGTACGGAAACCTTGCTCATGTGTTCCACCTTCATGGGTATGAATATTATTGGCGAAACTCATGACGTTTTCGTGGTAACCAGTTGTGTACTGCATGGCTACTTCAACTGTGATATCATCCATCTCACCATCTGTGTAGATTGGCGTATCAAAGATAACATCCTTGTTCTCATTGATATATTCAACGTAGCTAGCAATCCCACCTTCATAGTGATAATGTTTGGTTTGTTCGAGACCTTCACGCTTATCTGTGATGGAGATCCGAAGTCCTCGGTTCAAAAAGGCTAATTCTTGAATACGTTTGTTTAATTTGTCAAAATCAAAGGTCGTTGTTTCAGTAAAAATCTCTGGATCCGGCGTGAAGTGAACTGTTGTTCCAGTTTTATCCGTATCTCCAACGACCTCAAGATCAGCAACAACATGACCACGACGGTATTCTTGGTAATGAATCTTACCGTTTTTGTGAACATGAACGTCTAGTTGCGTTGAAAGAGCGTTTACTACTGATGAACCCACACCGTGAAGACCACCTGATACCTTATATCCGCCACCGCCAAATTTTCCTCCAGCGTGAAGAACCGTAAAGACTGTCTCAACAGCAGGACGTCCCGTCTTTTCCTGAATGTCAACAGGAATTCCACGACCGTCATCCACAACCGTGATGGAATTATCTGGCTCTATAAAAACTTGGATATGACTGGCAAATCCAGCCAAGGCTTCGTCAATAGAGTTATCAACAATTTCCCAGACTAGATGGTGAAGACCTTCTTTTGAAGTCGACCCAATATACATACCTGGGCGCATACGAACGGCTTCAAGCCCCTCCAAAACTTGAATTTGACTGGCATCATAATCCTGTGCCTGTTGATTTTTGATTTCTTCTGTCATTTTTTCCCTTTTTCTTACATGTCTATTGCTCGTCTCAATGTTGCAACATTGTCAAAAAGATAGGTATCTAGGCCTGCAGCTTTACCTGCTTCGACATCAATCTTTCTATCTCCAATGGCCAAACCTGATGAGATATGATATTTATCACGTAAATAAATCATGGACTCAGGATCTGGTTTTCGTTTAAAACCGGAACTGGCAGTCACTACTTCTGTGAAGTTGTTCGCTATCTGGGTCTTAGAAAGAAGTTCCAGAACTTGGTCGTTTCGATGAGAAACCAAGAAATGGCGACCACCCTTGTCAGAGATATCTTTGAGTAACTCTGGAATTCCCTCAAACAAAACTGGATGCTTTAGCTCACGTGCTTCATTTTCTTTGTAGTTCTCTAAAAAATCCTCTATATCTGGGGCAAACTTCTCAATGGCAAAAGCTGTCGAAACCTTCAAGGCTTCGTAAACACGGTCGTGTTCTTGCTCAATTCCATATTGGGCTAAGGTTTCTACAAAGGCTGCTGTAGAAGTCTCGTAATTATCCAATAGGGTACCACCTAAATCCCATATGTAGTCGTGATATTTCATACCCTTCATTATACCATTTTTTTATGAAAAAAGCGATGATTTCCTAGATTTTTCCAAGTAAAAAACGAGAGTTTACCTCTCGTTTTACTGTTAATTTTCAAAGACATCCCGATAGAGCATGCCGACTCGTAAACTTTCAGCATCTCCTCCCAACTGCTCCACCAATTCATAGGCAAAGGCAAGTGCAGTTGACGGTCCTCGGCTGGTTATTAGATTGCCATCCACAACAACTGTTTCCTTTTTGTAAATCCCGTCAGTAATTTGCTCCTGAACACCGTCATAACAGGTAAAGCGCTTGTCTTTTAAAACACCTGCTTGGTGGAGGGCAATTGGGGCTGCGCAGATAGCCGAAATCTTCTTTCCCTCTTGGTTAAAGGCTTGAATCTCAGAAATGAGGGCTTGATTATCCCGTAGATTTGCTGATCCAGGCATACCACCTGGAAGAACTACTAAATCATAGTCGGATAAATCACCATCAAAGACACGGTCGGCTGTTACCCGAATGTCATGTGATCCCGTCACCTGCTCCTCAAATCCTACCATATCACAGGAAATGTTTGCTCGACGCAAGACATCGATTACTGTCAAGGCTTCGATTTCTTCAAAGCCATTTGCTAAGATAACTGCAACTTTTGCCATAGTGGCCTCCTTATTTGATTTGTTTTAGGACGACTTTCTTTCGTTTGAATGGAACTTTTCCACTTTTCTCTTCTGCTAGATTGGTCTGGTAACTCATAGACAAGAGGAGACCAACACCGATGAGGTTACTAATAATTGCGGAGCCCCCTTGAGAAATAAATGGCAGAGGAATACCTGTCAAAGGAAGTAAGCCTGTCACGGCACCGATATTTTCAAAGATATGGAAGAGCAACATCATGATAAAACCAGTCGAAATGTAGGTGTAGAACTGGTTATTTGACCTGAGCGTAATCTTCAACATACGGTAGATGAGAAGCAAGTATAAAGCAACCACAAAGACTGAACCAATAAAGCCAAAGTCTTCTGCAATTACGGTGAAAATCATATCACTCTCACGTACTGGAATGAGGAGATTGGACACATTGAAACCTTGTCCAAACAAGCCACCACTTCCAATCGCAATTTGTCCCTGCGCCTGTTGATATGTTGTTGTTTGTGCAAAGTCAAAGGGATTGAGCCAAGCCAAGATGCGGTTGATCTGGTAGGTTGGCATCCCAATCTGATGCAAGAAGGCACGTCCATCCTTGCTTATAAAGATGGCCATGAAGCCTACAACTGCAGTCACTCCTGTCGCAAAAACAGGAATGATAATCTTCCACGAAACACCTGAAAGGAGAACCATACCGGAAAAAATAGCTACAAAGACCAAGGCAGTCCCCAAGTCACTTTGTAGGGCTAAGAGGATCAAGACTGGTATGGTAAAGGCAATCATCCAACCAATCAATAGGAAATCCAAGGGAATAGTTCGTCGCCATTCCTTGTGTTTTTGAGTGAATTGTACAATGGCTCGAGCCAACATCAAGATATAGGAAATCTTCATGAACTCCGATGGCTGAAAGAGTGTCGTTCCACCAATCGATACCCAGTTCTTGGCACCTGTTGACGCTACAAGATTTGGATTGTAGAAAACAAGAGGTAGGATCATCAAAGCTAGCCCTAGACCATAAAGATAGGGAGTCACCTTCCATAAAAACTCGGTATTAAAGAACATGACCACAAAACCAATGACAAGGCCCAAGGAAATCCAAGCGATTTGCTGACCTAGAATTGGTAATACATTATTTGGATAGTCATGACTAACTGCTATATAAATGGCCACTACTCCAATCACCAGTAAACAAAACACTGGTAGGAGGAGGCTATAATCGACTCGAGAGTCGAAGGAACGTTTCATATTTTTTACCTTTTCTCTTTCTTGGATTTTTCTTTCATTCTATTGCGACGAGATTGGAGAAAATCAGCTACAGCAGGCTCTAGCTGTTCTCTAGAAAGAACCTGAACAGCCCTTTCTTTTGACAAGGCCTGGGCGATTTGTTTGCCGTAACGCTTGCTAACGACACGACTGTCTAAGATAACAGCAACCGAACCTTGGTCAGATCTTCTAACAGTACGGCCCAGAGCTTGTTTTAGCCGAATAATCGCCATCGGCAACTGATAATCATAGAAAGGATTTTTCCCTTCTTGACGCAGTTCTTGGTTTAATTTTTTGGTTAACGGTTCTTGGGGGTTTTGGAAAGGCAATCTCGGAATCACTTGGATCACGCAAGGATGGGTTGAAAAATCAACTCCTTCCCAGAAACTACCTGTTCCGAGTAAGATCTGGCGTTCACCTTTTTCAAAACGTTTTTTCAGTTGGCTTGGTTCCCCATTTTTATACTGAGCTAGATGCGGTTGGTCGAGCAGGTCTGAAACAGCCAGCAACATCTCTTTTGAGGTAAACAAGACCAGTATGGGTTCTTGAAAGGCCTGTAAGCTTCGAGTGACAGAAGCCACTTCACTAGCATAGTCAACAGGTGAAACTTCTGTCACAAGAGGAAAATCATCGACTAGAAAGACTTCTTGTTGCTCCTGCTTTGCTACATCAAGCTTAACAAGCGGAGCATCTGGAAATCCCAACAAATCTGCTAAGGAAACCCGATTACTGATTTCAAGAGTGGCCGATACTCCTAGGAGTCTACAATCTTCTGGCAATAAGTCTGCTAGTATAAAGCGGCCTTTTTTACTTGAACAAATCAAGACATCCTTGCTCGATTTCTCTGCTGTAGCAAGCCAAAATTCACGATCCGAGGTGAAAAAGTTTGCAATTTCTCGATACTCTGGGAGAGTTAACTCCGAAAAATGTTGGCGCAACTCTTCAAGAGAATCCAACCACTTTCCATTCTTCAGACCTGACTGATAGTGCTCCATCAAGTAACGACATTCAAAACCTATACTCTCCAGCAAGCGTTTCTGAACCAAATCTTCCTCTGTCTCCAAGGACTTTTCAATTTGAGTTACAAGTTCCTCAAGGCGATAAGCCTGCTGGGCTAGATTTTCGAGAGCTAGCAGCATTTTTTGAGCTTCATCCAAGATCAGCAAACGGTTATCGACAAACTCTGGATTGTCTTCCAAACGAGTGACCAGATAGGCATGATTAGTCAAGAGAACGCGACTGGTCTTGGCCTTTTCCTGCCCTCGTTTCCAAAAATCCTCTGTGGCAAATAAACTTTTCTTTGAAAGCTTGCCATCGTGGACTAGTTCTGGCAGAAAGTGCTGGTAGCGATAAAGCTGCCCGATTTCGTCCAAGTCACCTGTCTCTGACTCTGTTAGCCAGATAAGCAACTGCATTTTAAAGCGTGTGAAAAGGCGATTGGACTCTGATCGATGGAGAACTCTGTGAAAGGCATCCAGTTTTAAATAGTTTTGAGGACCCTTGAGACTATGAATCTCCAGATGGAAAACCTCTTTTAAGCGCTGACCTTCTTCTTGCATGATTTGATTTTGAAGAATTTTGGTCGGAACACTCACTAGGATACCTACTTGACTCTCCAAGTTCAAAGCTGGGAGGAGATAACCATAAGTCTTGCCCAGTCCCGTTTGGGCTTGGATAAAGGAAGTCTGGTGTTCTTCCAATAATTGCTCAATCTTCTCCGCAAATTCCATCTGTTGCGGTCGCTCCTCCAGCCCCAATAAAGAAATGTTTTTAGCAAAGTCTTTGGATAACTTTCGTGGGACTAAGGCTTTGCTTTCCTTTCTGAGGAAAAGCCCATGAAGCTCCATCAAGTCTGGCGAAGATAAGAGAGATTGTTGCTGGTAAACCTCCTCAATCAACAGATAACTTTCATAGAGAAGGTTGTCTGCAAGGTCTAACAAGCTTTCTAAGAGCCCTTTAGGTAGCTCAAAAAGTTTTTGACGCATGTAAAGCAAGAGTTCAGCTGTTGCCTGAGCATCTGACAGGGCAGTGTGGGCATGTTCCAGCTCAATTCCCAACTCTTGACAAAGGATACCTAAGTTATACTTTTCAAACTGAGGATACAGAACCTGGGCAAGCTCAACTGTATCCACCCGCGGTGTGCGCAATTCATATCCTTCAAAAAAGAGAAATTCTGCAAGAAGGTTGGCATCAAACTGTACATTGTGCGCAACAAAAATACCGTCCTTAACCAATTCAAAAATTTTTCCAGCCACCTGAGAAAATTCTGGTGCCACAGCCAAACGTTGATCGGTCAGACCTGTTAATTCTTTGATATGAGAGTCCAAGGGTTCATGAGGATTGACATCAGTCGCATACTGATCGATGATTTCACCATTCTCAATCACCACAATGCCTACTTGAATAATTTTTGCCTTGCTTCCGGTGCTGGTCGCCTCTAAATCAACGACCACATACCGATCATTTCTTGCATTCATCATTAAAAATTATATCAAAAAAAGCATGATTTGACACCCCTCAACTTTGATAACAATCTCGCTTTCCTTGCGAGTTTGACTAAAAATCAAGACCTTAAAAGAGAGAATTTCACACAAGTTCAGCAGTTGGTCGCTGGTTCTGAGGTATTTGAAAACTTTATCAACAAAGCTACATCAACATAAAAAGACAACCAAGATATTAGCTGCCTTTTTGAGATATTTTTTTCATTGTTTTCGGAAGAGCTTTACTAATTTCTGTTGGCAGGACAAAATAGTTTTCTTGAGCTAGTTCTTGCGCAATAGCTGAATGAAGATAGGTCGCTACCACCACGCTCTCATAGAGACTGACTTGATGAAACTGACCTGCAAAACCTGCAATCATCCCAGCCAGAGTATCTCCCATTCCACCAGTTGCTTGATAGGGGCCTCCAACCTGTAACTGATAATATTCAGGCTGACCGACTTGCCAGATACGAGTTGCCGGACCTTTCTCAACTAAAATCGTTCCTTGAGGAAAATCAGAAAGAGCCCTAGTAGTCGTCTCTGTATTTTGATGGTCAAGAACTATACCAGACAGTCTTTCCCATTCCTTTTGGTGGGGAGTTAGGATGAGCTGACTAGAAGGAAATGGTAACTGGCCGTTTGCTAAGATGCCCAAAGCGCCGCCATCTGCAATCAAAATCTGGTCTTTTCTAAGGCTGTCAAAGACCCTTTTTACGAGTTCTTCTCCAAATGCATCCTCTCGCAAACCCGGACCTAACAAGACAACTTCTGCCTTTTCCAACTGCTCTTTTAACAATTCCTGGTCTTGAAGAGAGAAGGCCATAGCCTCAGGTAAATGACTGTGTAGAGCAAGGATATTTTCCCTATCTGTTCCAACGGTCACCAATCCTGCACCACTTTTTACAGTTGCCAAGGCAGCCATGATGATGGCTCCACCATAAGGATAGGTCCCTCCCAGCAAAAGCAGACGGCCATAGTCTCCTTTATGACTGGTACGAGAACGTTCAATAATGACTTTTTCTAGTAAGGCTTGATCAATCACTTTCATCCTTTTTTCCTCTCTATTCATTATACTATAAAAGGAGGTTCAGACCTCCTTCTACACTATTTTCCCTTAAATTCCGCAAAGGTCTGTAAGATTTTAGCTGCCACTGCTGGAGAAGGTTCTCCTTTTTGCTCTACCGTTTCATCTGCATATGGAGTAAGGCCAGCAAAATCGCCTATCTGAACTGAATAAAGAGATGTCTTAAACAGTTCAATATCGTTTTGGTCATTTCCAAAAGCGATGAAGTTCTCCCCACATAACTTTTCAACAGTTGTCGCCTTATGAGTATCCAAGGGATTAACATAAAGGCACTTTTCATGCTCATGATAAGACAGATGAGCCTGTCCTAGTCTTTCTAGCTGACCAAGCAGATCATCAAGCAAATCCTCATGGTCACCCATATAAACGACTACCTTAATCGGAGTACCCAAGTCCTCGAGTTTCTGATGACGAGCTACCTTTAGGGGATCCACACTGGAGAAAAATGGAATCTTCTCTACAATCTGACCACTATAGTCAAAGCAATCATCTACAAAGAAAGGGAGATTATAGGTCTGGCAATAATCCACTAGCGCCTGATAAACTCCAGCATCGAGATTTCTTTCATAGATAGCTTTCCCCAGATAATAGGCTACGCCACCATTCAAACCTATAACCAAACGCTGACTGAGCTCGGGACCTAACAAGCCCAAACAATCCCGATAAGAGCGAGCTGATGCAAATACAAGCTCATGCCCATAATCTTCAGCCTTTAAAAGAACCTGCTTAATCTCCTCATCAATGGTCATGTAGTCAAAAGATAGCGTTCCATCCAGGTCAAATACGAATTTCATCTTCCTAGTCCTTGTTTAGTGTTCGAAGCGCTGCCTGATAGGTTTGCTCCATTAGCATGGTAATAGTCATAGGTCCAACTCCGCCCGGTACAGGTGTGATGTGACTAGCAAGTGGTGCAACGGCATCATAATCAACATCTCCACAAAGCTTGCCATTTTCATCTCGGTTCATCCCAACGTCAATGACAACTGCACCTGGTTTGACGAAGTCAGCAGTCACAAACTTGGCGCGACCAATAGCTACGACAAGGATATCCGCCTTAGCAGCAACCTTGGCAAGATGATGGGTGCGTGAGTGGGTCAAAGTCACAGTCGCATTCTTGGCTAGAAGAAGCTGAGCCATGGGTTTTCCAACGATATTTGAACGACCGATAACAACCGCATTTTTACCTTCTAGATCAATCCCATATTCATGAAACATCTCCATAATTCCTGCAGGTGTTGAAGGAATCATAACTGGATGACCAGACCAGAGGCGACCCATGTTTAGGGGATGGAAACCATCCACGTCTTTTTCGGGGTCAATAGCTAATAAAACTGCCTCTTCGTCAATATGTTTTGGCAAAGGTAATTGAACCAAAATCCCATGCCAAGCTGGATCTTGATTGTATTTGGCAATCAAGTCTAACAATTCCGCTTGGGTAATGGTCTCTGGAACTCGCACTACTTCACTACGGAAGCCAGCAGCGAGAGCTGACCGTTCCTTGTTGCGAACGTAGACTTGGCTGGCAGGATTGTCCCCCACCAAAATCACTACCAATCCTGGAACTAGACCTGTTTCTTCTTTTAGTTTAGCCGTCTTCTCAGCCAACTGTCCTTGTAACTTAGCCGCAAGAGCCTTCCCATCGATAATCTGTGCCATATCTCTTCTCTTTTCTATCAAATATCCTCTATTATATCAAAAAATAACTCGCCATCCTAACACTTCTTGCCTAATGGACCTTATAGTCTGAAACTATAAGAAAAAGCCCTTGTCGAGCTTTTATGCCTATTTATACTAGGTAAATCTGTCATGCTTTCTTTTTGACTTTTGGAGCCGGTAAGACTTCATACATCTCCTTGATTAATCTGATTAGAAATGATTTATCTTCAATGTCTTCTATCAAAATCATCTCCTTAGCTCCTTCATAAGGACGTTCAAGCCTAGTCTGTCCCAGTTGATCCAAGACCAGCTTCACAGGCTTCAGTAACAGACGATTATCGTAGATTCCTCCAATAATCTTTCCACGATAATAAAGGATATACTCTCCCATCATTGGACGATAACTCATCTCCTCTAGCTCTGATAGCTGTTCGAGAATAAAATCTAAATATTCTTTACTGGAAGCCATGATGCCTACTCCATTTCTTCTAAAAATGAGGTATTACAAAACCTTACTCAAAAATTCCTTGGTTCGTTGTTCTTTTGTTTGATCGAAAATCTCCTCTGGTGTCCCATCTTCGACAACAACTCCATCCGCCATAAAGATGACACGGTCTGCTACCTCACGCGCAAAGCCCATTTCATGAGTCACAATCACCATAGTCATCCCTGACTTGGCAAGGTCTTGCATAACAGCTAGAACTTCTCCAACCATCTCAGGATCTAGGGCTGAAGTCGGCTCATCAAAAAGCAAAACATCTGGTTCCATAGCCAGTCCACGTGCAATGGCAATCCGTTGTTGCTGACCACCTGATAAACTCTGAGGATAAGCCGTCGCCTTATCTGGCAAGCCAACTTTTTCTAACAGTTCCTGTGCTCTTTTCTCCGCAACTTCCTTGCTTTCACCTTTGGTTTTAATTGGTGATAAAGTGATATTTTCCATCACTGTCATATTAGGAAAGAGGTTGAATTGTTGGAATACCATACCCATCTTTTCACGCATGGCAAAAAGGTCATTTTTCTTATCAGTGATATCAACTCCTTCAAAGATAACCTTACCTTTACTTGCTTCTTCAAGGAGATTCATCGAACGAAGGAGAGTTGATTTCCCGCTGCCTGACGGACCGATAATGACCACAACTTCTCCACGTTTAATCTCAAGATTGATGCCTTTTAAAACTTCATTTTTCCCAAAAGATTTATGTAGTTCTTCAATTTTAATCAAGGTTTCTGTCATTATTTCTTATCTCCTTGTCCAATATGTTTTTCAAATGCTTTCAACGCCACTGTCAAAACAGAGGTCATAATCAAATAGTAAAAGGCTGCAAATAAAAGAGGAGTCAACGGTAAATAAGTTGTTGTTGCTACTGTCGTCGCACCATTCCACAACTCCATAACCCCAATCGCTGACAAGAGGGAACTATCCTTGATAATGGTGATAAATTCATTTCCCAATGCTGGCAGAATATTCTTAATTGCCTGTGGCAAAATAACATAACGCATAGCATTTTTGGGGCGAATACCTAAGGAATAAGCTGCCTCTAACTGCCCTTTAGGAACCGCATTGATCCCCGCACGAACAGTTTCTGAAACGTAAGCTCCACTGTTCATAGAAATAATCAGAATGCCAGGAATCAAACGAGAAAGATCAACTCCCAAAATTCCCACTTGGATAGTCGGAGCATTGATATGCATAAGGGCAAAGGCAATCATTATTTGAACCATCATTGGAGTACCACGGAAGATCCAAACATACACATTTGCAAACCAAACGAGCGGTTTAAAGCGTGAACGTTGGGCAAAGGCCAGTAACACACCTATAATGGTCCCTAAGCAGACAACAAGGATGGAAATCAATACGGTAATCAGAGCACCATAGTTAAAATATGGTAAATACTTTGGTAAAAAAGAAAAATTCATATTCAATCAACTTTCTATGTATTAGATTGTATGATTATAACATGAATTGAATTAAAATTCAATCCTTTTTCCCTAATTTTAACAATTAACTTGATAGAATGGAGAAATAGAGAGAAATCACAGTTTTTTTCTAGTCAACTACCTCTTGTTTATGGTAAAATAGAAACGATAAGAAATGGAGGAGAATCAAAATGGAATCACATTTGGTTAGAATCATTAACCGCCTAGAAGCAATGACAAAAGATGGTGGAAATCTAAAACGTAATTTTGAACGTGAAGGTGTTGTTGTCGCAGAAGTTGCATACAGCCACGACGAAGAAAATGGATCACTCTTCACCCTTCGCGATGTAGAAGCTCGTGAAACTTATACCTTTGATAGCATTGATTTGATTGCAATGGAGATCTACGAACTCCTTTACTAATATAAAAACAACGGGCAGTAAGGCCCGATAAATGAGAATCCTTTTTGTCACCACAAATGGGATTTTTTCTTACCTTCAATGTCGCTGGATTCTCCATGAATCCCTCTTTTAAAAACGACCACTTCCCAATCTTTTTACTTGCTTTACACCTTAATCATGCTATAATGAGAGTATAAAACTTTGACTATTCTTGACCTTTTTCTTAGACCAAGAATAAGAATGAAATGAGGTAGATGTATGCTCTGTCAAAACTGTAAAATAAACGACTCAACAATTCATCTGTATACCAATATCAATGGACAGCAAAAGCAAATTGATCTCTGTCAAAATTGCTATAAAATTATCAAAACAGATCCAAATAATACCCTCTTTAAAGGAATGACTGACTTAAATAATCATGACTTTGATCCTTTCGGCGACTTTTTCAATGATTTGAACAATTTCAAACCTTCTTCTAATAACGTCCCTCCAACTCAATCTGGTGGGGGATATGGAGGAAATGGTGGTTATGGACCTCAAAACCGAGGCCCGCTTCAAACACCTCCTAGCCAAGAAAAAGGACTCCTAGAGGAATATGGTATCAATATTACTGAGATTGCTCGTCGGGGAGATATTGACCCTGTTATCGGTCGAGATGAGGAGATTATCCGCGTTATCGAAATCCTCAACCGTCGAACCAAGAACAATCCTGTCCTCATCGGAGAACCGGGTGTTGGTAAAACAGCCGTTGTGGAAGGTCTAGCTCAGAAGATTGTCGATGGCGATGTTCCCCATAAACTTCAAGGCAAGCAGGTCATCCGTCTGGATGTGGTCAGTCTAGTCCAAGGAACAGGGATTCGAGGCCAATTTGAAGAACGTATGCAAAAACTCATGGAAGAAATCCGCAAACGTGAGGACATCATCCTCTTTATCGATGAAATCCATGAAATTGTTGGTGCAGGATCTGCTGGCGATGGCAATATGGATGCAGGAAATATCCTCAAACCAGCCCTTGCCCGTGGTGAATTGCAAATGGTCGGAGCCACTACTCTCAATGAATACCGCATCATTGAAAAAGATGCTGCCCTAGAGCGTCGTATGCAGCCCGTCAAGGTAGATGAACCAACTGTTGAAGAAACCATTATCATCCTCAAAGGGGTTCAAAAGAAATACGAAGACTACCATCACGTCAAGTATACTGATGCGGCTATAGAAGCTGCTGCAAATCTTTCCAACCGCTACATCCAAGACCGCTTCTTACCTGACAAGGCTATTGACTTATTGGATGAAGCTGGTTCTAAGATGAATCTGACACTGAACTTTGTTGATCCTAAAGTGATTGACCAGCGTTTAATTGAAGCTGAGAGTCTCAAGGCTCAGGCTACACGAGAGGAAGACTTTGAAAAAGCTGCTTATTTCCGCGATCAGATTGCCAAGTACAAGGAAATGCAGAAAAATAAGGTGACCGATCAGGATACTCCTATCATTAGCGAGAAAACCATTGAGCATATCATTGAGCAGAAAACCAATATTCCTGTTGGAGAACTCAAAGAAAAAGAACAGTCTCAGCTTATCCATCTAGCAGACGACCTCAAAGCTCATGTCATTGGTCAAGATGAAGCTGTCGATAAGATTGCCAAGGCTATCCGTCGAAACCGTGTTGGACTTGGCACTCCCAACCGCCCTATCGGAAGTTTCCTCTTTGTCGGACCAACTGGTGTCGGTAAGACAGAACTTTCCAAACAACTAGCCATTGAACTTTTTGGTTCTGCTGATAGCATGATTCGCTTTGATATGAGTGAATACATGGAAAAACACAGTGTGGCTAAATTAGTCGGAGCCCCTCCAGGTTATGTCGGCTATGATGAAGCTGGTCAATTAACAGAAAAAGTTCGTCGCAATCCTTACTCACTCATCCTTCTCGATGAAGTTGAAAAAGCCCATCCAGATGTGATGCACATGTTCCTTCAAGTCTTGGACGATGGTCGTTTGACAGATGGGCAAGGACGAACAGTTAGCTTTAAGGATGCTATCATTATCATGACCTCAAATGCTGGTACGGGTAAGGCCGAAGCCAGTGTTGGTTTTGGAGCTGCTCGTGAAGGACGTACTAATTCTGTTCTCGGTGAACTCGGTAACTTCTTTAGTCCTGAGTTTATGAACCGTTTTGACGGCATCATCGAATTTAAACCTCTCAGCAAGGACAACCTTCTCCAAATCGTCGAACTCATGCTAGCGGATGTCAACAAACGCCTCTCTAGCAACAATATCCACCTCGATGTGACTGACAAGGTCAAAGAAAAGTTGGTTGACTTGGGATATGATCCCAAAATGGGGGCGCGCCCACTCCGCCGCACCATTCAAGACCATATCGAGGATGCCATTACTGACTTTTACCTTGAAAATCCAAGTGAGAAAACCCTCAAGGCAGTCATGACAAGCAATGGCAATATTCAAATCAAATCTGCCAAAAAAACTGAGAAAACAGAAGAGATTGCTTCTGAAATAGAAGAATAAATCTATATAACAAGTGCAGAAAGTCTATCATTTTCTGCACCTTTTTTACTAAAATAAATGCAAAACCTTGACAGCTAGCCCCTCGTCCATTATGATAATAATAAAGATACTAGAGAATGAGGAAAATGCAATGGCAAACCCAACTTTTGGCGATAAAAAAGAGAATGTGACCTACCAGCCCCGCTATGGTGTATACGCAGTTATTCCGGATGCAGAAAAAAAACAAATTGTCCTAGTTCAAGCTCCCAATGGTGCTTGGTTCCTGCCTGGTGGAGAGATTGAAGCAGGAGAAAACCATCAAGAAGCACTGAAGAGAGAACTAATCGAAGAACTTGGCTTTACAGCTGAAATCGGGACCTATTACGGACAAGCTGATGAGTATTTCTACTCTCGCCACCGTGATACTTACTACTACAATCCAGCTTATCTCTACGAAGCGATTTCTTTCCAAGAAGTACAAAAACCTTTAGAAGACTTTAATCATATTGCTTGGTTTCCTATTGACGAGGCAATAGAAAAACTCAAACGCGGTAGCCACAAATGGGGGATTGAAGCTTGGAAAATCCAGCATGGAATTGACTAAAATACACGATTTTATCCAAAAAGTGCTATAATAGAGTTAGAAAATCGGAGGAACTGTTATGAAGCTTATCAACACGACTAATTCACACTCGCAACTTGTTAAAAGCCAATTAGAAAGTACTGACGCAACTCTTGTCGAGGTCTATTCGGCCGGAAATACAGATGTGGTTTTCACACAAGCTCCGCTTCACTATGAAATCCTCATTTCCAACAAACACCGCGCTATTCGTGAACCAGAAATCGAAACCATCCAAGATTTCTTCATGAAACGCAAAATCGATAAAGATACTATCGATGAAGCTAATATCAAGACGCTTTATTCAGATAAATTGATTGAAATTTCTATTCCTACAAAATAAAATCCAAAAACTCAAAAAAGCAACAGCTAAAAAAATTAGTTGTTGCTTTTTGCATGGATCTTCACCTTGGTAAAATGTATTGTTCAATTCAGCCAAAAACCCTTTCATGGTTAATAATCTTAGAAAAAGGAGTGTATTGTCAAACCCCAGTCAAACTGGACAGTAAAAAAGTACATTATTGATGGAGGTATGACTCCCTGAATTCCACAAGGGTCATACCTTTTAATTTTTCTTGTGGTCTATCGAAATTATACCACTCTAGTTTCTGGTTTATGAAGGCTAAGTGACTCACTCTTTAGATGGGAGAAGAAATTCTCACAGCAAGCATTGTCATAATAGTTCCCCTTTTCTGAGTGAGAGATTGTTACGTCATAGGCATCTAATTTTCTTAAGTATTGGACGTTTGTATATTGGAAGCCTTGATCTGAATGGAGGATACAAGATTGGATCGTATCCCATGTTTCATTAAAGACCAAATTTAAATGATCAAAAACAAGACGATTATCATTGAAATCGGAAAGCTGATAAGCTAGAATAGAGTTGTAATATAGGTCTTTTATGACACTTAGAAACATCCGTCCATTTTTGTAATAGACATAACTAGCGTCTGTCACGAGTTTTTGATTGGGACGAGATGCTTCAAACCTGCGGGCAAGCACGTTGTAGTAGACATGTCTTGCCTTTTCGTTTATCTCGCCTTGTGTACAAGAGTCATATTTTTTCTTGCGAATGGGGGATTTGAGCCCTAAGATTCTCATATAGCGATGAATGATTTTCATATTATAATAGATATTTTTTCGGCGTTGGAGTTGACGCCAATGATAGCGATAACCCTCAGGCTGCTCTTTGAAAGATTCTGTAATGTGTTCAGCTAAATTCCAATCAAACGCTTTATAATCTGGCTTGCCATTTTTTAGCCATAGATAATAGGATGAACGAGGAAATTCAAAATAAGCACACAGGGCCTCTACTGAATAACGATCTTTTAATTGGTGAACCACTCGATACTGGGCACTCCTCACTTCTGGAGGAGTGCCCTTAAAGTTTTTAAAATATCATTCTCCATCCGAATATATTCATTTTGTTCCTCTAGTGTCATATCTTCTAGTTTGACAGACTTTGGACGACGGGTAGATGATTTCCCTCGTAAATCTTGTTTCAGAAGATCGGGATTATTGCGATACTTTTTAACCCAGATCTCTATCTGGCTTTTGGATTTTAAGCCATATTTTCGTGCAATTAATGTCAGACTGCCACTTTTTCCACTTAAGTAATCTTCTACTACTTGGAGTTTAAAATCTGGATGGTATGTAGTGAATTGACTTCCTTTTTTGACCATAAGAAAAGAACCTCCTTATAAGAACAGTATAGTGTACTTTTTATACTGTCCATTATAAGCGGTTCTGTTCATATTTCCTATCCTTTTTCAAAAGATCGGAAGCTTTGTCTTAGATTATTTAAATATTTACTTCCAGTTTAAAATCGTATTCAAACCATAGTGATCGCTGACTTGTGGACTATTCTGCCCATCAAAAACCACATGCAAGCTTTCTACTTCTAACTCTTTGGTCGTAAAGATGTAGTCGATTCGTAGTGGCTCGGTATTGCCTTTCCAACCATCAATTTCTGGTGGAACGGTATAGCTGCCACTTCTTTCTTTCGCAACTTCAAATGCGTCTTGTAATCCCAATGGGCTAGCTAAGATTGCTTGATAACCTTCCTGACCAGCTGGGTTATTGAAATCACCAGCTAAAATCAAAGGTTTGTTCAAATCTTTCAGTACAGCCTCAAATCGTGCCCATTCTTCCTGAAAACCTTTATCCCACCAAGAGAGATGGACGCTTGCAAGAGCAAGCTCCTTTCCTTCAACCTCTGTCTCAGCCAAGGCAACACGGCGAGTATGGTAGTCTGTTGGATCATCTACATCCGAAACTAAAATCTCGCGTGCTTGAATAGGCGTTTTAGATAAGATTGCCACACCTTCATGGTAGCGGTCATAGCCAATATGATTGTAAGCCCAAGTCCAGTAGTAGGTCTTCTCCTTCTCAGCCAACTTTTCAACCAAAAGTCTCACATAGTGATCCTGATGAATGGGTTCTGCTGATGGTAAAGCTTGATAGAGGTCAGTAACATCTACCTCAGGAGAAGTAATTTCCTGATTGATTTCTTGGAAACAAATCAAATCATAGTCTTTATCAAGAATATCTTGGAGCAAGAGCTGGAATTTTTCTTCTGCTTCTTTCTCCATCCAACTGTGGGTATTGAGTGTTAAAAATTTCATGCTTTTCTCCTAAAACAAGAGGTTGGAAAACAGCTTCCAACCTCAAGTATATTACAATTCTACTTTAGCAACTGCTGTTTTCGCTGCAAGAGAACCAGTTTGTTCTAATTTAACAGATTTGATTGCTTCAGCATTTGTGAAGACAACCACTGTTGAAGTTTCGCGACCTGCTGCGCGGATAGCATCCAAGTCAGCTGTAACAAGAAGATCACCAGCAGCAACCTTTTGTCCTTCAGCTACGTGAACTGTGAATGGTTTTCCTTCAAGACTTACTGTATCTAAACCGATGTGAACAAGTACTTCAAGACCTGAGTCAGTGACAAGACCGAGAGCATGTTTTGTAGGGAAGATACTTGATACTGTACCAGTAACTGGAGATACAATGTTACCATTTGCTGGTTCTACCGCAAATCCATCACCCATCATTTTTTGAGCAAAAACAGGATCTTTCACTTGTTCCAAGGCAATGACTTGACCGTCAGCTACTGAGTAAACATCCTCAGTTACACCTTTGAAATGTACAGTGTTTTGTTGAGCTTCTGTCATTTGGCTTGGAAGAGTTTCAGGAATTACTTCACCTGAGTCAAGGATATCTTGAATATCAGATTTCAATACATCAGCTTTTGGTCCGTAGATAGCTTGGACACCTTGTCCTTTCATGACAAGACCCATAGCTCCTTCGGCTTTCCATTGTTCCTCAGTACCAACACGATCTGCATCTTTAACAGTTACACGAAGTCGAGTCATACATGCGTCTACATCTACGATATTTGCACGCCCACCAAGAAGGTTAATGATATTTACAGCTTGAGAAGCAGCTACAACTTTTGTTTCACCTGAAGCAACTTCTTCTGAAGCACCTTCAGCAGTTTCATAGTTTCCGTTACGTCCTGGAGTTGCGTAGTTGAATTTCTTAATCATGAAGTTGGCAATGAAGTACATGATGACTGCAAAGAGGACAGTTACCCAGATAAAGTTAATGATATCCATACCAAGACCAGCATTGATAGCTAGTGGAGTACGAGTTAAGAATTCAATTGAACCGAATGAGTGCACACGAAGGTGAACAATATCAGCCATAGCAAAGGCAGCACCTTGAACAACAGAATAAACAAGATAAAGAGGTGTTGCAACAAACATGAACATATATTCGATTGGCTCAGTAACCCCTGTCAAGAAAGTTGCAAGAGCTGTTGCAATCATCATTCCTTTGTATTGGTGTTTCTTGTCTGCTTCAACATTACGGTAAATAGCAGCAGCCACACCCATCAAAATACCGAATGAACCGATCATTTGTCCAACTTTGAAACGAGCTGGAGTTACAGTTGTAAGTAAGTGTTGGTATTGGTTTGCATCAGTTCCTTTAAGGTTTACAAGGTCTGTTACCCATGCAAGCCAAAGTGGATCTTGACCAAATACTTGAGTGCCTTTTGCTGCACCAGTCAACACATCATAAGTACCACCAAGAGCTGTATAGTTCATTGGGATAGTCAACATATGGTGAAGACCAAATGGCAAGAGCAAACGTTCCAAAGTACCATACAAGAATGGTGCAAGAACAGGTGCTGTTTCTTGTGAATTCGCAATCCAGATACCAAAGTTGTTGATACCTGTTTGAACAACTGGCCAGAAAGCAGCAAGCACAATTGCTGCAATAGCTGAACGAAGGATGACAACGAATGGGACGAAACGTTTCCCATTAAAGAATGAAAGTGCGTCTGGAAGTTTACGGTAGTTGTAGTATTTGTTATAAGCAGTTGCCCCTACAAAACCTGAGATGATCCCTACGAATACCCCCATGTTGAGCGCTGGCGCCTCAAGAACGCTGATAAAGTAGTCAGCAACCTTGATTGAACCACCAAAGAAGGTAGTAACCATTGCTTCTGGGTTTTTCAACATATCACCCGTAACACCAAAGATAGTACCTGTAATACGGTTAATCAAGATAAAGGCAAGCCCGGCTGCAAATGCACCACCTGCACGTTCTTTTGCCCAGCTTCCCCCAATAGCAAGGGCAAACAAGATATGAAGGTTACCGATAACCCCCCAACCAATTTGCTCAAGGATTCCACCTGTAATCACTAGAGGAGCAAGGTTTGGGTCGATCATCACGATTGATTTCCCGATTGAGATCATCAATCCCGCCGCTGGCATAACGGCGATAACCACCATTAAAGCCTTACCGAATTTCTGCCAAAATTCGAAAGACAAGACATTTTTGAATGTAGCTTTCATCATTCAAATCTCCTTTATTTTATTTAGGCAAACGTTTTACGAAAACGTTTGCACTTATTTATACCTTAATTATACCACTTTAATTTTTTTTGTAAAGGCTTTTATAAAAAAAATTTGACTATTTCTCTCAAATTTTTCAATTGCTCTGTTGTAAAATGAAGTACAACACAAAAGACATGTTCATCTGATATACTAGAGTTGCGAAAAACAGTATAAAGGAAGATGAACATGTCCACAAACTATTCTACCACAAATCAATCATACAAGCACTTATCTGAAGCTGAGCGAGGAGAAATTGAAGCTTATTTAAGCGTAGGACTCAAACCTGCTGAGATTGCTCGTAGACTGGGGAGAAATCGCTCTACCATTACTCGTGAAATGAATCGAGGTTCTATAACACAAGTGAAACAAGTAAAAGAAGGTTCTGTTTGGTCAATCCCAATTTTCCATGATAAATCCAGTAGTAGATAGTTGAAATTCCCACTGTAACGCCTTTAGTCTTGACCATCATTTCAGGAGACAACTTTTGGTTATGGTTATGATAGAGGAGAATCTTTTACTTTAGTTCCTTGGTCAAGGTTGATTTCTTCACAGAGAGCTTCTGGTTGGTTTCATAAATCATTTGGGCATAGTCGGCAGAATGAATCTTTTTGAAGCGTCCTTTTTCTAGACATTGTAGGACTGTACCACGCTTGATTTCATTGTGAATGGTCTGAGAAGCTTTTCCAAGGAGAAAGACCATTTCTCTATTTGATTTCCCTTCTAATTTCCATCGTTCGATTAAGCGATGACTATGGATTGTCAAGTGTTTAGCTTTTGTAGTATAATTGATTTGCATCTCTGTACCTTTCTTGTCTTTGTGGTGAACAACAAGTATAACACAGAGGTGCTTTCTTATACCTAAATGATCTTTCATTTGACAACATTTACTAGTTGAACCAGCACATTGTTAGGAAAGTTGGGTGACTAACTTCATTATAGAATTTTCATAATTTTTCAATTCCATTTCCCACTAAGAATGATCTCTATATAAATCTTCTGCTGATGCTACTTCCATCTTGGAATCAAGTGACTGCTTCTGTTAGATTGATCCTACCGCCCCTAAAAAATTAAACAGGAAAATCTAACTTTTGAGGGACTGTAGCTGACTAGACAAATGATAGAAAAAAACCTTTCCAACCTCTGAAGGAAATATCCC
>NZ_NCUW01000017.1 GCF_002096335.1 Streptococcus oralis subsp. dentisani
GCAAGTACATCAGCGAGCGTATCTGCTTCAACGAGTGCTTCAGTATCAGCAAGTACATCAGCGAGCGCATCTGCCTCAACCAGTGCCTCAGTAAGTGCTAGCACGTCAGCGAGTGCGTCTGCTTCAACGAGTGCCTCAGTAAGTGCAAGTACATCAGCGAGCGCATCTGCCTCAACCAGTGCCTCAGTAAGTGCTAGCACGTCAGCGAGCGTATCTGCTTCAACGAGTGCTTCAGTAAGTGCAAGCACATCTGCAAGTGC
>NZ_NCUW01000018.1 GCF_002096335.1 Streptococcus oralis subsp. dentisani
GCAAGTGCATCCGCTTCAACAAGTGCTTCAGTTTCAGCAAGTACGTCAGCGAGCGTATCCGCCTCAACGAGTGCCTCAGTAAGTGCCAGTACGTCAGCGAGCGTATCCGCTTCAACAAGTGCTTCAGTTTCAGCAAGTACGTCAGCGAGCGTATCTGCCTCAACAAGTGCTTCAGTTTCAGCAAGTACGTCAGCGAGCGCATCGGCTTCAACAAGTGCTTCAG
>NZ_NCUW01000025.1 GCF_002096335.1 Streptococcus oralis subsp. dentisani
GCACTTGAAACGACGCTTTTTCAGGAGAATTCTAGTCGTTTCAAGGTAAGGAGCCTTAGAAGTTTTTTGAAAGTCATATTTCTTCATTTGCTTTCGGGTCTGTTTAGAATATTTGTTGAGATCATATTAAGTGAATAAATATTCTGTGTAATATCACCTATCTTTCTTTGGTGATGGAGCGGTCAATGTAGTCAACAATTTGCATGTTCTCATTGCTTAAATGAATGAAATGTCTTCTCATATCCTCAGACTTAAGAATGCTAAATAAGGATTTCATGATGTCGTTGTCTGGGTTATTTCTTTTGCAAGGCATGGTGACTTGAATAACCTTACTCTCTTAAAAATTGTTGGAGAGTAGTAACTGTATTTCCTCTTTTTTGTGATTTTTATTCTATAACGTTCAATCAATCTGATCATGTAGTTTAGTGCATAAACATTCACAGAAAATTTCTTTGAATGCTGTGCGAAATTTTGAACTGGTTTTCGGTATTCATAGATTTTAACGTTATCCGAATAAGTTTCTTGCGTAGTAAAAGACCCCAAAAGTTAGATTTCCTTGTCTAACTTTTGGGGCGCAGTTCACTTTAAGCGCTGACTATTTATAATATAAAAAAATCAACTGGAAATATGGAATTTTCTTTTTTAGAAAGATAGACCTAAATTTCTACTAATCAAAACCAGTAGGGCTAATAAGCTAAAAGCGATACCATTAACGATCATATGAAGTAAGATCGACATCTCTAGACGTTCTGTCTTATAGGCTGTCCAAGTCAGAACCGTAGACATCCCTCCATAAATAATCACAGAGGGTAGATTAGTTGGTGTATGGAGTAAGGCAAAGACAATTGCCCCAACAACAAAGCCAATTTTTTCCTTACCACGGAAGATTTTTTTAGGAATAATCCCCCGACACAAGATTTCCTCACAAATAGGAGCAATCAAGACTAGCAAGAAAAAAGTTGAAATCAAGGAACTGTTTTGAACAAAACCATTAATGGCTGATTGATTGCTGGTTGTCGTCTCATTCATCATGCGAAGCAAAGATGAACCAAACAAGTTGGTAGCAAAAATTACTAGATAACTCAACACCAGGCGAGCCAAGTCTTGAGCCTTAAAAAAGGATAAATTAAAGCTGGCAAGCTTGGTTTTTCGAGCGCTAATGATGAATATAGCCAAAACAACAATGGCTAAGGTGCCGACTAAGAGTCCTGACTGTAAAAGTGGAAATTGTTTAACGGCCAACCAAGCAGCTAGTCCTATGGGAACTTGCGATAGAATAAAAGCCGCTAAAAGGATGAGGACCCACATTCCTCTGTTTAAAACCTCTTGCCAGATTGTCTTTTCTTTCATGTTGTACCTCCTTATAATAAAAAGGGGGAATTCGCCTTTTTCTATTATACCATTTATAGCGCCATACTGATATAGTTAAGGATAAACAAGGCATCCAAAATCCAAATCATCACGTGCACATCCTTGGCTTGACCTTTGACAAGTTTTGTCAAGGTGTATGTCAAGAAACCAACAGCAATCCCTTGTGTGATAGAGTAGCTGAATCCCATAAAGATAGAGGTGAAGAAGGCAGGAACCGCTTCAGCCATATCATCCCAAGGAATATTTTTCAAGTTAGAAAGCATCATGATTCCGACAATGATTAAAATTGGTGCTGTTGCAGCTGTTGGAACAATCGCTAGAAGTGGGCTAAAGAAGCTAGATAGGGCAAAACAGATCGCAACAACTAGGGCTGTCAAACCAGTACGTCCACCAGCACCGATACCCGCCGCAGACTCAACATAGGTCGTAACGTTTGAAGTACCTGCAATGGCACCTACTGAAGTTGCCACCAAGTCTGAGTAAAGAGCCTTGTCCAATTTAGCTGACTCATGATTTTCCCCACTTGTCGCAACGATACCAACTTTTTCACCAGTACCGATAAGCGTACCTATTGTATCAAAAATATCAGTTAGTGAGAAGGCAAGAATAGCCATCAAGGTTTCTGGTAAACGTGAAGTGTTTGATATCAAAGATCCTAAACCTTCTGAACCAAGAGCAGCACCAAACAAAGTTCCTAGATCATTAACCGCTGATGAAAGGTTGTTGCTAGCAAAGTCAATCCCTGACAATTTCACAACACCAACAGCGATGGCAAGAACAGTCGTTGTAAGGATAGATAGAATGATTCCACCTTTAATTCCTTTAACAACAAAGAAGATAGTAATAGCCAGACCTGCAAGAGCCACCAATACTGCTGGAGTATTGAAGTCTACCAAACCTGGAACGGCTGCTGAGTTTGCAGTAATTGCAGCTTGAGCCTTGTCTGCTCCTTCACCTGCTACAGTATAAGTACCCGGATCAATCGAGAATTTCAAGAAACCAGCATTCTTAATCCCCACATAGGCAAGGAAAACACCAATACCAGCTGAAATGGCAGAACGGAGCGTTGTAGGAATGGATTCGATGATCATTTTACGAATATTTGTCAAGGTAATAATCAGTGAAATAATTCCACAAATGAAGACCATACCAAGAGCTTCTTTCCAAGTATAGCCCATCCCAAATACAACTGTAAAGGTAAAGAAGGCGTTCAATCCCATACCTGGTGCTTGTGCATACGGCAAATTAGCATAGAAAGCCATCATCAAGGTACCGACTACAGAACCGATAATCGTTGCCAAGAATACACCTTGTACAGGCATGCCAGTCTGTGAAAGCATTTGTGGGTTTACAAAGAGAATATAGCTCATTGCAAAGAAAGTTGTTAAACCAGCAAGCACCTCTGTACGGACATCTGTCCCGTGCTCTTTTAGTTTAAATAGTTTGTCCATTATAAATCTCCTTTTGTTTTTTTACGAACAATATGAGTATTATATCATTTATCATTCACCTTTTCAATATGTTTGTTTGATTTATTTAACAAAATGAAATGTTTATTTTTTGTTTTGAGCCTGTTTTTCTTCTTTCTTTTTGATATAATAGTAGACATCTTATCTGGAATGTACTAGGAAGGTTTATATGACTAAAAAAATTATCGCAGTCGATTTGGACGGAACCCTGCTCAATGGTGAAAGCAAGCTCTCCGATTTTACCAAAAAGACAATCAAAAAAATTACTGAAAAGGGACACCATGTTGTTATCACAACAGGCCGTCCGTATCGTATGGCAAAAGACTTCTACCGCGAACTCGAGTTGCATACTCCCATGATTAACTTTAATGGTTCCCTCACCCATTTACCCGGGCAGACTTGGGCGCATGAGAAGTGCTTGACCTTGGACAAAAAATACCTCTTGGATATGGTCCAACGCAAAGAGGATATCCAAGCTGACTTTATTGCAGGAGAATACCGTAAGAAGTTTTATATCACAGCTCCTAATGAAGAAATCGCAGATCCCAAATTATTTGGTGTGGAAAATTTCCAACCCGAAAATCAATTCAAGCCTGAACTGGTGACCAAGGACCCCAACTGCATCCTCTTGCAAACAAGAGCTGAGGACAAATACGCCCTAGCTGACGAGATGAATCGCTTTTACCAGCACCAACTAGCGATCAATACCTGGGGAGGCCCCCTCAATATCCTCGAATGTACACCCAAAGGAGTCAACAAAGCCTTTGCCCTCGAATATTTGCTCAATGTGATGAATCGTGATAAAAAAGACTTAATTGCCTTCGGCGATGAGCAAAATGATAGAGAAATGCTGGCTTTCGCAGGCAAGGGATATGCTATGAAAAACGCTAACCCTGCTCTTCTTCCATATGCAGATGAACAACTTCCTCTGACCAACGAAGAAGATGGTGTTGCAAAAACACTTCAGGATTTGTTCTTGTAATGTATACTGGTGGCTGGCAAAAACTCCATTTGAGGAGAAGAGCCAGCAACTTCCTATGATAAAACGTATAATATCAAGGATTTCAATACCTGATCTTATGCGTTTTTATAATTTGGAAGTCTTTTTGTCAAGGAGTTTTGTGTTTTTTTCACAGTCTAGTCAACTGGTCAATCGATTGTTTATGAATTCACATTCAAACTCGTGGAAAAGGCTTTCATTTGTGATATAATACACATAAAATAGACAAGAGAGCTCAGCGAATGTGACTCTATTTGACACAAAAATCAATCCAGTCTATTTATCTCTGTTCTCAGAAAATATCAAGGAGGATAGCTATGAAAGCTGTTGTTGTAAATCCAGAAAGCACTGGTGTTGTCATTGAAGAAAAAGTACTCCGCTCACTTAAAACTGGGGAAGCACTTGTTGAAGTGGAATATTGTTGAGTTTGCCACACTGATCTTCACGTTGCTCATGGGGACTTCGGTCAAGTACCTGGTCGTGTTCTAGGACATGAAGGTATCGGTATCGTCAAGGAAGTTGCTCCAGATGTTCAAAGCCTTAAAGTTGGTGACCGTGTCAGCATTGCTTGGTTCTTCGAAGGCTGCGGTACTTGCGAATACTGTAAACTGGTCGCGAAACTCTCTGCCGTACGGTGAAAAATGCTGGATATTCAGTAGACAGTGGTATGGCAGAACAATGTATCGTAACAGCGGATTATGCTGTTAAAGTTCCAGATGGACTTGATCCAGTCCAAACTTCTTCAATCACATGTGCTGGTGTAACAATCTATAAAGCCATTAAAGAAGCAAAAGTTGAACTAGGACAATGGATAGTCTTCTATGGTGCTGGTGGTCTTGGTAACTTAGCCGTTCAATACGCCAAGAAAGTATTCAACGCTCATGTTATCGCAGTTGATATCAACAACGACAAACTGGCTCTTGCAAAAGAAGTAGGCGCAGAAATCGTTATCAATGGACTAGAAGTTGAAGACGTTCCAGAACTTATCAAAGAAAAAACAAATGGAGGAGCTCATTCAGCTGTCGTAACTGCTGTGTCTAAAGTTGCCTTCAATCAAGCTGTTGATTCCGTTCGTGCTGTTGGTCGCGTAGTAGCTGTTGGTCTTCCTTCTGAAATGATGGATCTTAGCATCGTAAAAACTGTTCTAGATGGAATTCAAGTGATTGGTTCTCTTGTTGGAACTCGTAAAGACTTGGAAGAAGCCTTCCAATTCGGGGCAGAAGGTCTGATAGTACCCGTAGTTCAAAAACGTCCAGTAGAAGATGCTGTAGCTATTTTCGATGAAATGGAAAAAGGTCAAATCCAAGGACGTATGGTACTGGATTTTACACACTAAGTTAATGATAAAATTGGGAAACGAAAGATTGCTCACTTGCAGTCTTTCGTTTTGTTTTCAATTTATTTTCAAAAAGACAGCCCATTTTCATTGTTTTTATATTAAATTTTAGTTCTTTACTTGAATACATCTTTAAAAATTCTTTATATATTAACATTTTGTAAATAGATTTTCATTGAAAATTAACACATATCTATAAGAAATGGTTGCTTTTTGTTTGAAAACGGTTTATACTTAAAGTTAGGCTTAAAGTTTTCTTAAACATTCAGTCAAACATTTTATAAGGAGGAATGACAATAATGAGTATCGGAATCATTATTGCGAGCCACGGCGAATTTGCTGCGGGTATTCATCAGTCAGGATCTATGATCTTTGGTGAACAAGAAAAGGTTCAAGTTGTAACCTTTATGCCAAACGAAGGTCCAGATGATTTATACGCTAAGATCAATAACGCTGTTGCTGCATTTGACGCAGAAGATGAGGTTCTAGTCTTGGCTGACCTTTGGAGTGGATCTCCATTTAACCAAGCTAGTCGCGTGATGGGAGAAAATCCAGAACGTAAATTTGCCATCATCACAGGACTGAACTTACCGATGTTGATCCAAGCCTACACAGAGCGCCTGATGGACGCGAATGCAGGTGTGGAAAAAGTCGCTGCGAATATCATTAAAGAAGCCAAAGATGGCATCAAAGCTCTTCCAGAAGAGCTTAACCCAGTTGAGGAAGTTGCAAGTGCTGCAGCTGCTCCAGTTGCCCAAGCTGCTATTCCAGAAGGAACTGTTATCGGTGACGGTAAACTGAAGATCAACCTTGCTCGTCTAGACACTCGTCTCCTTCACGGACAAGTTGCAACCGCTTGGACACCAGATTCAAAAGCAGACCGTATCATCGTTGCTTCAGATAACGTTGCAAACGACGAATTGCGTAAAGAATTGATCAAACAAGCAGCTCCTAACGGAGTAAAAGCCAACGTTGTACCAATCAAAAAATTGATTGAGGTTGCAAAGGATCCTCGTTTTGGTAACACACATGCTCTTATCTTGTTTGAAACACCTCAAGATGCCCTTCGTGCCATCGAAGGTGGCGTGCCAATCAAGACCCTTAACGTTGGTTCTATGGCTCACTCAACAGGTAAAACAATGATTAACAACGTTTTGTCTATGGACAAAGAAGACGTTGCAACCTTTGAAAAAATGCGTGACCTCGGTGTTGAATTTGACGTACGTAAAGTACCAAACGACACGAAAAAAGATTTGTTTGACTTGATTAAGAAAGCAAACGTTCAATAATTTTAATCTGTTTCTATCATTTTTGAAAACAGGATTAAATACTTTATTAAAACTAAATAGAAAAGGAATAAAACCATGTCAGATATTTCAATCATTTCTGCTATCTTGGTTGTAGTTGTTGCCTTCCTTGCAGGTCTTGAAGGTATCCTCGACCAATTCCAATTCCATCAACCAATCGTCGCATGTACCCTTATCGGACTTGCAACTGGTAACCTCGAAGCAGGTGTTATGCTTGGTGGATCTCTTCAAATGATCGCCCTTGGTTGGGCAAACATCGGAGCTGCCGTAGCTCCTGACGCTGCTCTTGCATCTGTTGCTGCAGCAATCATCTTGATCAAAGGTGGAAACTTTACTACTGAAGGTATCGCTGTTGCAACTGCAACAGCTATCCCTATTGCCGTAGCTGGACTTTTCTTGACAATGATTGTTCGTACAATCTCAGTTGTCTTGGTTCACTCAGCTGATGCTGCTGCTAAAGACGCAAACTTTGCTGCCGTTGAACGCGCTCACTACTTTGCTCTTGTTCTTCAAGGTCTTCGTATCGCAATCCCTGCAGCCTTCCTTATCGCTATCCCAGCTTCTGCTGTCCAAGATGCTCTTAAATTGATGCCAGAATGGTTGAACGGTGGTATGGCTGTCGGTGGTGCTATGGTCGTTGCCGTTGGTTACGCTATGGTTATCAACATGATGGCAACTCGTGAAGTATGGCCATTCTTCGCAATCGGTTTCGCTCTTGCAGCGATTTCACAATTGACTTTGATTGCCCTTGGTGTCATCGGTGTTGCCCTTGCCTTCATCTATCTTAACCTTTCTAAACAAGGTGGAAACGGTGGCGGAGGAGCTGCGACTTCTAACGACCCAATCGGTGATATCCTAGAAGACTACTAGAAAGGGGAACAATCATGGCTGAAAAAATTCAATTAACAAAATCAGATCGTCGAAAAGTTTGGTGGCGTTCACAATTCCTTCAAGGTTCTTGGAACTATGAGCGTATGCAAAACTTGGGTTGGGCTTACTCATTGATTCCAGCTATCAAAAAATTGTACACTACTAAAGAAGAACAAGCCGCTGCTCTTGAGCGTCACCTTGAGTTCTTCAACACTCACCCATACGTAGCTGCTCCTATCATGGGGGTTACGCTTGCACTTGAAGAAGAACGCGCTAACGGTGTTGAAATCGATGACGCGGCTATCCAAGGGGTTAAGATCGGTATGATGGGACCTCTTGCTGGTATCGGTGACCCAGTATTCTGGTTCACAGTTCGTCCTATTCTTGGAGCCCTTGGTGCTTCACTTGCTGCATCTGGTAACCTTGTTGGTCCCCTTCTCTTCTTCTTTGGATGGAATGCCATCCGTATGGCCTTCCTATGGTATACACAAGAGTTCGGTTACAAAGCTGGATCTGAAATCACTAAAGACATGTCTGGTGGTATCTTGAAAGACATCACTAAAGGAGCGTCTATCCTTGGTATGTTCATCCTTGCCGTCCTTGTACAACGTTGGGTATCTATCAACTTCACTGTTAACCTTCCTGGTAAACAATTGGCAGAAGGTGCTTATATCAACTTCCCAGAAGGCGCTGTAACAGGTGGAGAATTGAAGGGAATCCTTGGTCAAGCACTCAGCGGATTGAGCTTGGATAGCGTTCAACCACAAACTCTTCAAGGTCAGTTGAACTCATTGATTCCAGGATTGATGGGACTTCTCCTTACTTTCCTCTGCATGTGGTTGCTTAAGAAAAAAGTATCACCAATCACAATCATCCTTGCCCTTTTTGCAGTAGGTATCGCAGCTCGTTACTTCGGTATCATGTAATTTGGATTAATTTTCATTCAAAAGAGGAGTAACTGTTCTGTTTTTGGCGGACTGGCTTCCAGTAGCCAATAATAGAAGTAGAAAATTTCTGCATAGAGAGAACAATTATAGTTCTCTCTTTTTTGATGATAAACTATCAGGACTAGTAGTCCAAAAGCATGTTTAGTTATGGAATGTGGCATGGACCAGCTATTATTTTAGGGTTCACTATATAAGTCTGATTTAGGATGATATTCATCCGTTCCTAAAAGAAAGATGAATACTAGCGTATCCATCTTTTTCTTTTTATGGTAAAATAGAGAAATAATGTGGTGAAAAACCTTGAGGAGTGACCCTATGTCTAATAAAGCTAGTCAGGCAAAAACAGCCATTTGCGGAATTATCAATGTAACCCCAGATTCCTTTTCGGATGGTGGTCAGTTTTTTGCTGTTGAGCAGGCGCTCCAGCAAGCCCGTAAATTGATAGCTGAAGGAGCTAGTATGCTAGATATCGGAGGAGAATCGACTCGTCCGGGCAGCAGCTATGTAGAGATAGAAGAGGAAATCCAGCGTGTCCTTCCAGTTATCAAAGCTATTCGCAAGGAAAGTGATGTCCTCATTTCCATCGATACTTGGAAGAGTCAGGTAGCAGAGGCTGCTTTGGCTGCTGGTGCCAATCTGGTAAATGACATCACTGGCCTCATGGGTGATGAAAAAATGGCTCATGTGGTTGCCAAAGCGGGAGCACAAGTGGTCATCATGTTTAATCCAGTTATGGCTCGACCTCAACACCCTAGCTCGCAGATATTTCCTCGTTTTGGATTTGGACAAGCATTTACAGAGAAAGAGTTAGCTGACCTTGAACAACTACCAGTAGAAGATTTGATGACGGCTTTCTTTGAACGAGCTCTAGCGAGAGCGAATCAAGCTGGGATAGCAAGAGATAAGATCATGTTGGATCCGGGAATTGGATTTGGTCTGACCAAGAAGGAAAATCTGGTCCTTTTACGTGACCTGGATAAACTACACCAGCAAGGCTATCCAATCTTTCTTGGAGTTTCGCGCAAGCGATTTGTTATCAATATCCTTGAGGAGAATGGCTTCGAAGTCAATCCTGAGACAGAAGTCGGTTTCCGCAATCGGGACACGGCTTCGGCTCATGTAACGAGTATCGCTGCGAGACAGGGTGTAGAAGTGGTGCGCGTGCACGATGTAGCTAGTCACAAGATGGCAATTGAAATTGCCTCCGCCATTCGTTTGGCTGATGAAGCGGAAAATCTAGATTTAAAACAATACAAGTAAGATGAACGAAATTCAAAACAATCAGTGGATTGCCCACTATCGGACAGACCAACCGAATTTTGGTTTGGAGAGAATGGTGGAACTCTTGACGCTAAGAGGCAATCCCCATCTCAAACTCAAGGTCATCCATATTGGAGGGACCAATGGTAAGGGCTCTACCATTACTTTTCTAAAAAACATGCTGGAAAAGATGGGGTTGAAAGTTGGAGTCTTTAGCTCGCCTTATCTCATTCATTACACAGACCAGATTAGCATCAATGGGAAATCCATCCCTGAGGCGAGGCTAGAAGCCATGATGGCAGACTATGAGTCTTTACTTGAGGGGGAGAGGGGCCTTGCTTTACAAGGAACGACCGAGTTTGAGATTATCACAGCCCTAGCCTATGATTATTTTGCTGCTGAAAAAGTTGATGTGGCCATTATGGAAGTCGGAATGGGTGGACTTCTGGATAGTACTAATGTCTGTCAACCCATTCTGACAGGAATTACGACCATTGGCTTAGACCATGTAGCCCTACTTGGTGATACTTTGGAAGCCATAGCAGAGCAGAAGGCTGGTATTATCAAACAAGGTATTCCCTTGGTGACAGGTCACATTGTTCCAGAAGCCTTGGCTGTTATTGACCGCATTGCAGAAGGGAAAAATGCGCCGAGAATTGCCTATGGGACAGATTATCAGGTTCGCCATCAAGAAAGTGTGGTAACGGGTGAGGTCTTTGACTATACAAGTGCTGTCAGACAAGCTTGCTTCCAGACAGGTTTGCTTGGTTTGCACCAAATAGAGAATGCTGGGATGGCCATAGCTTTACTTGATACTTTTTGTCAAGAAGATGGTCGAGCCTTACCAGCTAATACCTTGGTTGCTCAAGCTTTGGAAGAAACAAGATGGCCAGGGCGTTTGGAGGTCTTGTCTAGTGACCCCTTGCTGATTTTGGATGGGGCCCACAATCCCCATGCTATCAAGGCTTTATTGGGCACCCTGCAAGAACGCTTTGCGGATTATCACAAGGAAATCCTCTTTACTTGTATCAAAACCAAGGCCTTGGAGGATATGCTGGACTTGCTAGAGACGGTGCCGGATAGTCAACTGACTTTAACCCATTTTGACGATAGTCGGGCGACTGATGAGAGCGTGCTGAAAGAGACAGCTGAGTCTAGAAATCTCAATTACCAAAACTGGCAGGAATTTTTAGATCAGAAAATGACAGAAGATGAAGAGAAAAAAACAGTTAGGATTGTCACGGGTTCCTTGTATTTCTTGAGCCAAGTGAGAGCCTATCTGATGGAGAGGAAGAACGAGAATGGATAAACAAAAGATTGAAACGGCTGTAAAAATGATTATCGAGGCCGTTGGTGAGGATGCTAACCGCGAGGGATTACAGGAAACACCTGCTCGTGTAGCTCGTATGTACCAAGAGATTTTTTCAGGTCTTGGCCAAACTGCTGAGGAACATTTGGCAAAATCCTTTGAGATTATTGACGACAATATGGTAGTGGAGAAGGATATCTTTTTCCACACCATGTGTGAACACCACTTCTTGCCCTTCTATGGGAGAGCGCACATTGCCTACATTCCAGATGGTCGTGTGGCAGGCTTGTCCAAGCTAGCGCGTACAGTTGAAGTCTATTCTAAAAAACCACAGATTCAAGAACGTTTGAATATTGAAGTGGCTGATGCCTTGATGGAGTATCTAGGGGCTAAGGGAGCCTTTGTTGTCATTGAAGCAGAGCATATGTGCATGAGCATGCGTGGTGTTCGAAAACCAGGCACTGCAACTTTGACGACAGTAGCTCGTGGCCTATTTGAGACGGATAAGGATCTCCGAGACCAGGCTTATCGTCTAATGGGACTATAAAAGAATCCGCTTTATGCGGATTTTTCTAGAAAGGACTAGTTATGGATCAACTGCAGATTAAAGATTTGGAAATATTTGCATACCACGGCCTCTTTCCAAGTGAGAAGGAATTGGGGCAAAAGTTTGTTATTTCCGCACGCTTATCCTATGATATGACCAAGGCAGCGACAGACTTGGATTTGGCGGCTTCTATCCATTACGGAGAACTTTGTCAGCAGTGGACGACTTGGTTTCAGGAAACCACTGAGGACTTGATTGAAACGGTAGCCTACAAACTAGTTGAACGTACCTTTGAGACTTATCCTCTTGTTCAAGAGATTGAGTTGGAACTCAAAAAACCTTGGGCTCCAGTGCATTTACCGTTGGATACCTGCTCGGTGACCATTCACCGTCGTAAGCAGCGGGCCTTTATCGCTCTAGGAAGCAATATGGGCGATAAGCAGGCGAACTTGGAACAAGCTATCGATAAACTGCGAGCTCGCGGCATCCATATTCTCAAAGAGTCCAGTGTCTTGACGACGGAGCCCTGGGGCGGTGTGGAGCAAGATAGTTTTGCCAATCAGGTGATTGAAGTAGAAACCTGGCTACCAGCACCAGTCTTGTTAGAGACCTTGTTAAGTATTGAGTCAGAAATGGGACGGGTTCGAGAAGTGCATTGGGGACCTCGTTTGATTGATTTGGACTTGCTCTTTGTGGAGAACCAAGTCATTTATACAGACGAACTCATCTTGCCTCACCCTTACATAGCAGAACGCCTTTTTGTTCTTGAACCGTTAGTGGAAATAGCTCCCCATTTTATCCATCCGATCTTAAAGCAACCAATTCGTTACTTGCTTAATCAGTTGGAGCAAGGCGATGCCTAAACTTTCTGAGACCTATAGCAAGTGGAAGAGCATCGGGGAGGGACTGCTTGCTATTATTTTAGGGATTCTTTTGATTCGTTTTGGACAAGTTGTTCCACGGATGGGGTACCAGTTGCTGATGGGCTACTTTTCCTTGTCAGCGGTTTGGCACTTGTTGACTCGCTGGTTTCAGGATAAAAAACGTAGGGAAAACATCCTTGTAACCTTGGCTAAGCTGATGGTTGCGGCTCTCGTATTTGACTCTATCATTTTGCAAGAGCTTGCCCTCTATCTCCTAGTCTTTATCATTGCGAGTTACCAGCTGTTTACGGGCGCCATTAGTCTTGTGACCTGGTCCCTCTATCGAAAAAATGCCATTCATCCTCGGCTTCATCATCTCTTTGATGCTGTATGGATGATAGGATTTGGTCTTTATAGCATCTCACCTTTTCACGATGCGGCGAATTTTGAATTGCTCTTGCTTGGATTTTACTTGCTCATGCTAGGAGCCAGCAGTCTTCGGGACGGTTTCTTTTTTGAGAGGATAGAAAGCAATCCTAAGCTGAAACGGCGAATGCGAATGACCTTACCGATCTTTGTGACGGCTCTGATCCCTATCAGTACCTTACGCAAATTGAATGAGTGGCTGTCAAATCATGAAAGCCAAGAAGGAGAAGTTCATTCAGAAAGAAAAAACGACCAGACGGTTGATCTGGAAGTTTTTGTCCATACTTCAGAAACCTCTTTTTTCCTTGCCATGGGACATGTGGATATTTGTTATCAGGAGAGGGTTATTTCCTATGGTTCGTATGATCCCCACTCAGAGCGTTTATTCGGCATGGTTGGAGACGGTGTTTTGTTTAAAGCCGATCGGGAAAAATACATTGAACTTTGTAAGAGGGAAAGTCAGAAGACCTTGTTTGCTTATGGTCTGAGTTTGACAGACCGACAGAAAGCTGCTATCCAAGATCGTTTGGCAGAGATAGAAGATTTGTTAATTCCTTGGGAGCCAAGCTCGCAGTTGATGAAAAGAAGAGAGGGCGAGGTCAAGCATACCTACTCCTACCAACTGCAACAGGAAGCAGATGCGACCCTCTATAAATTTAGCTCATCTGAGTTTAAGACCTACTTTGTTCTCAGTACCAATTGTGTCTTGCTGGCAGACTCAATCGTGGGAAAAGCTGGGACTGATATATTGAGTCCCCAAGGTTTCATCGTACCAGGTACTTACCAGGATTACCTTGACTTAGAGTATACAAAACCCAATGGTCTGGTTGTTAGTCGCTCCATTTATTAGAAAAATAAAACTCTAGTTCCTCAGTAGTTTGCGCCGAGAAGCTAGAGTTTTTAAAAAAGGTCATTTTCTTCAGGAAGGAGGATGGTTTCTTTCCCGTCCATGTCTAAAACAAGAATCCGAGGAGGGTAAAGAGGGTCGAAGGGATGATTAAAATCAAAGTCGATACTAGTCGGCAGATGCTGACTAGAGAAATGGAAGGTGATGGTTCCCTCATTATTGAGCAGTTGAAATTCGAGTTCTTCTTCTAATTCAAAGACGTTTTTCAAAAAATGATCGATAATAAACCATAAAGAGTCAATGACATCATCAGGCAAGCTGGTCACAACGCCAAAACTGGCCGAACGTCTCTGGGTATTTGTAAAAGCCATAGCCTCTCCCTCCTTTTTTTCTTATCATACAGCAAACTGATTTAAAAATCAAGAAAAGTTTCTTCCTTTTTTTAAAATGTGAGTATCAAATGAAATTTTTTCAAAGTTTCTCTAAAAAATACTTGAAAGTGTTTACAATAAGTGATAAAATGGAGTAAACAGATGCGTGAAAGCGAAATTTTCAATACAGAAAGGAAACGGAATGAACACAGACGATACAGTAACGATTTATGACGTTGCTCGTGAAGCGGGTGTTTCCATGGCAACTGTTAGCCGTGTAGTGAACGGAAATAAGAATGTCAAAGAGAATACTCGTAAAAAAGTTCTAGAGGTGATTGATCGTCTTGACTACCGTCCAAATGCGGTAGCGCGTGGATTGGCCAGCAAGAAAACCACTACAGTTGGTGTTGTGATTCCAAATATCACCAATGGCTATTTTTCAACCCTAGCCAAGGGGATTGATGATATTGCAGAGATGTATAAGTACAATATCGTCCTTGCCAACAGTGATGAAGACGATGAAAAAGAAGTTTCAGTAGTTAATACTCTCTTTTCAAAACAGGTTGACGGAATTATTTTTATGGGCTATCACTTGACTGAAAAGATTCGTTCAGAATTTTCCCGTTCTCGGACACCAGTTGTCCTTGCAGGGACGGTGGATATCGAACACCAGTTGCCAAGCGTTAATATTGACTACAGACAAGCAACGATTGACGCAGTGAGCTACCTTCTCAAAGAAAATGAGAAAATTGCTTTTGTGAGTGGACCACTTGTTGATGATATCAATGGCAAGGTTCGTTTGGTTGGTTATAAGGAAGCGTTGAAGAAAGCAGGAATCTCTTATAGCGAGGGCTTGGTATTTGAGTCTAAATACAGCTATAATGATGGTTACACCTTGGCAGAACGCTTGATTTCATCACAAGCCACAGCTGCAGTTGTAACTGGTGATGAATTGGCAGCAGGTGTGTTGAATGGTTTGGCTGACCATGGTGTATCTGTGCCAGAAGAGTTTGAAATCATTACGACGGATGACTCTCAAATTGCACGATACACTCGTCCAAACTTGACAACTATTGCCCAACCTCTTTATGACCTAGGCGCTATCAGCATGCGTATGTTGACTAAGATTATGCATAAGGAAGAGTTGGAAGAACGTGAAGTTCTCTTGCCTCATGGTTTGACAGAACGTCGCTCTACACGAAAACGTAAATAGAAAAAATCAGGAAATCTTCACGATTTCCTGATTTTTTGTTCTAGAGAAGAGGATTAGCCTTCCATATAGTCTTTTAAGGCCTGTCCTTTTAGTTCAGCATTAAGGGCAATTAATAATTTGAGTCGAGCTTTTTGAGCATTGAGTTCTTTGACAAAGAGAACACCAGACTCTTGCAATTGAACCCCTCCCCCTTGGTAAGCGTAGACGGGTTCGGCAATACCATTAAAGCATCGTGAAACCAGGGCGACGGGGATTCCTTTTTGGAGGAGATTTTCCAACTTTTGAGCTGTTTCTTTGGGAACATTTCCAGCTCCAAAAGCTTGAATGACTAAGCCATCCAGTTGTTCTAAGTCTAACATATCGATTAGCTCGTCTGTCATACCTGCATAGGCTGAGATGATGGGAACCAGACCTTGTATGTAATCAAGATCAAAGCGGACTCGTGGTTCGGCTGTTTTGAAGTAGAGGATTTCTTGCTTCATGATGAGACCAAGTGGTCCGTGTGTTGGGGTTTGAAAGGTGCTGACGTTGGTTGTATGAGTTTTGGTAACATACTTGGCTGCATGGATCTCATCGTTCATGACGACCAAAACGCCCTTGTCGGCTGCTTTATCATCGCTGGCAACCCGTAAAGCACTCAGATAGTTATATACACCGTCACTACCAAGTTCGTTAGAACTACGCATAGCTCCTGTTAGAACGATAGGCATGAGCGGGATTTCCATAGTATCAAGGAAGTAGGCAGTTTCCTCTAGCGTATCTGTCCCATGTGTGATGACAACCCCATCGTAGTTGTCTGCTTCCTCTTTAATCTTATGGTAGAGGGCTAGCATGTGTTTGGGTTTGATATGGGGGCTCGGAAGGTTTAAAAAATCGAGCGCATGGACTTCTATTCCTTTAAGAGGATTGGTGACGTGGTTCATGGGATTGTCCTGGCTGGTCACAACAGCGCCTGAAGCGTCTGCCTGCATAGAAATAGTCCCACCTGTATGTAAAACAAGGATTTTCTTAGTCATGATTTACTCACTCTTTCTGAAATGTGGTATAATCATTGTAACACAAAAGGGGGGAATGGGATAGGATGGAAGTCAAAGCTGTTTTTTTTGATATCGATGGAACGCTAGTCAACGATCGTAAGAGTGTTTTGAAATCCACTAAGGACGCGATTAAGATTGTCAAAGAACAAGGGGTGCTTGTTGGAGTGGCGACAGGACGAGGGCCTTTCTTTGTCAAGGAATTTATGGAAGATTTAGACCTGGATTTTGCAATAACTTATAACGGACAATATATCTTTAATAAAGAAAAAGTCTTATTTGCTAGCCCGATTGCCAAGTCAAGCTTGCGTCAATTGGTTGCCTATGCGAAAAAGGAGCGTAAGGAAATTGCTCTTGGAACCGAGCATGCAGTTGTTGGCTCCAAAATTATGTCCTTTGGTCTCGGATCCTTTTCACAGCTGGTTAGCCGTTTTATCCCGACTGTCTTAACAAGAACCGTTAGCCGTTCTTTTAATCGAATGGTTAGCAAGGCAGTCCCTCAAAAGGAAGATGACCTGCTTCGTTTGATTAATGAGCCAATCTATCAAGTGTTAATGCTGATGACTCCTGAAGAATCTGAGAAAGTTGCAAGTGATTTTGAAGATTTGAAATTGACTCGAAGCAATCCCTTCGCTGCAGATATTATCAACCAAGGGAATTCGAAATTAGAAGGTATTCGCCTAGTTGGGAAAGAGTATGGTTTTGACCTCAACCAAGTCATGGCTTTCGGAGATTCGGACAATGACTTGGAAATGTTGGCAGGTGTCGGCATGTCTGTGGCTATGGGAAATGGCAGTAGTAGCGTCAAAGAAGTTGCCAAGCACATTACTGCAAGTAACCAACAAGATGGTATCCACAAGGCGCTCGAGCATTTTGGTGTTTTAGCAGCAGAAAAGGTATTTGTCAGTCGGGACTACCACTTCAATAAGGTCAAAACCTTCCACCACATGATGGATGAACGAACCCAAGAAGAGCCTCGGGCCTGGGATATTGAGGGAGCAACCCACCGTGCAGACTTTAAAATTGAAGAATTAGTGGAGTTTGTTCGCGCAGCAAGTTCTTCAGAGGAAGAATTCCAGCAGTCGCTTGCAAGTATGCATGAGGCGATTGATAAGGCTGCAGAGAAAGTGGTGAAAAAGACACCGGCCCAAAAAGATTTGATTGGGCAAGTCGATGCCTTGATTGATATACTTTACTTTACCTATGGTAGTTTTGTCTTGATGGGAGTGGATCCGGAACGTATTTTTGATATTGTTCATGAAGCGAATATGGGGAAAATCTTCCCTGATGGAAAAGCACATTTTGATCCAGTTACGCATAAAATCTTAAAACCAGATGACTGGGAGGAGAAGTATGCTCCAGAAGCTGCTATTAGAAAAGAAATTCAACGACAAGTCAAGGCTTATGAGCGCCACAAAGAAAAACAGAAATAAGTCATAAAAAAAGGAGCACGGAGCTCCTTTTTTTATAATTACAACGTTTTTTCTCTTTCTCTCACGACCAGCAAGTCGACTTTCGCATGGCGGAGAATGTATTCAGATGAAGAGCCAACCAAGAGGCGTTCAAAGGCATTGAGTCCTGTTGCGCCAACGAGAATCAGGTCAACCCCTTCAGCGTCGGGAATAGTGCGGGCAAGGAGGGTTTTTGGATTTCCCATTTCGATGACGATGTGAATATCAGTCACACCAGCATCTCTTGCGCGCTTTTCGTATTCCTTCATCAGACTTTCAGCGTCGACTTGGAGTTCTTCGTAAACTTCAGCATCAAAGGTAGACACGCTTTGAAGAGCGCGTGTGTCAATAACATGAGCAATGGTGAGCTTGGATTCGTTGCGTAGAGCAGTGTAAACACCCTTGACGAAAGCCAAGTCCGCTTCTTTAGAACCATCAATTGCGACCATAACATTTTGGTAACGTTGTGCCATAATGAAACCTCCTGAAATTTTCTTACTGTTATTGTAACCCTTTTCACTAAAGAAGTAAAGTAAAAAAGTATTTTAGTCGAAAATGTTATCGCCCTCACTATATCTTTATTTATGTTCTACTGAATCTATGCAAGAGAGCAGAGATGAGGAGGTGTCCTTATGGCTTGTATATTTGAAATAGCGGAAAAATCTTTCTCGAAACGATTTTATAGTTGTTTATTGATCCCTCTGGCTCTTCAAATCCTATCTATCTATTTTATGTCAGAATTACTTGCCTTTATTTTTCTGATTTTTATCTACCTAGCTCTAATTCATTTGCTGTTTCAACTGTTTTTGAGTTATGCTATGTTTCGAAATGGAAATGTGGTCTTTCAAAATATCAGTCTCCTTTTTTTGATGTTATATGCTTGCTATTACCCTCTTGCAGGATTTTTCCTAGCAGCACTATCTATAGGATTGTGAACGATATAGTTGATAAACTCTGCTCTCCTTGCTTTTTAGTAAGGTTTTACTATTTTCTGCACTCCTCTCTTTCAGGAAACTTGTCGCAACCTCATTCTAGTGGTATAATGTTACTATCTCGATGAATTGAGGAAACAAGATGAAAGAATATAACAAATCTAGTAAGTTAGAGCATGTGGCCTATGATATCCGTGGTCCTGTTTTGGAAGAAGCCATGCGCATGCGAGCAAACGGAGAAAAGATTTTACGTCTGAATACAGGAAATCCTGCTGAATTTGGTTTTACAGCGCCAGATGAGGTTATCCATGACTTGATAATGAATGCGCGTGATAGCGAAGGTTACTCTGACTCTAAGGGTATTTTTTCGGCGCGTAAGGCTATCATGCAGTATTGCCAACTGAAGAAATTCCCCAATGTGGACATTGATGATATCTACCTTGGAAATGGTGTCAGTGAGTTGATTGTTATGTCCATGCAGGGGTTGTTGGACAATGGTGATGAGGTCTTGGTACCAATGCCAGACTATCCTCTCTGGACAGCTGCTGTCAGCCTAGCTGGAGGAAATGCCGTTCACTATATCTGTGATGAAGCTGCAGAATGGTATCCAGATATTGATGACATCAAGTCAAAAATTACTTCCAATACTAAGGCAATCGTCCTTATCAATCCAAACAACCCAACTGGAGCCCTTTATCCTAAGGAACTCTTGTTGGAGATTATTGAGATTGCACGTCAAAACGATTTGATTATCTTTGCAGATGAGATTTATGACCGCATGGTGATGGACGGATATGTTCATACACCAGTAGCAAGTCTGGCTCCAGATGTTTTCTGCGTCAGCATGAACGGTCTTTCGAAATCCCACCGTATCGCTGGTTTTCGTGTGGGTTGGATGGTCTTGTCTGGACCTAAGACCCATGTTAAAGGCTATATCGAAGGGCTCAATATGCTGTCCAATATGCGTCTTTGCTCTAACGTTTTAGCCCAGCAAGTCGTACAAACTTCACTAGGTGGGCACCAGTCAGTTGATGAATTGCTCCTTCCTGGTGGACGGATCTACGAGCAAAGAAACTTCATTTACAATGCCATTCAAGATATCCCAGGTTTGTCTGCGGTCAAGCCGAAAGCGGGGCTTTATATCTTCCCTAAAATTGACCGCAATATGTATCGCATCGATGATGATGAGCAGTTTGTTCTTAATTTCTTGAAACAAGAAAAGGTTCTTTTGGTTCATGGTCGAGGATTTAACTGGCAAGAACCAGACCATTTCCGTATCGTTTACCTCCCACGTGTGGACGAGCTAGCACAAATCCAAGAAAAGATGACTCGTTTCTTGAAACAGTATCGTAGATAAGGGTTTCATAGGAAAAGCGAGAAAACATTTGCTTGGAGCTATTGACAAAAGTGGGAGAATCAGATAGAATAGTAAAGTATGTTTAGTAACTGATCACTTTATAGCCGGCTAAACGAATACAAAATCTATGAGGAGGTATTCATCGTGAAACGTACTTATCAACCAAGTAAACTTCGTCGTGCGCGCAAACACGGATTCCGTAACCGTATGTCAACTAAAAACGGTCGTCGCGTATTGGCAGCTCGTCGTCGTAAAGGACGCAAAGTTTTGGCTGCATAATCCAAACGAATTCAACAAAGAAGTCAGTAGGAACTCGAGTCTACTGGCTTTTCTTTTTATCTTACATAGTGAATTGTCCATGAAATCGTCCATTTCAACTGAAATTCATAGAGGGCTTATTTAAAAGATTACATATAGAAAAACTCAAAACCAGATATAAGTTACTGATTTTGAGTTTTTGTTTATTCTTTTAAGTGATAAGAGTAGCTAGCGACAACGACATCTTCGTGCCATCTGAGAGCGTATTTCAGTTTGAGGCTCATTTGATTGTGCAGGATATTTTGCCAAGGCTTGTTTGGGATAAACTGTGGGACGAGGACTGTAACGGTATAGTTTTTTTGCTTGGCTTCTTGGGCGATTCGTTTAACATACTTGACGCTAGGGGTGATGATGTCGCGGTAGCTGGTGGTGATATTTTTCAGAGTGATATTTGGGAAGTAATCGGCAAATTCCTGAAGAATTTCTTGGTCTTTTTCAGCCGTTTCTTTAGTAGAAATGTGCATGGCCAACACTTCGTCACCGATACTTTGAGCGTAGTTAATGGCTCCGACACTTACTCGAGTGACATTCCCTACTAGGACAAGGACAAGGTTGCCGTCATAAGTGCGTTTTTCGATTCCATCGTAGAGTCGTAGTTGTTTTGCCACTTTTTGATAGTGACTGTGGATAGACAAAAAGAGGAAGGTTAGAACTAGGATAATTGGGAAGAATGGCCAGATATCACCTAGTCTGAAGAGGAGTAAAATGAGGACAATGGCATAACAAATGATGGCCCCAAGGATATTAGCAAAGGCAGGTTTTAAGAAGTTTGCTCCTTTTTCCTTTTTCCAATGACGAATCATTCCAGTCTGAGATAGGGCAAAGGGAACGAAGACCCCAATCGTATAAAGAGGAATCAAGCGTTCAGTATTCCCATTAAAAATGAGAAGAAGGATCATGGCCCCAAAAGCCAGAGTTAAGATACCATTGGAGTAGCCAAGACGGTCCCCTTTTTCCATAAAGAGATGGGGCATGTACTTGTTTTTTGCCATATTGTAGGCCAGCATAGGGAAGGCTGAAAATCCAGTATTTGCAGCTACAGCTAGAATCAAGGCTGTCGAGAACTGGAAGAGATAATAGCTAGCATGACCAAAAAATGAATCTCCAAGAATGCCCTTGGCCATTTGCGAGAGGATGGTTTCTCCGTGTTGAGGTGTGATGCCCATCCAGTAGTTTAGGAAGGTAATGCCTGCAAAAAGAAAACCTAGAATTAGTGACATGATGGTCAAGGTCTGAGCAGCATTCTTTTCTTTCGGAGCTTTGAAAAAAGGTACTGCATTTGAAATAGCTTCAACCCCAGTTAGAGAGGCTGAACCGCTAGTAAAGGCTCTCAATAGGAGAACGATGGAAAGGTTTGGAACAGTTTGCCCAATGGTTGAAGTCGCCTGATAGTTTAGGGAACCTGTGAATAGTTGAAAAAAACCATAAAGCAGGAGAAAGACAGTGCTGAAGATAAAGAGGTAGACGGGAATCATCAGAGAACTAGCAGATTCTTTTAAACCTCTTAAATTCAAGAGCATGAGCAGGCAGACTAGGAAAATAGAGATATGAAGATTGTAGGGATGGAGGGCAGGGATGGCTGCAGTAATCGCATCAGCTCCAGACGCAACGGATACGGCTACTGTCAGCATATAGTCAACAAGGAGGCTGCCTCCTGCAATCAAGCCTAGTTCGGGGGAGAGATTTTCCCGAGTGACCATATAAGCTCCTCCGCCTTGAGGATAGGCGTGTATGATTTGGCGATAGGAAATGGTCAAACTAGCGAGGAGTAAGAGGACAAAAATACCGATAGGGAGGCTCCACCAAATAGCGAGAGGAGAGAGACTGACTAAAACGAGAATGACTTGTTCAGGTCCATAGGCAATAGAAGACAGGGCATCACTGGATAACATTGCAAGTGCCTGCATTTTTCCTAATAATCCCCCTTCGCCGTCTGTGAGAGACTTGAGTGGCCGACCGATAAAGGTATATTTTAATTTTCTAAACATTTTCTTTTCCTTTGCTGAAAATTTCAATAAGTGTTATTATACTGCTTTGAAAAAAGGCAGTCAAGGGGGAACGATTGGTAGTAGAATATTTTTACAAGCCGAGGGATGCTATTTTTGGTATAATAGAGGGAAGAAAATGAGGTTAGAAGAGATGATTTTTGATACGCACACACACTTAAATGTAGTGGAATTTGCAGGACGTGAGGCAGAAGAAATTACCTTGGCTGCTGAGATGGGTGTGACGCGGATGAATATTGTTGGTTTTGATAAACCGACCATTGAGCGGGCCCTAGAGTTGGCAGATGAGTATGAGCAACTCTACGCAACGATTGGCTGGCATCCGACTGAAGCAGGAACTTACAGTGACGAGGTCGAAGCTTACTTGCTTGAAAAGTTAAAACATCCCAAAGTTGTTGCCTTGGGTGAGATTGGTCTGGACTACCATTGGATGACAGCACCTAAGGAAGTGCAGGAGCAGGTTTTTCGTCGTCAGCTTCAGCTGTCTAAGGACTTGGATTTGCCCTTTGTCGTCCACACGCGAGACGCTTTAGAAGATACCTATGAGATTATCAAGAGTGAGGGTGTTGGTCCTCGTGGTGGGATTATGCATTCATTTTCAGGCTCTCTCGAGTGGGCTGAGAAGTTTGTTGAGCTTGGCATGACCATTTCTTTCTCAGGAGTGGTGACCTTTAAGAAAGCGACGGATATTCAAGAAGTTGCTAGAGAACTTCCTTTGGATAAAATACTCGTTGAGACAGATGCCCCTTACTTGGCACCTGTTCCCAAGCGTGGTCGTGAAAACAAGACAGCCTACACCCGCTATGTGGTGGACTTTATCGCCGACTTGCGTGGGATGACGACAGAAGAATTAGCTGCTGTGACAAGTGCTAATGCAGAGCGTATTTTTGGATTGGAAAAGCGATCATGAAAGAAAAAATTTCCCAAGTCATCGTAGTCGAAGGACGGGATGATACGGCCAATCTCAAACATTACTTTGACGTAGAGACCTATGAGACACGAGGATCGGCTATCAATGACCAGGATATAGAGCGCATTCGTCGCCTGCATGACTTGCATGGAGTCATTGTCTTTACAGATCCTGACTTTAACGGTGAGCGGATTCGTCGCATGATTATGACAGCCATTCCGACAGTGCAACATGCCTTTCTCAAACGGTATGAAGCGGCTCCCAAGTCCAAGACCAAGGGGCGTTCTCTGGGGATCGAACACGCCAGCTATGAGGACCTGAAAACAGCGCTGGCTCAGGTGACAGAGCAATTTGAAAACGAGAATGAGTTTGACATTAATCGTAGTGACTTGATTCGACTTGGTTTCCTAGCGGGAGCAGACAGTCGTAAGCGCCGAGAATATCTGGGCGAACAGCTCCGCATCGGCTATTCCAATGGCAAGCAACTCCTCAAGCGTTTGGAGTTGTTTGGTGTGACCTTGGCAGAAGTGGAAGAAGTGATGGCTAAGTATTCAGTCTAAGGGAGTCAGAAATGAAAAGAGTGATTATTACGGGTGGCAATAGTGGTATTGGCTACCAGGCTGCAAAACAATTAGCTGAAAAGGGATGGTCGGTGACTCTCTTTTGTAGACGGGAAGAAGCTGCCGAGCAAGCTTGTGAGGAAATTCGTCAACAGACAGGAAATCGACATGTAGATTATATCTTGGTTGATCTATCTGATATGAAGAGTGTCAGGAAAGCAGTGGAACAGTATATTCAAAAAGAAGACGTTCTAGACGTTCTAATTAACAATGCAGCTGACTTTGATTTGTCAGTCAAAAAGCCCATCCTGACTAAGGATGGTTTAGAAAAGCAATTTGCGACCAATGTTGCCGCCCCTTTCTTGCTGTCTATCTTGTTGAAAGGTTTGTTGGAAAGATCTGAGAGTGGTCGGATTATTAATATTTCTTCCCAAGGGCTGATGCTTTATCCTTTCATGAAGCTTGATTTTGAAAATTTAGCTGGTCAAAAACATTATAGTTCTGCCAAGACCTATTATCAGAATAAACTGGCCTTGTTGATACTGTCACTTTATATGCGAGAACATTGGAAAGGCATCAAGATTCAGGCAATTCGTGTGACCAATGTCAAAGTAGATATGAGCCGTTACAATCACCTCAACACTTTTATGAAAAATCTGTATAAAATTAAGTCAAGATTTTCGATTAGCCCTGAAGAAATGGCTAAAGTTTACACAGCCTTATCTACAGAAGATTGCTATAAAGGATTTTTGTATGACGAGAAATGCAGGGAAGTAAAAGCAAATGCACCTGCTTACGAAGAAGAGGAGCAAGAAAAACTCTATTTCTTGCTTGAGCAATTGATTTTTTCAAGAGACAATTCCTAAAGAATTAGAAAAATAAATTTCATGGCTTACTTCAATAGTGGAATGAAGTTCAGATATCTAAATCTGTTTGGAGAACTCTGAAAAGTGATAACAATAACTAGATAACCCGAAAATATAAGGGTAATGTGTTACAATAGTAGTAACAGATAATAGAAAGAGAATAGATGAGAATTGCAGATTATAGCGTGACCAAGGCAGTGCTGGAGCGTCACGGTTTTACCTTTAAAAAGTCCTTCGGGCAAAATTTCCTGACGGATACCAATATCCTTCAAAAGATCGTGGATACGGCTGAAATTGATGACCAGGTCAATGTCATCGAAATTGGTCCAGGAATTGGTGCCTTAACGGAGTTTTTGGCTGAGCGTGCGGCAGAGGTCATGGCTTTTGAGATTGACCATCGTTTGGTGCCAATCCTAGCTGATACCTTGCGTGATTTTGACAATGTTACTGTAGTCAACGAGGACATTCTCAAGGTCGATTTGGCGCAACATATCCAGAATTTTAAAAATCCTGATCTGCCAATCAAGGTAGTAGCCAACTTGCCCTACTATATCACAACGCCTATTCTCATGCACTTGATCGAGAGTGGCATTCCTTTTAGTGAGTTTGTGGTCATGATGCAAAAAGAAGTGGCGGATCGCATCTCAGCACAGCCAAATACCAAGGCCTACGGTAGTTTGTCTATTGCTGTGCAGTATTACATGACTGCTAAGGTTGCCTTTATCGTGCCTCGTACGGTCTTTGTGCCAGCGCCAAACGTGGACTCGGCTATCCTGAAAATGGTGCGCCGTCCAGAACCAGCTGTAGCAGTGGAAGACGAGAGCTTCTTCTTTAAGGTTTCCAAGGCTAGTTTCACTCATCGTCGCAAGACCTTGTGGAATAACCTGACAGGTTACTTTGGCAAGGCTGAAGAAGTCAAGGACAAGCTGACCAAGGCTTTGGATCAAGCAGGTTTGTCACCAAGTGTACGGGGTGAAGCTCTTAGCTTGGCAGAATTTGCTCGTCTAGCAGATGCGCTTAAAGGACAAGGACTCTAGGATGCAGGGACAAATCATTAAAGCCTTGGCGGGCTTCTACTATGTAGAGAGTGAGGGGGAAGTTTACCAGACGCGTGCGCGCGGGAATTTCCGTCAAAAAGGCCACACACCCTATGTTGGGGACTGGGTAGACTTTTCTGCCGAGGAAAATTCAGAAGGCTATATCCTCAAGATTCACGAACGGAAAAACAGTCTGGTCCGTCCGCCTATTGTCAATATCGACCAAGCCGTGGTGATTATGTCGGTCAAGGAGCCGGATTTTAATAGCAATTTACTGGATCGCTTCTTGGTTCTTTTGGAGCACAAGGGTATTCATCCCATCGTTTATATTTCTAAAATGGATTTGCTAGAAGATAGGGAAGAATTAAGTTTTTACCAACAAACCTATCGTGCCATTGGTTACGACTTTGTGACTAGTAAGGAAGAGCTCCTGCCCTTGTTAACAGGTAAGGTTACGGTCTTTATGGGGCAGACAGGTGTTGGTAAGTCAACCCTTCTTAATAAAATCGCACCTGACCTCAATCTAGAAACAGGAGAAATCTCTGATAGTCTAGGTCGCGGGCGTCACACTACTCGAGCTGTTAGTTTTTACAATCTCAATGGTGGTAAAATCGCAGACACACCAGGTTTTTCATCGCTAGATTATGAAGTGTCAACGGCTGAAGAGCTGAACCAGGCCTTTCCAGAGATTGCCTCTGTAAGTCGAGACTGCAAGTTCCGTACTTGTACGCATACTCATGAGCCATCTTGTGCAGTGAAACCAGCAGTAGAAGAGGGCATCATTGCAAACTTCCGTTTTGACAACTACCTACAATTCCTCAGCGAAATTGAAAATCGCAGAGAAACCTATAAAAAAGTCAGCAAAAAAATTCCAAAATCAAAATAAGGAGAAACCCATGTCTCAATACAAGATTGCTCCGTCAATTCTGGCAGCAGATTATGCCAACTTTGAACGTGAGATCAAACGCCTAGAAGCAACTGGTGCAGAGTATGCCCATATCGATATTATGGATGGTCACTTTGTACCACAAATCAGCTTTGGCGCAGGTGTGGTCGAAAGTCTTCGCCCCCATAGCAAGATGGTCTTTGACTGTCACTTGATGGTATCAAATCCCGAACACCATTTAGAGGATTTTGCGCGTGCAGGAGCTGACATCATCAGCATCCATGTCGAAGCGACACCTCATATCCATGGCGCTCTTCAAAATATTCGTTCTCTCGGTGTTAAACCTTCGGTTGTCATTAATCCTGGTACGCCGGTTGAAGCTATCAAACACATACTTCACCTAGTTGACCAAGTTTTGGTCATGACGGTTAACCCTGGCTTCGGCGGGCAAGCCTTTCTACCTGAAACCATGGATAAGATTCGTGAGTTGGTTGCCCTTCGTGAGGAAAAAGGTTTGAACTTTGAGATCGAAGTCGATGGTGGGATTGATGATCAAACTATTGTTCAAGCTAAAAAAGCTGGAGCGACCGTTTTTGTAGCAGGGTCTTATGTCTTTAAGGGAGATGTCAATGAACGAGTGCAAACTCTCCGAAAACAACTGGACTAAAGTTGCCGTTTTTGCAGGTGGAGACCGCAGTCATTATCGGACGGATTTTGACTGCTTTGTCGGTGTGGATCGAGGATCGCTCTGGGTCTTGGAAGAAGACCTGCCTCTCGCTCTAGCAGTTGGAGATTTTGATTCTGTCACTGCAGAAGAGCGTCTGTTGATTCAAAAACGTGCCCAGCACTTTGTCCAAGCCCAGCCGGAAAAAGATGATACGGATCTGGAACTAGCACTCTTAACGATTTTCGAAAAGAATTCTCAGGCTCAGGTCACTATTTTCGGTGCCCTTGGTGGTCGCATTGACCATATGTTGGCCAATGTCTTTTTACCTAGCAATCCCAATTTGGCACCCTATATGCGCCAGATAGCGATTGAGGACGGACAAAATGTAATTGGCTATTGTCCAGAAGGGACCAGTCAGCTTCAACCACGTTCAGACTACGACTATCTAGCCTTTATGCCAGTTCGTGATAGTCAGCTGACTATTCTCGGTGCCAAGTATGAGTTGACAGAGGAGAATTTTTTCTTTAAAAAAGTGTACGCTTCTAACGAATATATAGATAGGGAAGTTTCGGTGACTTGCCCAGATGGCTATGTAGTCGTACTGCATAGCAAGGACAGGAGATAGGATGGAGATTTTACTTGTTATTTTATTAGTTGCTAATCTTCTTGGGCTCTTTCTCATTTGGCAAAGGCAGGATAAGCAAGACAAATATCTAGCCAAGAGTTTGGAGGACCAGGCAGATCATCTGTCAGACCAGTTGGATTACCGCTTTGAACAAGCCAGACAAGCCAGCCAGCTAGACCAAAAAGATTTGGAAGTGGCTGTCAGCGACCGCTTGCAGGAAGTGCGAATCGAATTGCATCAAGGTCTAACTCAAGTCCGTCAAGAAATGACAGATAATCTCCTCCAAACCAGAGACAAGACTGACCAACGTCTTCAAGCTTTGCAGGAATCAAATGAGCAACGTCTAGAACAAATGCGACAAACAGTCGAGGAAAAACTAGAAAAGACCTTGCAGACACGTTTACAAGTATCCTTTGAGACAGTCTCCAAACAACTGGAATCTGTCAATCGAGGTTTGGGAGAGATGCAGACGGTTGCCCGCGATGTCGGAGCCCTCAACAAGGTTCTCTCTGGAACCAAGACGCGAGGGATTCTGGGCGAGTTGCTGCTGGGGCAAATCATCGAAGACATCATGACACCAGCCCAGTACGAACGAGAATTTGCAACGGTTGAAAACTCCAGTGAACGTGTGGAATACGCCATCAAGTTACCTGGCCAAGGCGACCAGGAATACGTCTATCTACCAATTGACTCCAAGTTTCCACTGGCAGATTATTACCGCCTAGAAGAAGCCTATGAGGCGGGTGACAAGGACGAAATTGAACGCTGTCGCAAATCTCTCTTGGCAAGCGTTAAGCGTTTCGCCAAGGATATCAAGAGCAAGTATCTATCTCCTCCTAGGACGACCAATTTTGGAGTCTTGTTTGTTCCGACAGAAGGACTCTACTCAGAAATCGTCCGCAATCCGATTTTCTTTGATGATTTGAGACGGGAAGAGCAGATTATCGTTGCAGGACCAAGTACCCTATCAGCCCTGCTCAACTCCCTATCAGTTGGCTTCAAAACCCTCAATATCCAAAAGAGTGCTGACCATATCAGTAAGACCCTTGCTAGCGTTAAGACTGAGTTTGGCAAGTTCGGGGGGATTTTGGTTAAGGCACAAAAACATCTTCAACATGCCTCTGGCAATATTGATGAATTATTAAACCGTCGCACCACAGCTATTGAGCGGACGCTCCGTCACATTGAGTTATCAGAAGATGAGCCTGCGCTTGATCTACTCCATTTCCAAGAAAATGAGGAAGAATATGAAGATTAGTCACATGAAAAAAGATGAGCTGTTTGAAGGCTTTTACCTGATTAAGTCAGCTGACCTGAGACAGACACGAGCTGGGAAAAACTATCTAGCCTTTACCTTCCAAGACGATAGTGGCGAGATTGAAGGAAAACTCTGGGATGCTCAGCCTCATAACGTTGAGGCCTTTACCGCAGGGAAAGTGGTCCACATGCAGGGGCGCAGAGAAGTTTATAATAATACTCCTCAAGTCAATCAAATTACTCTCCGCCTGCCTCAGCCTGGCGAACCAAATGATCCAGCTGATTTCAAGGTCAAGTCACCAGTCGATATCAAGGAAATTCGTGACTACATGTCGCAAATGATTTTCAAAATTGAAAATCCTGTCTGGCAACGTATCGTTCGCAGTCTCTACACCAAGTATGATAAGGAATTCTACTCCTATCCAGCTGCAAAAACCAACCACCATGCCTTTGAAACGGGTTTGGCTTTTCACACGGCAACCATGGTGCGCTTGGCAGATGCCATTAGCGATATCTATCCTCAGCTCAATAAGAGCTTGCTCTATGCCGGGATTATGTTGCACGACTTGGCCAAGGTTCTAGAACTCAGCGGTCCTGATCAGACGGAGTACACAGTGCGAGGCAATCTCATCGGTCATATCGCCCTAATTGATAGCGAAATTACCAAAGCAGTCATGGAGCTTGGCATCGATGATACCAGAGAAGAAGTGGTGCTACTGCGCCATGTCATTCTCAGTCATCATGGCTTACTGGAGTATGGTAGTCCTGTTCGTCCACGCATTATGGAGGCAGAGATCATTCATATGATCGATAATCTCGATGCCAGCATGATGATGATGACAACAGCTCTTGCTTTGGTGGATAAAGGAGAAATGACCAACAAAATCTTCGCCATGGACAATCGTTCCTTCTATAAACCAGATTTAGATTAATAAATTAAGAAAAACGAGTATTTTTTACACAAGAATGTTCGTTTTTTTATGTGAATGTGGTATAATGGATAAAATATCAAAATTAAATGGAATGGTAAATAAAAATGAAATTAAGAAGAAGTGATCGGATGGTTGTCATTTCCAACTATTTGATTAATAATCCATACAAACTAACTAGTCTCAACACCTTTGCAGAAAAGTACGAATCTGCTAAATCATCGATTTCAGAGGACATCGTGATTATCAAGCGCGCCTTTGAGGAAATCGAAATCGGCCATATTCAGACTGTGACTGGAGCAGGTGGTGGCGTTATCTTTACACCATCAATCTCGAGTCATGAAGCCAAAGAAATGATCGCCGACTTGCGTGACAAACTTTCAGAAAGCGACCGTATCTTGCCAGGTGGCTACATCTACCTATCTGATTTGCTCAGTACACCTGCCATTTTGAAAAATATTGGGCGCATCATTGCCAAGAGCTTTATGGACCAAAAAATCGATGCCGTTATGACAGTAGCAACTAAAGGGGTTCCGCTCGCAAATGCAGTTGCCAATGTTCTCAACGTTCCATTTGTCATTGTGCGCCGTGACTTGAAAATTACCGAAGGTTCAACGGTCAGCGTCAACTATGTTTCAGGTTCCAGCGGTGACCGCATTGAGAAAATGTTCCTTTCAAAACGCAGCCTCAAGGCAGGCAGTCGTGTCTTGATCGTGGATGACTTCTTGAAAGGTGGAGGAACTGTCAACGGGATGATCAGTCTCTTGCGTGAGTTCGATTCTGAACTAGCTGGTGTCGCAGTCTTTGCAGACAATGCCCAAGAAGAACGTGAAAAGCAGTTTGATTACAAGTCACTCTTGAAGGTTACCAATATTGATGTTAAGAACCAATCCATCGATGTTGAGATTGGCAATATCTTTGACGAAGACAAATAAGTGATAGAACTAAAGGTTGGAACGATTGTCCCAGCCTTTCTTTGCAAACAGAATAGAAGGATGCTTATGAAAACACCATTTATCAGCCGTGAAGATTTAGAAACAATTGTTGCAGAGTTCCCGACTCCCTTCCACTTGTATGACGAGAAGGGGATTCGTGAAAAAGCAAGAGCGGTCAACCAGGCCTTTTCCTGGAACAAGGGCTTTAAGGAATATTTTGCAGTCAAGGCCACTCCAACCCCAGCCATCTTGAAAATCCTCCAAGAGGAAGGTTGTGGTGTGGACTGTTCTAGTTACGTGGAGCTCTTGATGAGCCACAAACTGAATTTCCCCGGTTCTGAGATTATGTTCTCTTCTAACAACACGCCAGACCAAGAGTACGCCTATGCGCGTGAATTGGGTGCGACCATTAACTTGGATGCTTTTGAAGATATTGAACATCTAGAGCGTGCAGCAGGCATTCCAGAAATCATCTCTTGTCGTTACAATCCTGGCGGTGTTTTTGAACTGGGAACAGATATTATGGACAATCCTGGAGAAGCCAAGTTTGGGATGACCAAGGACCAGCTTTTTGAAGCCTTTGCGATTTTGAAGGAAAAAGGAGCCAAGACTTTTGGGATTCATTCCTTCCTAGCATCCAATACCGTGACCCATCTCTACTATCCAGAGTTAGCCCGCCAGCTCTTTGAATTAGCTGTGGAAATCAAGGAAAAGTTGGGGATTTCACTGGACTTTATTAACCTTTCTGGAGGGATTGGTGTCAACTATCGCCCAGACCAGGAGCCAAATGATATTGCGATGATTGGTGAGGGTGTGCGTAAGGTTTATGAAGAAGTCCTTACGCCAGCAGGTCTTGGTCAGGTTAAGATTTTCACTGAATTGGGGCGCTTTATGCTGGCACCTCACGGAGTTCTAGTCACCAAAGTCACTCATAAGAAAAAAACCTATCGTACCTATCTGGGCGTGGACGCCTCAGCAGTCAACCTCATGCGCCCAGCCATGTACGGTGCCTATCATCATATCAGCAATCTCACGCAACCAGACGGACCAGTGGAGGTCGTAGATGTGGTTGGATCGCTTTGTGAAAACAATGATAAATTTGCAGTGAACCGCGAACTACCTCATACAGAAATCGGTGATTTGCTAGTGATTCATGATACAGGTGCACATGGATTCTCCATGGGTTACCAGTATAATGCCAAACTACGCTCGGCAGAAATCCTCTATACCGAAGAAGGCAAAGCCCGCCAAATCCGCCGTGCAGAGCGTCCTGAGGACTATTTCGCAACCTTGTATGGTTTTGATTTTGAACCGGATCACTAAAAGGGTATGAAAATGAAAGTGAAAAACAGATTGCTTTCTAAAAAATAGACAAAAAACCTTGTTTTTCATCTTACTCATGATATAATAAAACTATAAAACGGTTTCAAGGAAGGTGACGATATGTCTGAAGAAACAATTGACTATGGACAAGTGACAGGAATGGTGCATTCGACAGAGAGTTTTGGGGCGGTAGATGGCCCTGGGATTCGGTTTATTGTCTTTTTGCAGGGTTGTCACATGCGTTGCCAGTACTGTCATAACCCTGATACATGGGCTATGGAAACCAATAAATCACGCGAACGGACAGTAGACGATGTCTTGACAGAAGCCCTTCGCTACCGTGGTTTTTGGGGAGACAAGGGAGGAATCACTGTTAGTGGAGGAGAAGCCCTCTTACAGATTGATTTCCTAATTGCCCTCTTTACCAAGGCCAAGGAAAAAGGAATCCACTGTACCTTGGACACCTGTGCCCTTCCATTCCGTAACAAGCCACGTTATCTCGAAAAGTTTAATAAACTCATGGCGGTGACAGACTTGGTTCTTCTGGATATCAAGGAAATCAACGAAGAACAGCACAAGATTGTAACCAGCCAAACCAATAAAAACATCTTGGCCTGTGCCCAGTACCTATCAGATATTGGGAAGCCTGTTTGGATTCGCCACGTGCTGGTTCCAGGTTTGACGGACAGAGATGAGGACTTGATCGAACTCGGTAAGTTTGTCAAGACCCTCAAAAACGTTGACAAGTTTGAAATTCTACCTTATCACACGATGGGTGAGTTCAAGTGGCGTGAACTTGGAATTCCTTATTCGCTCGAAGGGGTCAAACCTCCAACAGCAGACCGTGTCAAGAATGCCAAGGAATTGATGGATACAGAAAGCTACCAAGACTACATGAAACGTGTTCATGGATAAAAAAGAAGCCTGATGGAGACATCGGGCTTTTGTTATGCATAAAAAGCCTAGCCTTTCAGCTAAGCTTTTTTCTTATTTTCTAGAATGTTGTTTACCAGCATTGCGTTTCTTATGTTTCTTATTAGTCATAATCGCAGTTGCTTGGTTTGGAGTGACATCTTTGCGTCCGTCTCCAGTTGAAAATGAACTTGCTTTTGGTGGATTTTTGGCAAATTCTTCACGAACTTTTTTGCGAAGTTTTGGACGAACAACATAGTTAACGATGAACTGTTGGAGAATCATCATGAAACCACCAACAACCCAGTAAAGGGTCACACTTGCTGGTGCGAAGAAGGAGAAAAAGACAATCATGAGTGGGCTCATGTAAATCATTTTCTTGAGCTGTGCTCTTTGCATCTCGTCTTCTACTCCATGAAGTGAGAGAAGTGATTGGAGATAGTAGAGGATACCAGCGAAGGCGACAAGGAGCAGACTTGGTGAACCAAGATCGATACCCAAGAAGGTAGAGCTAGCTACTCCATCAGTGTATTGGGCTGCAAAGTAGATAGCAGAGAAGAAAGGCATTTGAATGAGGATAGGGAAACATCCTACACCACCGAACATGCTGATGCCGTGTTCTTTCTGAGCTGCAAAGAGAGCTTGTTGGGCTTCTAATTTTTCTTCTTGAGTTGTTGCCTCTTTGAGGCGTGTTTGATGTGGCTCAAGGACATGTTTGAGGGCATTCATCTTTTCAGAGTGAAGCGTTGCCTTCCATGATTGGTAGATACCAAGTGGCAAGATAATCAAACGTACGATAATGGTTACGATAATGATAGCCACACCAAAGCCAAGACCTTTATCAGTAGCGAAGTACTTGATAGCTTCAGCCATAGGTGCTCCGATGGTATTCCAAATCAATCCTGTGGGTTGTCCTGTTGCTTTGTCTACTTGGACACAGCCTGACAAGACAAGTAGCATAGTCACTCCCATAGCAGAGAGGGCAAAACGTTTAATAGATTTCAATGTTTTCATTCCTTCTTTAAAAATTATACCTTTCTATTCTACTGTTTTTTTGTAAAATATACAATAGTTCTAGAGACCTAATTTGCGACTTTGAAGTCAGAATAGGATGAAAAGTTGCTCATTTGTACATCTAGATAGGTAACTTTTGAAAAAGGTGTCGGACCTTTTCGGATTTCTTGGATAAATTTTGCCATAGTGGCGGAGGAATCTGCTTGAGCAAGGATTTCTACTGTTCCATCATCGTTATTCCAGACACGACCAGTGATGCCACCGATTTCAAGAGCTAAAGTATAAACACCCCAGCGAAAACCAACACCCTGCACCCTGCCTTGGGCAATCATTCTAACCTTTTGCATACCAAACCCCTTTGATTGTGTTATAATATTTCTATGACTATTATAACCTCAAAAGCCAATTCAGTGGTAAAAAATGCCAAGAAATTGCATCAAAAAAAATATCGAAAGTCTGCCTATTTGATTGAAGGTTGGCACTTGTTTGAAGAAGCTGTTCAAGCAGGAGTGACGATTGAGAAGATTTTTGCTCTGGAAAGCTATAAGGAACAGTTAGCCGCTTTTCCGCAAACAGTCTGGGTTTCAGAGGAGATTTTGCTAGATTTGGCAGATACGCAAACTCCTCAAGGGATTGTTGCAGTGATTCAAAAAGAAGAAGTGGGACTGCCTGATCTCCATCAGGGCAAGTATCTATTTTTAGAGGATGTTCAAGATCCTGGTAATGTGGGCACCATGATTCGGACGGCGGATGCGGCAGGTTTTACAGGAGTCATTGTTTCAGACAAGTCAGCAGATATCTACAGTCTTAAGACCCTGCGTTCCATGCAAGGAAGTCATTTTCACTTGCCCATCTATCGTCTGCCTCTTGCCACCTTTGTAGAAGAGACAAAGAAGAGCGATTTGCCCATTCTAGCAACGACCTTATCGAGAGATTCAAAGGATTATCGTGAGCTTTCTTCACTAGAGAACTTTGTTTTAGTCATGGGAAATGAAGGACAGGGGATTAGTTCTGTCATGGCTGAGAGTGCTGATCAGCTGGTTCATATAGGCATGAAAGGTCGAGCAGAAAGTCTCAACGTAGCAGTTGCAGCAGGTATATTGATGTTTTATTTCAGCTAATTTAAAAAATCTTTGTTATAATCAAGACATATTTATAGAAAAAGGAGAATCAGAATGAATCAAACGATTATTCAAGAACGTTCAGGTCTCAATCAATTTTACGCTAAGGTTTATGCCTTTGTGGGACTTGGGATTGGTCTATCAGCTCTCGTGTCAGCTTTGATGTTGACAGTCTTTCAGTCCCAATTGGTCTACTTTTTAATGCATGACCGTCTCTGGTTGATGATTGCAACTTTTGCAGAACTTGCTCTAGTCTTTGTTGCAAGTAGCATGGCTGCAAAAAATAGCCCAGCAGCTCTCCCAGTATTTTTAGTTTATTCTGTTTTAAATGGTTTTACCCTTAGCTTTGTCGTAGCCTTCTATACACCTGGGACCGTCTTATCAGCCTTTGTATCCAGTGCCCTTCTCTTCTTTGTCATGGCGGCAATCGGAATTTTCACCAAGAAAGATTTGAGTGGAATGGGCCGAGCTTTGATGGCGGCGCTTGTTGGCCTCATCATTGCCATGGTTGTGAATCTATTTTTAGCCAATAGCTTCTTTGACTACATGATTAGTATTGCCATGGTCTTGGTCTTCTCAGGTTTGATTGCTTGGGACAACCAAAAGATTCGCTATGTTTATGAGCAGTCACGAGGGCAAGTAGCGACAGGTTGGGTCATTTCAATGGCTCTCAGTATCTATCTAGACTTTATCAACCTCTTCCTTAGCATCTTACGTATCTTTGGTCGAAACGATTAATGAATGACAGAGTCAGTGTTCAAAAGAGCACTGACTTTTTCTTATTTACTCTTTTCTTTTCTTGGAAATAGGTGTATAATGCTTTTAACTAATTTTTGAGGAGCTGTTTATGAAGAAAAGTTTTATTCATCAACAAGAAGAAATTTCCTTTGTCAAAAACACTTTTACCCAGTATTTGAAAGATAAGTTAGAAGTTGTTGAAGTTCAAGGTCCTATTTTGAGCAAGGTTGGGGATGGGATGCAGGACAACTTGTCAGGTGTCGAAAATCCAGTATCTGTAAAGGTCTTGCAGATTCCAGATGAAACCTATGAAGTCGTTCACTCACTTGCCAAATGGAAACGCCACACCTTAGCCCGTTTTGGTTTCGGTGAAGGTGAAGGTCTTTTTGTTCATATGAAGGCCCTTCGTCCAGACGAAGATTCGCTTGATGCGACCCACTCTGTTTATGTGGACCAGTGGGATTGGGAGAAGGTTATCCCAAATGGTCAACGCAATATCGCCTATCTCAAAGAAACCGTTGAGAAGATTTACAAGGCTATTCGTCTGACAGAGCTAGCCGTAGAAGCCCGCTATGATATCGAATCCATCTTGCCAAAACAAATCACCTTTATCCATACAGAAGAGTTGGTGGAACGCTATCCAGATTTAACACCGAAAGAGCGTGAAAATGCGATCTGTAAAGAGTTCGGTGCAGTCTTCTTGATTGGTATCGGTGGCGAGTTGCCTGACGGAAAACCTCATGATGGCCGTGCACCTGACTACGATGACTGGACAACAGAGTCTGAAAATGGCTACAAGGGACTGAATGGGGACATCTTGGTTTGGAATGAACCTCTTGGTTGTGCCTTTGAACTTTCTTCAATGGGGATTCGGGTGGATGAAGACACGCTTCGTCGCCAAGTTGCTCTTACAGGGGATGAAGATAGACTTGAGCTGGAATGGCATAAAGCCTTACTTAACGGGCTCTTCCCATTGACAATTGGTGGGGGGATTGGACAGTCTCGAATGGCCATGTTCCTTCTTCGTAAGAAACACATCGGAGAGGTACAAACAAGTGTTTGGCCGCAAGAAGTCCGCGACACTTACGAAAATATCTTGTAGAGAATCGAACCGCAAGGTTCGGTTTTCTTTCTCTTTTTGCCCATAATTTGGTATAATAAACGGTATGAAAATCGTATCAGGAATCTATGGAGGGCGTCCTCTCAAGACGCTAGAAGGAAAGACGACGAGGCCAACATCAGACAAGGTGCGTGGAGCTGTCTTTAACATGATTGGTCCTTATTTTGAGGGCGGTCGTGTCTTGGATCTCTATGCCGGCAGTGGCGGTCTGTCTATTGAAGCTGTGTCAAGAGGTATGTCCAGTGCTGTCTTAGTGGAACGGGATCGAAAGGCCCAGGCTGTCGTCGCTGAAAATATCCAGATGACCAAGGAAGCTTCCAAATTTCAGCTCTTAAAGATGGAGGCTGACCGAGCCCTAGAGCAAGTCGGAGGGACATTTGATCTGGTCTTTTTAGACCCTCCCTATGCAAAAGAACAAATCGTAGCAGATATTGAAAAAATGGCAGAGAGAAATCTCTTCTCCCAAGAGATCATGGTTGTCTGTGAAACCGATAAGTCTGTAGAACTTCCAGAAGAAATCGCCTGCTTAGGCATCTGGAAGGAAAAAGTATATGGGATTAGTAAGGTGACAGTTTATGTCAGATAAAATTGGATTATTTACAGGATCATTTGATCCGATGACAAATGGACATCTGGATATCATTGAACGAGCCAGCAAACTCTTTGATAAGCTCTATGTCGGGGTATTCTACAATCCCCACAAACAAGGCTTTCTCCCTGTTGAAAACCGCAAACGAGCAGTTGAAAAAGCGGTGGCGCATTTAGATAATGTAGAGGTGCTGGCTTCTCATGATGAATTGGTAGTCGAAGTTGCAAGGAGACTGGGAGCCAAAACCCTTGTCCGTGGCTTGCGAAATGCCACCGACTTGCAATATGAGTCTAGTTTTGACTACTACAATCATCAACTGGCTCCAGAAATCGAAACCATTTACCTATATAGTCGCCCAGAGCATCTTTATATTAGCTCTTCAGCCATGAGAGAACTTCTGAAGTTTGGTCAGGAGATTCAGCAATATGTTCCAAACAGTGTTGTGGAGGAATTAGAACATGAAGAAAAAAACTAGATGGCCCTTATATGTCATCCTAGCACTAGTATTGACTTTTTTAGCCTTTGTAGTACCTTTACCTTACTACATAGAAGTTCCAGGTGGAGCGGAAGATATTCGTCGCGTTTTGAAAGTCAATGAAACAGAAGACACAGAAGCAGGAGCTTACCAGTTTGTAACAGTCGGCATTCGACACGCAACCCTGTCGCATCTTGTCTATGCTTGGTTAACACCTTTCACGGATATTAGAAGTGCCAAGGAGACAACGGGTGGCTCTACGGATGCAGAGTTTATGCGGATCAATCAGTTCTATATGCAAACATCCCAAAACATGGCTAAGTATCAAGGTTTGAAGACGGCTGGTAAGGATATCGAACTCAAGTACCTGGGAGTTTATGTCTTAACCGTAACGGATAACTCAACTTTTAAGGGTATTCTGAACATTGCGGATACCGTGACGGCTGTTAATGATAAGACCTTTGATAGTTCCAAAGACTTAGTTGATTATGTCAACTCTCAAAAATTAGGAGATCCAGTCAAGGTAACCTACGAAGAAGACGGAAGAGTTAAGACTGCTGAAGGTAAAATTATCACTCTCGAAAACGGGAAAAACGGGATTGGGATTGGCTTGATTGACCGTACGGAAGTGACCAGTGATGTTCCAATTCGTTTCTCCACAGCTGGTATTGGCGGGCCGAGTGCAGGTCTCATGTTTAGTCTAGCTATCTACACCCAGATAGCAGATCCAGGCCTTCGTAATGGTCGTATCGTTGCGGGAACGGGAACCATTGATCGCGATGGAAATGTGGGCGATATTGGTGGAATTGACAAAAAAGTAGTTGCAGCCTCTCGTCAGGGAGCCAACATCTTTTTTGCCCCTGACAATCCAGTCACTGAGGAAGCAAAAAAAGCAGATCCCAATGCGAAAAGCAACTATGAAACAGCCCTAGAAGCTGCTAAAACAATCAAGACAGAGATGAAAATCGTTCCTGTTAAAACCTTGCAGGATGCGATTGATTACCTTAAAAACAATCCCTAATCCGTAGAAAAATCGAAAACTAGCGCGCAAGCGGATAAGATGGTATAATAGTCAAATGGTTCAATTATTATTCACCCTAAGTAGTCATATACTCTTTATTTATTTGAGTTTTTACCTTTTGAAGGATCTTGTGAGATGGGAAAAGGTGTTAAAAGTAACTGCTGCTAACACAAAAAAAGTTCGTTTGTTGGTGGGTTTCTTTAGTATTGTAATGGGCTACATCTTGAGTTCATTCTTTATCAGTTTGTACCACCTGTGGCAAGAAACACTTAGAGGACTGTTATAAAATCAAAAGTAAAGGAAAAACTATGGAAAAAATTGTGGTTCAAGGCGGAGAGAATCGTCTGGTCGGGAGTGTGACCATTGAGGGAGCAAAGAATGCAGTCTTACCCTTGTTGGCAGCGACTATTCTAGCAAGTAAGGGTAAGACAGTCTTGCAGAATGTACCGATCTTGTCGGATGTATTCACCATGAATCAAGTAGTTCGTGGTCTGAATGCCAAAGTTGACTTTGATGAGGAAGCTCATCTTGTCGAAGTTGATGCGACTGGTGACATCATGGAGGAGGCTCCTTACAAATATGTCAGTAAGATGCGTGCATCGATCGTTGTCTTGGGACCAATCCTTGCTCGTGTAGGCCATGCCAAGGTATCCATGCCAGGTGGTTGCACCATCGGGAGTCGTCCGATCGATCTCCACCTCAAGGGCTTGGAAGCTATGGGGGCTAAGATTAGCCAAACCGCTGGTTACATCGAAGCCAAGGCAGAACGCTTGCATGGCGCTCATATCTACATGGACTTCCCTAGTGTCGGTGCGACACAAAACCTCATGATGGCAGCAACTCTAGCTGATGGTGTGACAGTGATTGAAAATGCTGCGCGTGAGCCAGAAATTGTTGACCTTGCTATCCTCCTTAATGAAATGGGAGCCAAGGTCAAGGGAGCTGGTACTGAAACAATCACAGTGACTGGTGTTGAGGAACTCCATGGTACGACTCACAGTGTCGTACAGGACCGTATCGAAGCCGGAACCTTTATGGTGGCTGCAGCTATGACAGGTGGAGATGTCCTCATTCGAGATGCAGTTTGGGAACATAATCGCCCCTTAATCTCAAAGCTACTTGAAATGGGAGTAGAGGTGACGGAGGAGTCGGAAGGCATCCGTGTCCGTTCTCAACTTGAAACTCTCAAGGCTGTTCATGTAAAAACTTTACCACACCCAGGATTCCCGACAGATATGCAGGCTCAATTTACAGCTCTGATGACAGTCGCAAAAGGGGAATCCACCATGGTGGAAACTGTGTTTGAGAATCGCTTCCAACACTTGGAGGAAATGCGCCGTATGGGCTTGCACTCAGAGATTATCCGTGACACAGCTCGTATTGTTGGGGGACAGGCTTTACAGGGGGCAGAAGTTCTCTCAACGGACCTTCGTGCCAGTGCGGCCTTAATTCTGACAGGTTTGGTAGCGCAAGGTGAGACAGTTGTTGGTAAATTAGTCCACCTTGACAGAGGTTACTACCGTTTCCATGAAAAGTTAGCTCAGCTAGGAGCGAAGATTCAGCGAATCGAGGTAAATGATGAAGAATAAAAACTTACGCTATGTACTCCGTCGCTTACTGTTGATTTTTATCGTACTATTGCTAGGCTTTCTTGCTTTAGGAATCGGCTTGATGGTTGGCTATGGCATCCTTGGAAAGGGACAGGATCCATGGGCTATCTTGTCTCCAGCAAAGTGGCAGGAATTGATTAGCAAATTTACAGGAAATTAGACTGGGAGACCAGTCTTTTTCTAGAGATATAAGGAGAGATATGAACAAAAAAACAAGACAGGCTCTAATAGGATTACTTATATTCTTACTCTTGGCTGCTGGAAGCTACTATATCAAGCAGATGCAGCTGGCACCAAATACCCCCAAAACCAAAGTTAGTCAGAAAAAACAAGCTTCAGAGGCTCCTAGTCAGGAGTTGGCTGAAAGTGTCTTAACTGAGTCAATCAAAAACCAAATTAAGGGTGGTATTGAGTGGAATGGAGCAGGTGCCTTTGTCGTCAACGGCAATAAAACCAATCTAGATGCCAAAGTTTCTAGCAAACCTTACGCGGATAATAAAACAAAACCAGTCGGGAAAGAGACCGTCCCAACGGTTGCCAATGCTCTCTTATCCAAAGCGACTCGTCAGTACAAAAATCGTGAAGAAACAGGCAATGGCTCAACCTCTTGGACTCCGCCGGGATGGCATCAGGTCAAGAATCTAAAGGGGGCTTATACACATGCGGTAGATAGAGGGCACTTGTTGGGTTATGCCTTGATAGGTGGATTAGATGGCTTTGATGCTTCTACTAGCAATCCCAAGAACATTGCAGTTCAGACGGCTTGGGCTAATCAAGCTCAGGCTGAAGATTCGACAGGGCAGAACTACTATGAGAGTTTGGTTAGGAAAGCCTTAGACCAGAATAAGAGAGTCCGTTATCGGGTAACTCTCCACTATGCTACAAATGAGAATTTGGTTCCATCTGCTTCACAAATTGAAGCCAAGTCTTCGGATGGCGAATTGGAATTCAACGTCCTGATTCCAAATGTTCAAAAGGGCATCCAACTTGATTACCGAACAGGTCAGGTCACGGTGACGAACTAGAAAAAACGGAATAAAAATTGCTCCCTTGTCCGTCATTGATAAGGGAGCGATTGTATAAATTAGAAAATAATGTGATTCCTAGACCGATTTATGATATAATGGAACACAAGATACTATTTTAGGAGAAAGACCATGGAAGACCCGAGCAGTCAGGATTTGTTACTGCAATTTGTACTTTTAGTTGTATTGACCTTTTTAAATGCCTTTTTCTCAGCTACAGAAATGGCTATGGTGTCATTAAACCGTTCCCGAGTAGAGCAAAAGGCAGAAGAGGGAGACAAACGTTACGTCCGTTTGTTAAAGGTACTTGAAAATCCTAACCACTTTTTATCAACCATTCAAGTTGGTATCACGTTAATTACCATCTTGTCAGGGGCAAAATTGGCAGATACACTTGGCCAAGTAATCGCATCTTGGATGGGAAGCGGAGAAACAGCTTATGCCATTGCCAGTTTCCTCTCTTTGGCATTCTTGACCTACATCTCTATTGTTTTTGGTGAACTCTATCCTAAACGAATTGCTCTCAATCTCAAAGATGCTTTAGCCATTCGCTCTGTTCCGATTATTATTGGTCTTGGGAAGATTGTCAGTCCCTTTGTCTGGTTGTTATCTGCTTCAACCAATTTGTTGAGTCGTTTAACACCAATGACCTTTGATGATGCGGATGAAAAAATGACTCGAGATGAAATTGAGTACATGTTGACCAAGAGTGAGGAGACCTTGGATGCAGACGAAATCGAGATGTTACAAGGGATTTTCTCTCTAGATGAACTGATGGCGAGAGAAGTCATGGTTCCTCGGACAGATGCCTTTATGGTGGATATTCAGGATGATAGTCAAACCATTATCCAAAGTATTTTAAAACAAAACTTTTCCCGTATCCCAGTTTATGATGGGGATAAGGACAATGTGATTGGGATTATTCACACCAAGGCCCTTCTTAAAGCAGCCTTTGTGGACGGTTTTGACAATATTGTCTGGAAGAGGATCTTACAAGATCCACTCTTTGTCCCTGAAACCATTTTTGTGGATGACTTGCTAAAAGAATTGCGAAATACCCAAAGACAAATGGCCATTTTGCTCGATGAATATGGTGGTATGGCTGGTTTGGTAACTCTGGAAGATCTTCTAGAAGAGATTGTTGGAGAGATTGACGATGAGACGGATAGGGCAGAAATCGAAGTCCATCAAATCGGTGAGGATACCTATATTGCGCAGGGAACCATGAATCTTAACGACTTCAATAACTACTTTGGTGTCGAACTAGAAAGCGATGATGTGGATACCATCGCCGGTTATTATTTGACGGGTGTTGGTACGATTCCAACAACTGAGAAAATTAGTTATGAATTGGTCAGCCAAAACAAGCAGATTGTCCTGACCAATGATAAAGTGAAAAATGGGCGTGTTACTAAGGTAAAAGTTCAAATCACAGAACTAGAATCTGAAGAAGAAATAGAATAAAGGAGCTCGAGACATCGTAAGGTGCTCAAGCTCCCATTTATAAGAAAAAAGACTCACGGGGAGTCTTTTGGTTTACTATAAGGCGGTAGACGGATTTGAACCGACGATCAAGCTTTTGCAGAGCCGTGCCTTACCACTTGGCTATACCGCCTCAACGTTTATTATTATACCTTGAAAATGTTTCTACGTCAATAGTTTCTTAAACGAAAATCCAATTTAGGAAACTTTCCCTTTTTATGACAGACTTTAAAACCGAGAGAGAAAGTCTGAAAATCAGTCTTTACGGGCCGTAAATTTGCCATTCTAATCACCCAGATAGCAAACAAAGAGTGTAGAAATTTGACAGATGAAAGTTTTTTGAGAGTATACGCCTAAATATTCTGAAAATTCGTTTACTTTTTAGATAATATATGATATAATTGATGACAAACCTAAATTTTTTTAAGAGGAGTTAACAATATGAAAAAAAGTAGAGTATTTGTTGCAGCAGGAATTGCCCTATTGGCAACTGGCGTTTTAGCTGCTTGCGGTTCTTCAAAATCATCTGATTCAACAGCGCCAAAAAATTATGGTTATGTTTATTCAGCTGACCCAGAAACGTTGGATTACCTCATTTCAGGGAAACAAAGTACCAAGATTGCCACTTCAAATGGTATCGATGGTCTCTTCACAAACGACAAGTATGGAAATTTAGTCCCTGCAGTTGCAGAAGACTGGTCAGTTTCAAAAGATGGTTTGACTTATACCTACAAGATTCGTAAAGGTGTCAAATGGATGACATCTGATGGCGAAGAATATGCTGAAGTAACAGCCAAAGACTTTGTAAATGGCTTGAAACACGCAGCTGATAAAAAATCAGAAGCTCTTTACCTAGCAGAAAATTCTGTTAAAGGATTATCTGATTATTTAGCAGGTAATACAAAAGACTTTTCTTCAGTAGGTGTGAAAGCAGTTGATGATTATACTCTTGAGTATACTTTGAATCAACCAGAACCATACTGGAACTCTAAGATGGCTTATTCAATCTTCTGGCCATTGAACGAAGAATTTGAAAAATCAAAAGGATCTGACTTTGCTAAAGCGACTGACCCTACATCATTGCTTTACAATGGACCATTCTTGCTGAAAGGTTTGACTGCTAAGTCATCTATCGAATTCGCTAAGAATGAAAACTATTGGGATAAAGACAATGTTCATATTGATAAAGTAACCCTTGCTTACTATGATGGTTCAGACCAAGAGTCTATTGAACGTAACTTTACAAGTGGAGCTTATAGCTATGCCCGTCTTTACCCAACAAGTTCAAACTATTCTAAAGTAGAAGAAACCTACAAGGACAATATCTACTACACCCCATCAGGACCTGGTATTGGTGGTTTGGGTGTGAATATTGACCGCCAAGGTTACAAATACACTTCTAAGACAACTGATGAAGAGAAGACTTCTACTAAGAAAGCTCTTCTTAACAAGGACTTCCGTCAAGCCTTGAACTTTGCCTTTGACCGTACGTCTTACTCAGCTCAAGTAAATGGTAAAGAGGGCGCTCCTCGTGCCGTTCGTAACCTCTTTGTAAAACCTGACTTCGTCTCTGCTGGTGAAAAAACTTTCGGTGACTTAGTGACTGATAAGATGGCAGCTTATGGCGATGAATGGAAGAATGTAAACTTTGCGGATGGTCAAGATGGACTCTTCAACGCCGATAAAGCTAAAGCTGAATTTGCCAAAGCTAAAACTGCATTGGAAGCAGAAGGTGTGAAATTCCCTATCCACTTGGATATCCCAGTAGACCAAACTGCTAAAAACTATATCGCACGTATCCAATCCTTCAAACAATCCGTTGAAACAGTGCTTGGAGAAGACAATGTAGTCATCGATATCCAACAAGTTTCTAAAGATGAGTTTAATAATATCACCTACTATGCGGCGAATGCAGCAGCAGAAGACTGGGATCTCTCAGGTGCCGTTGGATGGAACCCTGACTATGAAGATCCATCAACTTACCTTGATATCTTGAAGACAACGAATGCTGAACAAACAAAAACATACATGGGTTACGAAGGTGCAGATAATGCTGCAGCAGCTCAAGTTGGTTTGAAAGAATACGATAAGCTAGTTGATGAAGCTGCTAAAGAAACAAGCGACTTGAATGTTCGTTATGAAAAATACGCGGCTGCTCAAGCTTGGTTGACAGATAGCTCACTCATCTTGCCAGCTATGTCATCAACTGGTGCTGCACCATTCATTTCTCGTGTTGTGCCATTCTCTGCATCATATAGCCAATCTGGAGATAAAGGCTCAGATGTATACTTCAAGTATATTCAGTTACAAGACAAGGTTGTAACCAAAGCTGACTATGAACAAGCTCGTGAAAAATGGCTCAAAGAGAAAAAAGAATCAAACGAAAAAGTTCAAAAAGAATTGGCTAATCACGTTAAATAAATAACTCTCAAGAGAACTTTCTCTCCATGAGGAGAAGGTTCTTTTGGGATTTTAAAAGGAAACGATATGAAGAAATATATTTTTATGCGTGTACTGCGTTCATTGTTGTCTATTTTCTTGGTGACAACTTTGACCTACACAATTATCTATACGATGGTTCCTCGAAAACTGATTTTCAAGCAGGATACCAACTATAACAAGATTGCAACTACAGCTGATAAGCGGGATGATTATGAAAATACCGTTTATGAGCGGATGGGCTACATTGAGTACTACGATACCAAGGAGTTACAAGAAAGAGCGAGTACAATGGACTCGTCTGTAACAGTGGATGCCAATGATACTAACAAGGCAATCTACGAAAAATACATCAACAAACTTGGAAATGGTTGGACACTTGGTGTATTCTCAGAAAGCGGTCAATTTTATGCTACGCGTGAAATTCCAATTTTTGAACGTGTTTTCAAATTCTATGCCAACTTGATTGATATTGATCATCCAAACAAGATTCAAGACCCTGAAAATCCAAACTTGGAACGTTATCTTCGTTTTGAAAATGACCCTGCTATCGGTTGGTCATTGGTTGGTTCAGGTACAAAACATAAATACCTTTTGTATTTCAACAACCAATTCCCATTTGTACACCAAAACTTTGTGAACATTAACTTGGGTGACTCTTACCCAACTTATGCAAACACACCAGTGCTTCAAGTTATCACACAAGGTCAAGGACAAACTAAAACATCGGAAGTTCAATTCCCTACGGGTAAAAAGACTTCATCTGTTGATATCTATTCTCGTACCTACAAATCTCCAAGTCAAGCAGACGCGCGTGAGGTGGCTAACTATGGTAAGGACGATCCTTACACAGCTACAGAAAGCAATTATCAATACCCATCTATGATTGCAAGTTCAGCGGTTGCTGGTTTGATCGGTTTGATTATTTCTTATGCTATCGCTATTCCTCTTGGATCTGCTATGGCTCGCCACAAAAATACTTGGATTGACAGCTTCTCTACAGGTGCCCTAACCTTCTTGCTTGCTCTTCCAACGATTGCCTTGGTTTACATCGTTCGTTTGATTGGATCATCTATTGGTCTGCCAGACTCATTCCCTATCTTAGGTGCTGGAGATTGGCGTTCTTATGTCTTACCAGCAGTTATTCTAGGCTTGCTAGGAGCACCAAGTACGGCTATCTGGATCCGTCGTTACATGATCGACTTGCAATCTCAGGACTTTGTTCGTTTTGCGCGTGCCAAAGGTTTGTCTGAAAAAGAAATTTCAAATAAACATATCTTTAAAAATGCCATGGTTCCTTTGGTTTCAGGTATTCCTGGTGCCGTAATTGGAGTTATTGGTGGTGCAACATTGACTGAAACAGTCTTCGCCTTCCCAGGTATGGGTAAAATGTTGATTGACTCTGTTAAGGCATCAAACAACTCAATGGTAGTTGGTCTCGTCTTCATCTTTACATGTATTTCTATCTTCTCACTCTTTGTAGGAGATATCTGGATGACGATGCTTGACCCACGTATTAAATTGACAGAGAAAGGAGGCAAATAATGTCAACAATTGATAAAGAAAAATTTCAGTTCGTAAAACGTGACGATTTTGCCTCTGAAACAATTGATGCCCCTGCCTATTCATACTGGGGTTCTGTATTTAGACAATTTCTAAAGAAAAAATCAACAGTCATTATGTTGGGAATCTTGGTTTCCATTATCTTGATGAGCTTTATTTATCCAATGTTCTCAGATTTTGACTTCAACGATGTAAGTAAGGTGAATGACTTTAGCGCTCGTTTTATCAAGCCCAATGCCGAACATTGGTTTGGTACAGATAGTAATGGTAAATCCTTGTTTGATGGGGTTTGGTTTGGTGCGCGTAACTCTATCCTCATCTCTGTAATTGCTACTTTTATTAACCTTGTAATTGGGGTTATTGTTGGTGGAATTTGGGGAATTTCAAAATCTGTTGACCGCGTCATGATGGAAGTTTATAACATTATTTCAAACATTCCATCTCTCTTGATTGTCATCGTCTTGACTTACTCAATTGGTGCTGGTTTCTGGAATTTGATTTTTGCCATGAGTGTGACAACTTGGATTGGGATTGCCTATATGATTCGTATCCAAATCATGCGTTACCGTGACTTGGAATACAACCTTGCTTCTCAAACATTGGGGACACCAACCTTTAAAATCATCGTTAAAAACATCATGCCGCAATTGGTATCCGTTATTGTTTCTACGATGACCTTGATGTTGCCAAGCTTCATCTCTTATGAAGCCTTCCTTTCCTTCTTTGGATTGGGATTGCCTGTAACAGTGCCAAGTCTGGGACGTTTGATCTCAGATTACTCACAAAACGTTACGACCAACGCTTACTTGTTCTGGATTCCATTGACAACCTTGATCTTGGTATCTCTATCTCTCTTTGTTGTTGGTCAAAACCTAGCAGACGCTAGTGATCCACGTACACATAGATAGGAGTAGACATGATAAAAGAAAAAGATGTAATTTTGACTGCTCGTGATATTGTCGTGGAATTTGACGTTCGTGACAAAGTTCTGACGGCTATCCGAGGAGTTTCTCTGGACCTGATTGAGGGAGAAGTTCTTGCCTTGGTAGGCGAGTCCGGTTCTGGTAAATCTGTTTTAACAAAAACTTTTACAGGGATGTTAGAAGACAACGGACGTATTGCCCAAGGAAGTATCGACTATCGTGGACAAGACTTGACAGCTTTGACTTCTAACAAGGAATGGGAGAAGATTCGTGGTGCTAAAATTGCGACCATCTTCCAAGACCCTATGACAAGTTTGGACCCAATCAATACAATCGGTAGCCAAATCACTGAAGTTATCGTTAAACACCAAGGAAAAACAGCCAAGGAAGCCAAAGAGATGGCAATCGACTATATGAACAAGGTCGGAATTCCAGACGCTGAAAAACGTTTTGATGAGTATCCTTTCCAATATTCTGGTGGAATGCGCCAACGTATCGTTATCGCGATTGCCCTTGCATGTCGTCCAGATATCTTGATCTGTGACGAGCCAACAACGGCCCTTGATGTAACCATTCAAGCGCAAATCATTGATTTGCTTAAAACTTTACAAAATGAGTACCACTTTACCATTATCTTTATCACCCATGACCTTGGTGTGGTAGCAAGTATTGCGGATAAGGTAGCGGTTATGTATGCTGGGGAAATTGTAGAATATGGAACGGTTGAGGAAGTCTTCTACGATCCACGTCATCCTTATACTTGGAGTCTCTTGTCTAGCTTGCCTCAGCTTGCTGACGATAAAGGGGAATTGTACTCTATCCCAGGAACACCACCGTCTCTTTATACTGAGTTGAAAGGGGATGCCTTTGCCCTTCGTTCGGATTATGCGATGCAAATTGACTTTGAACATAAAGCACCTAAGTTTTCAGTCACTGATACTCACTGGGCTAAGACTTGGTTGCTTCATGAGAATGCTCCTAAGGTTGAAAAACCTCAGGTCATTGCAGATTTGCATGGCAAGATTCGTGATAAAATGGGCTTTGCTCATCTAGAAGACTAGGAGGAAGGAAATGTCTGAAAAATTAGTAGAAATTAAAGATTTAGAAATTTCCTTCGGTGAAGGAAGCAAGAAGTTTGTTGCGGTTAAAAACGCCAACTTCTTTATCAACAAGGGAGAAACTTTCTCTCTTGTAGGAGAGTCTGGTAGTGGGAAAACAACGATTGGTCGTGCCATCATTGGTTTAAATAATACCAGTAAAGGTGAGATTATCTTTGACGGGCAGAAAATTAATGGGAAAAAATCTCACAAGGAATCATCAGACTTGATTCGTCGTATCCAGATGATTTTCCAGGACCCTGCAGCTAGCTTGAATGAGCGTGCGACAGTTGACTATATCATCTCTGAAGGTCTTTACAACTATCACTTGTTCAAAGACGAAGAAGATCGAAAAGAAAAAGTTCAAAAGATGATTCATGAAGTTGGGCTTTTGAAAGAACACTTGACCCGTTACCCACACGAGTTTTCTGGTGGTCAACGTCAGCGTATCGGGATTGCCCGTGCCCTTGTGATGGAGCCTGATTTCGTTATTGCGGATGAGCCAATCTCTGCCTTGGACGTATCTGTTCGTGCACAGGTCTTAAACTTGCTCAAAAAATTCCAAAAAGAGTTGGGCTTGACCTATCTCTTTATCGCGCATGACTTGTCAGTTGTTCGCTTTATCTCAGACCGTATCGCGGTTATCTATAAGGGAGTTATCGTCGAAGTGGCGGAGACAGAGGAGTTGTTTAACAATCCTGTCCACCCTTATACTCAAGCGCTTCTATCTGCTGTGCCGATTCCAGATCCAATCTTGGAACGCAAGAAGGTCTTGAAAGTTTACGATCCTGATCAACATGATTATGAGACAGACAAGCCGTCTATGGTGGAGATTCGTCCAGGTCACTATGTTTGGGCCAATCAAGCAGAACTTTCTCGTTACAAGGAAGCTCTTAAAAAATAAACAGATTAGGAGAGGACCGAAAGGTCTTCTCATTTTTAATAGAAAAAATCCCCTTTTACTAGCTTGTAAAAGGGGGATTGTATTGTAATTAACGTTTAGACCAGGTACGTTTCATAAAGAGTAGCAAAATTGGGTAAATCTCTAAGCGGCCTGCAATCATTGCAAATGAGAGGAGGATTTTAGAGATGGGACTAAAGATGGCAAAACTAGAGGTTGTACCTAGAATCGGTCCGATATTGTTAAAACAGCTGAAGACCGCACTGGTCACGACTAGAAAATCATTGCTATCAAGACTGACTATAAAGATGAGAGAGAGAATAATCATCATATAGATGGCAAAATACTTGAGAATCTTGTGTTGGGTATCCTTATCAATTACAGTTTTATTAACATGGAGAGTCAAGACACGGTGAGGAGATAAGATGGACAGAATCTGATTTTTTGCGATTTTAGAGAGGATGAGTCCTCTGATCACCTTAAGACCACCTGCAGTTGAGCCAGCTGAACCACCGATTGCCATGAGGAAGAGGAGGATAAACTGGGAGAAGAGAGGCCAGTTGGTGATATCTCCGTAACCAAAACCTGTTGTCGTGATGATGTTGGAAACCTGAAAGAAGGCCATTTCAACACTTTTAGAGACACCTTGGTAGAGGTGGAGCGTATTAAGAGTAATCAAGCCGGTAGAAACTAGGACAATGATTACATATGCTCGTAGTTCTTCATCTCCAAAGAAGGCCTTGACCCGACGGAGCATGAGGAAGTAATACAGGTTAAAATTGACACCGAAAACCAGAACGCCAAAACTGACAAGATAGGTAATCAGGGAACTGCCGTAATGGGCAATTCCATCGTTGTAGACGGTGAATCCCCCGGTTCCCGCTGTTCCCATAGCGATGACAAAGCTATCAAACAAGGGCATACCTGCTAAATAGTAGATGACGACAAAGAGGGAGAAGAGCCCGAGGTAAAGGAGATAGAGGATCTGGGCAGTGTTTTTCAGTTTGGATACAACCTTACCAAAGACAGGACCAGGGACCTCTGCCTTCATCACCTCTAAGTGACTATTCTTAGCATTGTCCATAATGGCAAGCGCAAAGACAAGCACCCCCATCCCTCCAATCAAGTGGGTGAAACTTCGCCAGAAGAGGAGAGAACGACTGAGAACCGAGACATCTGTTAGAATGGTCGCTCCTGTAGTTGTGAAACCAGAACTAATTTCAAAGAAGGCATCAATGACACTTGGGATTTGTCCTGAAAAGACAAAGGGAAGCGCTCCAAAGAAAGACCAGAGAATCCAACAGAGGGCAACGATTAAGACACCCTCCTTGGCATAAATCCGCTGATTTTTCGGTTTTCGTAAAACGCCTAGACCACCGAGAAGGACTAAAATTCCAATCGTAGTAAAAAGAGCTGTAAACACTTGGCTGGATTCTTGATAATAGGTCGCTACACTCACAGGCACTAGGAGTAGAATAGCCTCAATCAAGAGAAGTTTTGAGAGGAGGTAACGAATCATACTTTTATTCATTTTTTACCTCTCAATCAAATCATAAATTTTGGTGATGTTTGGTAGCAGGGTAGTTACCAGTAACTGGTCTCCGACCTCCAGTGTATCCTCTCCAGTAGGGAAGATTGTTTTTCCTTTTCGGATAATAGCTGCGATGAGAACCCCTTTTTTCAATTTTAACTGTGAAAGAGGTTTGGCAGTCATTTTATTAGCTTCCTTGATTTGGAATTGGAGAGTTTCAATTTGTCCGTTTGCTAGATGGTGCATGGCTTGAAGATCTGAGTATTGGGCGTTTACTCGACCACGGATAAAGTGCATAATGGTATCTACCGCGATGCTTTTTGGTGTAATGATACTTGAAAAATCAGGCGCATGGATGATTTCTAGGAGGCTAGTTCGGTTGACCTTGGTGATATTCTTATGGACGCCAACACGGTCAAGGAACATAGAGGTGATGATATTTTCCTCATCAACTCCAGTCAAGGTTGCGACTGCGTCGTAGTGAGGAGCACTTTCTTCTAGTAAGATATCTTTGGCAGTCCCATCTCCCTGAACGATATAGAGATTTGGGAATTTTTCACTAAAGAAACGGGCTCTTTCAGGGTTAATCTCGATGACCTTGGTATCGATACGGCTGTCTTTCAAAATGCCAAGTAGATAATAAGCGATTTTTCCAGCCCCGACGATAAGTAAGCTTTTCACTGCACGCGATTTGAAATAGTTGTGGAAAAGCATCATATCCACACGATTTCCCGTAACAAAAATCCTATCCTTGTCCTGGATAGTGACATCACCACTTGGAATCATGAGTTGATGGTCTCTTTCCATAGCACAGACAATGATGTTGCCAAATTTTTTACGGAAGTCTGAGATTGGCATTTGACAGAGCCCGCTAGAATCTTTGATAACAAACTCCATCAGGCTGACACGACCCCCAGCAAAACGTTCAACTGAGAGGGCATTAGGAAAATCGATGATATTTGAGATGGCACGGGCTGCTAAGAGTTCTGGATTAACGATAAGTGAAAATCCAAGAATATTTTTCTCTTTAAAATAGGCATTAGAGTATTCAGGATTTCGCACCCGAACGATGGTTTCTTTAGCGCCCATTTTTTTAGCCAGTACCGCTGAAATCATATTCACTTCATCGTATTCAGTTAGAGCGATAAAGATATCACACTCTTGGACACCGGCTTGCTCTAAGATAGTAAAGTCGGCACCATTTCCAAGGAGGCCCATGATATCAAAGCGACTGACAATATGGTTCAGTACAGCTTCATTTTGCTCGATGAGGACAACGTCATGTTTTTCTGCAACTAGTGAACGACAGAGGGCAAAACCGACTTTCCCTCCACCAACAAGGACAATTTTCATATAAAAAACCTACTTTTTCATGATGTAACTATCATACCCTTTTTTAGCAAAAAATGCACTTGCCAAGGCGATTTTTAGGGGGAGAAAGGGCTTTTTCAAGTTTTTGAAGATAAATATACTTAACTTCTATAACAGCGTCTCTGACTTGAAGTGATTTTACTCTTTTACTATCCCTTTTCAGAAATGGAATGACCAAACATGAAAATATCATCAAAAAAAGTAAAAAAATCAAATCGTTTCTATTGACATTGATTCTGAAAGTGTTATACTAAGAAAGTAGTTTCGCTGATTTACTTCAAACCTGTTGTGAGGTAAGTTAACGACGCCTTAACCACGCTGTTTGCTGAGCTTGACTCCGGGCAGTGTGGCTATTTTTTTGCAATGATAAAAGGAAGCCAGTCATGACAAATCACATTGTTTTATTTGAACCTCAGATTCCACAAAATACTGGTAACATCGCGCGTACCTGTGCTGCGACCAATTCTCCTCTCCACATCATCAAACCGATGGGCTTTCCCATTGATGATCGCAAGATGAAGCGGGCTGGTTTGGATTACTGGGATAAACTTGAGATTTATTTTTATGACAGTTTGGAAGATTTCATGTCTCAGATGGAGGGAAAACTCTATCTGGTTTCGAAATTTGCTGAAAAGGTTTATTCTGAAGCAGATTTGGCAAGTGGTGGGGATTATTATTTTCTCTTCGGACGTGAGGATAAAGGCTTGCCAGAGGATTTTATGCGTGAACATCCAGAGAAAGCTCTCCGTATCCCTATGAATGACGAGCATGTTCGCAGCCTCAATGTTTCCAATACGGTCTGCATGATTGTCTATGAAGCTCTTCGTCAGCAAAATTTTGCTGGTTTAGAGCTCATTCACACCTATGAAGCGGATAAATTGAAATAAACAAAATGCTTGCACTTGCAAGCGTTTTTTGTTATGATAAAAAGGTCTTCAGGGCAGGGTGTAATTCCCGACCGGCGGTAAATTTGACTAGCTATTTTAGCTTTCTCGTCGTTGTCTTGTCTCGATATACTTTAAGTATTATCTTCGACTGCGACGCCCAGGTAAATCTAAAATATCTTGGCCAAATAAGTCCGCGAGCGCAAGCTGATGTGGTGCGATTCCACAACCGACAGTATAGTCTGGATGGGAGAAGACGAAAGAATAGCTTTGTCTGTTCTGATGAGTTTATAGATAAATTGCAACCGCTTGCTCAAAGGAGTGAGGGGAAACTTTTGGGATATAAAAAGTGAGAATAGATAGAGGGATCCTTTCCAACTTCTTCTGATTTTATAGAAAATTGGAGGAACCTGTTATGACAAACACACGTCGACTTTCGACCATTGCGATTTTATCAGCCATCTCATTTGTGCTGATGTACTTTGACTTTCCGCTTTTACCAGCGGCGTCCTTCCTCAAGATCGAATTTAGTATCTTGCCAATCCTTGTGGGCTTGGTAGTGATGGACTTGCCTGCTGCCCTAGGGATTCTCTTGCTGCGGTCACTCTTGAAATTGCTTCTGAACAGTCAAGGAGTGAATACTTACATTGGGTTGCCAATGAATATCGTAGCCTTGGGAGTTTTTGTGATCGCTTTTGGTTTGATATGGAAAAAGGAACGTAGCACTCTTCGTTTTCTACTAGCATCTCTAGCGGGAACTGTTGGATTGACTGTGGCTATGTTGGTTCTCAACTATGTCTATGCTGTTCCTTTGTACGCGAAGTTTGCCAACTTTGATATTGGAAAAATTATGGGACTTTCCAACTACCTAATGACTATGGTATTACCTTTTAACTTGATTGAAGGTGTAATTTTTGCCATTTCATTCTGGTTGTTGTATGTTCTTTTGAAACCAACCTTAAAACATTATGAGAGATAAACAAACATTTTTAATGAAGGGCAGTTTTGCCCTTTTACTTTTCGTCCTTCTTGGCTATACGGTTAAGTTTTACCCTGAAACGCTGGTCGGTTTTGACCAATCGATTCAGACTGCCATTCGAGGAGACTTGCCAGATTATTTGACAGTTTTATTCCGTGCACTTACGCATTTGATTGATATTCCAGTGATTATCACCTGGGTTGCCATCGCAGCCTTTATCTTTTATCGTAAGCAGTGGAAGATAGAAAGTTTCTTTATGTTGGGGAATCTGGCTTTGGCAGGTCTTTTAATCGTGACCTTTAAAAATATCTACCAGCGCCCACGACCAGCTATCTTACACCTAGTCGAGGAGAAGGGATTTTCCTTCCCAAGCGGCCATTCTTTGGCTGTAACCTTGATGGTAGGTACTTTGATTGTCATTCTCAGTCAACGGATGAAAGATCCAGTCTGGAGAAAAATCGTGCAAATCGTCCTTGGTCTTTACCTAGTCAGTGTGTTGGTATCAAGGGTCTATCTGGGAGTTCACTACCCATCAGACGTCCTTGCCAGTCTCTGTGTGGGTTTGGGAGTACTGTTTATCGAGTTTCCCTTCTATGACAAGCTCCGCTTCCAATGGCGATTTAAAGGTAAGCAGAAGTGAGATAGGTCTTGCAAGAATGGTAAAAATCTGATAAACTAAGTAGTAATTGAATAGAAATCCGTAAGACTAGTAACTCAAGGGAAGTATATCAGGGAGGAGAGCCGTGACTGCAAGCTCTCTATATGAAAGCTGGGTGAATTCACTTGCGCATGGATTTAGAAATGAAGGTCTGACTTGTCAGATGAAACGGATGGTACCGCGTGTCAACGCTCCGAGTGGAGTTTTTGGCATGTGGTTTTCTTTTTATCTACGAGAGACTGATGGAGGAATTATGTCAACTATTGAAGAACAATTAAAAGCGCTTCGCGAAGAAACGCTGGCTAGCTTGAAGCAGATTACTGCTGAAAATGAAAAAGAGATGCAAGATTTGCGTGTCTCTATCCTTGGGAAAAAAGGATCGCTTACTGAAATCCTTAAAGGGATGAAAGATGTCTCTGCTGAGATGCGCCCAATCATCGGGAAACATGTCAATGAAGCTCGTGATGTCTTGACAGCAGCCTTCGAAGAAACAGCTAAGCTTTTGGAAGAAAAGAAAGTTGAAGCTCAACTAGCTAGCGAGAGCATCGATGTGACCCTTCCAGGTCGTCCAGTTGCGACTGGTCACCGTCACGTTCTCACACAAACCAGTGAAGAAATCGAAGATATTTTCATTGGGATGGGGTACCAAGTCGTGGATGGTTTTGAAGTGGAGCAAGACTACTATAACTTTGAACGTATGAACCTTCCAAAAGACCACCCAGCTCGTGATATGCAGGACACTTTTTATATCACAGAAGAAATCTTGCTTCGTACGCACACGTCTCCTGTTCAGGCGCGTGCTATGGATGCCCATGATTTTTCAAAAGGTCCTTTGAAAATGATCTCACCAGGACGTGTGTTCCGTCGTGATACGGACGATGCGACCCACAGTCACCAGTTCCACCAAATCGAAGGATTGGTTGTTGGGAAAAACATCTCTATGGCAGACCTTCAAGGAACGCTTCAATTGATCGTCCAAAAAATGTTTGGTGAAGAGCGTCAGATCCGTCTGCGTCCATCTTATTTCCCATTCACAGAGCCATCTGTTGAAGTGGATGTTTCCTGCTTCAAGTGTGGTGGAGAAGGCTGTAACGTATGTAAGAAAACAGGTTGGATTGAGATTATGGGTGCCGGTATGGTTCACCCACGTGTCCTTGAAATGAGTGGAATCGATGCGACTGTTTACTCTGGCTTTGCCTTTGGTCTTGGACAAGAGCGTGTCGCTATGCTCCGTTACGGAATCAACGATATCCGTGGGTTCTATCAAGGAGATGTCCGCTTCTCAGAACAGTTTAAATAATGATTAGAAAAGTAGAAAAGGCAGATATTGGGGTGTTGGCCAAAATTGCCAAACAAACCTTTCGTGAAACATTTGCGCATGATAATACGGAAGAGCAGTTACAGGAATACTTTGAAGAGGCTTATAGTCTGAGAGTTTTGTCAACTGAGTTGGAAAATCCTGAATCCGAAACCTATTTCATTATGCATGAAGAGGAGATAGCTGGTTTGCTCAAAGTCAATTGGGGAAGTGCTCAGACTGAGAGAGAATTAGAGGATGCTTTTGAAATTCAACGCCTCTATGTGCTACAAAAATTCCAAGGATTTGGACTAGGTAAGCAACTGTTTGAATTCGCTCTTGAACTTGCTACAAAAAATAGTTTTTCCTGGGCTTGGTTAGGTGTTTGGGAGCATAATACAAAAGCTCAAGCGTTTTATAACCGATATGGTTTTGAAAAATTTAGCCAACATAGTTTTATGGTTGGTCAAAAAGTAGATACGGATTGGTTACTGAAAAAGAAATTAAGGTAAGAAGAGGATTCTTCTATTGAAATGATAGGAAAGGAAAAGAACTAGAGTGGCAACTGTCATTCTGGAGAACTAAATTATGCTTGTATCTTATAAATGGTTAAAAGAATTGGTGGACATTGATGTGCCATCACAAGAGTTGGCTGAAAAAATGTCAACTACAGGGATCGAGGTAGAGGGTGTTGAATCACCAGCTGCTGGTCTCTCAAAAATTGTCGTCGGTGAGGTTTTGTCTTGCGAAGATGTGCCAGAAACTCACTTGCATGTCTGTCAGGTTAACGTGGGCGAAGAAGAAGCCCGTCAGATCGTTTGTGGTGCTCCAAATGTGCGTGCTGGTATCAAGGTCATGGTGGCTCTTCCAGGAGCTCGTATCGCTGACAACTACAAGATCAAAAAAGGAAAAATCCGTGGCTTGGAGTCACTTGGGATGATCTGTTCGCTTGGTGAATTGGGGATTTCTGACTCAGTTGTACCAAAGGAATTTGCAGATGGTATTCAAATCTTGCCTCAAGATGCTGTTCCTGGGGACGAAGTCTTTTCTTACCTAGACTTGGATGATGAAATCATCGAACTTTCTATCACGCCAAACCGTGCAGATGCTCTATCTATGCGTGGGGTGGCTCATGAAGTGGCAGCTATCTATGACAAGGCAGTCAACTTTAAAGAATTCAGTTTAACAGAAACCAATGAAACTGCAGCAGATGCCCTTTCTGTAAGCATTGAGACAGACAAGGCACCTTACTATGCTGCCCGTATCTTGGATAATGTGACCATCGCACCAAGTCCACAATGGTTGCAAAACCTTCTCATGAACGAAGGAATCCGTCCGATTAACAATGTCGTAGACGTAACCAACTACATCCTGCTTTACTTTGGTCAACCTATGCATGCCTTTGACTTGGATACCTTTGAAGGCACTGACATTCGTGTGCGTGAAGCGCGTGCTGGTGAAAAATTGGTGACCTTGGATGGTGAAGAACGTGATTTGGACGTGAGTGACTTAGTCATCACTGTCGCAGACAAGCCAGTAGCCCTTGCAGGTGTTATGGGTGGTCAAGCAACAGAAATCTCTGAAAACTCTAGTCGTGTTGTCCTTGAAGCAGCTGTTTTCAATGGCAAATCTATCCGTAAGACCAGTGGTCGCCTGAACCTTCGTTCTGAATCGTCTTCTCGCTTTGAAAAAGGAATTAATGTGGCAACTGTTAACGAAGCTCTTGATGCGGCAGCTAGTATGATTGCCGAACTTGCCGGTGCGACAGTGCGTAAAGGCATCGTTTCAGCTGGTGAACTTGATACTTCTGATGTGGAAGTTTCTTCAACTCTTGCTGACGTCAACCGAGTCCTCGGAACTGAGCTTTCATATGCGGATGTGGAAGATGTCTTCCGTCGTCTTGGATTTGGCCTTTCTGGAAATGCAGAAAGCTTTACAGTCAGCGTACCGCGTCGTCGTTGGGATATCACCATCGAAGCAGACCTCTTTGAAGAAATAGCTCGTATCTATGGTTATGACCGCTTGCCAACTAGTCTTCCAAAAGATGACGGTACAGCAGGGGAATTGACTGCGACACAAAAATTGCGCCGTCAAGTTCGTACTATCGCTGAAGGAGCAGGTTTGACAGAAATCATCACCTACGCTCTGACAACGCCTGAGAAAGCAGTTGAGTTCACAGCTCAACCAAGTAAGCTGACAGAACTCATGTGGCCTATGACAGTGGATCGCTCCGTTCTCCGTCAAAATATGGTCTCAGGTATCCTTGATACAGTGGCCTACAATGTAGCTCGTAAGAACAAAAACTTGGCACTTTACGAGATTGGAAAAGTATTTGAACAAACAGGAAATCCAAAAGAAGACCTTCCAGATGAGATCAATAGCTTTGCCTTTGCTTTGACAGGTTTGGTTGCAGAAAAAGACTTCCAAACAGCAGCGGTTCCAGTTGATTTCTTCTATGCTAAGGGAATCCTTGAAGCTCTCTTTGCTCGCTTGGGACTAGAAGTGACCTATACAGCTACAGCTGAAATCGCTAGCCTTCACCCAGGACGTACAGCCGTAATCTCACTCGGTGACCAAGTTCTTGGTTTCCTCGGGCAAGTACATCCAGTCACTGCCAAGGCTTATGATATTCCAGAAACTTATGTAGCTGAGCTTAACCTTTCAGCTATCGAAGCTGCTCTACAACCAGCTGCTCCATTTGTGGAAATCACGAAATTCCCAGCAGTCAGCCGTGATATTGCCCTTCTTCTCAAGGCAGAAATCACTCATCAAGAAGTTGTAGACGCGATCCAAGCTGCAGGCGTGAAACGTTTGACAGATATCAAACTCTTCGACGTCTTCTCAGGCGAAAAACTAGGACTTGGTATGAAGTCTATGGCTTATAGCCTAACCTTCCAAAATCCAGAAGATAGCTTGACGGACGAAGAAGTCGCACGCTATATGGAGAAAATCCAAACTTCTCTCGAAGAAAAGGTCCATGCAGAAGTGCGTTAACTCATCAATCCATCCTTCGGGGTGGATTTTTAGTTTCAAGAAGACAGTTCAGGATCAAAAATGAACAATTGGGGAGTAAAAGCTCTCAGCTATACTTTATTGGGTTATAATTGGTCTATCACTTGGGTACTCAAAAACCTTAGATAGTTTAGTTTTTAAGGAAGGATGAATAAGATAAAAATGTACATAAATTCTTGTAAAGGCTATCAAAAAGGAGTATAATAAGTGCAACATATTTCGGAGGTGGAAAATGCTAGAAGTAAGAAATCTAGAGAAAAGTTTCGGTTCCAAGCAAGTCTTGTTTGGTGTCGATTTTCAGGCAAGGCCAGGACGAATTTTGGGACTGGTCGGGAAAAATGGTGCTGGGAAAACAACGATTTTCCACAGTATGTTGAAATTTTTGGACTATCAAGGAGAAATCAGTCTGGATGGGCAGGAGATTCGTCAGGAGACCTACGCTCGGATTGGCTATCTGCCTGAGGAACGCAGTCTTATGCCCAAGTTGACAGTTCTTGAGCAAGTTCGCTACCTGGCTACTCTAAAAGGCATGGATGCTAAGGAGGTCAAGGAAAAACTCCCTCAATGGATGGAAAAACTGGAAGTTAAGGGGAAATTGACTGACAAAATCAAGAGCCTCTCAAAAGGAAATCAGCAGAAAATCCAGTTGATTATCACCCTCATCCATGAGCCAGACTTGATTATCCTGGATGAGCCCTTTAGTGGTCTGGATCCAGTCAATACCGAGTTGCTCAAGCAGGTTATCTTAAAAGAAAAAGAGCGTGGGGCGACCATTATCTTTTCTGACCATGTCATGACCAATGTCGAGGAGCTTTGCGATGATATTCTCATGATTCGAGATGGGCGTGTGGTCTTGCATGGACCAGTCCAAGAAGTTCGCAATCAATACGGTAAAACGCGTCTCTTTGTTTCAAGTGAACGAAGCAAGGAAGAATTGGAAAGTCTTCCTCATGTCAAACAGGTGAGCTTGACCAAGCAAGGCAGTTGGAAATTGATTTTAGATGATGAGAGTGCTGGAAGAGAACTCTTCCCAATCCTCACTCAAGGTCAATACATCGCGACCTTTGACCAACAAGCTCCAACAATCGATGAAATCTTTAAACTAGAATCAGGGGTGGAAGTATGAGAAATATGTGGGTTGTAATGAAGGAAACCTATCTTCGACATGTCAAGTCGTGGAGTTTCTTCTTTATGGTGATTTTGCCGTTCCTCTTTTTAGGATTATCTGTAGGAATCGGCTATCTCCAAAATTCTTCGATGGCTAAAACTAGCAAGGTAGCAGTAGTAACAACAGTGCCATCTGTAGCTGAGGGACTCAAGGGTACCAATGGTATTAACTTTGATTATAAGGATGAAGCCAGTGCCCAAGTTGCTATCAAGGATGAGAAAATCAAGGGTTATCTAACTATTGATCAAGAGGACAGTGTCCTCAAGGCCGTTTACCATGGTGAAACTTCTCTTGAAACAGGTATCAAGCTAGCAGTAACCAATAAACTCAATGAACTTCAATATCAACTCAATCGCTCGGCAGCTAATTTGTCTCAAGAACAGGAAAAACTCCTGGCTCAGACTGTTGACTTTACTGAGAAGATTGACGAATCCAAAGAAAATAAAAAGATGGTCCAAACCATTGCGGCTGCAGGTCTCGGTTTCTTCCTTTATATGATTTTGATGACCTATGCTAGTGTCACTGCTCAGGAAGTGGCTAGTGAAAAGGGAACCAAAATCATGGAAGTGGTCTTCTCTAGTATTCGAGCTAGCCATTATTTCTACGCTCGCATGATTGCCTTGCTTCTTGTGATTTTGACCCATGTTGGGATTTACGTAGTGGGTGGAGTTGCTGCGCTACTTCTCTTCAAAGACCTCCCTATCTTGGCCCAGTCTGGTATTTTAAACCACTTGGGAGAGGCCTTCTCGCTCAATACTTTATTGTTTGTCTTAGTGAGCCTCTTTATGTATGTTGTTTTGGCAGCCTTTCTAGGTTCCATGGTTTCTAGGCCTGAGGATTCAGGCAAGGCCTTGTCGCCATTGATGATTTTGATTATAGCCGGATTTGTCGGAGTGACCTCTCTAGGTGCTGCTGGGGATAATTTGGTTTTGAAAATTGGTTCCTACATTCCCTTCATTTCGACCTTCTTTATGCCATTTAGAGCTATAAATGGGTATGCAAGTGGTCTGGAAGCTTGGATTTCCCTAGCGATTACAGTCGTTTTTGCAGTGACTGCGACAGTCTTTATCGGGCGTATGTATGCCAGCCTTGTCCTTCAAACAGATGACTTAGGTCTATGGAAAAGCTTCAAACGTGCCTTGGCTTACAAATAGCAATAGAAACCTCGTTTTCACGAGGTTTTTGTGATATTTTAAAGGTCAAATCGGGAAAATTATTTTTCATATCTATTGACTTTTAGTAGTAAAATTTGGTATGATAGTAGACGGTATTGTTTACCCCATTTGTAAGGCCCCGGAACCTTTCAAATACCCCGCGGACCGGAACATCCGCCCTGTAAACAAAAACGATATTCATATAGGAGAAATCATGAACAAAACTACATTCATGGCTAAACCAGGCCAAGTAGAACGCAAATGGTATGTTGTTGACGCAACTGATGTACCTCTTGGACGCCTTTCGGCAGTTGTTGCTAGCGTACTTCGCGGAAAAAACAAACCAACATTTACACCACACACTGATACAGGTGACTTCGTAATCGTTATCAATGCTGAAAAAGTTAAATTGACTGGTAAAAAAGCATCTGATAAGATCTACTACACTCACTCAAACCACCCAGGTGGATTGAAACAAATCTCTGCTGGTGAACTTCGTTCTAAAAATGCAGTACGTTTGATCGAGAAATCAGTTAAAGGTATGCTTCCACACAATACTCTTGGCCGCGCTCAAGGTATGAAGTTGAAAGTATTTGTTGGAGCTGAGCACACTCACGCTGCACAACAACCAGAAGTTCTTGATATTTCAGGACTTATCTAAGGAAAGGAACAATAAAGTATGTCACAAGCACAATATGCAGGTACTGGACGTCGTAAAAACGCTGTTGCACGCGTTCGCCTTGTTCCAGGAACTGGTAAAATCACTGTTAACAAAAAAGATGTTGAAGAGTACATCCCACACGCTGACCTTCGTCTCGTTATCAACCAACCATTCGCAGTTACTTCAACTGTAGGTTCATACGACGTTTTCGTTAACGTTGTAGGTGGTGGATACGCTGGTCAAGCAGGGGCTATCCGTCACGGTATCGCTCGTGCCCTTCTTCAAGTAGACCCAGACTTCCGTGATTCATTGAAACGCGCAGGACTTCTTACTCGTGACTCACGTAAAGTTGAGCGTAAGAAACCAGGTCTTAAGAAAGCTCGTAAAGCATCACAATTTAGTAAACGTTAATCAATACGATTATATCAACGTTTCAAACACCTCTTGGTTCCCACCAAGGGGTGTTTTTTTGATAATTTTTAGCAAAATTCACACCACTTTTTACACCATATTCACACTATTATTTTTTAAGATTGCGGTAGGCAATTTCTCCAACAGCCATTGGAATCATATTTTTATTTATGAAATCTATCATTACGAAAGATTTCATGGAATCGGATAAATATGTAGCGAAATAAGGGAAAGGAATCGCACATTGTGGCTTCCTAGACTAGGAAACATCTAGGGTTTCTTCTCAATTAAAAACTAAAAACGATTTTGGAACTTGATTTTTTCATAGGAAATGTAAGAATTGGAGTTTTGCAGGTTTCAGGAGGCATCTATCACAAGGGAGTTTAGACAAAAAGTCAGAGTCAGCTCAAACAGTCGTTAAAAGAGGAGCCCATTCTTATTTGGAGTGGGCTCCTCTTTTCTGTTAAAAAAGTAGATATCAAACAGGTAATGAAACGATATACATGTATATGATACCAAAATATCTTAATAAAAGTATAATTTAAAAGGATAGTGCATTTACAAGGGCTATCGGGATCTGATATAATGATAACATGGGAGAGGTTACATGAAAATTTTAAGGTTTAGTTTATCATTAATTGCAATGGTTGCAGTTTTATTTTTAGGTCTAAAAATCTTGGATGGATTTGAACAGAAAGCTGTAGAGAAGCATTCCCAAAATGCAGTAGAGACGAGGTTTCATCAGAATCCCGATGTCTTTGCTTGGCTAACAGTCGAAGGGACTCGAATTGATTATCCAGTCGCTCAACATTCAAGGGATGATACTTATTATCTATCTCACGATATAGATGGTGAAGAGACCTATTATGGAGCCATATTCACAGAGCTGGTTAACAAAAAAACATTTGAAGATCCTGTCACGATTATCTATGGGCATGCTATGCTAGATGATTCTATGTTCGGGTCTTTAGATTATTTTGCGAAGCCAGCTTTTTTTAACGAACATGAGAGCATCAAAATTGACACGTTGACTCAACATTTTGAATATGAGGTGCTGGCAGCCCATTCTTATACAGATGATCATCTTTTTTATACATTCGAATTAGGAAGTCGAGAAGGTCTCCGATATTATTTAGATACATTACAGATAAGAACGTCAGACTATGGGGGATTCTATCGCCAGATAGCCACTGACCCCCAAAAAGATCGGTTTTTAATCTTATCAACCTGCGATGTTGCTGGAAATGATCAACGATTTGTGGTTACTGCTCGTTTAAAAAGTGTCAAAGAAAGGACAAGTAAATCATGAAAATATTAAGACTCTCAAGATTTTGGAGACTAGCTACTGGCTTACTGTTTTTAGGAGTGGGGCAACGCCTTCTATTTACAGGTGCGATTTCCCCTGTGGTAGTTGAGGAAAGTTTATCACTCATTCTGATCTTACTCAGCCTACTATTTTTAATGATAGGAACGGTTCTTATTTTTCCAATAGCGATCTGGTTTTATAAGCAGTATCGATCAGATAAACGTTTAAATCACACTATTCTGGTTTACTTGTTTAGTGCGATTTTATGTGGCATTCTCATCGGAGGCTTGGGTCAAGTTTTATACGATAATACGAGTTTGGAGTATGATCATGCTAAGATTGCGATTTGGGCTTTTACCACAATTATACAAACTTTTCTTAAAGTAATCTTATCCTATAGTCTGGTTAGTATTTACAAAGCTTTACCAATTAAAAGTAGGGTAGATCAATTGCGACTACCTGTTCTGGTATCCATGCTTCTTGTTGCCTTTTGTTTAGCTATTGCTGTTTGGTTCCCAATATTAGGTTCTTTCGTTTTATCCATCGGTGATGCTCTTATTTTAATTTTTACACTTTATTATTTTATTTATCTTACAAAGGAGAATTATGATGAAAAGACTTCGTAAGACCATACAGTGGTTATTATTACTGAGTTTATTTATTTCTAACACCCCACTTATTTATGCGGAAGAAATAAGCCATGCAATCAAGCAAGGTCAGGCGGAGGCCGCTTATAAAAAAGCTGTCACAGAGGCGAGTAGCCAGACTGTAGGTTCTGAGAATGCGAATACGGAACATTCGACGAGCTCTGATGCTTCAAAACCAGCAAAAGATGGTGGAGATGCCCTACAACAACCAAAGGTGGTCAATGAAGAGAGTAAGGCAGAGGCAGAACTAAAGAAACAATATGGAGAACCAGTAGCGGTTAGTGGGCAAGAACAACTGTTTCGGGTGGATGAAACTCACTTTGTGACGCATATTGGGAGTGATATTAAAACCTATATTGACCAAGAAGGGGTGGAAGTTCCTGTTGACTTATCTCTCTATTCTTATCATGCCAATGGAAAACACTATTATCTACCTAAAGAATCTCCAGTAGGCGTAGTTCTTCCGAGCGAAGTCAAAGAAGAAACCCCTATTGATATTACACATAAGGATGACAAAATTTCCCTCTATCCGCTTGATAAAACGTATGATCAGGCAACTGTAGAAAAGAATGCCATCTTATACAATAACGTTGATGGCAAAACAGATGTGCAATATACGGTACAGTCTAATGGTGTTAAAGAAGAGATTATCTTAGCAGAGTGGGGTGGGAAGAACTCCTTTACTTATGGTTTAGATGCATCTAAGTATGATGTTTCTTTGAAAGACAATCAAATCCTTGTTCGCGAAAAGGGCAAAGCGAAGATCCTATTTGTACTAACTGCCCCAATGATGGTGGATAGTGCTGGTGCTACTAGTAATGCTTTAACTCTTGGCTTGAAAAAAGGAGATGGGCGTCATGAAGTGACAGTCACAGCTAGTAAAGAGTGGTTGTCTGCCTCAGACCGTAAGTATCCTGTTCGGATCGACCCAACTGTAACGGTTCCAAGAGAAAAAATCCTTGATGTTGTGACTTCATCCGTACATGGTCAGTACCAAGGTTATGCCTATGGATATGTTGGGTATATGACAGCTGAGATGATGGGGATGGCTGGTATTCCAGGTGTTCGTGATATCGGTCGCGCAAGGATGTACTTTAAGATTAACTACGATTTTCAAAAGAGTATTCCTAAAGAAGCGCGTATCGATAGTGCAAGTCTAAATATTTATGAATACACTGCTCCAGATTCTCAATCAACCCAGTTTGCGGCATACCGTTTGAAACAAGATTTTGATATCAATACCCTCACGTGGGATACTTCTGTGGGTCTTGATATGGAAATTGCAGGAAAGAATGCGACCAGTGGTAAGAAGATAGGGATGCATAACTTTGATATCCGTGAGACTGTAAATGCATGGGTTCAAGGTTTGGAACCAAACTACGGTCTAGTTGTAGCTGCAACCGACGAAGGTTCAGATGGCGGTGCCTTCTATACAACTGAAGCTACTGCAGATAATGCAGGACAGATTGGGTTTACCCCAGACAAGGCTCCGAGTTTGACGATTAATTGGTCTGTTCCAGATCCGGTTGATGTCAATTATCCAATTGGGAACACTACCATCAATCTTCGTACTATGGTGAAAACAGATAAGAAAGGAAAACTGCAATTTCAGGGAGTCTTTGCGGATGGTCTGACAACACCGGGTGCTCAGGTTGATTATAACCTTAGTGACACTGCGAAAGACTACAAGGGTCAAAGTTCTGCAAGTTTTTCTTACAAATACCCTGATAGTAGTTCCTTTGATGCAGCCTTTGAAAAAGGAACAACTAAATATAAAGACAAGCTCTCAAACTGGCAGACCCAGGTGCCTTTCACAGAACCTGAACTAAACAAGGTTTATACGATTGACGCAGAGAGTAAAAAGGATGGTCAGACCAGCGGTAAAAAATCAAGCGATACTTTCTTGATTTACAAAGTTACCCAGTTTGATACCCTTCCAAAGATTGCGGCTTACTATGGAGTACCACTGAATCAACTTGCTTACGATAATCGTATCCAAGATATGATGGTTGTACAAAATAATACCCTTTTTATTCGCAATCCAAGAAAGAATGCTGATAAACCTTATAATCCACCAGCATTAACATCTAATACCAAGGCAGAAATAGACAGGCTTTTAATGGGTCGAGGTCTTCACTGTGAGTTTGGATTTGAACCTATCAATCTAAACACGGGGAATTTCTACCTAGATCGAACAGATGTTTCTATCACAGATGTTGACGGCAAGTTCGAAATTACTCGCGCCTATAACTCTAAAGCAGCAGGTATCAATAGTCTCTTTGGTCGTGGTTGGTCATTTGCCTTTAATGAGCAGTTATCGAGCGATGAAGACCAAAATCTTTACTATACTCGTACAGATGGCTCTATTCTTAAGTTTACGAAAGATGGTGATAAATATCGTTCTCCAAGCGGTTATGATCTGACTCTCGAGGTAAAAACAGTTGAAACGAAGAAAGGTGACTTTGGCGGAGACGAAAAAGAAGACTACGATGTTAAGGAATACCGAGTTGTTGATCACAATCATCAAGAGAAAATTTTCAACTATCACGGCCTCTTAACGAGTCAGACGGATGAAAAAGGCAATAAAACAAACTTTGATTATAATGAAAATTATCAGCTGACCAAGATTACATCCCCTACAGGCTTGGTTTATAGTATCACCTATAACTCAGAGGGCTATATAGGTGCGATTCAAATCCCAAATGGTTCAACTTTGACCTATGAATACGACACGAATGGTCATTTGATTACCTATACAGATGCGACGGGAGTTCCTACTCGTTATGAATATGACGATAAGGGACGTATGACAGCCTGGTATGATGGAAATGGGACCAAGGTTATCCAAAACGAGTATGATGAGGAAAATCGTGTCACCAAGCAAACAGATGGTGCAGGTGCTGTTTCAACTCTTTCTTATAGTGAAGGTCAGACGATCACTACCGATGGAAATGGCAATCAAACCGTATATACTTACGATGAGCAATATCGTACAACGGGCATTCGCTATGCCGATGGAACTAGTGTCTCAAAAACGTATGATGACAACAACCGTCTGTCAAGCGTGACGAATGAAGCGGGGCAAACAACTCGCTACACTTATGACAGCAATGGTAATACCTTGACAGAAACGCGTTTTGACGGTGCAGTAAAAACTTCTAGCTATGATGAGAAGAACCATCTTCTGTCTCTCACTGATTTTAGTGGTGCATCGACTGCCCATAGTTATGATGCAAATGGCAATCTAATTCAGACGACATTGCCAGATGGGTCTAAGATTGCTTATACTGTCGATCAGCAAGGGCGTATCTTATCTACGACAGATGCAGCTGGCCACACAACTTCCTTTGCCTATCAAGGTGCGAATCTGGTAAGCATTACCAATCCTTTAGGAGGCGTATCAACCTTTACCTACAATGCACACAATCAAGTCACTAGCATTACGAATCCTCTCGGTGGGGCAAAAACCTTTACCTATGATGCAGAAGGTCGCAAGCTGAGCGAAAAAGATGCTGATGGTGTTGGAACTAGTCATACTTTTGACAAGGCAGGTCAAGTGACAGCTGTGACAGAAGGCAATGGTAACACGACTACCTTCACCTATGATGGTTTCGGCCGTAAAGTCGGTGCTTCGAATGGAGAAGGAGGGAACTATAGCTACACTTATGATGGTGTTGGGAATCAGCTTTCCGTTACCGATGCAGAAGGTCGAACCACAAGCTATACATATGATAGCAAAGGTCGTTTCCTAACAGAAACCAATGCTTCAGGTCAAACGACTACCGTTACTCGTGATGCACTGGGTCGAATTATCACTCGAACCAATGAAGCAGGCAATAGCAGTAGCTTGACTTATGATGATAGAAACAATGCCGTTAAAACCATCACAGATGCTCTGGGGCAAGTTACTCAAAACACTTATGACGCTGCAGGAAAACTAACGTCAGTCTCTTACCCAATCGGTACAAAGGCAGAGACTACTTATGATATCATGGGTCGTGTGCTATCTTACACCGATGAAGCAGGGCAAACAGTGACCTACACCTATGACAGTGTTGGTAATAAACTCAGCGAAACCAAAGGGAAGAAGACTACTAGCTATACCTATGATGCGGCGGGAAATGTGACTGGTATTACCTACCCAGATGGTAGCAGTGTTTCATATGTGTTGGATGCGATGGGGAATATCCTGTCCATGACAGATGCCCTTGGAAAAGAAACGACTTATGAATACAGCAAGGCAGGGCGCCTAATCGCAACGACCAATGCCTTGGGTCACCGCACAAGCATGACCTATGATGCCAATGGCAATCAAAATAGCCTAACAGATGCGGCAGGTTATACTGCTAGCACGACCTATACAGGTCAAAATCAAGTTTCCAGTATTACAGATGGTTTAGGCAATAAAACCACGATGGCCTATAACCAAATGGAACAGTTGACAGAGTTGACAGATGCCTTGGGTGGCAAGACTCAGTACACCTATAATGAACTGGGCTATCCGATTCAGGTCACCGATGCCAATGGTCATGTCACGAAGATGACCTATACCTCAACGGCTCAACTGGAGGAAGTGACTCTTCCAGACGGAACTACTGTAAAGCAAGAATACGATGCCCTTGATCGTCTCATCAAGCAGACGCATTCTAGTGGCTTGGTGACGGAGTATAGCTACGATGCCGCCAACCGTGTAGTGAACAAAAAAGATAATCAGGATCTCAATGAGACCTACACCTACGATAAGGCAGGAAATCGTCTCACTTTAACAAACAGCTTGGGTGAGGTTACTCAATACAGCTATAATAGTGACAACCAACTGACGAAGGTGGTCTACGCAGATAAGACCAGTGAAACCTTTACCTATGATGTCATGGGCAATGTCGCAAGTTCAACCGACCAAGAAGGAAAGACCAAAACCTATCACTATGATCAAAATGGCAATCTGCTCAAGACCGTCGATCATCTGAAACGTGAAACCAAGTATAGCTACGATGCCCTCAACCGAGTAGTGACAGAGTCGGATGCTGATGGCAATACCTCTACTTACGAATATGATGTCCTTGGCAACCTATCTAAAATGACCGATGCCAATGGCCATTCAAGTAGCTATGGGTATGATGCCAATAAGAAATTGGTACTCTATACAGATCCAAATGGTCAAGCGACAGCCTTTAAGTACGACCCATTAGGACGAATCATTGAAACAGTAGCTCCGACAGGAAGCAAGCAAACCTTCACCTATGATGCCTTGGGCAATCGCTTGAGTGAAACAAGTGGCGAAGGTCATACAACGACCTACAGCTATGACGGTATGAACCGTGTCAGCAGTAAGAAACGTCCAACAGGTGGAGAGACTCAGTATGCCTATGACGCTACAGGTAGTTTGGCAAAGGAAACAGATGCCAACGGTCATAGCACCAACTATGTCAATGACCTTTATGGCCGTGTGACCAAACGCACTCTGCCAAATGAGGCAGCATACACCTACGCCTATGATGCCTTGGGCCGTCTCACCAAGCAAACAGGTCCACAAGGTCTATCGAAAACCTATAGCTATGATGTGTCTGGGAACTTGGTGAAAGAGACAGACCAATCCGATCGAAGCAATCACTATAGCTATGACAAGGTGGGCCGTCTCTTAACGGCTAAGAACGCCCTTGACCTTGAAACCAAGTATAGCTATGATGAAGCGGGGAATCTAGCCAAACTGACCAAGCCGTCCGGTGCTACAACCACCTTTGACTATACGACCCTTGATCAACTAAAAACGATCAAAACGCCAACCGGTCGAACGGTAGAATCAAGCTATGATCCAGTCGGTCAGGTGACCAAACGAACCATCAATGGCAAACGCGAGACGACCTATACCTATGACCCGAATGGCAATCTCCTTGAGGAGACGAATCCTCTCGGTCAAGTAACCAAGCGAACCTATGATGGCCTCAATCGCCTCACCTCAGAAAGCGATGCGGCAGGCCAATGGACCAATTATAGCTATGACCACGATAACCATCTCACGAAGATCACAGATGAGGCTGGTGGCGTCGCAAGCATGACCTATGATGCCAATGGCAACCTCACTAGTGTCACATCTGGAAGCAAGCGTGTCAAGACCTATACCTATGACCTAAAGGATCAGTTGCTTACAGCGACACAAGGAAGTGGAGAGAAGGCTTCCACCTCTAGCTATACCTACGACAGTGTGGGCAATGTCACTTCGGTCACGAATGGAAATGGCAAGGTCACAAGCTACAGCTATGACCAGCTTTCCAATCTAGTGGAGCGCTTGACTAGTCTCGGAGACAAGGAAACCTATACCTACAATGTCAATAACCAGCTCGAAAAAGTAACCAAGTCCGATGGGAAAACCATCAGCTACGACTATAACAAGCTGGATCAACTACTCAAGGTGGAGTACTCTGAAAAGCAAGAGGGTCAAGTCCTCTATACCTATGATGCGGATGGCCGTCGGGTGTCTATGAGTGACCTGACAGGAACTAGTCAGTACGCGACCAACGAAGAAGGCGAGATCACGGGTGTTCGTCAGGGAGATGGAAGCCTGATCCAGTACGAGTATGATGCTTATGGCAATATCTCGAAGATGATTTACCCAGATGGTAGCACAGTCTCTTACACTTACGATGAACTGGATCGCCTGACTTCTGTGACCGATGTCAAGGGACAAAAGACCAGCTATAGCTACAACCCAGCAGGGGATCTGACGGAAGTTAATCGAGGAGATGGGACCAAGAGCTTCTTGACCTATGACAAGGCTCACCGTCTCACCGAACTTCGCCACATGGACAAGCAGGACAAGCTCATCTCCAGCTACGGCTATGAGTATGATGATGGAGGCTATATCGCCAAGGAAACCATCAAGCAGGATGGCGAAACCCTAGTCCATAGCTACACCTACGATACTCTGGGTCAAGTGGAAAACATGACTGT
>NZ_NCUW01000024.1 GCF_002096335.1 Streptococcus oralis subsp. dentisani
GGGATATTTCCTTCAGAGGTTGGAAAGGTTTTTTTCTATCATTTGTCTAGTCAGCTACAGTCCCTCAAAAGTTAGATTTTCCTGTTTAATTTTTTGGGGGGCGGTGGGTCAATCGCTCATGCAATGTACTTCACGAAGTGATTTCGATGAGCGGGGGTTAAGTCTATTTATAGATTAAGCTTTCTGAGATACTCCCATAACTACAGAGAGTCATCATTTCCAGCTGGGATCTATAGTCAAGAGGTGTAGCTACATCCATCGTTATGATTGCTGAAGGCCTATTGTCTAAGAATATTAGCGGGTAATATTACTAGTAGATTGATAAGTGACCAATTGAATTCCTTCTTACTACCTTCCCCTCTCTCTGAAAGCGTAAAACAAACTAGTCAGAAAAGCCACTTTGTGGTATAATATAGAAGACTCAAAAAGAAACAGGAGAATAATATGGAAATCAATCTTATTTTAGCAATTATCTTGATTGTGTTAGCTTTTCTAGGAGGAGCTCTTGGAGGTATGTATTTGGTTCGTAAGCAAATCGAAAAAGAATTTGCAGACAATCCACGTTTGAACGCTGAGGCAGTTCGTGCTCTCTTGAGCGCAAATGGTCAAAAACCAAGCGAAGCCAAGGTTCAACAAGTTTACCACCAAATCATCCGTCAACAAAAAGCGGCTCTTGCTAACAATAAAAAGAAATAAATAGGAAAAGTCTGGGATGAAAGTTCCAGACTTCTCACTATGTTCAATAGTTCTCAAGGATAAGACTTTTTCCTTGCATTCTATTGATATTTGATTATGATTAAAAGAGAGGCAGTTGCCATTCTATCAAGCTGTCTGTCCGTTCATTTAGGACAAGTAATCATGATGAACTATCAATCAGAAAAAAGACTAGAAAGAAGACTGTATGGATAATCGACCAATTGGTTTTTTGGATTCGGGTGTCGGGGGCTTGACCGTTGTTCGTGAGCTCATGCGCCAGCTTCCCCATGAAGAAATCGTCTATATTGGAGATTCGGCACGGGCGCCCTATGGTCCCCGTCCTGCTGAGCAAATCCGTGAATATACTTGGCAGTTGGTCAACTTTCTCTTGACCAAGGATGTCAAAATGATTGTCATTGCTTGCAACACTGCGACTGCGGTCGTCTGGGAAGAAATCAAGGCTCAACTAGATATTCCTGTCCTAGGCGTGATTTTGCCAGGAGCTTCGGCAGCCATCAAGTCCAGTCAAGGTGGGAAAATCGGAGTCATTGGAACGCCCATGACGGTCCAATCAGACATCTACCGTCAGAAAATCCATGATCTGGATCCGGATTTACAGGTGGAGAGTTTGGCCTGTCCCAAGTTTGCTCCCTTGGTGGAGTCTGGTGCCCTGTCAACCAGTGTCACTAAGAAAGTGGTTTATGAAACCCTGCGTCCCTTGGTCGGCAAGGTGGATAGCTTGATTTTGGGTTGTACCCATTACCCACTCCTTCGCCCTATCATCCAAAATGTCATGGGACCAAAGGTTCAGCTCATCGATAGTGGGGCAGAGTGTGTACGGGATATCTCGGTTTTGCTTAACTATTTTGAAATCAATCGTAGCCGAGATGCGGGACCTCTTCAACATCGTTTTTACACAACAGCCAATAGCCAAAGTTTTGCCCAGATTGGAGCAGAATGGCTGGAAAAAGAGATTCATGTGGAGCATGTAACTTTATGACAAACAAAATTTATGAATACAAGGATGACCAGGACTGGTATGTCGGTGTCTGGGATGTCTATGGAGGCATCTATAGCCTTATCAAAGATCCTCTCGAGCTTGATTTTATGGATTTAGCGCGGATTTTTCGGGACGAGGAAAATGGCTTTCCGATTACGATAACGGTGATGCGCTGGTCTTCTAACTTCCGTCTGCTCTCCTTTATCGTTGAGATTTTAAATGCCGAAGCAGGTCGCAATCTAGAAGTCATCCAACGTCAGGGAGCTCTGCTCTTGGTTGAAAATGGAAAGCTTTTGCATGTTGAATTGCCTAAAGAAGGAGTCGATGTAGAAGCCTTCTTTGAAACTAGCAAGGTTAGAGAAACTCTGCTCATTGCGACTCGTAACGAGGGCAAGACCAAGGAATTCCGAGCTATCTTTGACAAGTTAGGCTACGATGTGGAAAATCTCAATGACTATCCAGATTTGCCTGAAGTAGCTGAAACAGGTATGACCTTTGAAGAAAATGCCCGCCTCAAAGCAGAAACCATTTCCCAATTAACAGGCAAGATGGTGCTAGCAGATGACTCAGGTCTCAAAGTCGATGTCCTCGGCGGTTTGCCAGGAGTCTGGTCAGCCCGTTTTGCAGGTGTGGGAGCAACCGACCGTGAAAACAATGCCAAACTCTTGCACGAATTGGCCATGGTCTTTGAACTCAAGGACCGTTCGGCTCAATTCCACACAACCCTAGTCGTAGCTAGTCCAAACAAGGAAAGCTTGGTGGTTGAAGCTGACTGGCCAGGTTATATCAACTTTGAACCCAAGGGTGAAAATGGCTTTGGTTATGATCCGCTCTTCCTTGTGGGAGAGACAGGTAAGTCAGCAGCTGAATTAACCCTTGAAGAAAAAAATAGCCAATCCCACCGTGCCTTAGCCGTTAAGAAACTTTTGGAGGTATTTCCATCATGGCAAAGCAAACCATCATTGTAATGAGTGATTCCCATGGCGATAGCTTGATTGTGGAAGAAATTCGTGATCGTTATCTGGGGAAAGTTGATGCCATTTTTCACGATGGTGACTCAGAACTCCGTCCAGACTCTCCGCTCTGGGAAGGCATTCATGTCGTCAAAGGAAATATGGACTTTTATGCTGGCTACCCAGAACGGTTGGTGACTCAACTTGGTCCCACTAAGATCATCCAGACGCATGGACACTTGTTTGACATCAATTTCAACTTTCAAAAGTTGGACTACTGGGCTCAGGAAGAAGATGCCGATATCTGTCTCTATGGTCACTTGCATGTGCCAAATGCTTGGATGGAAGGCAAGACTCTTTTTCTAAATCCAGGCTCCATCAGCCAACCACGAGGGACTATCAGAGAATGTCTCTATGCTCGAGTGGAGATTGATGACAGCTATTTTAAAGTAGACTTTTTGACACGTGACCATGAGGTTTATCCAGGCTTGTCCAAGGAGTTTGCTCGATGATTGCCAAGGAATTTGAAGCATTTTTATTGGAGCAGGAAGAGACTTTTCTTACCCCTGCTGAGAATCTAGCAGCCTTGATTGATACCCATAACGCTGACCATGCAATTTTGGTGCTGAGCCAAATCACCTATACCCGTATCCCTGTTGTGACCTTTGACAAACGCTTTGTTGGAACCATTGGTCTGAGGGACATTTTGGCTTATCAAATGGAGCAAGGTTTGACGGATGAGCAGATGGCAACGACAGACATCGTCAATATGACCAAGACAGATGTGGCAGTCGTCGCTCCAGACTATAACATCACAGAGGTCCTCCATAAACTGGTGGATGAACCCTTCTTGCCAGTGGTAGATGGTGAAGGAATTTTCCAAGGAATCATCACGCGCAAGTCCATCCTCAAGGCTGTCAATGCCCTTTTGCATGACTTTAGTAAGGAATATGAGATTCGATGCAAATGAGAGATAGGATTTCAGACTTTTTAGAGGAAAAACAGGGCTTGTCTGCCAATTCCAAGCAGTCCTATAAGTATGATCTGGAGCAATTTTTAGACATTGTGGGTGAGCGGATTTTTGAGACCAGTCTTAAGATTTACCAAGGCCAGCTAGCCAATCTAAAAATTAGCGCCCAGAAGCGAAAACTTTCGGCCTGTAACCAATTTCTCTACTTTCTCTATCAAACAGGAGAGGTGGACAGTTTTTACCGCTTGGAATTAGCCAAACAAGCTGAAAAGAAGACCGAAAAGCCAGAACTGTTAGACCTAGAGTCTTTTTGGCAAGAAAGTGATTATCCAGAGGGGCGCTTGCTGGCACTCTTAATCCTAGAAATGGGACTCTTGCCTAGCGAGATTTTAGCTCTCAAGGTTGCGGATATCAATCTGGATTTTCAGGTGTTGCGAATCAACAAGGCTTCCCAACAGAGGATTGTCACTATTCCCATGACCTTGCTTTCAGAATTGAAACCCTTGATGGGCCAGACCTATCTTTTTGAAAGGGGAGGGAAAGCCTATTCTCGTCAGTGGGCCTTTCGTCAGCTAGAATCTTTTGTCAAGGAGAAAGGTTTCCCAGCCTTATCAGCCCAAGCCTTGCGGGAACAGTTCATTCTAAGACAAATAGAAAACAAGGTCGATTTGTACGAAATAGCAAAAAAATTAGGATTAAAAACAGTTCTGACCTTAGAAAAATATAGATAATGGATATTAAATTAAAAGATTTTGAAGGGCCACTGGACTTGCTCTTGCACTTGGTTTCCAAGTATCAGATGGATATTTACGATGTGCCCATTACGGAAGTCATCGAACAGTATCTAGCCTATGTCTCAACCCTGCAGGCTATGCGTCTGGAAGTGACTGGTGAGTATATGGTCATGGCCAGTCAGTTGATGCTCATCAAGAGCCGCAAACTCCTTCCAAAGGTAGCAGAAGTGACAGATTTGGAGGATGACCTGGAGCAGGATCTTCTCTCCCAAATCGAAGAATACCGCAAATTCAAGCTCTTGGGTGAGCACTTGGAGGCCAAGCACCAAGATCGGGCCCAGTACTATTCCAAAGCGCCGACAGAGTTGATCTACGAAGATGCGGAGCTTGTGCATGATAGGACGACCATTGACCTCTTTTTGGCTTTTTCTAATATCCTAGCCAAGAAAAAAGAGGAGTTCGCTCAGAACCATACGACCATCTTGCGGGATGAGTATAAGATTGAGGACATGATGTCCATCGTAAAAGAGTCCTTGGCTGGCCGAGACCAGTTGCGCTTGCAGGATTTGTTCAAAGAAGCCCAAAATATCCAAGAGGTCATTACCCTCTTTCTGGCAACCCTAGAGTTAATCAAAACCCAAGAACTGATCCTTGTTCAAGAGGAGAGTTTCGGAGATATCTATCTCATGGAAAAGAAGGAAGAAAGTCAAGAGGCACAAAGCTAGACTTGATAGAGAGGAAAGATGAGTACTTTAGCAGAAATAGAAGCGCTCTTGTTTGTAGCAGGTGAAGATGGGATTCGAGTCCGACAGTTGGCTGAACTCCTATCACTTCCACCGACAGGCATCCAGCAGAGTTTAGAAAAATTAGCCCAAAAGTATGAAAAAGACCAAGAGTCGAGCTTGTCCCTGATTGAGACAGGGGGCGCTTACAGATTGGTGACCAAGCCTCAATTTGCAGCGATTTTAAAGGAATACTCCAAAGCTCCCATCAACCAGAGTCTGTCTCGGGCTGCCCTTGAGACCTTGTCCATCATTGCCTACAAGCAGCCCATTACGCGGATAGAAATTGATGCCATCCGTGGGGTTAACTCGAGTGGGGCCTTGGCAAAGTTGCAGGCCTTTGACTTGATACGAGAAGACGGAAAAAAAGAAGTGTTGGGGCGCCCCAACCTCTATGTGACTACGGATTATTTCCTAGATTACATGGGAATTAACCATTTGGAAGAATTACCAGTGATTGATGAGCTTGAGATTCAAGCCCAAGAAAGCCAATTATTTGGTGAAAGGATAGAAGAAGATGAGAATCAATAAATATATTGCCCACGCAGGTGTGGCCAGTAGGAGAAAAGCAGAAGAGTTGATCAAGCAAGGCTTGGTGACGGTCAACGGCCAAGTGGTGCGTGAACTAGCAACGACCATCAAGGCTGGTGATAAGGTTGAAGTTGAAGGCCAACCTATCTATAACGAAGAAAAGGTCTACTATCTTCTCAATAAACCCCGCGGAGTGATTTCTAGTGTGACAGATGACAAGGGACGCAAGACGGTTGTTGACCTCTTGCCCAATGTCAAAGAGCGCATCTACCCAGTGGGACGTTTGGACTGGGATACATCTGGTGTCTTGATTTTGACCAATGATGGGGATTTTACGGATGAAATGATTCACCCGCGTAATGAGATTGACAAGGTCTATGTCGCGCGTGTTAAAGGTGTGGCCAACAAAGAAAATCTCCGTCCCTTGACCCGTGGCCTTGAGATTGATGGCAAGAAAACCAAGCCTGCTGTCTATGAGATTCTCAAAGTGGATCCAGTCAAAAATCGCTCAGTAGTGCAGTTGACCATCCATGAAGGGCGTAACCATCAGGTTAAAAAAATGTTTGAAGCCGTCGGTCTCCAAGTGGACAAGTTGTCTCGGACTCGTTTTGGACACTTAGATTTGACAGGCCTTCGTCCAGGTGAATCCCGTCGTCTTAACAAAAAAGAAATCAGCCAACTGCATACTATGGCTGTAACCAAGAAATAATGAAACGAATCTTAATAGCGCCAGTTCGCTTTTACCAACGCTTTATCTCACCAGTCTTTCCACCCTCTTGTCGTTTTGAGCCCACTTGTTCCAACTACATGATTGAAGCTATTGAAAAACATGGCTTCAAGGGAGTTTTGATGGGCTTAGCTCGGATTTTACGTTGCCACCCTTGGTCGAAAATAGGCAAGGATCCTGTGCCAGACCACTTTTCACTCAAACGAAATCATAAACAAAAAGAATCAGCCTGATTCTTTTTTGTATACTTTAGAAAGGAAGTTGGCAGATTAAGATTTTCACTATCCTTCTCCTATAAAAAGTGGTAAAATGGAGGACAGAAAGAAGGAACTGATATGACAACATTATTTTCAAAAATCAAAGAAGTAACAGAACTTGCTGCGATCTCAGGTCATGAAGCGCCTGTTCGTGCCTATCTCCGTGAAAAGTTGACTCCGCATGTGGATGAAGTTGTGACAGATGGCTTGGGCGGTATTTTCGGGATTAAACATTCAGAAGCTACCGATGCGCCCCGTGTTTTAGTCGCTTCTCATATGGACGAAGTTGGCTTTATGGTCAGCGAGATTAAGCCAGATGGAACCTTCCGTGTCGTTGAAATCGGTGGCTGGAATCCTATGGTAGTTAGCAGCCAACGCTTTAAACTCTTTACTCGTGATGGTCGTGAAATTCCCATGATTTCAGGATCTGTTCCACCACATTTGACTCGTGGAAAGGGCGGACCAACCATGCCAGCTATTTCAGATATCGTCTTTGATGGTGGCTTTGCGGATAAGGCTGAGGCAGAAAGCTTTGGCATCCGTCCTGGTGATACTATCGTACCAGATAGTTCAGCAATCTTGACAGCCAATGAAAAAAATATCATCTCAAAAGCTTGGGATAACCGCTATGGGGTCCTTATGGTTAGTGAGCTAGCAGAAGCTCTTTCAGGTCAAAAACTCGGAAATGAACTCTATCTTGGTGCTAATGTCCAAGAAGAAGTGGGTCTCCGTGGCGCACACACTTCAACAACTAAGTTTGACCCAGAAGTCTTTCTTGCAGTTGACTGTTCACCTGCTGGTGATGTTTATGGCGGCCAAGGCAAGGTTGGGGACGGTACCTTGATTCGTTTTTACGATCCAGGTCATTTGCTTCTCCCAGGTATGAAGGATTTCCTTTTGACAACGGCTGAAGAAGCTGGTATCAAGTACCAATACTACTGTGGTAAAGGCGGAACGGATGCAGGTGCAGCTCATCTGAAAAATGGTGGTGTTCCATCAACAACTATCGGTGTTTGCGCTCGTTATATCCATTCTCACCAGACCCTCTACGCTATGGATGACTTTTTAGAAGCTCAAGCTTTCTTGCAAGCCTTAGTGAAAAAATTGGATCGTTCAACAGTTGATTTGATTAAAAATTATTAAAGAATAAGAGAGGTGAGCGAAATGACAGAACCAAACCTAGAAAGCCTTATAAAAGATCTCTATAATCATGCCCGTCAAAGCTTGAGTGATGAGTTAGTCGCCGCTCTCCTAGAGACTGCTAAAAAACTACCTACTACAAACGAGCAATTACTAGCAGTCCGTCTCTCAGGCCTGGTCAATCTTGAACTGTTCAGAAATCCCAAACACCCAGCACCTGAATTGATCAACTTAGCTCGCTTTATCAAAAGAGAAGAAGCCAAGTACAGAGGAACCGCAGTTTCTGCTATTATGTTTGGGGAACTCTTTAAAATGCTTTGATTCCATTGTGAATCAAAGCATTTTTTATACGTCAGAAAAGCCATTCTTGATTAAGAGACGAAAAAACCACCTAGGTCAAGGTGGCTTCTTGTTTATTAAATTTGTTCAGCAATGACCTTTTCAGCTAGGTTCATGGCGTGGTCAGATACGCGAGTGTAGTGGGAAATGATGTCGATAAAGTTGACCCCTGCTTGTGTTGAACACTCGCCCTTGTTAAGGCGCTTGATATGGGTCTTTCTGAGAATGCGTTCCATATTGTTAATCTCTTTATGGCGTTCAATCAGGCTTTGAGCTTTTTCAATATCATTGTTCTCAACACTATCAAGGGCATCCTTGATAAACTCAGTAGTTTTTCGATAAATATCAGCTAATTCCTCTAGAGCAGCTTCAGAAAAATGAACATCTTTGCGTTGGAGATAGTCTGTTAGGTTGAGCAACCCTTCTGCGTGGTCCCCAATCCGTTCCAAATCACGAGATGAATCTAGGATGTTGGTCAACACTTCGCTTTCTTTCTGACTTAAGGATTCGCTTGAGAGCCTGATGAGGTAACGAGTGAGTTTTTCATCGATGGTATTGATGGCCTCCTCTGTTTTGTGTCCTTTTTCAGCTACCTTTTCATCCAAACCGATGATATAGTTATAAGAAAGGTCAAAAGCTTTAGCTGCATAATTCCCCAAGTGCAAGAGTTCTTTTTTTGCATTTCCTAGTGCGATAGAAGGAGATTGCTGGATAAGTTGTTCGTCGAGATAAAGGGGCTCGTACTTGACAACTTCATCTTCACCAGGGATGAGCTTGGTTACAAAGTAGGCCAAAGCTCCGATGAATGGAAATTGTACAATAGTATTACTTACGTTAAAGGCACCGTGAGAGAAGGCAATAGTCATCTCAGGTGAGAGGTGAAGGAGTGTCTGGAAGTACTCGATCATAGCAGTGAAGGGGCCTAATAAGATTAAGCAAAGAATAGTTCCTAAAACGTTAAAGGTAACGTGGGTTGCTGCAACGCGCTTTGCAGAGACATTGGCTCCAGCAGCCGCTAGGATAACAGTTAGGGTTGTCCCGATATTATCCCCAAAGAGAACTGGTAGAGAACCTTTAAGATCAAGGAACCCACCGGCATAGAGGCCTTGTAGAATCCCAATTGTCGCAGAAGAAGCTTGGATAAGGACGGTAATCACTGCACCGGCTACCACTCCTAAAATAGGATTTTGTCCCAAGGTTACCATATATTCCTTGAATTGTGGTAAATCTTTAAGTGGGCTCATACCGGCACTGATGAGGTTGAGGGCGTAGAAGATTCCCCCAACACCAAATAGGATGCGTCCGATATTGTTTGCTGTTCTATTTTTTGTAAAGAAGAGGAACATGGTTCCAAGGAAAATCAGGGGTAAAGCATATTCGCCAAGCTTGAAACCGATGATAAAGGAAGTAACGGTGGTTCCAATATTGGCTCCCATGATGATTCCGATAGCTTGTCTAAGAGTTAGAAGGCTAGCGCTGACCAGTCCAACCGTGATAACTGTAACCCCTGTACTTGACTGAATCAGGGCGGTTACGACAATCCCGACTAGAACACCTAAAAAGGGATTGCTGGTGTACTTGTCAATGTAAAAACGAAGGCGATCTCCAGCAGCTTGTTGCAAACCGTCTCCCATGGTCTTGATACTATATAAAAACAGTCCTAGACCTCCTAAAAAGTGAAATAAAATTTCCTGCCAATTAATGGACATTTCTTTTTCCTCCGAAAAATAATAACGGAATTTCTCCTATTCTATTTTAAAGGATAAAAGTAAATCCCACAAGTGTTTTCTCGATATTTTAGTAAGAAATCGCTAACTTTTTTAAATTTCTTCCTTAAGCAGAGTTCTTACTTCAAGTATAAATGTCTGAAAGGATTGTGTCCAAATTTTACTGATTCTTATCCTAGTTATAGTTTATACGTAAAATAGATTGACATCGCTTTCATATAAGATAAAATGAAGATGATCCTGTTCTGGTGGTATGCCATGAGAACAGTTACTTTTCATCAAAAGTAAAGCGCTTACTTTATATTTTATTAGGAGGATAAGATGAAAAATTTATTTTTTGAAAAACGTTGCCGCTACAGCATTCGTAAGCTGTCAATCGGAGCTTGTTCTTTGATGATTGGGTCAGCTCTATTTGCGAGCCCAGCTCTTGCAGAGCAGGTTGCTGTCCCTGAGGCAGTTGCAAATACGAGCGCCCAAGCTACAAGCGCTAGTGAAACAGCGAGTCCAGACACTGCGACCATCGAAAAACAATTAGAAAAAACTGAAAACAAAGTAGCTGAGCAACCAATTTCAGAAAACACTCCAGCAATAGCTGATTTGGTTAATGAAAAAGAAGAGGCAAAGCCAGCTCCGACAGAAAAAGTTGAGGAGCCAGCTCCAGCAACTGACAAAGAAGGAGTCAAGCCGGAGCCAGCTCCTCAAGTGGTTGACAATAAAGCCGACAAACCAAGTTTAGCAGACGTTCCTAAAAATGAAGAAAAGAGTCTCCGACCAAAAGAAATCAAGTTTGATACTTGGGAAGATTTGTTGAAATGGGAACCGGGTGCGCGTGAGGATGATCCCATCAATCGTTCCTCAGTTGAACTAGCCAAGCGCCATAGAGGTCAGTTGGTTAACGAAAAAGCAAGCAGAAGAGCCAAAGTTCAGGCACTAGCAAATACCAACTCAAAGGCTAAAGACCACGCTTCTGTTGGTGGAGAAGAATTCAAGGCATATGCTTTTGACTATTGGCAATACTTGGATTCAATGGTCTTCTGGGAAGGTCTAGTTCCAACTCCAGATGTCATTGATGCAGGTCACCGCAACGGAGTTCCTGTTTATGGGACACTCTTTTTCAACTGGTCTAATAGCATTGCCGACCAAGAGAAGTTTGCCGCCGCCTTGAAACAAGATGAGGATGGCACCTTCCCGATTGCACGTAAACTCGTTGACCTTGCTAAATACTATGGTTTTGATGGCTACTTCATCAACCAAGAAACAACGGGGGAATTGGTAGCACCTCTTGGTGAAAAAATGCGCCAATTCATGCTCTATACAAAAGAATACGCAGCCAAAGTCAACCACCCAATCAAGTATGCTTGGTACGATGCCATGACCTACAAATACGGTCGATACCACGAAGATGGCTTGGGAGACTACAACTACCAGTTTATGCAAAAAGAAGGTGACAAGGTCCCTGCAGATCAATTTTTTGCCAATTTTAACTGGAACAAGGAAAAGAATGACCACTCTGTAGAGATGGCAAAATGGCTAGAACGTAGCCAGTATGATGTCTTTGCAGGCTTGGAATTGCAACAAGGTGGCTCTTATAAGACCAAAGTCAAATGGGATGCCCTCTTAGATGAAAAAGGCAAGTTGCGTTTGTCACTTGGACTTTTTGCACCAGATACGATTACCAGTCTAGGAAAAACAGGCGAAGACTACCACAAGAATGAAGATATCTTCTTCACAGGCTACCAAGGAGATCCAACGGCTCAAAAACCAGCAGATAAAGAGTGGTATGGGATAGCCAATTTAGTTGCTGACCGCACACCAGCAGTTGGCCGAACCTTCACGACCTCCTTTAATACAGGTCATGGTAGAAAATGGTTTGTAGACGGTAAAGTTTCTAAGGATTCTGAGTGGAACTACCGTTCTGTTTCTGGTGTCTTGCCAACATGGCGCTGGTGGCAGACTTCAACGGGGGAAAAACTTCGTGCAGAATATGACTTTACAGATGCCTATAATGGAGGTAACTCCCTTAAATTCTCAGGTGATGTAGCTGGTAAGACGGACCAGGATGTGAATTTGTATTCTACCAAACTAGAAGTAACTGAAAACACCAAACTTCGTGTTGCCCACAAGGGAGGAAAAGGCTCTAAAGTTTATATGGCCTTCTCTACAACACCAGACTACAAATTTGAGGATGCAGCCGCATGGAAAGAGCTAACACTTTCTGATAACTGGAAGAATGAAGAATTTGACCTTAGCTCACTAGCAGGTAAAACAATCTATGCAGTCAAACTCTTCTTCGAACATGAAGGGGCTGTAAAAGATTATCAGTTCAACCTAGGACAATTAACAATTTCGGATAATCACCAAGCACCACAAGCGCCTACAGGCCTTTCTGTAGTGAAACAATCTCTCAAGAATGCCCAAGAAGCTGAAGCAGTGGTCCAATTTGCTGGTAACCAAGATGCAGATTTCTATGAAGTCTACGAAAAAGATGGAGATAACTGGCGTTTGTTGACAGGATCATCTGCTTCAACCATCTACTTGCCAAAAGTTAGCCGTTCTGCTAATGCGACTGGTAGGACTCAGGAACTGAAAGTCGTTGCAGTTGGTAAAAATGGCCTCCGTTCCGAAGCTGCGACGGCATCCTTTAACTGGGGGATGACAGTTCAGGATACAACTCTCCCAAGACCTTTGGCTGAAAATATTGTTCCAGGGGCAACGGTTATTGGTAGCACTTTCCCAAATACTGAAGGTGGAGAAGGTATTGAAGGTATGCTGAACGGTACCATTACTAGCTTGTCAGATAAGTGGTCTTCAGCTCAGTTGAGCGGTAGTGTGGATATTCGCTTGACCAAGCCACGTACCGTTGTTAGATGGGTCATGGATCATGCAGGAGCTGGTGGAGAATCCGTAAACGACGGTTTGATGAACACCAAGGACTTTGATCTTTACTACAAGGATACAGATGGCGAGTGGAAACTAGCTAAGGAAGTTCGTGGCAACAAAGCACACGTGACAGATATCACTCTTGACAAACCAATCACCGCTCAAGACTGGCGTCTAAAAGTTATCACTTCAGATAACGGAACACCTTGGAAGGCCATTCGTATCTACAACTGGAAGATGTATGAAACCCTGGACACAGAAAGTCAAAATATTCCAATGGCTAAGGTGGCTGCCCGTTCACTTGGAAACCATCAAGTTCAACTAGGCTTCTCTGATGTTCCAGCGGGTGCAACTATCACCGTTTACGACAAGGCAGATTCACAAACACCGATTGCAACTTTGAAGTCTGATACTGGAGGGGACTTGGCAACAGCACCATTGGGCTTTGACAAGCAACCAACTCTCCTCTACTATCGTACTCAACTACCTGGCAAAGAAATCAGTAACACCTTGGCTGTAGCGATTCCACAGGATGAAAGAAAAATTGCTGCAGTTAGTCTCGAAAAAGGACCTAAGAAGACAGTTTACAAAGAGGGAGAAAAACTTGACCTCAGAGGCGGAACACTCCGTGTTCAATATGAAGGTGGCGAAGCTGATGAACTGATTAACCTTACTCACTCAGGTGTGACGGTATCTGGATACGATGCTCATCAAAAAGGGGAACAAAAGCTCACAGTCAGCTACCTTGGACTTCCAGTTACTGGTGACTTGAAGGTACAAGTGACAGGACAAGATGAAGGAAAACCAAAAGAAGTAGCGGGCTTGTATATTACTAAGAAACCAAAAACAGACTATCTAGTAGGAGATCAACTGGATCTTGCAGAAGGTCGCTTCGGTGTTCTCTATGATGATGAGACGGAAGAAAGTCATGCCTTTACGGACCAAGGTGTTGAAATCACGGGCTATGATGCTCAGAAGACTGGACGACAAACCTTGACCTTGCATTACAAGGGACTCACTGCTGAGTTCGATGTCTTGGTTTCTCCAAAAGCAGCTGTCAACGATGAGTACCTCAAACAAGAAATCACTGCTGCCCAAGGTCGCCAGTCAACCCTTGGCTACACCTTCTCAAGCGAGGACAAACAAGCAGCACTAGTAGAGAAGCTCAATGCAGCGAAAGCTGTAGCAGAAAACCATAATGCTAGCCAAGAAGAAGTCAATCGGGCTTTGAATGAGTTGAAACAAGCAGGGACAGCCTTGGATGGAAATCAACGTTATCAGACTGCTAGAGAAGAATTGGAAGGTTTGCTCGAATCCCTTCGTGAAAAAGATCCTAAAGCTGAGTTGATTGCCCAAGCAGAAACCTTGTTGGCTTCAGAAATGCCAACTCCACAAGCTTTTGCGGAAATGAAAGAAAAGCTAAATAAGAAACTAGCTCCTGCAGAAGAAAGTCATCATGTTGGAAGCGTGGATCCAAATGAAGTGGCCCCAACGGTTGAGGCCCTCCCTGAACTAGTTATTGAAACTGAAACAACAGCCTTTGAACGTCAGGAGCGACCAAACGCAGCCCTTCTCAAAGGACAACGCCGTGTTGTGCAAGCTGGAGTTGAAGGCCAAGTTCGCCACTTTGTAGCAGTAGATACCCAAGGCAAACGCACTCTTCGTTCGACTGAGGTAGTCAAGGAAGCAATCCCAGAAATCACCGAAGTTGGAACAAAAGTTCTATCAAGCAACCAACCAGCTGAAGGTGTGAAAGATTTAGTTCTAGAAACTCCGAAACTGGAAATTGAAGAGGGGACAGTTTCCTTCGAACGTCAGGAACGACCAAATGCAGCCCTTCTCAAAGGACAACGCCAGCTAGTTCAAGCAGGAGTTGAAGGCCAAGTTCGTCGCTTTGTAGAAGTTGATGGTCAGGGCAAACGCACCCTTCATTCTACTGAGGTTCTCAAGGAAGCCCTTCCAGAAATTGTTGAAGTTGGAACGAAAGAAGAGCAAGTCTCACAAACAAGGGATCAAGCGCTCTCAGCAACACCAGCAAAAGTTGAAGAAACAAGCAGAGAGCTTCCAAATACGGGAGCGACAAGAGATGCTAGCCTAGTAGCGCTGGGACTTCTCGGACTAATGAGTGGCTACGGCTTGCTCTCTAAAAAGAGGAGAGAAGACTAATCAGATTTACGAATCTTGGATTTTCTCATAAAAACTAAAAAACAAGGTTTGACTATAGATTAGTCAGGCCTTGTTTTAATTACTTATTTTATGAGGTCTTTCTAGTTTTAATTTTAAAAAAAGTAGTTTCAGTTGCAAGAATGAACAAGAAAAGTTTAGGGTTTTTCTATCTCTTTTGCGGATTTTGTGATATAATTAACACGTATAAAAAAAGAAGGAGTCATATCTAATGGCAAAATTGACTGTTAAAGACGTTGACTTGAAAGGGAAAAAAGTTCTCGTTCGTGTTGACTTCAACGTACCTGTTAAAGATGGCGTGATTACCAATGACAACCGTATCACTGCAGCTCTTCCAACTATCAAGTACATCCTTGAACAAGGTGGACGTGCAATCCTCTTCTCTCACCTTGGACGTGTAAAAGAAGAAGCAGACAAAGAAGGTAAATCACTTGCTCCTGTAGCTGCTGACTTGGCTGCTAAATTGGGACAAGAAGTTAAATTTATCCCAGGTGTTACACGTGGTGCTGAATTGGAAGCCGCTGTTAACGCTCTTGAAGATGGACAAGTTCTCTTGGTTGAAAACACTCGTTTCGAAGATGTTGATGGCAAGAAAGAATCTAAAAGCGATCCTGAACTTGGTAAATACTGGGCATCACTTGGAGATGGCATCTTCGTAAACGATGCATTCGGTACAGCTCACCGTGCACACGCATCTAACGTTGGTATCTCAGCAAACGTTGAAAAAGCAGTTGCTGGTTTCCTTCTTGAAAACGAAATTGCCTACATCCAAGAAGCGGTTGAAGCTCCAGAACGTCCATTCGTAGCTATCCTTGGTGGTTCAAAAGTTTCAGACAAGATCGGTGTTATCGAAAACTTGCTTGAAAAAGCTGATAAAGTCCTTATCGGTGGTGGGATGACTTACACATTCTACAAAGCACAAGGTATCGAAATCGGTAACTCACTTGTAGAAGAAGACAAATTGGATGTCGCTAAAGCTCTTCTTGAAAAAGCAAACGGCAAATTGATCTTGCCAGTTGACTCAAAAGAAGCAAACGCATTTGCTGACTACACTGAAGTAAAAGATACTGAAGGTGAAGCAGTAGATCCAGGTTTCCTTGGTCTTGATATCGGTCCAAAATCAATCGCTAAATTTGACGAAGCTTTGACTGGTGCGAAAACAGTTGTTTGGAACGGACCAATGGGTGTATTTGAAAACCCTGACTTCCAAGCTGGTACAATCGGTGTCATGGACGCTATCGTAAAACAACCAGGCGTGAAATCAATCATCGGTGGTGGTGACTCAGCTGCCGCAGCTATCAACCTTGGTCGTGCAGACAAGTTCTCATGGATCTCTACTGGTGGTGGAGCATCAATGGAACTTCTTGAAGGTAAAGTATTGCCAGGACTTGCAGCCTTGACAGAAAAATAAGCTTTCGTAAATAAAACGATGAAAAGAGGAACTTAGTTTCCTCTTTTTCTTGTTGCTTGAATTAAAAACGTTTCCGATTGATTTTGGCTCATAAAATCAACTAATTTATGATAAAATGGAAATAGAAAGTTGAGATTATGGGTTATTTTAAAAAATATAAATTTGATAAGTCACAGTTCAAGCTTGGTCTACGAACCTTTAAAACTGGAATTGCTGTTTTTTTAGTTCTCTTGATTTTTGGATTTTTTGGTTGGAAGGGACTTCAAATTGGGGCTTTGACAGCAGTCTTTAGTTTGAGAGAGAGTTTTGATAAGAGCGTTCATTTTGGAACATCACGTATTCTAGGAAACAGTATCGGTGGTTTCTACGCCCTTGTTTTCTTCCTCTTAAACACTCTATTTCAAGAAGCTTTTTGGGTGACCTTACTGGTTGTTCCGATTTGCACCATGTTAACCATTATGACAAATGTTGCTATGAACAACAAAGCGGGAGTTATCGGTGGTGTAGCAGCTATGTTGATCATTACCCTATCAATACCAAGCGGAGAAACATTTTTGTACGTATTTGCGCGTGTATTTGAAACATTTATGGGTGTTTTTGTGGCCATACTCGTAAATTATGATATTGAACGTTTTAGAAATCTTTTGGAGAAAAAAAGAAAATAATGTTACATTTTATGACATTATTGATTGACGTATGTGCTTTTTTAGACTATAATAGACAGAAAGAAGGAAATTGTAAATGAAGGAAAGAGAATTTCGTCGAAATATGGCTGTTTTTCCTATCGGTAGTGTGATGAAGTTGACCGATCTCTCGGCGCGTCAGATTCGTTATTATGAAGATCAAGAGTTGATAAAGCCTGATCGAAACGAAGGGAACCGTCGTATGTATTCTTTGAATGACATGGATCGTTTGCTTGAAATCAAAGATTATATCTCTGAAGGTTTCAATATCGCTGCTATTAAGAAAAAATATGCTGAACGTGAGGCGAAATCCAAGAAATCAGTGAGCCCAACGGAGGTGCGTCGTGCGCTTCATAATGAGCTCCTCCAACAGGGACGCTTTGCTTCAGCACAGTCGCCTTTTGGTCGCGGTTAGGTAATCGCAAGTAGTCATACATTAAGGAGAAAACTCATGCCAATCACAGCTGCAGATATTCGTCGTGAAGTCAAGGAAAAAAATGTTACCTTTATCCGTCTCATGTTTTCAGATATTCTGGGAACTATGAAAAACGTCGAAATTCCTGCTACAGATGAACAACTAGACAAGGTCTTGTCAAACAAAGCCATGTTTGATGGATCTTCTATTGAAGGTTTTGTACGTATCAATGAGTCAGATATGTACTTGTACCCAGACTTGGATACATGGACAGTCTTCCCTTGGGGAGATGAAAATGGAAGTGTTGCAGGTTTGATCTGTGATGTCTATACAACAGAGGGTGAGCCATTTGCAGGTGACCCTCGTGGGAATCTGAAGCGTGCACTTCGTCATATGGAAGAAGTAGGATTCAAATCCTTCAACCTTGGTCCAGAACCAGAATTCTTCCTATTTAAATTGGATGAAAATGGTGACCCGACACTTGAGGTAAATGACAAGGGTGGTTACTTTGATTTGGCACCTACGGATCTTGCAGACAATACGCGTCGTGAAATCGTGAATGTCTTGACCAAAATGGGATTTGAAGTAGAAGCAAGTCACCACGAAGTTGCGGTTGGTCAACATGAAATTGACTTCAAGTATGATGAAGTTCTCCGCGCTTGTGATAAGATTCAAATCTTTAAGCTCGTTGTAAAAACCATTGCTCGCAAACATGGCCTTTACGCAACCTTTATGGCAAAACCAAAATTTGGTATTGCTGGGTCAGGTATGCACTGTAACATGTCCTTGTTTGATGCAGAAGGAAACAATGCCTTCTTTGATCCAAATGATCCAAAAGGAATGCAGTTGTCTGAAACGGCCTACCATTTCCTTGGTGGTTTGATCAAGCATGCTTACAACTATACTGCCATCATGAACCCAACAGTTAACTCATACAAACGTTTGGTCCCAGGTTATGAAGCGCCTGTTTACATTGCTTGGGCTGGTCGCAACCGTTCACCACTTGTGCGCGTGCCTGCTTCACGCGGTATGGGAACTCGTCTCGAGTTGCGTTCAGTGGATCCAATGGCAAACCCATACATCGCTATGGCAGTTCTATTGGAAGTTGGTTTGCATGGTATTGAAAACAAAATCGAAGCACCAGCTCCTATCGAAGAAAATATCTATATCATGACAGCTGAAGAGCGTAAGGAAGCTGGAATTACCGACCTTCCATCAACTCTTCACAACGCCTTGAAAGCTTTGACAGAAGATGACGTGGTCAAGGCAGCCCTAGGTGAACACATCTACACTAGCTTCCTTGAGGCTAAACGTATCGAGTGGGCTAGCTATGCAACCTTTGTTTCACAATGGGAAGTTGATAATTATCTTGACCTTTACTAATATAGAAGAAAGATTGCCTGAGGGCGGTCTTTTTTCTTGCGTTTTATATCGAGGTGTGATATATTTTATATAACGAGGTGCGATGTATCGAACTGAATAGGAGGCAGTTGTAAATGGAATTAACGGATAAGATTCGTCGAGTTTATCTTCCGATGACGGAAACGGGTTTTTATATCTTGTTCTGTCTGCAAAAGGAACGTCATGGTTATAGTATTACCCAAAAGGTCAAGGAGATGACAGATTCGCAAGTCTTGATTAGTCCTGGAACTATGTATGGAACCTTGTCAAAGATGGAAAAGGATGGTTTGATTTTCTTTGTCCGAGAAGAAGAAAAACGGAAAATCTATCAGATTACAGACTTGGGACGAAAAGTCTTGGATATTGAATTGAAACGTATTGAACGACTCTACAGAAATAGTCGGGAGGGAGGATGATGGAAAAGAAGGTTGTTTATAGAATTGCTACCATTGCGGATTATGATAGAGAGGCTTTATATCTTAGAAAAATGCATGCTGAGGGCTGGAAACTTAAGGAAGTGACCTACTCTAACTTAGTAGTTGCAGTTAAGTATACTTTTGAAGAGTGTCAGCCTGAGCAGGTGTCTTATCAGTTGGACTTTTATCCCATGAAAAAATCAGAGAGAGCCTCCTATTTACAACTATTTAAAGACTGTGGCTGGGAGCATATTACAGACTTTAACAAATTTTCCTATTTTAGAAAAGCGCATTCTGAAATTGAATCGGATGCGGAATTTGAAATTTATAACGATGCGGCCGGGAGGTTAGCTATGGTCAAACGTATTTTAACAATGCGGATGCTTCCTATCTTGCTTCTATTTTCAGCTCTACTACCGGTTTTCTCAAAGTTTGTCAGTGGAGTTAGTTCTTTTAGTTGGGAATTGTTTTTGATTTTCATAATAGATGGTGTTTTATTGATAGTATTTGCAATTCAGATTTCTTATATTCTTTGGAGATTGTTTCAAAAATGGAAAGTATTATCTGATAAATAAAACAATGTATGTTTTCTAATTGGGAGGAAGGATTATGAAAAGTAAAGCACAATTTCGAGTTTTCACCATTGTTGATTTGGACAAGGAAGAAGAATATTTACATGAGATGCATTTGAAAGGTTGGAGGTATAGAACGAGTCGTTTTGGTTTTTTCTATTTTGACCAATGTCAACCGGAAGATATCATCTACCGTATCTATGATTCTAGATTTCTTAAAAAGTATAAGCATGAACTGCAAGATCTCAGAAATAGAGGTTGGGAATTGATAGAAACAGGTTCTTGTTCAATTCTTCGTCAATCATCTTCTGATTTACTTCCAGAGGATCAAGTCTATATGAGTAAGACTCTCAGGTGGGAAGTTATGCGGTATAGACTTCGTTCATGTACAGCTGTTTTCTCGGGTGGTCTTGTTGTTTGTATGAGTTTGTTTCGAGAAGAACTGTCGCAATCTTTCTTCGTCATTTTTGCTCTATATGCCTTTATAATTTCTTATCTATTCTATGGTTTTTTCAGGCTTAGAAGAAAATATCGAGTAGATGGAAGGTAAGTTTCTAGGTCTTTAGACTGATTTTTAGCACTCTTGATAAAAGAGTGCTAATTTTTTGAGTTTTTGTCTTGACATTCTCTTTTAAGGGTGTATAATAGAATCATAAGTTAGCACTTAGGTGTATCGAGTGCTAATCAATCTGACAGAAGGGAGTGATGAGATGGTTACAGAGCGTCAGCAGGATATTTTGAATCTGATTATTGACATCTTTACCAAAACGCACGAACCTGTCGGATCCAAAGCACTACAAGAGTCTATTAACTCTAGCAGTGCAACCATTCGTAATGATATGGCGGCTCTAGAAAAGCAAGGTTTGCTTGAGAAAGCTCATACTTCTAGTGGTCGGATGCCAAGTGTTGCTGGTTTTCAGTACTATGTGAAACACTCATTGGATTTTGACCGACTGGCTGAAAATGAGGTATACGAAATTGTCAAAGCCTTTGATCAGGAATTCTTCAAATTGGAGGATATTCTGCAAGAGGCTGCTAATCTACTAACAGACCTAAGTGGCTGTACGGTAGTGGCTCTGGATGTTGAACCGAGCAGACAACGCCTGACAGCTTTCGATATTGTCGTTCTAGGCCAACATACTGCTCTTGCAGTTTTCACCCTAGACGAGTCTCGAACGGTTACCAGTCAGTTTCTGATTCCAAGGAATTTCTTGCAAGAGGATTTGCTGAAACTGAAGACCATCATTCAGGAACGTTTCCTCGGTCACACCGTTCTGGATATTCACTACAAGATTCGGACGGAGATTCCGCAGATTATCCAGCGTTACTTTACAACAACGGACAATGTTATGGATCTCTTTGAACACATTTTTAAGGAAATGTTCAATGAAAACATTGTGGTGGCGGGCAAGGTCAATCTCTTGAATTTTGCCAATCTAGCAGCCTATCAGTTCTTTGACCAACCGCAAAAGGTGGCTCTGGAGATTCGTGAAGGTCTGCATGAAGATCAGATGCAAAATGTTCGTGTTGCAGATAGTCAAGAATCCTGCCTAGCTGATCTAGCAGTGATTAGCAGTAAATTCCTTATCCCTTATCGTGGTTTTGGAATTCTGGCGATTATCGGCCCAGTCAATCTGGATTACCAGCAATTGGTCAATCAAGTCAATGTTGTCAATCGAGTTTTAACTATGAAACTCACAGATTTCTACCGCTATTTGAGTAGTAATCATTATGAGGTGAGTTGAACATGAAATTACATAAATTCCTAAAAAGGAGGCGAAAAATGTCTGAGGAAATAAAAAACGAAGAAGTAAAAGAAGAGGAAGTTGTGGAAACAGCTGAAGAAACAACTCCTGAGAAGTCTGAGTTGGACTTGGCAAATGAACGTGCGGACGAGTTCGAAAACAAATACCTTCGCGCTCATGCAGAAATGCAAAACATCCAACGCCGTGCCAATGAAGAACGTCAAAACTTGCAACGCTATCGTAGTCAAGACTTGGCGAAAGCAATTCTCCCTTCTTTGGATAATCTTGAACGCGCCCTTGCCGTTGAAGGTTTGACAGACGACGTCAAAAAAGGATTGGAGATGGTGCAAGAAAGCTTGATTCATGCTTTGAAAGAAGAAGGAATCGAAGAAATCGCAGTGGATGGAGAATTTGACCATAACTATCATATGGCCATCCAAACTCTCCCAGCAGACGATGAACATCCAGCAGATACCATCGCCCAAGTCTTCCAAAAAGGCTATAAACTCCATGACCGCATCCTACGTCCGGCAATGGTGGTAGTGTATAACTAAGCTAGAAAACTTGAAAAACCTTGTCCGAAACGACAATAAACTATGAATGAAGATAAGAGGCAAGCCAGAGGCTTGCAAAAACGATATTTTCCGCCGTGGTGAAAATTTTAGTAGCTTGTACTACCGAAACAGGGGATTTTTGAGACTTTAGGCTCAAAAATAAGTGATGAAATCCCATAGGGAGTTGCTCACGTCCCCACCACTTAAGGAAAATATCAAAAAATAGAAGAAAAAACTTAAGGAGAAAAACACATGTCTAAAATTATCGGTATTGACTTAGGTACAACAAACTCAGCAGTTGCAGTTCTTGAAGGAACTGAAAGCAAAATCATTGCAAATCCAGAAGGAAATCGTACAACTCCATCTGTTGTTTCATTCAAAAACGGCGAAATCATCGTTGGTGACGCTGCAAAACGTCAAGCAGTAACAAACCCAGATACAGTAATCTCTATCAAATCTAAGATGGGAACTTCTGAAAAAGTTTCTGCAAACGGAAAAGAATACACTCCACAAGAAATCTCAGCTATGATCCTTCAATACTTGAAAGGTTACGCTGAAGAATACCTTGGTGAAAAAGTAACCAAAGCAGTTATCACAGTTCCAGCTTACTTCAACGATGCTCAACGTCAAGCAACTAAAGACGCTGGTAAAATCGCTGGCCTTGAAGTAGAACGTATCGTCAACGAACCAACTGCAGCGGCTCTTGCTTACGGTTTGGACAAGACTGACAAAGAAGAAAAAATCTTGGTATTCGACCTTGGTGGTGGTACATTCGACGTCTCAATCCTTGAATTGGGTGACGGTGTCTTCGATGTATTGGCAACTGCAGGGGACAACAAACTCGGTGGTGACGACTTTGACCAAAAAATCATCGACCACTTGGTAGCAGAATTCAAGAAAGAAAACGGTATTGACTTGTCTACTGACAAGATGGCAATGCAACGTTTGAAAGATGCAGCTGAAAAAGCTAAGAAAGATCTTTCTGGTGTAACTTCAACTCAAATCAGCTTGCCATTTATCACTGCAGGTGAAGCTGGACCTCTTCACTTGGAAATGACTTTGACTCGTGCGAAATTTGACGATTTGACTCGTGACCTTGTAGAACGTACAAAAGTTCCAGTTCGTCAAGCCCTTTCAGATGCAGGTTTGAGCTTATCAGATATTGATGAAGTGATCCTTGTCGGTGGTTCAACTCGTATCCCAGCCGTTGTTGAAGCTGTTAAAGCTGAAACTGGTAAAGAACCAAACAAATCAGTCAACCCTGATGAAGTAGTTGCTATGGGTGCTGCCATCCAAGGTGGTGTCATCACTGGTGATGTTAAAGACGTTGTCCTTCTTGACGTAACGCCATTGTCACTTGGTATCGAAACAATGGGTGGTGTCTTCACAAAACTCATCGATCGCAACACTACGATTCCAACATCTAAATCACAAGTCTTCTCAACTGCAGCAGATAACCAACCAGCCGTTGATATCCATGTTCTTCAAGGTGAACGCCCAATGGCAGCAGATAACAAGACTCTTGGACGTTTCCAATTGACAGATATCCCAGCTGCACCTCGTGGAATTCCTCAAATCGAAGTAACATTTGACATTGACAAGAACGGTATCGTATCTGTTAAGGCCAAAGACCTTGGAACTCAAAAAGAACAAACTATTGTCATCCAATCAAACTCAGGTTTAACTGATGAAGAAATCGACCGCATGATGAAAGATGCCGAAGCAAACGCTGAAGCAGATAAGAAACGTAAAGAAGAAGTAGACCTTCGTAACGAAGTTGATCAAGCTATCTTTGCGACTGAAAAGACTATCAAGGAAACTGAAGGCAAAGGCTTTGACGCAGAACGTGATGCTGCCCAAGCTGCCCTTGATGACCTTAAGAAAGCGCAAGAAGACAACAACTTGGACGAAATGAAAGCAAAACTTGAAGCATTGAACGAAAAAGCTCAAGGACTTGCTGTGAAACTCTACGAACAAGCCGCAGCAGCCCAACAAGCTCAAGCAGGAGCAGAAGGTGCACAAGCAACAGGAAACGCAGGCGATGACGTCGTAGACGGAGAGTTTACTGAAAAGTAAGATGTTGAGGCGTTAAGAAAACGAAAGAAAAATAGGAAGCCATTGCCTTGTGCGATGCACAAAAGATAGCTTATCTTTTTTCCGAAGTTTTTAGCCGAAACTCAGTTAAGCATTACTAGTTTAATTTTTAAAACTTGAATGTCGTAATGATAAAAAGAAATCCAGAGGTTGCAACCCAGCCTCTGTTTTTCGGTAAAATAGAGGATGTTGCGTATGAAAAAAGTACTTTGTATCCTTTATCCCAATTTTTCTCTTTATGAGATAGCCACTTTAACAAGTACTTTAGCTCTGTCTTTTGACATCACGATTGATTATGTAGCTTCAGATTATTCGATGGTGGTCTCTGAAGATGGCTTGCCTTGTTTACCTACAAAAACATTGGATCAAGTACGTATAGAAGAGTATTCTTGTGTGATTTTGCCAGGAATGGTAAATATAGTTCCTGCTCTACAGGATGAAAAATTAAATTCGTTTTTGAGGGGACTCGGCAAGCAGAATATCTTAATTGCAGCAATTTCTTTAGCGCCTATTTTGTTGGCAAAAGCAGGTTTGCTGAACGATACGAAATTTACAGGTGGGATTTGGCAAAACTTCTTTGACTATTTTGAATTTCTTCCACGTGAGAATTTCCAACCCAAACTGGTTGTGCAAGATAAAAATATCATTACGGCTATAGGCTTTGCACATCAAAAATTTGCAAGAAAAGTGATTCTTGGTCTAGGTTTGGCAGAAAATACTGACAACTATTTTAAAGAACAGAACGAATATTCAGAAGAGGACTTGATTTTTACTCTATCGGACAAAGAGTTTGATGAAGTGAAGCAGAGTATAGAAAATACCCTCTAATGATCTACTTATAAATTATAGAAAGGAATAAGGGTGTTCGAGTAACTGAACACGGGCTACGGACTGTGTCAAAAAGATAGTTTTTTCTAGGACGTAAGCGTCCGTCGTCAAAACTCCTATTTTGACTGTGTCCGTTTGACGCCCTTTGTATCTTGAATTATGAACAATACTGAATTTTATGATCGTCTGGGGGTGTCAAAAAACGCTTCGGCAGACGAGATCAAAAAAGCTTATCGTAAGCTTTCCAAAAAATATCACCCAGATATCAACAAGGAGCCTGGTGCTGAGGAAAAGTACAAGGAAGTTCAAGAAGCCTATGAGACTTTGAGTGACGACCAAAAACGTGCCGCCTACGACCAATATGGTGCTGCAGGTGCCAACGGTGGCTTTGGTGGTACTGGCGGTTTCGGTGGCTTTGACGGAGCAAGTGGCTTCGGTGGTTTTGAAGATATCTTCTCAAGTTTCTTCGGTGGAGGCGGAGCTTCGCGCAATCCAAACGCCCCTCGTCAAGGGGATGACCTCCAGTACCGTGTGAATTTGACTTTTGAAGAAGCTATCTTTGGAACGGAAAAAGAAGTGAAATACAACCGTGAAGCAAGCTGTCGTACATGTAATGGCTCTGGTGCTAAGCCAGGAACAAGTCCAGTCACTTGTGGACGCTGTCATGGTGCAGGTGTCATTAACGTTGATACGCAGACTCCTCTTGGTATGATGCGTCGCCAAGTAACCTGTGATGTCTGTCATGGTCGAGGAAAAGAAATTAAAGACCCATGTACTACATGTCATGGAACAGGTCATGAAAAACAAGCTCATAGCGTCCATGTCAAAATCCCTGCCGGTGTGGAAACAGGCCAACAAATCCGACTCGCTGGTCAAGGTGAAGCAGGCTTTAATGGTGGACCTTACGGGGACTTGTACGTGGTGGTTTCTGTTGAAGCCAGTGATAAGTTTGAACGTGAAGGAACAACCATTTTCTACAAGCTGAACCTTAATATTGTTCAAGCAGCTCTTGGTGATACTGTGGAAATTCCGACTGTGCATGGTGACGTTGAATTGGTCATTCCAGAGGGGACTCAGACTGGCAAGAAATTCCGTCTACGTGGCAAAGGAGCTCCGAGCCTTCGTGGTGGTGCCGTTGGTGATCAATACGTTACAGTTAATGTCGTGACTCCGACAGGCTTGAATGATCGCCAAAAAGCAGCGCTTAAAGAATTCGCAGCTGCGGGTGATTTGAAAGTCAATCCAAAGAAAAAAGGCTTCTTTGAGCATATAAAAGATGCCTTTGAAGGAGAATAAAGTAAAAAGAGCCGATTGGCTCTTTTTTGCGTTATCTTTGAAAATTTAGCATCGAAAAATCATTTTCCAGTTAGCCTGCTATTTATACTTTTGAGTAAGCAGGCCAGCTGCATCCATCTCCCGGATGAGTTGCTTGATTTCCGCTTCTTTACCTGGCTTAACGGTGACGGTATCAATGTGCTTGATTGCCGAATTATCCTGAATATCCACTAAAGTCAAAGCTTTTTCATAGAATGCAATTCCCTTTTTTAGACTTTCCTGATCATTCCAAAAGAGAATTGAGTAATTGGGATTAAATTTCTTTCCGATTTCTTGGAGATACTTCTCGCTTTCTTTCTCTAAAAACTGCAACAAACCATGATTGAACAAGTTATCCCCTACTTTATAGTATGAAATCTCTCCTGTCTGTAGGACATAGACTTCGAGTCGATTTTTGGCGAGTTTTGGACTTTCTTTTAGGACGGTGTGACTATTGATAACCTCATCTGAGAAAGTAACATAAAAATTTAAGCCTCCACCCTCATATTGATAGTGTCCATTTGATTCTACTTTCTTAGGAGGCATATCAAGGGAGATAAAGATTTGTTTTAAGGCTTCATTCCCCTCGCGGATGTCACTCGGTGAGGCCTTGAAAAGATTGGCCACTAGTAGAAATGCTAGGGCCGCAAGAAGGCAGAGACAGCCACAAGGGATCGCGATGACCTTCGCTAGAACTTTTAAAAACTGTTTCATTTTCACTCCCTCCCTTTTCTGTTCGAATCTAGTAATCCAAAATGGATTTAAGGAAAGTTGGAGGATTTCTCATTCTTGTTTTTCTTCTTGGAGGATCGCCATTCTGGTTTGGAAATCTTTTTCCAAGACTTTGAATTTATAGGTTAAATCTTTTTGGTATTCCTTGATAAGTGCTTTTTGTTGGTTGATGATTTGGAGGCTGTTTTGGATGATATCCAAATCATCCTTAATGGTCTCGACACGGTCGCTAGTATCAATAAACTCCTCTGTGATGGCTTGGCGATTTTTTACGACAAAATAGCTTCCAGCTGCAGCTCCTGCGAAGAGCAGTAGATTTGATAGTTTCATGGCATCTCCTTAAGCATTTTTAATGGTTTCCGCGACTTGGGCAAGTTTGTCAAAGTCAGGTTCGTGGGCGATAAAGTCAATCTTGAGGTCATCTTCTGCACCGTAGCGAGGTACGAGGTGCACGTGAGTATGAAAGACTGTTTGACCAGCGATTTCCTCGCAGTTAGCAATGATATTCATGCCGACAGCCTTGGTAGCCTTCATAACTTTTTGAGCTACCAGTGGCACTTGGGCAAAGAGTTGGCTGGCACTTGTAGCATCCATCTCCAAAAGATTGCGATAATGTTCTTTTGGTACAATGAGGGTGTGTCCAGGCGTTACTTGAGAGATATCAAGAAAGGCAAGAACCTGCTCATCTTCGTATACTTTTGAAGCAGGAATCTCCCCTGCGATAATCTTACAAAAAATGCAATCTGACATAAAATCCACCTCTACTCTATTGAATTTTGATATAATATAGCTACATTATACCAGATTCGGAGAAAATATGTTAGAAATTAAAAACCTGACAGGTGGCTATGTTCATGTCCCTGTCTTGAAAGATGTGTCCTTTACAGTTGAAAGTGGGCAGTTGGTCGGTTTGATTGGTCTCAACGGTGCTGGGAAATCAACGACTATCAATGAAATTATCGGTCTTTTGACACCTTACAGTGGTTCCATCAATATCAATGGTCTGACCCTGCGAGAAGATGCGACCAATTACCGCAAGCAGATCGGCTACATCCCAGAAACGCCTAGCTTGTACGAGGAATTGACTCTCAGAGAGCATATCGAGACGGTTGCTATGGCTTATGGAATCGATCAGAAAATAGCTTTTGAGCGAGTGGAACCTTTGTTAAAGATGTTTCGTCTGGATCAAAAATTGGACTGGTTTCCGGTCCATTTCTCCAAAGGGATGAAGCAGAAGGTCATGATTATCTGTGCCTTTGTCGTGGATCCGAGCCTCTTTATAGTGGATGAACCTTTCCTTGGTCTCGATCCCTTGGCGATTGCAGACTTGATTCAGCTTTTGGAAGTGGAAAAGCAAAAAGGCAAATCCATCCTCATGAGTACCCACGTGCTGGATTCGGCAGAGAAGATGTGTGACGCCTTTGTTATCCTCCATAAGGGAGAGGTGCGGGCTCAGGGGAACCTCCAGCAACTCCGCGAGGCCTTTAACATGCCTGAGGCTAGCTTGAATGACATTTACTTGGCACTGACCAAAGAGGAGGACCTATGAAAGACTTGTTTTTAAGGAGAAAGCAGGCTTTTCGTAAGGAGTGTGTCGGTTATCTGCGTTATGTTCTAAATGACCACTTTGTCTTATTCCTGCTAGTTCTCATCGGTTTTCTAGCCTACCAGTACAGTCAACTCTTGCAAAATTTTCCTGAAAATCATTGGCCTATTCTTTTGTTTTTGGGGATTGTATCTGCCTTACTTTTGGCTTGGGGAGGAATCGCTACTTACACGGAAGTACCTGACAAGCTCTTTCTCTTAGTCAGTGAAGAGGAGGTCAAGTTGTACCTCAAAGGGCAGACGGTGCGTTCATTGGTTTTCTGGACAATTGTTCAAACCCTCTTTTTGCTCCTGTTTGCGCCCTTGTTTTTAGCCATGGGCTATGGCTTGCCAGTCTTTCTTGTCTATGTGATTTTATTGGGGACTGGGAAATACCTCCTCTTTCGCCACAAAGCTAGTAAATTTTTCACTGAAACTGGACTGGACTGGGACTATGTCATTGTCCAAGAAAGCAAGCGCAAGCAAGTCTTGCTTCGTTTCTTTGCCCTCTTTACTCAGGTCAAGGGCGTTTCAAACAGTGTCAAGCGTCGCGCTTATCTGGACTTCATCCTAAAGACTGTTCAAAAGGTGCCAGGGAAGATCTGGCAGAACCTCTATCTCCGCTCTTATCTGCGAAATGGAGACCTCTTTGCCCTCAGTCTTCGCCTCTTGCTCCTATCCTTCTTAGCTGTGATTTTTATCGAGCAGTCTTGGATTGCGACAGCAGTGGTTGTCCTGTTTAATTACCTCATGCTCTTCCAGTTGTTGGCCCTCTATCGTGCTTTTGACTACCAGTACTTGACCCAGCTCTTTCCTTTAAAAAAGGGTGAAAAAGAGAAGGGACTACAGGAAGTTATCCGAGGATTGACAGGTTTTGTTTTAATGGTTCAACTGATAGTTGGTTTGATTACCCTCCAAGAAAAACTAGCCCTTCTAGCCCTGCTTGGAGCTGGACTGGTCCTACAAATCTTGTATCTACCTTATCAGGTGAAACGCCAGATGTAAGACTAACATTGCTTAAACAATACAAAAAGAAGTTGAGTTCTGTCTCAGCTTCTTTTATTTTCTACAAGATAATAGTTGATCCGTAGAGACTTAGCTTGGTTTTGACTTGGTCAAAGTGGAAACGGTCATAGGCCCGCCAAGCGGCGCGAGTAGGAGCATCTGGATTGAGAACACTGAGTCCCAGGAGAAGACTGGAAGTCTGGTAAAATTTTTCCAGCTCAATCAAGAATCGATTATCCACTGTCTCAGTTTTAGAGAGAAAGAGAAGAATAGAGTTTAATTGCTCCTGAAAGTGTACGTCGTCAGCTGTTGCCTGTTTGCAGACTTGATAGGCTTTGTTTAACTCAGTTATCAGTGCCTGAGCAGTTTTGATTGGGTCTGTATCCGTCATGAGAATGCCTCCTTTGTGATGGTTCTAAAGTTGTTTCAAGTGATTGTCTTTCTATAATCATAGCTTATCACTTTTAACTCTTTTTTTACCTTCAAATCTTTAATTGTCATTGAAATTTCCTGAATGGTAATTGCAGGATTTTATGATAAAATAATTGTAAGATTATCATAGCTATTTTGCGAATGATTCGACACTTTAGGAATTTTTGAGAACCGTTTAGGATTTGGTGAAAAATAGTTTCTAGACTTATGCTATCCTCTTTTTAGGAGGTTTTATCCATGAACTACATTATCATCCAAAAAGAGAAAGAAATTTTCAAATTAAACATAAAGGATATCTACTATATCCAAATGCATCCAAGTAAAGCCCATACCGTGCAGATTGTTACAGAAAACGCTAGCTTTGATCTATTTCAAAATTTAAGCAATCTTGAGAAACAATATGGGGAAACCTTGACGAGATGTCATCGAAATTGTCTGGTCAACCTTGAACGAGTAAAATCCATGGATATCCAATCAAAGACCCTCTTTCTTGGAGAAGAAGGTCGATATGCTGTTCAGTATGCCAGACGTCGCTATAGAGACATTAGCCAAAAATGGTTGAAACAAGGAGAGTAAGAAGATGAGAATATTTGTTTTAGAAGATGACTTTTCCCAACAAGCTAGAATTGAAACGACGATTGAGAAACTTTTGAAAAAACAGAGTATCATTCCTAGTTCTTTTGAAGTTTTTGGCAAGACAGACCAACTGCTGGCAGAGGTGCATGAGAAGGGAGCACATCAGCTTTTCTTTTTGGACATTGAGATTCGAAATGAGGAGATGAAAGGCCTAGAAGTGGCAAGAAAGATTCGGGATCGAGATCCTTATGCCCTGATTGTCTTTGTGACGACTCACTCGGAGTTTATGCCCCTGTCCTTTCGCTACCAGGTATCAGCTTTGGACTATATTGATAAGGCCTTGTCGGCAGAGGAGTTTGAGTCTCGTATCGAGACAGCTCTTCTCTATGTCAATAGTCAAGACAGCAAAAGCCTGGCGGAAGATTGCTTTTACTTTAAATCAAAATTTGCTCAATTTCAGTATCCTTTTAAAGAGGTTTACTATCTCGAAACGTCCCCAAGACCCCATCGTGTTATTCTCTATACCAAGACGGATAGGCTGGAATTTACGGCGAGTCTAGAGGAGGTTCTCAAGCAGGAACCTCGTCTCTTGCAGTGTCATCGTTCTTTTCTCATCAATCCAGCCAATGTAGTGCATTTGGATAAGAAAGAAAAACTGCTTTACTTTCCTAATGGTGGAAGCTGTCTAATCGCGCGTTATAAGATCAGGGAAGTGTCTGAGGCTATCAATAACTTACACTGAGCTAGGAGAATTTATGAATATTGCTTGGATATTATTGTATACACTTATTACTAATGGGCTAGAAATTGTCATTTTCTTTAAGGTGGATGGAATTAATCTTACTTTCGAGAGGATTTTTAAGGCTTTTCTTTTTAAGATACTGTTGGCCTTTGTTTTTGTAATGATTAGCTATATAGTAGGAAATGCTTACCTATCTTATTTTATGGAACCCTTGTACGGCATAGGCTTGTCTTTCTTATTGTTAAGAGGGCTTCCTAAAAAACTCCTTTTCTTTTATGGTCTCTTTCCAATGATATTGGTGAATCTCTTTTATAGGGGAGTCTCCTATTTTGTGCTTCCATTTTTGGGACAAGGGCAAGTATATGATGACTACTCATTTACTGGGTTATGTATAATAATTTTCAATTTCTTCATTTCTCTAGTATTTTTAAAATGGTTAGACTATGATTTTACTAGTTTGAGAAGGGAGATTCTAGATAAAGATTTTCAAAAGTCCCTGATTAAGATTAACTGGATAATGGGGGCCTACTATCTAGTCATGGAAAGTCTGTCTTTTTTTGAATATGAACAAAGTATTCAATCAACGACTGTTCGCCATCTGATTCTGGTGTTTTACTTGCTCTTTTTTATGGGGGTTGTCAAGAAATTGGATACCTACTTGAAGGAAAAACTTCAGGAAAAACTGAACCAAGAGCAGACCTTGCGCTATAGAGACATGGAGAGGTATAGTCTGCATATAGAGGAGCTTTATAAGGAAGTTCGGAGCTTTCGTCATGATTACACCAACCTCTTGACCAGCTTACGCCTAGGTATTGCAGAGGAGGATATGGGGCAGATAAAAGAGGTCTATGACTCCGTCTTGAAGGATTCCAGTGAAAAATTGCAGGATAATAAATATGACCTGGGCCGATTGGTGAATATTCGTGACCGTTCCCTCAAAAGTCTCCTCGCAGGAAAATTTCTAAAAGCCAGAGAAAAGGATATTGTCTTTAATATCGAAGTTCCTGAGGAGATTCAAGTTGAGGAGATGAGTCTGCTTGATTTTTTAACCATCGTATCTATCCTTTGTGACAATGCTATTGAAGCCAGTCTAGAGGTCTGTCAACCTCACGTTTCAATTGCCTTTTTTAAAAATGGGGCACAGGAGACCTTCATCATTGAAAACTCCATCAAAGAAGAGGACATAGATATTTCTGAAATCTTCTCTTTTGGAGTTAGTTCTAAAGGGGAGGACCGAGGTGTTGGTCTCTATACCGTCATGAAGATTGTGGAAAGTTATCCCAATGTCAGTCTCAATACCACCTGTCAAGATCAAGTCTTTCGTCAGGTACTTGCTATGATACATACAGAATGATGAAAAATAAGACCGAGAGTGCTTGTTTCTCGGTCTTATTTTTTTATAGTTGTATTGGCTGATGAAGTCCTTGTGCGATGTAATGAGCATATCTATTAATGTTATATAATAAATCTTCCCACAACCCTCCACCTGTAATCTGGTTGAGTTCAGTAGCTGTTAGTTCCTGGAATGAAGTTAGGTTTTGATTCTTATCCATGTTATGATTCTCCTGTTTTATAAGATAATAAATAGTTATAGAGTGTTATCTGAAAATTAATCAGAATGTGTTAAAATTTTATCTTTGAAATAATCAAAATATGTTTTCTTTGCAGTTACACTAGTGACGCGACCTTGTAAGCCATATTGGATGAGCTTACTATCCTCATTAGATAGTTTTGCAAGAGCGGTTAATTTAAAGAGATTTCCTTGCTCTGTTCTGGTAGGAGTTTGATCAATGCTCTGAAGTTGGCCAATGATGGTAATACCGTGATTTCCAATCTTCTCAAGTTTTAATCTTCTCAAGTTTTAATCTTACAGTTTGTCCTTTATCTAGTAAGGGGAGATAGTCAGATGATACGTAGTAAGTGATTAGTACTTCTCTTGTATCTGTGATGACAGGGAATATTTGAGCAATTTCTGTACCAGTTGGAATTCTATTTTTACCTTCAAATTCGCTGTTTAGATGAACGATACCTTTACTTGGAGCAGTTAAGGTATTGTTTTCCAAGCGCTGTGTCGCTTGATCTAGTTGTACTTTTAATTCTGTTAATTGATTCTCCACGGTTAGTTGTTGCTGAGAAGCAGTCTGTAAAAATTGAGTGCGGAGTACTTCAATTTTGGTTGCTAAACTATTATCATAAGTTGCTACACTTCCGATACCAGCTTGCTGAATTTTGAGGCTTGCGATAGATGATTCAAGATTTGCAATACTTTGATTGATTTGAGATAAAAATGGCTCATCTGCAGTTTCTTGTGTTTGTTCTTGAGAGGCTACAAGATAACGATTCAAAATTGACTGGTGTGGATTGCCAGTCGGTAAGCGCGCTCTTTTGTTTATGATAGCATCTCTCAGCTCTTGATATTCTCCAATTTGTTGTTGCATTTTTGTAATTTCTTGTTCGATAGCTGATGAACTGCTATTAGCAAGATTGGCTTGATTTGAAACCTCAGTATTAGTCTTTGTGATACCCAGTTCAATATCATGAGCTTGTTTAGTAAAATTCATAAAGGTATTATGGTAGCCAAACTCATCTTCACCAGAAAAAAGATCAGTCGCTTTTTCTAAGCTTTGTTTCAAAATTCCAAGTCCTTCTTTTTGCTTCTCAAGTCTTTGTAATTGAGTTTCTAAGGCAGTTTTCTGACTTTCTTCCATTGTTTCAGAGTATTTGATGAGTAAGTCGCCTTTTTCAACTACTTGATTTGCCACTAAATGATTAGCTAGGATAGGATTATCACTGGTCGACTGAATGGATGCAATGACACTTGTAGGGGTAATTTCTCCTTGTGACGTAACTGTAATTTCTTTTGTGGCAACAAGGGAGAAAATTAAGATGAAAGTAAACAGTAATGAAAGTGGTATGATCAATACTGTCGCATAATTATGGTAACGTCTCTGATAAAACTCGACGCTTCTAAAAAGATTAGGATTCATAACATTCTCCTTATTTGTTGAATAGATGATGGTAGAAACCCTGCGCCTTCATTAACTCTTGATGACTACCAACTTCAATGATTTTCCCTTGGTCAAGAACAATGACACGGTTAGTCCGTTCGGCTATACTTAGACGATGGGCTACAAAGAGAATGGTTTTATCAGTTAGGGACATAAGATTATCTATAACCTTTTTCTCAGTCAAAACATCGAGAGCACTAGTAGCTTCATCTAGTATTAAAACAGGAGATTTAGTTAAAAGAGCACGAGCGAGAGCAATTCGTTGCTTCTGTCCTCCTGACAGACCTGCTCCATCAGAAAGTTGAGTTTGATAGCCCATAGGCATTCTTTCAATATCTTGACGGATTTCAGCTAATTCGCAAGCTTTTAGAATATCTTCTTGGCTAATCATATTATTACCGCCCAAGGTTAAGTTTTCCAAGATAGAGCCATTAAAGATATAGGCTTGTTGGGGCAGGTAATTAATATGACGTCGCAAGATTTTTTTATCAATATTTTTAATATCCTGATGATTGATGGTAATCTGTCCTTTGTAAGGGTCAAAGAAATTGACAATCATTTTGGCTAGAGTTGTTTTACCAGAACCACTAACTCCAACCAGGCTAACCTTATCACCTTCTTTAATTGTTAGATTGATATCTGTTAAGGTATCTCGTCCAAAACCATACTTATAAGAAAGGTCATCAAATTCAATATCGCCCATCAAAAAATTTGAATGAACAGGATTTTCTTGAACTTGAAATTCAGATTCAACTAAATAGACCTCGTTCAAGCGGTTATTAGCAACCTTCGCAGATTGGAGTTTAGTTTGTAGGTTGATAATATTTTCCATAGGAGTTGTAAAGTAAGAAAGAAGTGTATTAAAGGTAATCAGCTGACCGATAGAAATCTTACTCGACATGACTAATTGAGCACCAAACCATAGGATAAAGATATTAAGAACTAACTTTGTTCCTTGTTTTAAATTAGTTTGTAAAATAGAATATTTAGTAAGTTTAAAGGATTTTTCCAAATAATCTACAAATTCACTGTCTATATTTTGGTAGCGATTTTCTTCACTTGTGAGTGACTTGATGGTTTCAATCCCATTGATATCTTCGATAATGGCAGAACTAACCATAGAATTACTTTGCATGACATCGTGGTTCATTTTTTCAAAAGGCTTCATAAAAGAAAAGATGATGAACATGTATATAGGAACGGAAATAAGAGAAAGAAGGAAGAGATTAGGGTTTTGTGCCAGTAAGACGCTCCCTACAAGAATCAGAATGGAAACATCAAGAAGAAGAGAGAGAATGGTAGAAGCTAAGGCATCTATAATAGAGTTGGCATCTGTGAATCGTGAAATGATTTCCCCTGTACGACGTGTCGCAAAGAAAGACATAGGAAGTTCAAAGATATGGCGAATATAGGCCAAAATTACATCAATGCTTAATCTCTGACTCAGAACAGTTAGGAGATAATCTCTGGAGAAGCTCATGGCTTGTTGGAGGATATAGGTGATAATTAGACCAATTGAGATAATTCCTAAAGTTGATTTCATCTGATTTGGGATGTACTCATCCAAGATTCCTTGGAGATAATAAGAACCACCGATATTGATAATAGTGACTAATAAGCTTGAGAGAACAATGTAAGCAATAAGAGATTTTTGTTTGAAAATCAGAGGGAGGAAGCTCAGTAGACCATTCTTTTTATCTTTATGGGGTTGATAGCTGGGTTTGGGAGCTAGAAAAATAGCTACTCCAGTCCATTCAGAGAAAAAGCGTTCTTTTGACATTTTGGTGATTTTTACAGAAGGATCAGGATCACCAATAATCAGATAGTCTTTCCTTGTTTGATAGACAACATAGTAATGTTGGAGTTTCCCTTCTTTGTTAACGTGAACGATAAATGGATAGGGGACATCGCTCATATCAAAGAGCGTTTTATCTGCTTGAATAGGCCTTGTTTCAAAGCCCATTTCATCAGCGGCTTTTACAATGCCAAGAGCAGTCGTCCCTTCTTTGTTGGTCTTTGCAAGTTCTCTCAAGTGAGCTAGAGAAAAATCTGAACCATAGAATTTGGCAATCGAGGCTAAGGCAGCGACACCACAGTCTCTAGCATCTATTTGAGGAACAAATGTACGTTTATAAGAAGTCATTGGCAAATCCTTTCATATAAAATATGAATTTATTATACCATGATACTAAGTTCATATTTTATAAAATCTTGAATTGTCATTGAAACTTCCTGAATGGTAAAAAAGTGATTAGAAATTATCTTTTTTTAAAAAATTTAGAGGTGGTTTCAAATGAAAAGCTAATTCAAGACGTTTCGATGACAATTCAAGATTTGGGTGAGAAATTAAAAAAAAACAATGTTATACTAAACTTGTCAAAGTTGCAACAGGACAAAAATTAAAAATAAAAAAGGAGTAATTGTCATGAATACAAAAATGATGTCACAATTTGAGATTATGGATGCTGAGGAACTCGAAATAGTTAGTGGAGGAGGAGGCAATTTAGGATCTGCAATCGGTGGTTGTATTGGAGCAGTGCTATTAGCTGCTGCGGCTGGTCCGATAACTGGGGGAGCAGCAACACTTATTTGTGTAGGTTCAGGAATTATGTCCTCTTTGTAAGATTATGATTTTTAAATATAGTATTATTATTGCTATTAATTTACTATCTTATTTACTTACTTACAAAATATCACAGCTATCTAAGAATGATGGAAATAAGGTAGTTAGCAAAATTTTAATTATATTATCAATAGTTTATATAATTGTTGATACTTTACTTGGTTGATGGAAATAAAAAAACTTAACTACAAACTATTAATTTACTAATATTTTTTAATTTCTGCAAGATAATAAATAGTATAGTAAAACTTTTTATTGCAAGGAGAGTAACGAAAATTAAGATATTTTAGATACTCAAGATTATTGAAATCTTAAACTAAAAAATAGGTACTGCTACCTTTAAGAAGATAGTATACGTACATACTTTTTTAAGAAAATCAAAAAGATACTATAAAAAAATTCTATTTGTTTATTGAATTTAAGACTTTGGTAAAAAAATGAAAATAAAAAAGGAGGTATTTATCATGAATACAAAAATGTTGTCACAGTTAGAGGTTATGGATGCTGAAATGCTTGCGAAAGTTGAAGGTGGGTATAGCTCCACTGATTGTCGAAATGCACTGATTACAGGAGTCACTACGGGAATTATAACTGGTGGAACTGGAGCAGGTTTGGCCACTTTAGGAGTAGGTGGACTTGCTGGTGCATTTGTTGGAGCACACATTGGTGCAATTGGGGGTGGATTAACATGCCTAGGAGGTATGGTTGGTGATAAATTGGGACTAAGTTGGTAAGACTTATAGTGAAATTATGAGGATTCTATTCTGATTTATTTTAGTTTTTTAAAAAAGAGTATTTGTCATAGATACAAAAATGATGGAACAATTTGAGATTATGGATACTGATATGCTTGCTTGCGTTGAAGGTGGCGGTTGGATAAAATGTGGACTAGGTGTAGTTGGAGGTGCATTGACTGGAGGAGTTGCTGGTGGTGCCGTGGGAACTGTAACGCTACCTTTCTTTGGTACTGTATCTGGAGCTGCTGCTGGTTTTTGGGGTGGAGGAGCAACGGGTGCTGCTACATTCTGTTAGAAATCGCTCTTCATTGATAAGTTGGCTTTACTTGGAATGGAGTAAATAATTATGGATAAGAAAAAAATAGTTTCAACTATAGTATCTATAGTATTTCTTATAGTGTCAGTGGCTAATTTTTTTAGAGACTTAACCCCATTACTGTTCATTTTAAATATTATTGGCCTGTATTGTTTTTTAGTATTAACGTACATTAACGTGAAAGAGATGCTCTTAAATAGAAGTAAATGATGATTTGGTCGGTTCAAAAACTAATCATCTTATGTTCATCAATCTGACAAGCTTTATGTCTATTATTGGTTTGTATAGAGGTATCACAGCAACAGAATCCTATCAGCAATTAATTGTCTACATTGGCGCTATTCTCTGCTTGATTATCATGCTTCTGCTCATTTGGGGATTGAAGTATTATAAAAAGTAGAAGCTAATGAAGTATAAAAGGGTAAGTGTTTTTGAAATACTTACCCTTTTATAATGAAGTTTTTGCAATTCAAGACGTTTCGATGACAATTCAAGATTCGGGTGAAAAATTTTAAAAAACAATGATATACTAAACTTGTCAAAGTTGCAACAAGACAAAAATTAAAAATTAAAAATTAAAAATTAAAAATAAAAAAGGAGTATTTGTCATGAATACAAAAACGATGTCACAATTTGAAATTATGGATACTGAGATGCTTGCGAAAGTTGAAGGAGGTTTCGGAGGTTGGGGAGATATGATTGCTGGTTTATTGGGTGGGCTAGCACCTTCTCCAACTTTGGATCAATTAAATGGTAAGTGGCCTATTATACATTTTTCAAAACCATGTGGTCCTTATGGTATAGGGGGAACTCCAAACTCATGTAATGGTATTTAAAAAGGATTGAAGCTATGAAGGCAAAATATGGGAATCAAATTGTTGATGTTTGGGAAATTGGTCAAGCAACTCCTAAACCAAGTTGGGTAGAGGAAGCTTTTCAAAAAAATTATATGGTTTGGTTGGATAATCATGTGCGCATTCTAATGGCAGGTCTCAACACTTCTCTCGCAACGAATATCAAGTTTGGTCTAGTTGGAACAGTTGGAGGGGGATTCGCTGGTTATGGAATGTATGTTCTTGGTTATCCAGGTGATTATATAGATATCACCAATCATAGAGTTGTTTCTGCTAAAACATTTCACAAAAGTTATCAAATTTTAGAAAATGATTAGATGTCATTTAATTGTAATGGAGAAAGCAATGAAAAAAATATTTGCAAAAAAAAGCAATGTATTCTTAGTGAGGGTGTTGTTCGGACAGATACCCTTGCTTGTCTCTACTTATCTATTTCTATCTCGTCAATTTTTAAATTTTTCCTTGGTTTTCCAATTTCTTTTAGTGGTTATTAACTTAGCTTCTATTTTGGCTACTGTTTATCTCACTAGGGAAATGAGAGTGAAAAAATTTGAAGATGATGATTTGGTTAGTCCTAGAACCAATCAACTCATGTTCATCGGCTTGACAGGCTTTATGTCTATTATCTGTTTGTATAGAGGTATCACAGCAGGAGAATATTACCAACAACTAATCGCCTATATTGGCGCGGTTCTATGCTTGCTTATCATGCTTTTGCTTATTTGGGGTTTGAAGTATTATAAAAAGTAGAGGTTAATGAAGTATAAAAGGGTAAGTGTTTTCGAAACATTTACCTTTTATAATAAAGTTTTTGCAATTCAAGATGTTTCGATGACAATTCAAGATTTGGATGAAAAATTTTAAAAAACAATGATATACTAAACTTGTCAAAGTTGTAACAGAACAAAAAATTAAAAATAAAAAGGAGTATTTGTCATGAATACAAAAATGATGGAACAATTTGAAATTATGGATACTAAAATGCTTGCTTGTATAGAGGGTGGGGATGTATCTGGTATTTATAGAGGGTATGCTTATCAGGACAGTCCATTTGTTTCTTACCCTTCTATATTAAAAAATTCAGGTCCTTTCCCAGTAAGTGGGTACTGCCCGCGTGGTTATCGTGACCTTGGTTATATAGGAGCAGGTTTTCATTTATGTGGAATATAGGCTGAAATATAAGAAATGAGGAAGAATTTCTATGAAAAAGTATCAGCTTCTATTCAAAACAAGTGCAATTTTATCCTACCTATTTTTCGTATTTGGTCTTTCTCAGCTGACGCTTATCGTCCAAAACTATTGGCAATTTTCTTCTCAGATAGGCAATTTCTTCTGGATTCAAAATATCTTGAGTTTACTTTTTATTGGAGTCATGATTGTGGTTCTTGTTAAGACAGGCCATGGTTATCTCTTTCGCATTCCAAGAAAAAAATGGCTTTGGTATTCGATTTTGACAGTATTAGTGGTAGTGCTCCAGATCTCTTTTAACGTTCAGACAGCTAAACATGTTCAGTCAACTGCGGAAGGTTGGGCTGTATTGATTGGTTATAGTGGGACTAACTTTGCAGAGCTAGGTATTTATATAGCCCTGTTCTTTCTGGTTCCACTGATGGAAGAGTTAATCTATAGAGGATTACTGCAACACGCTTTCTTTAAGCATTCGCGATTTGGTCTTGATTTGCTTCTTCCTTCTATTTTATTTGCTCTCCCTCATTTTTCAAGCCTGCCTAGTCTGTTAGATATCTTCGTCTTTGCAACAGTTGGAATCATCTTTGCTGGTTTGACCCGCTATACCAAGAGCATTTATCCATCCTATGCGGTGCATGTTATCAATAATATCGTAGCGACATTACCATTTTTGCTCACTTTTCTACATAGGGTCTTGGGGTGAAAAAACCAAAAGGCTTGCTTTTTAGCTATAGAGGAGTTCATCATGTATAAACACTTATTTTTTCTAGATTCAAAAACTTTAGACTGGTTGACACCTTATATTCTAGTCTTGGCTTCTGACACCATTGCCTTTAATGTTTTTGTGTTAACCTTTGTATCTGCGGCGGTCTTTTCTTCCCTGAATCCCATGTTAGCTTTTATGGCTATATTCTTAGGAGCTGGTTATGTTATCGGATTTTGGTTACTAAAATGGTTTGTTTTGGAAAGACTAGAGCTCAAGGATGACTTGTAGGAAAGTCTGTTTGTTGAGGAGGATAGCTGTATGGCCATTTTCAATAAGTGTCATGCCTTGTTTTTTGGATTTTTAGTATTTGCAATCGTTGGTGCAGCGGGGTATTCCATCAATCAAGGGGATTATTTTCAACACCAGTACACATTCATTGTTGTAAAGAGTCTCTTGCTTTTCCTTAGTTTTGGCTATGCGAAATGGTTTGATATGATTTCTTTTGGTAATTTAAGCAAGAAACAACTCTTGCTGTTTATTGGAACCTTTCTTCTTACTGTGCTAGTAAATATAGGTTATCATACCTTTTTCTCAGTTGCTTCTGGTGCCTCGGCTCAACACCTTGAGGAAACGAGTAAAGGGCTTCCGCTTTCCTTTATTGTAAGTATTACAGTTTTGGGACCAATCCAGGAGGAACTCATGTTCAGAGGACTTCTTCAGGGGGCTATATTTGAAAATTCTTGGTTAGGGCTTGTACTGACTTCCTCTCTCTTTTCTTTCATGCATGAACCTTATGATGTGCCTTCGTTTTTCTATTATCTACTTGGGAGCTTGTTGCTGGGCTTTGCTTACAAAAAGAGCCAAAATTTGTGGGTTTCTACTCTAGTCCACATGTCTTACAACAGTTTGCCACTTTTAACTTATTTCTAAAAATCATGGAAAGGTAAGCAGAAGACGGTGCTTGCCTTCTTAAAGCTATAATGATAGCCTGAATCAATTGAGATGCTTTTCTTTGGGAATCGGGTGTGAAGCGGTTGACGAATGGACCAAAAACTAGTAGAATAGTAAGGAAACTTTATACGGAGGAAAGAAATGGACTTGGGTGATAATGAGCTAACGCTGACCCCTATACCTGGGAAGAGTGGCAAGGCTTATATGGGAAGCTATCCTGATGGGAAGCGCGTCTTTGTAAAAATGAACACCTCTCCAATCCTACCTGGCCTAGCCAGAGAACAAATCGCTCCTCAATTACTATGGACTCGTCGTTTGCCAGATGGTCGTGATATGTGTGCCCAAGAATGGTTGACGGGTAAAATCTTGACACCGCACGATATGAATCGCAAGCAGATTATCAATATCTTGACACGTCTCCACCGCTCACGTCCCTTGATGAAGCAGTTGAGCCGTTTGGGATATACCATGGAGACGCCAGTAGACTTGTTGCAGTCTTGGAAGCAAGAAGCGCCTGAAGTCTTGAAACGACATCAGTACTTAAATTCGGTGATTGATGATTTGCGCAGAACGGTTCCAGGTTTTAGGGAAGATCATGCAACGATTGTGCATGGGGACCTTCGTCATAGTAATTGGATTGAGACAGAGAGTGGGCTCGTTTATCTAGTGGATTGGGATTCGGTTCGCCTGACGGATCGCATGTTTGATGTGGCGCATATGCTGTGTCATTATATTCCAGAGCAACATTGGCATGATTGGCTGACTTATTACGGTTATAAGTACAATCAGACAGTGTTAGATAAATTGTATTGGTATGGCCAGTATTCTTACTTGAGCCAGATTACCAAATACTTTGTAAATCAAGATTTAGATAATGTAAACCGGGAGATTTATGCCTTGCGTGTCTTCCGTGACAAGTATGGAAAGAAAAGATGAGAGTAAGAAATCGTAAAGGGGCGACAGAGTTACTAGAGGCTAATCCCCAGTATGTTGTCCTCAATCCCTTGGAAGCTAAAGGGAAATGGCGAGACTTGTTTGGAAATGATCATCCTATTCATGTTGAAGTTGGGAGTGGCAAAGGAGCCTTCGTATCAGGAATGGCCAAACAAAACCCTGACATCAACTATATCGGGATTGACATCCAAAAGTCGGTCTTGAGTTATGCCTTGGATAAGGTATTAGAAGTTGGAGTGCCTAATATCAAGTTGTTGTGGGTAGATGGTTCGGATTTGACGGACTACTTTGAAGACGGTGAGATTGATCGTCTCTACCTAAACTTTTCAGATCCCTGGCCTAAAAAACGCCATGAAAAACGCCGTCTGACCTACAAGAGTTTCTTGGACACCTTCAAGCGCATCTTGCCTGAGAATGGGGAAATCCATTTCAAGACAGACAATCGTGGTTTGTTTGAGTACAGTTTGGTGAGTTTTTCTCAGTATGGGATGAAACTGAATGGAGTTTGGTTGGACTTGCATGCCAGTGATTTTGAAGGCAATGTCATGACAGAGTATGAGCAAAAATTCTCCAACAAGGGTCAAGTGATCTACCGAGTTGAAGCAGAATTTTAAGAAATAGCTTGAAAACCAGCTGTTTGAGTGCTAATGCTTTACATAAATTGACAAACGTGCTATACTGATAGTAAGAATATGAGAAAGAGAGGCGGGGAAATATCTTCGCCTCTTGCTTATGAGGAGGTGGACGCAATCGCAACAATCGTAGAATTAGTCAGAGAAGTTGTAGAACCTGTCATCCAAGCGCCTTTCGAACTCGTGGATATCGAGTATGGAAAGATTGGCAGTGACATGATTCTCAGTATTTTTGTAGATAAACCCGAAGGAATTACCTTGAACGACACGGCAGACTTGACAGAAATCATCAGTCCTGTCCTAGACACCATCAAGCCTGATCCCTTCCCAGAACAATATTTCCTAGAAATCACCAGTCCAGGCTTGGAACGTCCTTTGAAAACCAAGGATGCTGTCGCTGGAGCAGTTGGGAAATACATCCATGTCGGGCTCTACCAAGCCATCGATAAGCAAAAAGTCTTTGAAGGAACCTTGGTATCCTTTGAAGAGGACGAGTTGACCATGGAATATATGGACAAGACACGTAAGAAAACCGTCCAAATTCCATACAGTTTAGTATCAAAAGCACGTTTAGCAGTAAAACTATAGAAAAGAAAGGATAGCTTTTGAGGATTCAAAAGTAAAAAGAACATGAGTAAAGAAATGCTAGAGGCCTTCCGCATTTTGGAAGAAGACAAGGGAATCAAAAAAGAAGACATCATCGACGCAGTAGTAGAGTCGCTTCGTTCCGCTTATCGCAGACGCTATGGTCAATCTGACAGTGTAGCCATCGACTTCAATGAAAAGACAGGTGACTTTACTGTCTATACTGTTCGTGAAGTTGTTGATGAAGTATTTGATAGTCGTTTGGAAATCAGCTTGAAAGATGCCCTTGCCATTAATTCAGCCTATGAGCTTGGTGACAAAATCAAGTTTGAAGAAGCACCAGCTGAGTTTGGTCGTGTAGCAGCCCAATCTGCCAAACAAACCATCATGGAAAAAATGCGTAAGCAAACACGTGCCATCACTTATAATACATACAAAGAACATGAACAAGAAATCATGTCTGGTACAGTAGAACGTTTCGACAACCGTTTCATCTATGTCAATCTTGGCAGCATCGAAGCGCAATTGTCAAAACAAGACCAAATCCCTGGAGAAGTATTTGCTTCCCACGATCGTATTGAGGTCTATGTCTACAAGGTTGAAGACAACCCTCGTGGCGTCAACGTCTTTGTTAGCCGTAGCCATCCAGAAATGATTAAGCGTTTGATGGAGCAAGAAATTCCAGAAGTCTACGATGGAACTGTTGAAATCATGAGCGTAGCTCGTGAAGCAGGTGACCGTACCAAGGTTGCCGTTCGTAGCCACAATCCAAACGTGGACGCTATCGGGACAATCGTTGGGCGTGGTGGTGCCAATATTAAGAAAATCACCAGCAAATTCCACCCAGCTCGTTACGATGCCAAGAGCGATCGCATGATTCCTGTCGAAGAAAACATCGACGTTATTGAGTGGGTAGCAGATCCAGCTGAGTTCATCTACAATGCCATCGCACCTGCAGAGGTTGACCAAGTTATCTTTGATGAAAATGACAGCAAACGTGCCTTGGTCGTTGTACCTGATAACAAACTTTCTCTTGCTATCGGTCGTCGTGGACAAAACGTTCGCTTGGCGGCTCACTTGACGGGTTACCGTATCGATATCAAGTCTGCCAGCGAATTTGAAGCTATGGAAGAAGCAGGTCAAATTGATTATGCAGATGTAGATGAATTGATCGAAGAATAAAAGCTGCTAGAGGAGGGAAAGATGAAAACAAGAAAAATCCCTTTGCGCAAGTCTGTTGTGTCCAACGAAGTGATTGACAAGCGTGATTTGCTCCGCATTGTCAAGAACAAAGAAGGAGAGATCTTTATCGATCCGACAGGCAAGGCCAATGGCCGTGGCGCTTATATCAAGCTAGACAATGCAGAAGCCCTAGAGGCAAAAAAGAAGAAAGTCTTTAACCGTAGCTTTAACATGGAAGTGGAAGAAAGCTTTTATGACGAGTTGATCGCCTATGTGGATCACAAAGTAAAAAGAAGAGAGTTAGGACTTGAATAAGCAAAAAGTAAGCAATCTCTTGGGTCTTGCTCAACGAGCAGGCCGGATCATATCGGGTGAGGAATTGGTGGTCAAGGCTATCCAAGAACAGAAAGCCAAGCTAGTCTTTCTAGCCCATGATGCTGGTCCCAATCTAACCAAGAAGATTCAAGATAAAAGTGACTATTATCAAGTAGAAGTTATAACCGTGTTTTCAACACTGGAATTAAGCATAGCAGTCGGAAAATCTAGAAAGGTTTTGGCTGTGACAGATGCTGGATTTACAAAGAAAATGAGGTCTCTTATGGAATAGAAGAGGAGGACATGATTTGTCTAAGAAAAGATTGTACGAAATCGCAAAAGAACTTGGAAAAGAAAGTAAAGAAGTTGTAGCGCGTGCAAAAGAGTTGGGTTTGGATGTAAAAAGCCACTCATCGAGCGTAGAAGCTGCCGCTGCTGAGCAAATTGCTGCTAGTTTTAAACCTGCACCTGCTCCTAAGGCAGAAGCAAAACCTGCAGCACCAAAAGCAAGTGTAGAAAAGAAAGCAGAAAAGTCTGTTTCGGATAAACCAGTTGTCGCTAAGGAAGAAAGCAAACCAGCTACACCTGCAGCTCCTAAGGAAGAAAAAGTGGTGGCTGCAAGACCGCAGAGCCGAAACTTCAAGGCGGAGCGTGAGGCGCGTGCCAAAGAGCAGGCAGAGCGACGCAAACAAAACAAGGGCAACAACCGTGACCAACAACAAAACGGTAACCGTCCGAAAAACGACGGCCGTAATGGTGGCAAACCTGGTCAAGGAAACCGCGACAATCGCCGTTTTAACGACCAAGGGAAGAAACCACAAGGTCAAGGAAATCGTGGCAATGATCGCCGTCAGCAACAAGACTTCCAGCCAAAACCAGCTGGACCACGTGTTGACTTTAAAGCCCGTGCAGCAGCCCTAAAAGCAGAGCAAAATGCAGAGTACGCACGCTCAAGCGAGGAGCGCTTCAAACAATCGCAAGCTGCTAAAGAAGCTTTGGCTCAAGCTAATAAACGCAAGGAGCCTGAGGAAATCTTTGAGGAAGCTGCTAAGTTAGCTGAACAAACTCAGCCAGCCGTAACAGTAGCTCCTGTAGCGAAAGAAGCGCCAGTGGATACACGTCGTAAAAAACAAGCTCGACCAGACAAAGAACGTGACGATTATGATCACGAAGAAGATGGTCCTAGAAAACAACAAAAGAATCGAAGTAGTCAGAATCAAGTGAGAAATCAAAGAAATAGTAACTGGAATAACAACAAGAAAAATAAAAAAGGCAACAAGCAAAATAACCGCAATCAGGCACCAAAACCTGTTACAGAACGTAAGTTCCATGAATTGCCAACAGAATTTGAATATACAGATGGTATGACTGTTGCGGAAATCGCAAAACGGATCAAACGTGAACCAGCTGAAATCGTTAAGAAACTCTTTATGATGGGTGTTATGGCCACACAAAACCAATCTTTGGATGGAGAAACCATTGAACTCCTATTGGTAGATTATGGTATCGAAGCCAAACAAAAGGTTGAAGTGGACAATGCGGACATCGAACGTTTCTTTGTCGAAGATGGTTATCTCAATGAAGATGAATTGGTTGAGCGTCCACCAGTTGTAACCATCATGGGACACGTTGACCACGGTAAAACAACCCTTCTAGATACCCTTCGTAACTCTCGTGTTGCAACAGGAGAAGCAGGTGGAATCACGCAGCATATCGGTGCCTACCAAATCGTTGAAAATGGCAAGAAGATTACCTTCCTTGATACACCAGGACACGCGGCCTTTACATCGATGCGTGCGCGTGGTGCATCTGTTACCGATATTACCATCTTGGTCGTAGCAGCAGACGACGGTGTTATGCCTCAAACTATCGAAGCCATCAACCACTCAAAAGCAGCCAACGTCCCAATCATCGTAGCCATCAACAAGATTGATAAACCAGGTGCCAACCCAGAACGCGTTATCGGTGAATTGGCAGAGCATGGTGTCATGTCAACAGCTTGGGGTGGGGACTCTGAGTTTGTCGAAATTTCAGCTAAGTTCAATCAAAATATCGATGAACTCTTGGAAACAGTCCTTCTTGTGGCTGAAATCCAAGAACTCAAGGCAGACCCAACAGTTCGTGCGATCGGTACGGTTATCGAAGCTCGCTTGGATAAAGGAAAAGGTGCGGTTGCAACCCTTCTTGTTCAACAAGGTACTTTGAATGTTCAAGACCCAATTGTTGTCGGAAATACCTTCGGTCGAGTCCGTGCCATGACCAATGACCTTGGTCGTCGTGTCAAGGTTGCAGGACCATCAACACCAGTTTCTATCACAGGTTTGAACGAAGCGCCAATGGCGGGTGACCACTTTGCTGTTTACGAAGATGAAAAATCTGCGCGTGCAGCAGGTGAAGAACGTGCCAAACGTGCCCTTATGAAACAACGTCAAGCAACGCAACGTGTCAGCCTTGAAAACCTCTTTGATACACTTAAAGCTGGTGAACTCAAGTCAGTTAACGTTATCATCAAGGCCGACGTACAAGGTTCTGTCGAAGCCCTTTCTGCCTCACTTCAAAAGATTGACGTAGAAGGTGTCAAAGTTACCATCGTCCACTCAGCGGTTGGTGCCATCAATGAATCTGACGTGACTCTTGCGGAAGCTTCAAATGCCTTTATCATCGGTTTCAATGTGCGCCCTACACCACAAGCGCGTCAACAAGCAGAAGCAGACGATGTGGAAATCCGTCTCCACAGCATTATCTACAAGGTTATCGAAGAGATGGAAGAAGCCATGAAAGGGATGTTGGATCCTGAATTCGAAGAAAAAATCATCGGTGAAGCGGTTATCCGTGAAACCTTCAAGGTGTCCAAAGTGGGAACCATCGGTGGATTCATGGTTACAAGTGGTAAGGTTACCCGTGACTCTAAAGTCCGTGTCATCCGTGACGGCGTCGTTATCTATGATGGCGAACTCGCAAGCTTGAAACACTACAAAGATGATGTCAAAGAAGTTACTAACGGTCGTGAAGGTGGATTGATGATCGACGGCTACAATGATATCAAGATGGATGATGTCATTGAGGCTTATGTCATGGAAGAAATTAAGAGATAATAGAGAAACGATAGCTCATTTGACTCGTTGTCAACAGCGCCTTGATGAACTTCAGTTCTATCAAAGGCTTGTTTCCTAGATTCAAATGGCTCTTGTTCCTCTATCTATTAGAAATAGCTAGGTCTGCTGGCCTAGCTTTTGGTTCATTATAAAAGTGAAAGGAAGAAACATGGCAAATCATTTCCGTACGGATCGTGTGGGCATGGAAATCAAGCGTGAAGTCAATGAGATTTTGCAAAAGAAAGTCCGTGATCCTCGTGTCCAAGGTGTGACCATCACAGATGTTCAGATGCTGGGGGACCTATCTGTTGCCAAGGTTTACTACACCATTTTGAGTAACCTTGCTTCGGATAACCAAAAAGCTCAGATTGGGCTTGAAAAAGCAACTGGTACCATCAAACGTGAACTTGGTCGCAATTTGAAATTGTACAAAATCCCAGATTTGACCTTCGTCAAAGACGAATCCATCGAATATGGAAACAAGATTGACGAAATGCTACGTAATCTGGATAAGAATTAAGAAAGAGGGATTGACCCTCTTTTTTCTTTTCAGAGTAGTCTGTTTGCTAATCATCGATATGTTGCACTTGTAAAACGCAGTTTAAAAAATTTGTAAATTTCAAATAGTATGATATGATAAAGCATAATATGAATGAAAAATGGAGATACAAATGGCTAAACAAGATATAGCTATGCAAGTATTGCAACAAGTGGTGAAACTTCCCGTAGTCAAAGTTGATCGAGAGAAATTTTTGGTGGAAAAATTTTCCAAGGAATTAGATCGCAAGGATATTGCAACCTTATTAGAACAAGGACCGACTTCATTGTTGCCTCAGGAAAGCTTGGATCGAGTGGCAAAGGCCTGTATTAAGGACAACGTCTTGTTGGCCAGCGGAACTTCGGTATTGGCAGGTTTACCTGGAGGCTAGCCATGGCAATTACTATTCCAACAGATGTAGCACAGTTTTACGCTTTCTCATTAAAACTAGCTCAAGAACTAGGGTATATTTACGGATTTGATGATCTATGGGCATCGCGCAATGAGTTGAGCGAAGATGCTAAAAACACACTCTTACTGTATCTTGGTGTGATGCTGGGAGTAAATGGTGCAGGTGCCCTGCTTCGATCAGGCGGAGTGACAGTAGCCAAACAAGTCATAAAAGTAGTGAATAAGAAAGCTTTGACAAAGACGCTCTGGTATCCTATTTTAGAGAGAATTTTGAAAATTTTTGGTGTTAATCTGACAAAAGGAGGTTTAGCCAAAGGAATGGGGAAAGTGATTCCTATCCTAGGCGGAGTCATTTCTGGTGGCTTAACCTTTGCGACCATGAAGCCGATGGGAGAAAGATTGCAACAGGAATTGTCCAAACTAGTTAACTACAATGAAGTTCAATATCAAAAAGATGTTGATATTATCCGAAAAGAAGTAGAAATCATCGAAGGTGAGTAAGATGGGTCTCATAAAAATGATAGCTAAAACTTATGGGAATTACTTTTTTACGATGCAAGGTTTAAAAGTGATGAAAAAAGATGACAATCTTGTTGTTGGTCTAGGGAAGTTATTTCTTGTAGATAAGTTAATGGATACGGCTCACTGGTTAGCAAAACCGGAGGATAAAGAATGATTTTTTTGTTAAAAGAGTCATTTTAAAGAAAAATGAAAGAAACTAGCAGGAACTCCACTGCTAGTTTTTTAATCTCTCTCCTTGTGGTATAATAAAACAAGCAAAATCATTTTAGAACATACATGGAGGTCGTCATGGACAATATCATCGATGTGTCAATTCCTGTTGCAGAAGTGGTGGACAAGCATCCAGAAGTCTTGGAAATTCTAGTGGAGCTGGGTTTTAAACCGCTAGCCAATCCCTTGATGCGAAATACCGTCGGTCGCAAGGTATCGCTCAAACAGGGTTCGAAGCTCGAAGGAACTCCTATGGACAAGATTGTCCGCACACTGGAAGCGAATGGCTATGAAGTGATTGGATTAGACTAATGGCAGATGAACGGATTCATATCCTACGGGATATTTTGTTAGAATTGCACAATGGTGCCTCTCCTGAGTCAGTTCAGGAGCGTTTTGATGCGACCTTTACAGGTGTGTCCGCCATCGAGATTTCCCTCATGGAGCACGAGCTGATGAACTCAGACTCAGGTGTTACTTTTGAAGATGTCATGGAGCTCTGTGATGTCCATGCCAATCTTTTTAAAAACGCTGTTAAGGGTGTCGAAGTGGAGGATACCGAGCATCCTGGCCACCCCGTTCGCGTCTTTAAGGATGAAAATCTGGCTCTCCGGGCTGCCTTGCTTCGCATTCGGAGACTGTTAGATACCTATGAGTCTATGGAAGACGAGGAAATGCTGGCAGAGATGCGCAAGGGTTTGGTCCGTCAAATGGGGCTTTTGGGTCAATTTGATATCCACTACCAGCGCAAGGAAGAGCTCTTCTTTCCCATCATGGAGCGTTATGGACACGATTCCCCTCCCAAAGTTATGTGGGGAGTGGATGACCAGATCAGAGAACTCTTTCAAAAAGCCCTAACGACAGCTAAGTCACTACCAGAAGTGCCAATTAGCAGTGTAAAAGAAGATTTTGAAGCTTTTGCGACAGAGTTTGAAAGTATGATTTTCAAGGAAGAGTCCATCCTTCTCATGATTCTCCTCGAGTCCTTCACTCAGGATGACTGGATTCAGATTGCGGAGGAAAGTGATGCCTACGGTTATGCCATCATCCGTCCGTCTGAGAAATGGGTTCCAGAACGCCAGAGTTTTGTTGAGGAAAAGAGTGCAGAGGAGCCTGTGCAACTAGACACGGCCGAAGGCCAAGTGCAACAAGTTATCGATACGCCAGAAGGTCAGTTTACTATTACCTTTACCCCTAAGGAAAAGGAAGCGGTGCTGGACCGTCATAGTCAACAGGCCTTTGGCAATGGTTATCTCTCCGTCGAGCAGGCCAATCTCATCCTCAATCACCTCCCTATGGAGATCACTTTTGTCAATAAAGACGATATTTTCCAGTATTATAATGACAATGCGCCAGCTGATGAGATGATTTTTAAACGGACGCCGTCCCAAGTCGGGCGCAATGTAGAACTCTGCCATCCGCCCAAGTACCTAGACAAGGTGAAGGCTGTTATGAAAGGTCTTCGTGAAGGAGTCAAGGACAAATATGAAATGTGGTTCAAGTCGGAGTCGCGAGGCAAGTTTGTCCACATCACCTATGCTGCGGTACACGATGAAAACGGGGAATTCCAAGGCGTGCTAGAGTATGTTCAGGATATCCAGCCCTACCGTGAGATTGATACGGACTATTTCCGTGGATTAGAATAAGGAGAATCAATGAGTTACGAACAGGAATTTATGAAGGAATTTGAAGCTTGGGTCAATACCCAGATCATGATCAACGACATGGCGCACAAGGAAAGTCAAAAAGTCTACGAAGAAGACCAAGACGAGCGTGCCAAAGATGCCATGATTCGCTACGAGAGCCGTTTGGATGCTTATCAGTTCTTGCTTGGTAAGTTTGAAAATTTCAAGGCAGGCAAGAGATTCCATGACTTGCCAGAAGGCTTGTTTGGTGAGAGAAACTATTAAAATACAGATACTTTCTTGATTTTTTCCCAAAATCTTGATAGAATATCTTTATTAAATCCTTGTCAGAGCAGGGATTTTTTATTGAAAGGATTTTATCATGTCAAAGAAACTCCAACGTAAAAAACAATTGCGAAATAGCCTTCGTCGCTCAGGTGCCTTTTCAAATACGGTGACCAAGGTTGTCGAAGAGACCAAGAAAGTCGTGAAACACGCAGAAAAATCTGCCAGCGAAGCAGGAAAAGTTGTCTCTAAAAAAGTGGAACAAGCAGTAGAAGCGACTAAGGAACAAGCTCAAAAAGTAGCCAATTCAGTAGAAGATTTCGCAGCTACTTTGGGTGGTCTCTCAGTAGATCGTGCTAAGACTTTCTATGATGAAGGCATCAAGTCGGCTGCTGACTTTAAAAATTGGACTGAAAAAGAACTCCTTGCCTTGAAAGGAATTGGCCCAGCTACCATTAAGAAATTAAAAGAACAAGGAATCAGCTTCAAGTAATTTTTCTTGTCCCTTGCATTTCCGTCAAAAACTTGCTACAATAGAGCCATTAGAGGTGTTTTGAATCCCACATTTTACAGAAAGTGGCAGTGCTGAGAAGTCCACAAATGTGTCAAGACTGGTTGCTGATGGTTAAAAATGAAATAAAAGTGTCTTTGTATTTACTTCAAAGACGAAAGTTGCGGGCAACTGCCCGAAATTGGGTGGTACCGCGGATAAACACATTCGTCCCTGTCATGTAGATGGCAGGGCTTTTCTTTTGCGTCTTAGTCAAAGGAGGTTGTCATGAAGCAATCTTTTAAAACAAGTAAACTATATTATGGTTTTCCGATCTTCATCTTGGAATATCAGGATCAGAATTTTGGACACAATATCACGACCTGTAGCTCCTCTTATAGTCTGGGAGATTGGTTAGTCATCGGAGTTGGTGCTGAGGAAAATGCGGCTGACCAGATTAAGCATTACCACCAGTTCACCGTAAATATCCCTGACGCAAACTTCATGCTGGAGATGGAGCAGGCTGGATTTATCAGCCACCGTGAAAAGTTGGAACACTTGGGATTAGACTATGAAATTTCTGAACGAACCCAGGCACCGATTATAGAGGCTTGCCCAGTCGTATTGGACTGCCAGGTGGATCGGATTATCGAGGAGGATGGAATCTGCCACATCTTTGCTAAGATTCTTGATCGACTGGCGGATTCAGAACTATTGGACGATAAAGGCCATTTTAAAAATGACTGTTTTGCACCGACTTACTTTATGGGGGATGGTCATCAGCGTGTTTACCGTTATCTAGATAATCGAGTCGATTCTATGGGAAGCTTTATTAAGAAAGCGAGAAAAAAAGATGACAAGGGCTGAACTACCTGAACGAATCGAGACGGAGCGTCTGATCCTGCGAGTCCGTACAGTGGCGGATGCCGAGGATATCCATGCCTACGCTAGTTTGCCAGAGGTCGCCTATCCAGCAGGATTTCACCCCGTCAAGACCTTGGAAGATGAGATTTATTATCTGGAGCATATCCTTCCTGAGCGCAATCAAAAGGAAAATCTCCCAGCTGGCTATGGAATTGTCGTCAAAGGAACCGATAAAGTCATTGGTTCTGTTGACTTCAACCATCGCCACGCAGATGATGTGCTGGAGATTGGCTATACCTTGCATCCAGACTATTGGGGTCGAGGTTATGTACCAGAAGCAGCGCGTGCTGTGATTGACCTAGGCTTTAAGGAATTGGATCTTAACAAGATTGAACTGGTCTGCTTTGGCTACAATGTCCAAAGTCAACGAGTCGCAGAGAAGCTTGGCTTCACCCTCGAAGCTCGCATCCGAGACCGCAAAGATGCCCAAGGCAATCGCTGTGACAGTCTGATATATGGCTTGCTGAAGAGTGAGTGGGAGTGTTTAAACTGTTAGTTGAACTATTCGAGAAAATCGAACAGTTGGGATGTATTGAAGAATTTCGAAAGGGAGGTGAGAAGATTGGAAACAAGCCAGATTATTACTCTAATTAGTGGGGCTGGTCTAGGGGCTATCTTGAGTGCGATTCTAGTTTTTGCTAATAATAGTAAAAGAAATCAACTTGATTATATTACTAAAGAACGCTCTGAATGGAGAAAAAGCATAAAGTTGATAATTGTTGATTTGCTAAATGGAGAAAATAGGGAGTCTGCAGTAAATAGTCTTAGAACACAAATCAATCCATATGGCTATTGTAGAAATATTAAATATACTAATGAGTATTACATGAAAGATGGACATATTTGGGATCTTTTAAATGATTTTGATTACTCAGAAGAAAAATCGCAAAAACTCATTCAGTATCTAAGGTTACTCTTGAAATATGATTGGGAACGTTCAAAAAATGAGGTTAGAATTAATAATAATTTCTTATGGAATTTTTTAAGATGGGGATTGATAATTCTAAACTTAATAATGTTATTTTGGGCGGGAAATGTGAATAATGAAGTAAATATGTATTTATCATTATTTTCAGTTATTCTTTTATTTTTGCAACCGTCCCTAATAAAATTGCTATCTAAACTCAATTCTGATTCGCCTAAAGAAAAAACTATTTTAATACTAACCTTCTTAGTAGGGTTTGTATCGCCTTATCTTTATTCACTTTATTTAACAATCATTTTATTAAATTTTTATAATCTGATTAAAGTGAATTTGCTAGTAGACATTCTGCCAGTAATCTTAGTGTTAGTTATAATTTCTTCAGAAATTTTTTTCCTTTATCAAATTTTTGATATAGATCATAAATATATTTCTCAAATAAAAAAGATAGAAAAAAATAGGACTGATTTAGAGTTAAAATATTACGAAATTTACAATTTAAATTATAGATTGAAACAAAAATTATGGGATATAAAGTATAATATAACAAAAGAAGATGTTAATAAACTAAAAAAAGAACAGATAAAAATACGCAAGAAACTAAATAAGAAATTAAAATAGAAGCTAATTAGGAAACTAATAATTAAGGAGAACACACATGTCTAAAGAGCTTTCACCTAAATACAATCCAGCCGAGGTTGAGGCTGGTCGTTACCAAAAATGGCTTGATGCTGATGTTTTCAAGCCTTCAGGCGATCAAAAGGCCAAGCCTTATTCAATCGTGATTCCACCACCAAACGTGACTGGGAAACTTCACCTTGGTCACGCTTGGGACACGACTCTTCAGGATATCATCATCCGTCAAAAGCGCATGCAAGGCTTTGATACGCTTTGGCTTCCAGGTATGGACCATGCGGGAATTGCGACTCAGGCTAAGGTCGAGGAGCGCTTGCGTGGTGAGGGCATTACGCGTTACGACCTCGGTCGTGAAAAATTCCTAGATAAAGTCTGGGAATGGAAAGACGAATATGCCACTACCATCAAGGAACAATGGGGCAAGATGGGACTCTCTGTAGACTACTCTCGCGAGCGTTTCACCCTTGACGAAGGCTTGTCAAAAGCCGTTCGCAAGGTCTTTGTAGACCTATACAAGAAAGGCTGGATCTACCGTGGTGAGTTTATCATCAACTGGGACCCAGCAGCTCGCACAGCCCTTTCGGATATTGAGGTGATCCACAAGGATGTGGAAGGTGCCTTCTACCACATGAACTACATGCTAGAAGATGGCTCACGCGCCCTTGAAGTTGCGACAACTCGTCCTGAGACTATATTTGGGGACGTTGCCGTTGCGGTCAATCCAGAAGACCCACGCTACAAGGACTTGATTGGTAAAAATGTCATCCTTCCAATCGCCAATAAATTGATTCCGATTGTTGGAGACGAACACGCAGATCCTGAGTTTGGTACTGGTGTCGTGAAAATCACACCTGCTCACGATCCAAACGACTTCTTGGTTGGTCAACGTCACAACTTGCCACAAGTCAACGTCATGAACGACGACGGAACCATGAACGAGCTTGCCTTCGAATTTGCAGGTATGGATCGTTTTGAAGCTCGTAAGGCAGTCGTTGCTAAGTTGGAAGAAATCGGTGCCCTCGTTAAAATCGAAAAACGTGTTCACAGCGTTGGTCACTCAGAACGTACAGGTGTCGTGGTTGAGCCACGCTTGTCTACGCAATGGTTCGTCAAGATGGACCAATTGGCTAAAAATGCCATTGCTAACCAAGATACTGATGATAAGGTAGAATTCTACCCACCTCGTTTCAACGATACCTTCCTTCAATGGATGGAAAATGTCCACGACTGGGTAATCTCTCGTCAGCTCTGGTGGGGTCACCAAATCCCTGCTTGGTACAATGCTGAGGGTGAAATGTACGTCGGTGAAGAAGCTCCAGAAGGCGACGGATGGACTCAGGATGAGGACGTATTGGATACGTGGTTCAGTTCTGCCCTTTGGCCATTCTCAACCATGGGCTGGCCTGATGTCGACTCAGAAGACTTCAAACGTTACTTCCCAACTTCAACCTTGGTAACGGGCTACGACATCATCTTCTTCTGGGTGTCTCGCATGATCTTCCAGTCCTTGGAATTCACTGGCCGTCAGCCATTCCAAAACGTGCTGATTCACGGTCTTATTCGTGACGAGCAAGGACGCAAGATGTCTAAATCTCTCGGTAACGGGATTGACCCGATGGATGTTATCGAGAAATATGGTGCCGATGCCCTTCGCTGGTTCCTTTCAAATGGTTCTGCACCAGGTCAAGACGTGCGCTTCTCTTATGAGAAAATGGATGCTTCTTGGAACTTTATTAACAAGATCTGGAACATCTCTCGCTACATCCTCATGAACAATGAAGGCTTGACCCTCGAGCAAGCAACTGCCAATGTGGAAAAAGTTGTTAACAAGGAAGCTGGAAATGTCACAGACCGCTGGATTCTCCACAACCTCAATGAAACTATCGGCAAGGTTACTGAAAACTTTGATAAGTTCGAGTTTGGTGTAGCTGGACACATCCTCTACAACTTCATCTGGGATGAGTTCGCGGACTGGTACGTTGAGTTGACCAAGGAAGTCCTTTATAGCGACAACGAAGAAGAGAAGGTCATCACACGTTCTGTTCTCCTTTACACTTTGGACAAGATCCTTCGTCTCCTCCACCCAATCATGCCATTCGTGACGGAGGAAATCTTTGGACAAATCTCAGAAGGTTCTATCGTTACAGCAGAATACCCAACTGTCAACCCAGCCTTTGAAGACCTGGCGGCTCATACAGGTGTGGAAAGCCTCAAAGACTTGATTCGTGCCGTTCGGAATGCGCGTGCGGAAGTAAACGTAGCACCAAGTAAGCCAATCACGATTCTCGTGAAAACTAGCGATAGCGACTTGGAAGCCTTCTTTAACAGCAATGTCAACTACATCAAACGCTTCACAAATCCAGAACACTTGGAAATTGCATCAACCATTCCTGCACCTGAACTGGCTATGTCAAGCGTCATCACAGGAGCAGAAATTTACCTGCCACTGGCAGACCTCCTCAATGTCGAAGAAGAACTCGCTCGTCTCGACAAGGAACTCGCTAAATGGCAAAAAGAACTGGATATGGTCGGCAAGAAGCTCTCTAACGAACGCTTCGTAGCCAATGCCAAACCAGAAGTCGTCCAAAAAGAACGCGACAAACAAGCCGACTACCAAGCTAAGTACGACGCGACCGTAGCACGTATTGATGAGATGAAGAAGTTGGTAAAATAAACATAGAAACACGGTGGCATGCCGTGTTTTTTTGGTATAATTTGAAGAAAGAAAACTTATCTCGGAGGGTATATGTTTATTTTAATCGGAATTTTCTTATTTCTATTCTCTATTAATTCGTTTATTAATGGGTGGGGAAAACTGGACATAGTGATAGTAATTGGTTATTTGTATTTGTTATGTAAACAATCAAGTAATTTAAGTTTTACATCAATGCAAAATTTAGATATTGCTCTTATCATTATATTACTGTTTTATTCTATATCGGATATTTTGTGGGGATTAAGAATTGTTGGATTAACCATACCTCTAGTTCGAAATATTATATTGAAGTACATTAATTTTAAGGATTATCTCGAATATAAAATTAGAATTCATATTCGAGATATAAGTGAAGTTGTCTTGCTTTTATTGCTGATAACATTAATCTATGTTCAAGAGTATTTCAAAGTGCCCACAGTTTCGTTTCAAAATATCAATATCGTTGAGTTAATTAGTTTTGAAATTGGAGTATTTAGCCTGTATGGTATATACGTTGGTTTTCTTCAATTTCTAACGGAAAATGATAAGGCTTATTATCTAGGAGTAAGCAAGACTAAATTCATGCTAGATAAATCAATTTGGTCAAGATTCACTCGGACAAAATTATTTCATATTCTTTTACTCCTCACAGTTGCAATGCCTGTTTTAAGTAATTTCATTCATCAACCATATTATTTTGAATATATTTGGCAAGCGAGTTCAGGAATAGTAGTCATTATTTATATCTATTTACTAAAACTGAATATAAGTGTTGCTTATAATGTTTTTAGATTAAACGCCGAAGGGATTCATAAAAAAATTCAAAAACAAGATTCGTCATCTGCTGAGATGAAAAAAATAAGAGAATTAAGTAAAACAAGTGTTGATGAGGAAATTTCTATCTCTCTTCAAAGAGAAATGAAGGAGTTATTTTGGAAAGTATATAAAAAACCAGATGAATATGTCGATAATTTTGTATCCGTCTTTCTAGAAAATCGTTTTTTATTAATTGATGTAGAAGAGCGTAATGAATTTATATTTTCTATCTTTCATAAAGAGAATTGGAGAAATTATAACTTAGCTTATTCAATTGATGAATATTTAGAAAAGCTTTCATCTAAGCAAATTTCTGATTTCTATAACTTCTATAGAAAGTATTGCAAAAATAAATGGGAATTTTTGAAGAAATTTCAGGATAATATTTTTTCGAATACATGGAAAGAACTAATTGAGGAGGATCTTAGAATTTTCCAAAGTCTTGAAAAAAAAGATGATACATTTGAAGTTTTACAAATCGAGAAACCTACGAGAGTATATTGGAGACAGTCAAGTGATTATAAAATCAAAGAATATCTATTTGAGACTCTTATTAATAACAAAACCATCAATCTAAATGTAATAGTTGAAGATTTGAAGAGTGAACTACAATCTAATAAAAATTACAAATATGAGAGAGAATTGCAAAAACAAAATGAAGACTTTTTACGTTTTAAATTAAATCAGCTGCTCAAGCAATATGAGAACGGAGAGAGAGAGTTTTCTCTTCCCAAATTTAAAAAGTTGTCTGATGAGTTTGATGGAAGTAAGCGTAATGATTTCTACAATAGTATGTTTTATTCGAAAATTTGTTTTAATTACTTGGACAGAGGAAGAATTGAAGATTTTAGTCAACTGAAAGTTAAAGCAGATGATAGTGAGGAACAGAAAAAACAAAAATTAAAGGCTCAAAAAAAACAGAAACTCATCTTGAGTATGAATGAAGAGTATTGCTTAGCATTCATGCTATTTCAATTATTATACACAGATGGCGAACTTTGGGATAATAATATTAATTTTTATGATACTCATATCAAAAAGATAATGGATGAAAATAAAAACTATCAAGATTATTTGTTTAATAAAGCTAAAAATATTTTATTAAGAACCGATATCGATGATCGTATTAATAAAGAGTTTTTAGACATACTATGGAACACTCGCAATGATGAAATTACTTCCATTACTTGGTTTGAGCAATTTGGATATAGACACAGGATGTCAAAATTTAAAATATTGTATATCCAGTGGGTGTTAACTGAAAGAAATTATCCCCCTAGAAATAGGTTTGAAAAATTTAAAAATAAAGAATTCAATAATGAAATTTGTGTAGACTATTTTATTTTAACTGATAAGGTACCTGGTTTGTTTACAAAAGATTGTTACAACTTATATAAAAATGATTTGCAATATATAATTGAGTATATTTTGAGTGAAGGAGATATTAATCTTCAATATATTTCCGGAAAATTATCTTTAACTGGATTACTAAGATTAGAGCATATTTTAAAAAACTACCCTAATCCAAGCTTTAATAATAGAGTTATATTTGATTCAATGGGAGAAATTAAATGGCTCTTTAATAATAGCAGTAATATTTTAGATTTTTATATTTTGAAACTTATTGACGGTTATTATTTTAATTTATATCAAGACAAAGAATTTATAAATGGATTTAAATCGAAATTAGAGAGACAATTGAATTCTAATATGACAACCAAAGAGTATGTAGATGCTATTTCTGAGAAAATTCATGATTTTGAAATAGTTTCAACTTCTAATAAAAGAGAGATAGTTTCTAAATTAAATGATATTTTAAACACCCAGGATAGTAATATTGATATAAAGCAAACGAGGAGATATCGTTATAAATAGTTTGGTTAATTTTTTAGTTTATTTTTATACGAGGCAGAGACTCACTGAAAAGGACTATAATATGACAAGGTGAACCAACAAGATAATAAAAGGTAAATTAGATGTCAATAAAATTGAAATCTTTAGGTGAAAAGGAATTAATAAACATTCGTTAAATCTATGATATACTACTCTTGTTAAGAATTTTTAGAAAGCAGGCAACTACATGACAAATTCTGTAAGTTCAAATCAATTCACTTTCCCCCATTTAACCTTTGACTATTCCGCAAAATTATCGTACAATAAAGAGTAAATGATAAAATGAGGTCAGAGTCTGTTCGCTCTGGCGATAGTAGTAAAAATGAGGAGAAACGCTTTGGAATTAGAAGTATTTGCTGGGCAAGAAAAAAATGAACTATCTATGATTGAGGTAGCGCGTGCTATCTTGGAACTTCGTGGTCGCGATCATGAGATGCATTTTAGTGATCTTGTAAACGAAATTCAAAACTACCTTGGAACATCAAACAGCGATATCCGCGAAGCCTTGCCTTTGTTCTACACAGAGTTGAACTTTGACGGTAGCTTTATCTCTCTTGGAGACAACAAATGGGGTCTTCGTTCATGGTATGGTGTAGACGAAATTGACGAAGAAATCATCGCTCTTGAAGAAAGTGACGACGATGAAGTAGTACCAAAAGCTAAGAAACAGCGTGTTAATGCCTTCATGGATGGCGATTCAGATGCCATTGACTACAATGCGGATGATCCCGAAGACGAAGATGCATACGAAGCAGATCCAGCTCTTTCATATGATGATGAAAATCCAGATGATGAGAAAAATGAAGTGGAAGCTTACGATGCGGAAATCAACGAAATCGCTCCTGATGACTTGGGTGAAGATGTGGATCTCAACGAAGAAGACGATGAGTTTTCAGACGATGACGCTGAAACGAGTGAAGAAGAGTAAAAGACTTCACAGAGGAGATTACCTGATCTCCTTTTTTCTTGCTTGGGTAGAGTGTTTAAGCGGGTCATCCGTTTGGATGCTGTCCTTTTTTGGTTTTCTGAAAGCAATCTTCTTTTTTCATGTTTTACCAATTCGGGTTGACAAATGTTCTGCTTTAAGGTATCATATTGTTCGGGCACCTCTTTTAGAGGTCGGGGCTCTCTAGTTACTAGGGAGCTATTTTTGTTTTTTCAGGAATTTTTCTTGAGAAGTCGTTATCCATAAGGGTCTTGTTTTCTATCTCCCCTCGTAGTTAACAAGGCCTTGAGCATTTTAGAAAGAGGAGTCTATGTCTACGAAATATATTTTTGTAACTGGTGGTGTGGTATCGTCTATTGGGAAAGGGATTGTCGCAGCAAGTCTGGGCCGTCTCTTGAAAAATCGTGGTCTCAAAGTAACCATTCAAAAATTTGATCCTTATATCAATATCGATCCGGGAACCATGAGTCCTTACCAGCACGGGGAAGTTTTTGTGACAGATGATGGAGCTGAGACAGATTTGGACTTGGGTCACTATGAACGTTTTATCGATATCAATCTTAACAAATATTCCAACGTGACAACTGGTAAAATTTACAGTGAAGTTCTCCGTAAGGAGCGCCGTGGCGAGTACCTTGGCGCAACTGTTCAAGTCATTCCTCATATCACAGATGCTTTGAAAGAAAAAATCAAGCGTGCCGCTGTAACGACAGACTCGGATGTCATTATCACAGAGGTTGGTGGAACCGTTGGGGATATCGAGTCCTTGCCATTCCTAGAGGCACTTCGTCAGATGAAGGCAGATGTGGGTGCGGATAATGTCATGTACATCCATACAACCTTGCTTCCATACCTCAAGGCAGCTGGTGAGATGAAGACCAAACCGACTCAACACTCTGTCAAAGAATTGCGTGGTTTGGGGATTCAACCAAATATGTTGGTCATTCGCACCGAGAAACCAACTGGTCAGGGCATTAAAAATAAACTAGCACAGTTCTGTGACGTAGCACCGGAAGCTGTTATCGAGTCTTTGGATGTTGAACATCTTTACCAAATTCCACTGAATTTGCAGGCACAAGGTATGGACCAAATTGTCTGTGACCATTTGAAACTAGATGCACCAGCAGCGGATATGACAGAGTGGTCAGCCATGGTGGACAAGGTCATGAACCTGAAAAAACAAGTTAAAATTTCCCTTGTTGGTAAGTATGTGGAGTTGCAAGATGCCTACATCTCTGTAGTTGAAGCCTTAAAACACTCTGGTTATGCCAACGACGCAGAAGTGAAGATTAATTGGATCAATGCCAATGATGTGACAGCGGAGAATGTAGCAGCACTCTTGTCTGATGCGGACGGGATCATAGTACCAGGTGGTTTTGGCCAGCGTGGTACGGAAGGGAAAATCCAAGCCATTCGCTATGCGCGTGAAAATGATGTTCCAATGTTAGGTGTCTGCTTGGGAATGCAGTTGACTTGTATCGAGTTTGCTCGTCACGTTTTAGGACTTGAAGGTGCAAATTCTGCAGAGCTTGCACCAGAAACAAAATACCCTATTATTGATATCATGCGTGATCAGATTGATGTTGAGGATATGGGTGGAACCCTTCGTTTGGGACTTTATCCATCTAAGTTGAAACGTGGCTCTAAGGCAGCGACTGCTTATCACAATCAAGAAGTGGTGCAACGCCGTCACCGTCACCGTTATGAGTTTAACAATGCCTTTCGTGAACAGTTTGAGGCGGCAGGTTTTGTCTTTTCAGGAGTTTCTCCAGACAATCGTTTGGTAGAAATTGTGGAAATTCCTGAAAATAAATTCTTTGTGGCTTGTCAGTATCACCCTGAACTTTCAAGTCGTCCAAACCGCCCAGAAGAACTCTACACTGCCTTTGTCACTGCAGCAGTTGAGAACAGCAATTAGCAAAATCAGAACCTTTGAGAAGAATCTCAGAGGTTTTTTAATCCATTCAGGAAAGCTTTGCTAACTCAGATGCTTGCCGATAAGAATTAGAAGTCCCCTTTCTCACTGAGGGAAGAGGATTTTTACTTGTTTTTCTGCTACTTCCTCATTTGTCCTAGAGCCCTTTTTGTGTTACAATGAAAGGTATGAAAGCTAAGAAATTATGGATGACTGGCTTGACTGTGGCTGGTCTAAGCGTCCTTGCTTTGGGGGCTAAAAAAGCAGCAGATCATCACAAACTCATGAAGACGCAAGAGGAGTTAACCACTATCGTGCGGGATCTTTTCTCAGATATGGGTGAGATTGCGACACTCTATGTTCAAGTCTATGAAAGTAGCCTAGAACGACTCGTCGGAGGGGTCATTTTTGAAGATGGCCGTCACTATACCTTTGTCTATGAAAATGAAGATCTGGTCTATGAGGAGGAAGTCTTATGATTATTCCCGCTAGTATAGAAGAGTTCGCAGGTTTTGTCAAGCAGGATGGCAAGAAGGTCTTCCTTTTTGTGGCGGACTGGTGTGGCGATTGTCGTTATATCTATCCTTCCTTGCCAGAGATTGAGGCGGAAAATCCTGAATTTACTTTTATTCGAGTAGATCGTGATGAATTTATGGATCTTGCCAAGTTGTGGGATGTTTACGGAATTCCTAGCCTTGTTGTGCTAGAAAAGGACAAGGAAATCGGCCGTTTTGTCAATCGTGACCGTAAAAGCAAGGAACAGATTAATGACTTTTTAGCAGGACTGAAATAGGAGAAAAAGGAAAGAATGATTTTTACATATAATAAAGAGCATGTCGGCGATGTCCTTATGGTCATCGTGAAAAACAGCGGAGATGCCAAACTGGACGTGGAGCGCAAAGGTAAAGTAGCCCGTGTTTTTCTCAAAGAAAATGGGGAAACAGTGGCTTGGAATATTTTCGACATTTCAAGTTTGTTTGAACCTGCCGAGCGTGGTCAAGTCTTTTTAACAGATGAGCAAGTAGCACGTTTAAACCAAGAATTGCAGGCGGAAGGTTTTACAGAAAAAATTGTTAATGATAAGGAACCTAAGTTTGTTGTCGGTGAGATTGTCGAGATGGTAGCACACCCAGATAGTGACCACCTTAATATCTGCCAAGTTGCAGTCGCAAGTGATAAAACGGTGCAAATCGTTGCGGGGGCTCCTAATGCGCGTGTTGGTTTGAAAACCATTGTAGCTCTTCCTGGAGCGATGATGCCCAAAGGTAATCTCATTTTCCCAGGCGAACTTCGTGGCGAAAAAAGTTTTGGCATGATGTGCAGCCCTCGTGAACTTGCCTTGCCAAATGCTCCGCAAAAACGTGGGGTCATTGAATTATCAGAAGACCAAGTTATCGGAACTCCATTCGACCCAGCTAAACACTGGACTGCCTAGGAAGTTGTTAGTATCTGATAAATCAGATAGAAGGAAATAAGATGGCAAAAAATGTAGTGATTACAGGAGCGACCTCAGGAATCGGTGAAGCGATTGCGCGTGCTTATCTGGATCAGGGTGAGAATGTCGTCCTAACAGGGCGACGGACAGACAGACTAGAGGCCCTCAAGTCAGAGTTTGCAGAAACTTTTCCAAATCAAACAGTTTGGACCTTTCCACTGGATGTGACGGATATGGTCATGGTAAAGACTGTCTGCTCCAATATTCTAGAAACGATAGGCCAGATTGATATCTTGGTCAATAACGCCGGACTGGCTCTAGGATTAGCACCCTATCAGGACTACGAAGAGTTGGATATGCTGACCATGTTGGATACCAATGTCAAGGGTTTAATGGCAGTCACTCGCTCTTTCTTGCCTTCCATGGTTGCAGCAAATCAAGGCCATATCATCAATATGGGGTCAACTGCAGGAATCTACGCCTATGCGGGTGCAGCGGTCTATTCAGCCACCAAGGCTGCAGTCAAGACTTTTTCAGATGGGCTTCGAATCGATACCATCGCAACGGATATAAAGGTGACAACCATTCAACCGGGGATTGTTGAAACAGATTTTTCTACAGTACGTTTTCATGGCGACAAAGAGCGGGCTGTGACGGTTTATCAGGGAATCGAAGCCTTGCAGGCACAAGACATCGCAGACACAGTTGTCTATGTGACCAGTCAACCTCGTCGTGTGCAGATTACAGATATGACCATTATGGCCAATCAACAGGCAACTGGATTTATGGTTCATAAAAAGTAAAAAATCTTCCTTGAAAAGTTACAAATTACTGTAACTTTTTTTGATTTCCTACGAATAGATAAGTAGGAGGAAGAAAATATGTATAATAAAGTTATCTTAATCGGACGCTTAACGTCTACACCAGAATTGCACAAAACCAACAATGACAAGTCAGTTGCGCGAGCGACCATTGCTGTGAATCGTCGTTACAAAGACCAAAATGGGGAACGTGAAGCTGATTTTGTCAATCTTGTCCTTTGGGGAAAATTGGCTGAAACCTTGGCAAGCTACGCAACCAAAGGTAGTCTTATCTCTGTGGATGGAGAACTTCGTACCCGTCGCTTTGAGAAAAATGGCCAGATGAACTACGTGACCGAAGTTCTCGTGACAGGATTCCAACTCTTGGAAAGCCGCGCCCAACGTGCCATGCGTGAAAATAAGGCAGGTCAGGATTTGGCGGACTTGGTTTTGGAAGAGGAGGAATTGCCATTTTAATACTCTTCGAAAATCTCTTCAAACCACATCAGCTTCACCTTGCCGTAGGTATAGGTAACTGACTTCGTCAGTCTTATCTACAATCTCAAAACTGTGTTTTTAGTAGCCTGTGGCTAGCTTCCTAGTTTGTACTTTGATTTTCATTGAGTATAAAGATTGAAAAGTCTGAGTTGGCCTCAGGCTTTTTATCTTGAGAAAGTCAGACTTTTTTCTTGACTATTTCTGACCAAGTGATACAATAGAACTATGGATTAGCACTCAAATATAAAGAGTGCTAATGATATCTATCTCATTATGGAGGAACGCAAATGTTGAAACCATTAGGAGACCGTGTGGTCTTGAAAATCGAAGAAAAAGAACAAACTGTTGGTGGCTTTGTCCTTGCGGGCTCAGCCCAAGAAAAAACAAAAACAGCCCAAGTTGTAGCTACTGGACAAGGTGTTCGTACCTTGAATGGCGACTTGGTCGCTCCAAGTGTTAAGGCTGGAGACCGTGTCTTAGTTGAAGCTCATGTAGGTATTGATGTCAAAGATGGAGATGAAAAGTATATCATCGTAGGTGAAGCTAACATCTTGGCAATTGTGGAAGAATAATAGAAGGAGAAAGTAAGTATGTCAAAAGAAATTAAATTTTCATCTGATGCTCGTTCAGCTATGGTTCGTGGTGTCGATATCCTTGCAGACACTGTTAAAGTAACCTTGGGACCAAAAGGTCGTAACGTTGTTCTTGAAAAATCATTCGGTTCACCCTTGATTACCAATGACGGTGTGACCATTGCCAAAGAAATCGAGTTGGAAGACCATTTTGAAAATATGGGTGCAAAATTGGTATCAGAAGTCGCTTCTAAAACCAACGATATCGCAGGTGACGGAACGACAACTGCAACTGTTTTGACCCAAGCTATCGTCCGTGAAGGAATCAAGAACGTCACAGCAGGTGCCAACCCAATCGGTATTCGTCGGGGGATTGAAGCAGCGGTTGCTGCAGCTGTAGAAGCCTTGAAAAACAATGCCATCCCTGTTGCCAATAAAGAAGCCATCGCTCAGGTTGCTGCTGTATCTTCTCGTTCTGAAAAAGTCGGCGAATATATCTCTGAAGCCATGGAAAAAGTTGGTAAAGACGGAGTCATCACCATTGAAGAGTCACGTGGTATGGAAACTGAACTTGAAGTGGTGGAAGGAATGCAGTTTGACCGTGGTTACCTTTCACAGTACATGGTGACAGATAGCGAGAAAATGGTGGCTGATCTTGAAAATCCATACATCTTGATTACCGATAAGAAGATTTCCAATATCCAAGAAATCTTGCCACTTCTAGAAAGCATTCTCCAAAGCAATCGTCCACTCTTGATTATTGCAGATGATGTGGACGGCGAAGCTCTTCCAACCCTTGTCTTGAACAAGATTCGTGGAACATTCAACGTAGTAGCGGTTAAGGCACCTGGCTTTGGTGACCGTCGTAAAGCTATGCTCGAAGACATCGCTATTTTGACAGGAGGAACTGTTATTACAGAAGATCTTGGACTTGAGTTGAAAGATGCGACAATTGAAGCGCTTGGTCAAGCAGCGAGAGTGACTGTGGACAAAGATAGCACGGTTATCGTAGAAGGTGCTGGCAATCCTGAAGCCATTTCCCACCGTGTTGCAGTTATCAAGTCACAAATCGAAACCACAACTTCTGAATTCGACCGTGAAAAACTCCAAGAACGCTTGGCTAAATTGTCAGGTGGTGTCGCAGTTATCAAGGTCGGTGCTGCAACTGAAACTGAGTTGAAGGAAATGAAACTCCGCATTGAAGACGCCCTTAACGCTACTCGTGCAGCCGTTGAGGAAGGAATCGTTGCTGGTGGTGGAACAGCTCTTGTAAATGTCATTCCAGCAGTGGCTGGTTTGGAATTGACAGGAGACGAAGCAACAGGCCGCAATATTGTTCTCCGTGCCTTGGAAGAACCTGTTCGTCAAATCGCTCACAATGCAGGATTCGAAGGTTCAATCGTCATCGATCGCTTGAAGAATGCTGAGCTTGGTACAGGCTTCAATGCAGCAACTGGCGAGTGGGTTAATATGATTGAAGCAGGAATCATCGACCCAGTTAAGGTTAGCCGTTCTGCCCTTCAAAATGCAGCATCTGTAGCCAGCTTAATCTTGACAACAGAAGCAGTCGTAGCCAATAAACCAGAACCAGTTACCCCAGCTCCAGCTATGGATCCAAGCATGATGGGCGGCATGATGTAAGCTTTCTATACTAAACAATTAAAAATCATCAAAAGGAGGGAAGCACATTCCCTCCTTTTAAGTTTTTCTCTTCTAAATTGATTTGAGCTCTCCTAACTTATATGATAAAATAAGACTAGAAAAAGGAGAAGAACATGATTGATGTAGAAGAAATTCTGAGCAAGATGAATCCCAATCAGAAGATTAATTATGACCGTGTTATGCAGAAAATGGTTCAGGTTTGGGAAAAAAATGAGGAACGTCCAACTATTCTCATGCATGTTTGCTGTGCTCCTTGCAGTACCTATACCCTAGAATACCTGACCAAATACGCTGATGTGACCATCTATTTTGCTAATTCCAATATCCATCCCAAGGCAGAATATCACAAGCGTGCCTATGTCACCAAGAAATTTGTCAGTGATTTCAATGAGCGAACAGGAAATACGGTTCAGTATCTAGAAGCTCCCTACGAACCAAATGAATACCGTAAGTTAGTCAGAGGACTAGAGGAAGAACCTGAAGGTGGCGACCGTTGCAAGGTTTGCTTTGACTACCGTTTAGACAAAACAGCGCAAGTGGCTATGGATTTGGGCTTTGACTACTTTGGTTCAGCTTTGACCATCAGTCCCCATAAGAATTCTCAAACCATCAACAGCATTGGAATCGATGTGCAAAAGATTTATACGACCCACTATCTTCCAAGTGATTTCAAGAAAAATCAAGGCTACAAGCGTTCGGTGGAGATGTGCGAGGAGTATGATATCTATCGTCAATGTTATTGTGGATGCGTCTATGCAGCTCAAGCCCAGAATATTGACCTGGTTCAAGTTAAGAAGGATGCTACGGCTTTCTTGTTGGATAAGGATGTTGAAAAAGACTACTCCCACATCAAGTTTACTGTTACTAAATTAGATATATAGAAATCAACCCAGCTGAAAAGCTGGGTTTTTCAAATAAAAAACCAGGGCTCTCACCCCGGTTTGACAACTTTACCGATTCTTTAGTTCTATGTAGCGTTTGTACCAAATGTTGACATAGGCCTCTGAGAAAGGACCGCGTCCATTGTTAATCCAATCAACAAGGATTTTAACATGCTCTTTCAAAATATAGTCTAAATCATCAGAATACTTCATCTTGCGTTTGTGACGCTCATACTCCTCAACGTCTAAGAGACGCTTTTCACCATCAGTGAAGACCTTGACATCCAAATCATAATCAATGTATTTCAGGGCTTCCTCATCTAGATAGTAGGGGCTAGCCATATTGCAATAGTAGGAAATCCCATTATCGCGAATCATAGCAATGATATTAAACCAATATTTTTTGTGAAAGTAAACAATAGCCGGTTCTCGAGTCACCCAACGACGACCGTCACTTTCGGTAACAAGTGTGTGGTCGTTGACGCCGATAATGGCGTTCTCTGTTGTTTTTAGTACCATGGTGTCCCGCCAAGTACGGTGAAGACTCCCATCATGCTTATAACTTTGAATTGTAATAAAGTCGCCTTCTTTTGGAAGTTTCATAACTAACCAACTTTCTACAATTTATAAGTTTATCGTTTACTATTATATCATAAATTGGTCTAATTTTTTTGAATTTTACACGAAAATGTTAAAGATATTCTCTGAGAGCGCTGGCTATATCCGAAAAGTCATAGCCTTTTCTAGCTAAAACTTGGGTCAAACGTTGCTTTAGTTCGTATCCTTCATATTTTCGAGCATATTTAGCATATTGTTTATCTAACTCTTTAAAAATGAGTTCCTGAGTCGTTTCATGGTCAACTTGACTGTCCAAGCCATCAAAGGCACCTTTAGCATCAGAATAGGAGAAGCCTTTGTTCGTCAAGTTTTGAATAATCTTATCTTGTAAAGCACGAGCAGGAAGCTTTCCAGTGTATTTTTTGAGCAATTTATCCGCTACACGTTGAGCGACTTCTGTAAAATCAAAATCCTTTAGAACACTTTCAATAGTTGATTTCGGCACTCCTTTTTGAGCTAGTTTCTGACTCAGTAAATAAGGTCCTTTATCACCAGAAAGTTGGTTGGCGTTGATGATAGAGTAGGCATACTGATGATCATTAATCCAGTTTTCATCTTTAAGGTTAGCGATAACTTGACTAGCTATTGTATCTTCAATATCATACTTTTTCAGATACTCTCGCACTTCCTTTTCTGTACGGGCCTTGAAGGATAGATGGTAGAGAGCAAGATTTTTACCATAAGAAAACTGGGCAAAGTCCTGAATCTCGGTAAATTCTTCTTTGCTAATGACCTTATCTCGAGATAGCATAAAACGGACAATGGTATCTTCAGTGATATAAAAGGTTTGCTGATGATCTAGCTCCATCAAGTAGAGGCGTTTTTTCTTTTCAAGTTTTGTGATTTTCATAGTTCTATTATACCCTAAAATGTGATAAGATAGGGGTATGAATCTGAAAGTCAAACAAAAAATACCTTTAAAAATCAAGCGGATGGGCATCAATGGTGAAGGAATCGGTTTTTACCAGAAAACCCTTGTTTTTGTGCCTGGCGCCCTCAAGGGAGAAGATATCTATTGTCAGGTTACTTCTATTAAACGCAACTTTGTTGAAGCCAAATTGCTAAAGGTTAATAAGAAGTCTAAATTTCGAGTGGTACCAGCATGTACGATTTATAATGAATGTGGTGGTTGCCAAATCATGCACCTTCACTATGATAAACAGTTAGAGTTTAAAAAGGATTTGCTCCACCAAGCCTTGAAAAAATTTGCTCCTGCAGGATATGAAAACTATGAAATCCGTCCAACTATCGGAATGCAGGAACCAAAGTACTACCGTGCTAAGTTGCAATTTCAGACTCGAAAATTCAACAATCAGGTCAAGGCAGGCTTGTATGCACAAAACTCTCATTACCTTGTCGAGTTGAAAGACTGCTTGGTTCAAGATAAGGAAACCCAAGTGATTGCGAATCACCTAGCTGAGCTTCTCACTTACCATCAAATCCCTATCACCGATGAGAGAAAAACGCTAGGTGTTCGCACTATCATGGTACGTCGAGCAAGAAAAACTGGACAAGTCCAGATTATCGTCGTCACAAATCGCCAGCTTAATTTAAATCAACTAGTCAAAGATCTAGTCAAGGATTTTCCAGAAGTCGTCACAGTTGCGATCAATACAAATACAGCAAAAACAAGTGAAATCTATGGTGAAAAGACGGAAGTTATCTGGGGCCAAGAGAGTATTCAAGAAGGAGTACTCGACTATGAGTTTTCTCTCTCCCCCCGTGCCTTCTATCAGCTTAATCCTGAGCAAACCGAAATTCTCTATAGTGAAGCGGTTAAGGCTCTTGATGTTAGCGAAGAAGATCATCTGATTGATGCTTATTGTGGTGTCGGGACGATTGGATTCGCCTTTGCAAAGAAAGTCAAAACTCTTAGAGGTATGGATATTATCCCAGAAGCCATTGAAGATGCCAAGCGAAATGCTCGAAGAATGGGATTTGACAATACCTATTATGAAGCAGGTACAGCTGAAGATATTATTCCCCGCTGGTATCAAGAGGGATATAGGGCCGATGCCCTGATAGTCGACCCTCCTAGGACGGGTTTAGACGACAAATTATTAGATACCATCCTAACCTATGTACCGGAAAAAATGGTTTATGTATCTTGCAATGTATCGACATTAGCTCGAGATTTGGTTAAACTAGTAAAAGTTTATGATCTCCAGTATATCCAGTCAGTCGATATGTTCCCACACACTGCACGGACAGAAGCAGTCGTTAAGTTAGTGAAGAAAAGAAAAAATCAAATTCACTGAAAAAAGTTCTTGACAAAGGCAAAAAAGTAGGTATAATAGAAAGAGTTGAAAAACTCAGGTCCGTTGGTCAAGGGGTTAAGACACCGCCTTTTCACGGCGGTAACACGGGTTCGAATCCCGTACGGACTATGGTGTATCGCAGGGTTGA
>NZ_NCUW01000022.1 GCF_002096335.1 Streptococcus oralis subsp. dentisani
ACCAAGAAACATCTAGGAAAGGCAATTGAAGAAAGGCCAGAAGAGATCAATAATCGCTCCCGTTTTGGAGATTGGGAAATCGATTCTGTTCTGGGGGGGAAAGACAGTAGGAGAACCTTCTATTCTGACCTTAGTAGAACGACAAACACGCTATGCTGTCACAAAGAAACTCGTCGAAAAGAAAGCAGAGTGTGTCAATCAAGCAGTCTTAGAGTGTATGAAACCTTATCCCATTAAGTCCATAACTGCAGATAATGGAAATGAATTTTCATCATTGAGTAAGATAGAGGGATTAGATGTTTATTTTGCACATGCCTATTCATCTTATGAACGAGGTACAAATGAGAATTTCAATGGATTATTAAGAGAGTTCATTCCAAAGGGAATCTCACTAAAAGAACTAAATCCGACACTTTTAGAGGACTATACAAAGGCTATCAATGAAAGACCCAGACGAATCCATGACTATCAGTCCGCAAAAAAGCTGTTTGAGCTAACTCAAACAGCTTGAAAGATATTCGCTTAATCAGAGGAACAACTTTGTTGCACTTGACTTGACAATTGGGGAAAGAAAAAATTTACGCTTGTGACGATTAAGTTCAGTACAAAGATGCTACCTTTTTAGTTTTTTTATCCATTTCGACGTTTGCGGGCTAGTAGGGCTCTGTAAAAGAAGATTTGATTGTTTTGGATATAGGGAAGGATTGTGAAACTAGCAATCCCAAAGGTAATCCAATTGAGGAAGTACCAAGGGAGTAGCTGGAAGTCGAGGAGAAAGCGCTGAAACTTATATCCTTTCATCAGGAAACGGCTGGTTTTTAGGATTTGCCTTGGTTTAGCTTGTCCTAAATCCAGAGTGTCGCAGAGGAGAAATTCTACCTGCGAGTAGGCGTAATGTTGCGGGATGTATAGGATATTGCCCACAATCATCAAGATGAGGCTCGCTAAAAAGTAGAGTCCAAAGGTCATAAGGAACTGATCGGTTTCAAGTGATGAGAGGTCAAGATTAGGAAATTCAGGATGTAGGGTAACAAAGTTCCGTGCTAGGAGGTTACTATAAAAGAGAAAGTAGACACCAATCAAACTAGGAATACTCCATAAAAAGAGATAGAGACGCTTGAGAAGCAAGGTTAGAAAAGTTTGAGAAAAATATTTTTCATCAAAGAGAGTCAGACATGATTTTAGAGAGAGTTCCGTTTCGGGATTTTTGATAAGTTTAAGTGTTGTAAAGGCAGATCCTGATAGAAGGATTGTAACAATAAAAGATACTAGTAGTGGGAAGAGATAGGCTTGAAGCACTTGCCCCAGCATACTGATAAATGATTGGTTTAGAATATCGTTACTTAGACGAGCCAAGGGATTCAGAAAGCTTGAGAAAATTAGTAACATACTAGGTAGAGCGAATATGAGAATGAGTCTTGGGTTGTCTGTCTGAAATTGTTTAGCATCTAGACGAATAGTTTTTAAATCAATTTTTGGGTATTTCATTCTCTCATTATACCATAGTTCGTGACAGTTCCAACTTTTTTTGATAAAATCATACAGTATGCTTTCGGGCACAAAGTATGAACTGGGACTGTTTTTCCCAGCTTCGGAGGTAAAAAATGTCAGATTCACCAATCAAATACCGTTTGATTAAGAAAGAAAAACACACAGGAGCTCGTCTGGGGGAAATCATTACCCCGCACGGCACCTTCCCGACACCTATGTTTATGCCAGTTGGGACCCAAGCTACGGTCAAAACTCAGTCGCCAGAGGAGTTGAAGGAGATGGGATCGGGGATTATCCTGTCAAACACCTATCATCTGTGGCTCCGTCCAGGAGACGAACTCATCGCACGCGCAGGTGGTCTCCACAAGTTCATGAACTGGGATCAGCCCATCTTGACGGATAGTGGTGGTTTTCAGGTTTATTCCCTAGCAGATAGCAGAAATATCACAGAAGAAGGAGTAACCTTTAAAAACCATCTCAATGGTTCTAAGATGTTTTTATCGCCAGAAAAAGCCATTTCTATTCAGAACAATCTAGGCTCAGACATCATGATGTCTTTTGACGAATGTCCTCAGTTTTACCAACCTTACGACTACGTTAAGAAATCAATTGAACGTACTAGCCGTTGGGCTGAGCGTGGTTTGAAGGCTCACCGTCGTCCACATGACCAAGGCTTGTTTGGGATTGTGCAGGGGGCAGGATTTGAAGACCTTCGTCGTCAGTCAGCTCATGACCTTGTCAGCATGGATTTTCCAGGCTACTCTATCGGTGGACTGGCCGTTGGAGAAACGCACGAGGAGATGAATGCGGTCTTGGACTTCACAACTCAGTTGTTGCCAGAAAATAAACCTCGCTATCTGATGGGTGTGGGAGCGCCCGATAGCTTGATTGATGGGGTCATTCGTGGGGTGGATATGTTTGACTGTGTCTTGCCGACTCGTATCGCTCGTAATGGCACCTGTATGACCAGCCAAGGGCGTTTGGTTGTCAAGAATGCCCAGTTTGCTGAGGACTTTACGCCACTGGATCCTGAGTGCGATTGCTACACATGTAAGAACTATACACGCGCTTATCTTCGTCACCTACTCAAGGCTGATGAAACCTTCGGTATCCGTTTGACTAGCTACCACAATCTTTACTTCTTGCTCAACCTGATGAAGCAGGTTCGTCAAGCCATCATGGATGACAATCTCTTGGAATTCCGTGAGTATTTTGTAGAAAAATATGGCTACAACAAGTCAGGACGCAATTTCTAAAGTGTAAAAATAGAATGCTAAAATCCTACGTTTTCTCGTAGGATTTTTCTTCTTTTTTTGATAGAATAAAGTGTATAACGAAAGGGAGAATAAACTCGTATGCGTATTAAATGGTTTTCCTTGATTAGGATTACAGGTTTACTACTGGTGCTCTTGTACCACTTCTTTCAGACCATCTTTCCTGGAGGCTTCTTTGGGGTAGATGTCTTTTTCACTTTTTCAGGATTTTTGATCACCTCCCTCCTTTTAGAAGAATTTGGGAAGGCACGCCAGATTGATTTGCTGGGCTTTTTTAAGAGACGGTTTTATCGGATCGTGCCACCTGTGGTGCTGATGGTTCTGGTGACCATGCCTTTTACTTTCTTGGTTCGTCAAGACTATGTTGCTGGAATTGGCGGCCAGATTGCTGGGGTTCTTGGTTTTATGACCAACTTCTACGAAATGTTAACAGGGGGAAGTTATGAATCCCAGTTCATTCCGCATCTCTTTGTTCACAACTGGAGTCTGGCTGTTGAGGTTCACTACTATATTCTTTGGGGTTTAGCGGTTTGGTTCTTATCGAAACGTTCAAAATCTAGTAGTCAATTGAGAGGGATGGTCTTTCTTCTTTCTGCTGGGGCTTTCATCATTAGCTTTTTCTCCATGTTTATTGGTAGTCTAATGGCTAGTTCTTATTCATCTGTCTACTTTTCAAGTTTAACCCATGTCTATCCCTTCTTTTTAGGAAGCATTTTAGCGACAGTTGTGGGGGTTCGTCAGACGAGCGATTTAATCAAGCAGTTTGACCGGACGTGGAATCTTCGTCAGAATTTACTGGTATTTGCTGCTGGGCTTTTGGTGTTAGTGCTTTTGACTTTCTTTGTCAAGTTCACTTACCTGTTTGCTTATTTATTTGGCTTCTTGCTAGCAAGTTTAGCGGCAGTGACCATGATTTTTGCTGCGCGTGTCTTGCATGAGAAAACGCCTGAGATACAAGAACCTCGGATAATTACATTTTTAGCGGATACCAGCTACGCGGTTTATCTCTTCCACTGGCCTTTTTATATTATCTTTTCTCAGTTGATGACTAATCTGCCTGCTGTTATTTTAACCGTTATCTTTTCCTATTTCTTCGCTACCTTATCCTTCTATATTATTGAGCCATTGATTGCTGGTAAGACCAACACTTTAGTTAGAAAAATCACTAAACTGCACCGTATCAAACCAATTAGTGCTGGTGTTGCTGGCATTCTTACCTTGATTACCTTGATTATCATAGCTGTAGCTCCTCATGTTGGAGCTTTTGAGACAGACTTGATGGTCAATGGTTTCAAACAAGCCCAGACCAATATAGGACAAACAAAGGCTCTTGCTGAACAAGCTGAAGTCAGTCGTCTAGGAATTTCTGAGGGAACAAGCCTAATAGGAGATTCGGTAGCCTTGCGTGCCAATACAGCCTTACAAGAGGCGCTTCCTGAAGCAAATATCAATGCCCAGGTTAGTCGGACGACCAAGCAAGCCAATGACATCATGCTCAATAATAGTCAGAACAAGGCACTATTAAAAACAGTTGTCATTGCAACGGGAGTCAACAATCCAGAAGGTTATAAGAATGACTTGGACAGCATCGTTAACAATCTACCCAAAGGACACCATCTGATATTGGTGACACCTTATGAGGGAGACAAGAGCAAGGATACTTATACCTCAGTGGAGCAGTATGCGGCTTATGCGCGGGAATTAGCTGAAAAGAATCCTTATGTGAGCATTGCTGACTGGAATAAGGTCGCTAAGGAGCACCCTGAAATCTGGGCTGGAACTGACCAAGTCCACTTTGGAAATGATAGCAACATGATTGAAGAAGGTGCTAAATTATACGCAGAGACGATTGCAGCTGCTGTTAAGGCTGCTCAAGAACTACCTGTGAAATCAAAATAAGTTAAAAGAGTTGGAGAAATCCAGCTCTTTTAAAATATCTCCAGAAAATAGGTCTATACCATTTACAAATGAAAAAGAAAGGTTTATAATGTAATTGACATAATAAATTCTAGAATCAATCTATCAAGGAGGTTATCATTATGCCTAATTATATTAAAGCGGATCAGTTTTTCTACCCACACGGAGTTCGTCGTGGCGGTTACTTGGAACTTGTGGATGGCAAGTTTGGCAAACATGTAGAACAGATTCCTGAAGGTGCTGAGGTGATTGACTATACAGGCTACAGCATTGCTCCAGGACTTGTGGATACCCACATTCATGGATTTGGCGGTGTGGATGTCATGGACAATAACATCGAAGGAACCCTTCATACTATGAGTGAAGGATTGCTTAGCACGGGTGTCACCAGCTTCTTGCCAACCACTTTGACTTCATCTTATGAGCAATTGCTCGCAGTAACAGAAAATATCGGTGCTCGTTATCAGGAAGCAACTGGAGCCAAGATTCGTGGAATCTATTTTGAAGGTCCATATTTCACAGAGAAATACAAGGGAGCTCAAAACCCTGCCTACATGAAAGATCCTCGCATGGATGAGTTTCGTGCTTGGCAAAAAGCAGCCAATGGCTTGCTTAATAAAATTGCCCTTGCGCCAGAACGTGAAGGTGTAGAAGACTTTGTTCGCACGGTTACGGGTGAAGGTGTGACCGTTGCTCTTGGACATTCTAATGCGACCTTTGATGAGGCTAAAAAAGCAGTTGATGCTGGAGCAAGTGTTTGGGTACATGCCTACAATGGGATGCGTGGGTTGACTCACCGTGAACTCGGTATGGTGGGAGCTATGTATGAGTTGCCTCATACTTACGCTGAATTGATTTGTGATGGTCACCACGTAGATCCAAAGGCCTGTGACATTTTGCTCAAACAAAAAGGAACTGAAAATATTGCCCTTATCACAGACTGTATGACAGCTGGTGGATTGGAAGACGGCGACTACATGTTGGGAGAATTCCCAGTAGTGGTTGCCAATGGAACGGCTCGCCTCAAATCGACAGGCAATTTGGCAGGTTCTATTCTCAAACTCAAAGACGGTTTGAAGAATGTGGTCGAATGGGGAATTGCGAATCCGCATGAAGCGGTCATGATGGCCAGCCTCAACCCAGCAAAATCTGTTCACATTGATGATGTTTGTGGACAAATCCGTGAAGGTTACGATGCGGACTTTATCGTGCTAGATAAAGATTTGGAATTGGTCGCAACCTACCTAGATGGTGTGAAACGTTATCAAGCCTAAGATGATAAAATGGGGGTCAGTAGAGGACTCCTATTTTTTTGATAGGCTGAAAAAGGTATTTAAAGAAGTCTTCCTAAAGTGAAAGGCAAGCAAAATCCTTTTCTTGAAATGAAAAATTAGTTATAATATACGATACAAAGGAAGTAGTAAGAATGTATCGTGTTATAGAAATGTATGGAGACTATGAACCGTGGTGGTTCATAGAAGGCTGGGAAGAAGATGTCATCATGAGTCAATCTTTTGACAAGTATTATGATGCTCTAAAATATTATAAGTTATGCTGGTTTGAGCTGGAAAAGAAGAATCCTCTTTACAAGAGTAGGAGTGATTTGATGACGATCTTTTGGGATCCTGCTGACCAGCGCTGGTGCGATGAGTGTGATGAGTATTTGCAGCAGTACCATTCTTTGGCACTTTTGCAGGATGGGCAAGTCATCCCCGATGAAAAGCTGCGTCCAGGCTATGAAAAACAAACAGGTCAAGAGAAGCACCGATCTTGCCGCATGAAATGGAGATAAAAAAGTAACTTTTTAAGTTGCTTTTTTTATTTTTTTGCGAATAGTTAGATAAGGAGGGCGGTATGGTACAAGAAATTGCACAGAAAATTATTGCTACTGCTAAGAAAAAAGGAGCTCAGGATATCTATTTCATTCCCAAGGAAGCTACTTATGAACTTCATATGCGAATTGGTGATGAGAGGTGTTTAGTTGACTCCTATGAGTTTAATGTTTTAGCTGCTGTGATTAGTCATTTCAAGTTTGTGGCTGGGATGAATGTAGGAGAAAAGCGTCGCAGTCAGCTGGGTTCTTGTGATTATCAGTATGAGGAAAAGGTTTCTTCACTGCGTTTGTCCACCGTGGGAGATTATCGGGGACATGAGAGTTTGGTCATTCGTTTGTTACACGATGAGGAGCAGGATCTGCATTTCTGGTTTCAGGATATTGGAGAACTGGGGAAGCAGTACCTGCAAAGAGGACTCTATCTATTTGCAGGTCCAGTCGGAAGTGGCAAGACGACGCTGATGCACGAATTGGCCAAATCCCTTTTTAAGGGACAGCAGGTTATGTCCATCGAAGACCCTGTCGAGATCAAGCAGGAAGACATGCTCCAATTGCAGTTGAATGAGGCGATTGGACTGACCTATGAAAATCTAATCAAACTATCCTTGCGTCATCGACCAGATCTTTTGATTATCGGTGAAATTCGGGATAGCGAGACGGCGCGTGCAGTGGTCAGAGCCAGTTTGACAGGGGCGACGGTCTTTTCAACCATTCATGCCAAGAGTATCCGAGGGGTTTATGAACGCCTTCTGGAGTTGGGTGTGAGTGAGGAGGAATTAGCAGTTGTTCTGCAAGGCGTCTGCTACCAAAGATTAATCGGGGGAGGAGGAATTGTTGACTTTGCAAACAAAGACTATCAGGAACATCAGCCAACCAGGTGGAATGCGCAGATTGACCAGCTTCTTAAAGATGGACATATCACAAGTCTTCAGGCTGAAACGGAAAAAATTAGCTACAGCTAAGCAAAAGAAAATCATCACCCTGTTTAACAATCTCTTCTCCAGTGGCTTTCATTTGGTGGAAATCATTTCTTTCTTGGGGAGAAGTGCCTTGCTGGAAAAGGACTATGTGATCCAGATGCACCAAGGCTTGTCTCAGGGAAAATCCTTCTCGGAAATGATGGACAGTTTGGGTTTTTCAAGTGCCATTGTGACCCAATTATCCCTAGCTGAGGTGCACGGGAATCTTCACCTGAGTTTGGGAAAGATAGAAGAGTATCTAGACAATCTGGCTAAGATCAAGAAAAAGTTAATCGAAGTGGCGACTTATCCCCTGATTTTGCTGGGATTTCTCCTGCTAATCATGTTAGGCTTACGCAACTACCTACTGCCCCAACTGGACAGTAGCAATATCGCCACCCAAATTATCGGCAATCTGCCACAAATTTTTCTGGGACTTGTGTTGGTTTGCTCTCTGTCTCTACTTTTAGCTCTCACTTTCTACAAAAGAAGTTCCAAGATGCGGGTCTTCTCGATGTTGGCACGGGTTCCCTTTCTGGGAATCTTTGTCCAGACCTATCTGACGGCCTATTATGCGCGTGAATGGGGCAATATGATTTCACAGGGAATGGAGCTGACGCAGATTTTTCAGATCATGCAGGAACAAGGTTCTCAGCTCTTTAAAGAAATCGGTCAAGATCTGGCTCAAGCCCTGCAAAATGGCCGTGAATTTTCTCAAACCATAGCGACCTATCCCTTCTTTAAAAAGGAGTTGAGTCTCATCATCGAGTATGGGGAAGTCAAATCCAAGCTGGGGAGTGAGTTGGAAATCTATGCTGAAAAAACTTGGGAAGCCTTTTTTACCCGAGTCAACCGCACCATGAATCTGGTGCAGCCACTGGTTTTTATCTTTGTGGCCCTGATTATCGTTTTACTTTATGCGGCAATGCTTATGCCCATGTATCAAAATATGGAGGTAAATTTTTAAAATGAAAAAACTCATGACAAAATTAAAAAAAGCCAAGGTTCAAGCTTTCACTCTGGTAGAGATGTTAGTCGTCTTGCTCATCATCAGCGTACTCCTCTTACTCTTTGTGCCCAATTTGACCAAGCAAAAGGATGTCGTTGATGACAAAGGAAAAGCTGCTGTTGTCAAGGTGGTGGAAAGTCAGGCAGAACTCTATAGTCTGGACAAGAATGAAGATGCTAGTCTTAGTAAATTACAAGCGGACGGTCGTATCACAGCAGAGCAAGTCAAAGCTTATAAAGACTACCATGCGAAACAAAAAACAAGTCAGACTGTTGCAGATTAAGGCCTTTACCATGTTTGAAAGTCTCTTGGTTTTGGGACTTGTGAGTATCATTGCTTTGGCTTTATCAGGTTCAGTCCAGTCAAGTTTCGCGGCGGTAGAGGAGCAGATTTTCTTTATGGAGTTTGAAGAACTCTACCGTGAAACGCAAAAACGCAGTCTAGCCAGCCAGCAAAAGACCAGCTTGAACTTAGACGGGGAGACAATCAGCAATGGCAGTCAAAAATTAACAGTTCCCAAAGGAATTCAAGCACCATCAGGACAGACGATTCACTTTGACCGAGCTGGGGGCAACTCGTCTCTGGCTAAGGTTGAATTTCAAACCAGCAAGGGAGCGATTCGCTATCAATTATATCTAGGAAATGGAAAAATTAAACGCATTAAGGAAACAAAAAATTAAGGCAGTGATTTTACTAGAAGCAGTAGTAGCTCTGGCCGTATTTGCCAGTATTGCAACTCTCCTCTTGGGGCAAATCCAACAAAATCGACGGTTAGAGGCAGAAATTTTGCAAAAAGAGGAAGTCTTACGTGTGGCTAAGATAGCCTTACAGACGGGGCAAAGTCAAGTAAAGGTCAATGGAGTGGAGATTCAGGTGTTTGCTAGTGAAAAAGGATTGGAGGTCTACCATGGTTCAGAGAAATTGCTGGATCTTAAAGAGCAGTAAGGTAAGAGCTTTCACTCTTTTAGAATCTCTGCTTGCCCTCATCGTCATTAGCGGTGGCTTGCTTCTCTTTCAAGCCATGAGTCATCTCCTCATTTCAGAAGTTCGGTACCAGCAACAAAGCGAGCAAAAGGAGTGGCTCTTGTTTGTGGACCAACTAGAGACTGAGTTAGATCGTTCTCAGTTTGAAAAGGTGGAAGACAATCGCCTTTATGTGAAGCAAGATGGCAAGGATATCGCTATGGGTAAGTCCAAATCGGATGATTTTCGGAAAACTGATGCCAGTGGCCGAGGTTATCAACCTATGGTTTATGGTCTCAAATCAGCACAAATCACAGAGGAAAATCAACTGGTTCGCTTTCGTTTCCAATTTCAAAAAGGCTTAGAAAGGGAATTCATCTATCGTGTGGAAAAATCAAAAAGTTAAGGCAGGAGTTCTCCTATATGCAGTGACCATGGCAGCCATTTTTAGCCTTTTGTTGCAGTTTTATTTGAATCGGCAAGTCGCCCATCATAAAGACTTTACCCTAAACAAAGAAAAGTTGATCGCTTTTGCCATGGCCAAACGAAGCAAAGATAAGGCTGAGCAAGAAAGTGGGGAGCGAGTCTTTAATCTAGGAAAAGTCACTTATCAAAATACGAAAACAGGTTTTGCGACAAGTGTTCGAATGAATAAGAACAACTATGAATTTCTCTTTCCTTCGATGAAACCCAAGGAAAAGAAAACGGACCCTAAGGAACAATCATCTACCAACTCAAGTCAACAAACCAATCAGAAAGAAAGAGACAATAAGGCAGACAAGAAAGGCAATTCCTAGGCAAATCAGCTTCTTTTTGTTAAACTAAAAGCATGAAACATGATTTTAATCACAAAGCAGAAACCTTTGATTCGCCCAAAAATATCTTTCTTGCAAACTTGGTTTGTCAGGCAGTTGAAAAACAGATTGCTCTTCTATTAGACAAGGAAATACTAGATTTTGGTGGTGGAACGGGTCTGTTAGCCTTACCCCTAGCCAAGCAGGCCAAGTCTGTTACCCTTGTGGACATCTCGGAGAAAATGCTGGAGCAAGCCCGTTTGAAAGCAGAGCAACAAGACATCAAGAATATCCAGTTTTTGAAACAGGATTTACTGGCAAATCCCTTGGAGCAACAATTTGACCTGATTGTTGTTAGTCGGGTTCTTCATCATATGCCAGATCTAGATGCGACTCTTGCCATGTTTAACCATCACCTTAGGGAGAATGGACAGGTACTCATTGCTGATTTTGTCAAGACAGACACCAACCACCACGGCTTTGAGTTGGCTGAACTGGAAACCAAGCTAACCCAGTTTGGTTTTTCGAGCATTGGCAGTCAGATTCTGTACAGTGCTGAAGGTCTTTTTCTAGGAAATTATGCAGAGCTCTTTTTAACAGTAGCTCAAAAATCACTCGCTGACTAAAGCAGTGATTTTTTCTATTCAGATGGAAAAAATGGGGGAATTTTGATAAGATAGGAATATGGATTTTGAAAAAATTGAACAAGCTTATACGTATTTACTAGAGAATGTCCAAGTCATTCAAGGTGATTTGGCGACCAACTTTTATGATGCCTTGGTAGAGCAAAACAGCATCTACCTGGATGGTGAGACTGAGCTAGAGCAGGTCAAGGAGAACAATCAAGCCCTTAAGCGCTTAGCACTTCGCAAGGAAGAGTGGCTCAAGACCTACCAGTTTCTCTTGATGAAGGCAGGACAAACGGAGCCTTTGCAAGCCAATCACCAGTTTACGCCGGATGCCATTGCCCTCCTCTTGGTACTTATTGTGGAAGAGTTGCTTGATCAAGAGGAAATTAGCATCCTCGAAATGGGGTCCGGCATGGGGATTCTGGGCGCGACCTTCTTGACTTCTCTTGCTAAAAAAGTGGATTACTTGGGAGTCGAAGTGGATGATTTGCTGATTGATTTGGCGGCTAGTATGGCAGATGTAATCGGTTTGCAGGCAGGATTTGTTCAAGGCGATGCCGTTCGTCCGCAAATGCTTAAAGAAAGCGATGTGGTCATTAGCGACTTACCTGTCGGCTATTATCCGGATGATACCATCGCTTCACGCTATCAAGTGGCTTCTAGCCAAGAACATACCTATGCCCACCATTTGCTCATGGAGCAAGGTCTCAAGTACCTTAAGTCAGACGGCTATGCTATTTTTCTAGCTCCGAGCGACTTGTTGACCAGTCCTCAAAGTGATTTGTTAAAAGGTTGGATCAAAGATGAAGTGAGTCTTGCTGCCATCATCACTCTGCCAGAGGATATTTTCTCAACGGCCAGTAAGGCTAAGAGCATTTTCGTTTTACAGAAGAAAACTGAACAGGAACTGCGACCTTTTGTCTATCCGCTAGAAAGTTTGCAAGATCCAGCTGCACTAATGAAATTCAAAGAAAATTTTCAAAAATGGAGCAAAGGTACTGAAATATAAGGTAATTTTTGTTATAATAGTTGAAAACGCTTAAAAGAGGTATCATGTTATGACTAAAACAATCGCAATCAATGCAGGAAGCTCGAGTTTGAAATGGCAACTTTACCAAATGCCAGAAGAAACAGTATTGGCCAAAGGCTTGATCGAACGTATTGGCTTGACGGATTCGATCTCAACTGTAAAATTCGACGACCGTTCTGAACAACAAATTCTTGATATTGACGACCACACACAAGCTGTTAAAATTTTATTAGATGATCTGATTCGTTTTGACATCATCAAAGGTTATGATGAAATAACTGGTGTTGGGCACCGTGTTGTGGCTGGTGGTGAATATTTCAAAGAGTCAACCTTGGTAGAGGGAGATGTTTTAGAAAAGGTTGAAGAGTTGGGACTTTTGGCTCCTCTTCACAACCCAGCCAACGCAGCAGGAATTCGCGCATTTAAGGAATTACTTCCAGATATTACCAGCGTTGTTGTTTTTGATACTTCATTCCACACAACAATGCCTGAAAAAGCCTATCGCTATCCTCTTCCAAATAAATACTATACTGAAAATAAAGTTCGTAAGTATGGAGCACATGGGACAAGTCATCAGTTTGTAGCAGGAGAAGCAGCTAAAATTTTAGGTCGACCATTAGAAGATTTGAAATTAATTACTTGCCATATCGGTAATGGCGCTTCTATTACAGCTGTCAGCGGTGGCAAGTCTGTGGACACTTCTATGGGCTTCACTCCGCTTGGTGGTATTATGATGGGAACACGTACAGGGGATATTGACCCAGCTATCATTCCCTATTTAATGCAATATACAGAGGATTTCAACACGCCAGAGGATATCAGTCGAATCCTAAATCGTGAGTCTGGACTTTTGGGTGTTTCTGAAAAATCAAGTGACATGCGTGATGTTATGGCTGCAGTAAAAGCAGGAGACCATAATGCGACCTTGGCCTACGAGATGTATATTGACCGTATTCAAAAGCATATCGGTCAGTATTTGGCAGTCCTAAATGGTGCAGATGCGATCATTTTCACAGCAGGTGTTGGTGAGAATGCCTCAGATGTACGTGGAGATGTTATTTCAGGAATTTCTTGGTTTGGATGTGATGTGGATCCAGAAAAGAACGTCTTTGGCGTGACTGGAGATATCTCAACTGATGCAGCAAAAATCCGTGTCTTAGTAATCCCTACAGATGAGGAATTAGTGATTGCACGTGATGTTGAACGATTCAAAAAATAACTAAAATAAGAAATAATGTACATGTAAAAAGAGTTGGAGAGTTTGCTCTCCAGCTTTTTTGCTTGGAAAAATCTCTAAAACCTTGCTGTTATTGGCTTTTTCGAAAAATATGGTATAATAGTAGTAATTTAATAGATGGAGTTGAGTTTTGAAAAAAAACTTTCGTGTAAAAAGAGAGAAAGATTTTAAAGAGATTTTTCAATATGGGACAAGTTTTGCCAATCGAAAATTTGTTGTCTACCAATTGGAAAACCAGCAAAACCATTTTCGAGTAGGACTGTCCGTCAGCAAAAAGCTGGGGAATGCGGTTACCCGAAATCAGATTAAGAGGCGAATCCGACATATTTTGCTAAATGTAAGGTGGCATTTGGCTGATGACGTTGATTTTGTCGTGATTGCTCGAAAGGGGGCTGAAAGCTTGGATTATGCAGAGATGGAGAAAAATCTACTCCACGTATTAAAGTTATCAAAGATTTACCGGGAAGGAATTAGGAGTGAAAAAGAAACTACAGTTGACTAGTCTACTGGGCTTGTCCCTATTTGTCATGGCAGCTTGTGGGACAAGCGATGTTACAGCGGATACTACAGATATATGGAGCAAATTTGTCTATTTTTTTGCTGAAATCATCCGTTTTTTGTCCTTTGACATTAGTATCGGAGTGGGAATTATCCTTTTTACGATCCTGATTCGTACGATTCTATTACCAGTCTTTCAGACTCAAATGGTTGTCTCTAGAAAAATGCAAGAGGCTCAACCACGTATCAAGGCCCTGCAAGAACAATATCCGGGTCGCGATATGGAAAGTAGAACCAAGCTAGATCAGGAGATGCGGAAGGTCTATAAAGAATTGGGGGTCAAGCACTCGTCTTCTCTCTGGCCGATTTTGATTCAAATGCCAGTCCTCTTGGCTTTGTTCCAAGCCTTGAGTCGAGTGGAATTTTTAAAAACAGGGCACTTCTTATGGGTAAACCTAGGGGGAGTAGACACAAGCTTTATCCTTCCGATTTTGGCGGCAGCCTTTACCTTCTTGAGCAGTTGGTTATCGAATAAGGCTTTGCCTGAAAGAAGTGGAGCTATGACAGGAATGATGTACGGGATGCCGGTACTGATCTTTATCTTTGCCATCTCTGCGCCTAGTGGAGTTGCCCTGTACTGGGCAGTATCCAATGCTTATCAAGTTTTGCAAACCTATTTCTTGAATAATCCTTTCAAGATGATTGCAGCGCGCGAGGCGGAATTACAAGCTAAAAAAGATTTAGAAAATAGAAAAAGAAAAGCCAAGAAAAAGGCTCAGAAAATGAAGTAATAAGGAGGAATCTGGTTATGGTGTTATATACGGGTTCAACAGTTGAAGAAGCAATTCAAAAGGGATTGAAAGAATTAGGTCTTCCTCGAATGAAGACTCATATAAAGGTTGTGTCCAAAGAGAAGAAAGGTTTTTTAGGCTTATTTGGGAAAAAACCAGCTCAAGTTGATATTGAGGCGATTAGTGAGACGACTGTGATTAAGGCCAATCAACAAGCCGTAAAAGGTGTTCCGAAAGAAATCAATGAACAAAACGAACCTGTTAAGACAGTAACAGAGGCGACAGTTGATCTCGGCCATGTTGTTGAGGCGATTAAAAAAATCGAAGAGGAAGGTCAGGGTGTTTCTGATGAAATCAAGGCTGAAATCTTGAAAAATGAGAAACATGCTAGCACTATTCTTGAAGAGACTGGGCATATTGAAATTTTAAATGAGTTGCAAATAGAAGAAGCTAGAACAGAAGCGTCAACAGATGCCAAAGAACTTGTAGATGAGCAAGAGAAGAAAAAAAGTCAGTCCCTAGAAGATTTAGGTTTAAAAGTTGAACAGAGCTATGATATTGAACAAGTAGCGACAGAAGTAACTGATTATGTTCAAACAATTTTGGATGATATAGATGTTGAAGGTGTCATTTCAAGCGATTATAATCGTCGCATTATCAACCTGCAAATCGATACCAACGAACCAGGTCGTATTATCGGCTATCATGGAAAAGTTTTAAAGGCCCTTCAACTCTTGGCACAAAATTATCTTTATAATCGCTATTCAAGAACTTTCTACATTACGATTAACGTCAATGATTATGTTGAACACCGTGCAGAAGTCTTGCAAACCTACGCTCAAAAATTGGCGACTCGTGCATTGGAGGAAGGTCGTAGCCAGCAAACAGATCCAATGTCGAATAGCGAACGCAAGATTATCCATCGCATTATTTCACGCATGGATGGCGTGACTAGCTATTCTGAGGGTGATGAGCCAAATCGTTATGTTGTTGTGGATACGGAATAAACAAAATCAGGCTTGACCTGATTTTTTGTTATAAAAAAGGAGAAGAGACAGATGATGGAAACCATCAAAAACTACCTATCTTACGTGGGAATCCAGTATCGTAATCCAGATAAGGCTGGAGATGAACGAGAGAAGATGCTGGAATTGCGCCACAAAGGCCAGGAGGCTCGTAAGGCTTTTACAAATCTAGCCAAGACCTTCCAAGCAAGTCATCCAGAATGGCACCTACAACAGACTAGTCAGTGGATGAATCAAGCGCAACGCTTGCGACCACATTTCTGGGTCTATCTACAGAGAGAGGGGCGGGTAACAGAACCCATGTTGGCGCTGCGTTTGTATGGAGCACCTACTGACTTTGGAATTTCCTTAGAAGTCAGTTTCATCGAGCGTAAGAAGGATGAGCAGACGCTGAGTAAACAAGCTAAGATTTTAGATATTCCACCAGTAGAAGGAATCTATTATCTAGCATATACCGATGGTCAAAGTCAAAAGGTAGAAGCTAATGAAGAAAACCGTCTGCTCTTACGCGAGAAGGTGCGCAATCAGGAAGTCCGTAAAGTTTTGGTTAAGGTAGATGTTTCCCTCATTGAAAATCAGTCAGTAGAAGCAATATTGGAGAAGCTAGAAGATGCTTATGAGCGCTTGCTTCCCTATTATCAGGCGACTAGAGAGTAGAAAATAGGAGACTTATCGAGCATCGAATTGTTTGATTGCTATTCTATGCATTTTTTCATATAATAGTAAAATAGGATGTGTGATTTATTGATCACCTCAAAGAGAAAGGAAATTCTATGTCAAATCTATCTGTTAATGCAATTCGTTTCCTAGGAATTGATGCTATCAACAAAGCCAACTCAGGTCACCCAGGGGTGGTTATGGGAGCAGCTCCGATGGCTTATAGCCTCTTTACAAAACAACTTCGCATCAATCCAGCACAACCAAACTGGATTAACCGTGATCGTTTTATTCTTTCAGCAGGCCATGGTTCAATGCTTCTTTATGCCCTTCTTCACCTTTCTGGTTTTGAAGATGTCAGCATGGATGAGGTCAAGAACTTCCGTCAATGGGGTTCCAAAACACCAGGTCACCCAGAATTTGGGCATACAGCAGGGGTTGATGCTACAACAGGTCCTCTAGGACAAGGGATTTCTACTGCCACAGGTTTTGCCCAAGCAGAACGTTTCCTAGCAGCAAAATACAATCGAGAAGGCTATAATATCTTTGAACACTACACTTATGTGATCTGTGGAGATGGTGACTTGATGGAAGGTGTCTCAAGCGAGGCGGCTTCATACGCAGGATTGCAAAAACTTGACAAGTTGGTTGTCCTTTATGATTCAAATGACATCAACTTGGATGGTGAAACAAAGGATTCCTTTACTGAAAGTGTTCGTGACCGTTACAATGCCTACGGTTGGCATACAGCCTTGGTTGAAGATGGAACAGACTTGGAAGCAATCCATTCTGCTATCGAAGTAGCTAAAGCTTCAGGCAAACCATCTTTGATTGAAGTGAAGACGGTTATTGGATACGGTTCTCCAAATAAACAAGGAACCAATGCGGTACACGGTGCTCCTCTTGGGGCAGATGAAACTGCGGCTACTCGCCAAGCTCTTGGTTGGGACTACGAGCCATTTGAAATTCCAGAGCAAGTTTATGCTGATTTCAAAGAAAATGTTGCAGATCGTGGCGCATCAGCTTATCAAGCTTGGACAAAACTAGTTGCTGACTATAAAGAAGCTTATCCCGAACTTGCAGCAGAAGTAGAAGCCATCATCGACGGACGTGATCCAGTTGAAGTGACTCCAGCAGACTTCCCAGCTCTAGAAAACGGCTTCTCTCAAGCAACTCGTAATTCAAGCCAAGATGCTTTGAACGTTGTGGCCGCTAAGTTGCCAACTTTCTTGGGTGGATCAGCTGACCTCGCTCATTCAAACATGACTTATATCAAGACTGATGGACTTCAAGACGATGCCAATCGCTTGAACCGCAACATTCAGTTTGGTGTTCGTGAATTTGCCATGGGAACCATCTTGAACGGAATGGCTCTTCATGGTGGACTTCGTGTTTATGGTGGAACTTTCTTTGTCTTCTCTGACTATGTGAAGGCAGCCGTCCGCTTGTCAGCCTTGCAAGGACTTCCTGTGACGTATGTCTTTACTCACGATTCAATCGCAGTTGGGGAAGATGGTCCAACTCACGAACCAGTTGAACACCTAGCAGGTCTTCGTGCCATGCCAAATCTCAATGTTTTCCGTCCAGCAGATGCGCGTGAAACGCAAGCAGCTTGGTACCTTGCAGTGACAAGCGAAAAAACACCAACTGCCCTTGTTTTGACACGTCAAAACTTGACTGTTGAAGAGGGAACAGACTTTGGCAAGGTTACTAAAGGTGCCTATGTTGTCTATGAAAGTGCAGCAGACTTTGATACGATTTTGATTGCAACAGGTTCAGAGGTGAATTTGGCGGTCGCAGCTGCCAAAGAATTGGCTAGTCAAGGTGCAAAAGTCCGTGTAGTCAGCATGCCATCAACAGATGTCTTTGACGCACAAGATGCAGCATACAAGGAAGAAATCCTTCCAAATGCAGTCCGCCGTCGTGTTGCAGTCGAAATGGGTGTAACTCAAAACTGGTACAAATATGTTGGTCTTGATGGTGCAGTTCTCGGTATTGATACCTTCGGAGCATCTGCCCCAGCACCAAAAGTATTGGCAGAGTATGGATTTACTGTGGAAAATCTAGTCAAAATCGTTCAAAACTTGAAATAATCGCAGAAATCAGAGTGAAAACTCTGATTTTTTATTGGCATAAAAGCAAGGCGCAACCTTGTAAAAGTAGTTGAAATTTGATATAGTAGTCCTATGTAAAATACAAAGGAGAAAACAATGAATCCAAATATTACTTTCTTAATCATGCTTGTAGGGATGATGGCTTTGATGTTCTTTATGCAACGTTCTCAAAAGAAACAAGCCCAAAAGCGTATGGAAAGCTTGAACAAGCTTCAAAAAGGCTATGAAGTGATCACAATCGGCGGACTTTACGGAACAGTGGATGAAGTAGATACTGAGAAGCAAACAATCGTACTGGACGTAGATGGTGTTTATTTGACTTTTGAATTAGCTGCTATCAAGACAGTGTTGCCCCTTAAAGAAGCAGTGACACCAGAAGGAACAGTTGTTGACGAAGGCGGAGCAATCGAAGAATAAAACGGGATCCTATCACTCCCGTTTTTCTATGATATGAGAGGAAAAGGGATGAAAAAAATAGTATTTGTGTGCTTAGGAAATATCTGTCGTAGCCCCATGGCAGAATTTGTGATGAAGTCCATGACGAGTGATTATCAAATTGAGAGTCGTGCAACTTCGTCTTGGGAACACGGCAATCCGATTCATAGGGGAACGCAAGGGATTTTTCTTAGATATCAGATTCCTTATGACAAAGACAAAACATCGCTTCGGATTGGCAGAGAAGATTTTGAGTCGTTTGATTACATTATCGGTATGGATGCTTCAAACGTTTCAGATTTGCGTCAAATGTGTCCTCAGGAATTCCAGTATAAAATCTACTCTTTTGCATCTGAAAGTGTTCCAGATCCTTGGTATACAGGAGATTTTGAGGAAACCTATGCTCGTATCACAAGTGGATGTCAAAGCTGGCTAGATCGATTAGAAAATGAGAGTGACAATGGAAAAGTTTAAAGAAATCTTTGAAAAATATCGAGTTTATCTAACTCGCCCGCGTATAGAGATTGCAACAGTCCTTCTAATCGCTATCTGTGCCGTGTCAGTTTTTCTATTAAACACACCAAAAAAGGGTGTACTGACACTTGATAATGGTACGCTTGTTTATGATGGAACCTTGGTAAGAGGAAAGATGAATGGTCAGGGGACCATGACTTTTGAAAATGGAGACCAATATACAGGTGATTTCAATAATGGCGCCTTTAATGGAAAAGGGACTTTCCAATCAAAATCTGGGTGGAAATACGAAGGTGATTTTGTAAATGGCCAGGCTGAAGGTCAAGGGAAGTTGACGACAGAACAAGAAGTTGTCTATGAAGGAACCTTTAAACAAGGCATTTTTCAACAAAAACAGTAGTCTCTAGGTGAGGAGACTATTTTTTAAAACAAAAAAGAAATCGCTTTCTATAATGATTGCTAGAGAAGAATCTTCAATGTAGAAAAAGTTTGTGAAATAAAAAAATTTTCATCGCAATTTCACAATCGATAGAGCAAAATCCCGTAGCACCGCAATATTGAAAAAAAATTCACAAATGAATAAAGTTTCTTTGTGAAACCTACATGAAACTGTTTACAAAGTCTGAAAAAAGAGTTATAATAAACTTGTGAAAAAATTAACAAAGGATAAAATCCTTTAAGGCTATGGAGGATAATATGGCTGATAAAAAAACAGTAACACCTGAGCAAAAACAACTTGCTGCTGAGAAGCATGTCGACGGTCTCGTGAAAAAAGCCTTGGTTGCACTTGATGAAATGCGCAAGTTGAACCAAGAACAAGTTGACTACATCGTGGCAAAAGCTTCGGTCGCAGCCCTTGATGCGCACGGTATCCTAGCACAACATGCAGTTGAAGAAACTGGTCGCGGTGTATTTGAAGACAAGGCAACGAAAAACCTTTTTGCCTGTGAGCACGTTGTCAATAATATGCGCGGTGTTAAAACTGCTGGTGTTATAGAAGATGATCCTGTTACTGGTTTGACTAAGATTGCTGAGCCTGTCGGAGTTGTTTGTGGTATCACTCCAACAACGAACCCAACATCAACAGCAATTTTCAAAGCATTGATTGCCTTGAAGACACGTAACCCAATCGTTTTTGCCTTCCACCCATCTGCTCAAGAATCATCTGCTCACGCAGCGCAAATCGTTCGTGATGCAGCTATCGCAGCTGGCGCACCTGAAAACTGTGTTCAATGGATTACAGAGCCATCTATGGAAGCAACTGGAGCGCTTATGAACCACGAAGGTATTGCGACTATCCTTGCAACAGGTGGTAATGCCATGGTTAAGGCTGCTTACTCATGTGGTAAACCAGCTCTTGGAGTAGGTGCCGGAAACGTTCCTGCCTATGTTGAAAAATCAGCTGACCTTTGTCAAGCTGCTCATGACATCGTGATGTCTAAATCATTTGATAATGGTATGGTCTGTGCATCAGAACAAGCGGTTATCATTGATAAAGAAGTGTATGACGAATTTGTAGAAGAATTCAAATCATACCACACTTACTTTGTAAACAAAAAAGAAAAAGCTCTTCTTGAAGAATTCTGTTTCGGCGTGAAAGCAAACAGCAAAAACTGTGCAGGTGCTAAACTAAATGCAAACATCGTTGGTAAACCGGCTGCATGGATTGCAGAACAAGCAGGATTCAGCGTTCCAGAAGGAACAAACATCTTGGCGGCAGAGTGTGCAGAAGTAGGACCAAAAGAACCATTGACTCGTGAAAAATTGTCACCAGTTATTGCTGTTCTAAAAGCTGAAGACACAGAAGATGGTCTTACAAAAGCACGTCAAATGGTTGAGTTTAACGGACTTGGTCACTCAGCAGCTATCCATACAAAAGACGAAGAACTAGCTAAACGCTTTGGTACAGAAATCAAAGCAATGCGTATTATCTGGAACTCTCCATCTACTTTCGGTGGTATCGGTGACGTATACAATGCCTTCATTCCATCATTGACACTTGGATGTGGTTCATACGGACGCAACTCAGTTGGTGATAACGTGAGCGCTATCAACCTTCTAAACATCAAGAAAGTAGGGAAACGTAGAAATAATATGCAGTGGTTTAAAGTTCCTTCAAAAATTTACTTCGAACGCAATTCTATCCAATACCTTCAAACATGTGAAGATATTGAACGCGTTATGATCGTTACGGACAAATCTATCGAAAAACTTGGCTTTGTTCAACGTGTTATCGATCAATTGAACGCACGTAGCAACCGTGTGACAATTCAAGTATTCTCAGATGTTGAACCAGATCCAGACATCACAACTGTAGAACGTGGTGCTGAAGTGATGAAAGCATTTGAACCAGATACAATTATCGCTCTTGGTGGTGGTTCACCAATGGATGCAGCCAAAGTAATGTGGCTCTTCTACGAACAACCACAAATCGACTTCCGTGACTTGGTTCAAAAATTCATGGACATCCGTAAACGTGCCTTCCGCTTCCCATCACTTGGTAAGAAAGCGAAGTACATCGGTATCCCAACAACTTCAGGTACAGGTTCAGAAGTAACACCATTTGCCGTTATCTCTGATAAGAAAAACAACCGTAAATACCCATTGGCTGACTACTCATTGACACCAACTATTGCCATTGTTGACCCTGCTTTGGTTGAATCAGTTCCTGACTTCATCGCTGCTGATACAGGTATGGACGTCTTGACTCACGCGACTGAAGCCTACACTTCAAACTTCGCTAACGACTATACAGACGGTATCGCCCTTCAAACAATCAAACTTGTTTTTGAATGGTTGGAAAAATCTGTTAAGACAGCTGATCCAGAAGCACGTGAAAAAATGCACAATGCATCTACAATGGCTGGTATGGCTTTCGCCAATGCCTTCCTTGGTATGAGCCACTCAATGGCCCACAAGATTGGTGGTGTTCACCATACTGTTCACGGACGTACAAACGCAATCTTGCTTCCATACGTTATCCGTTACAATGGTACTCGTCCATCTAAGACGACTACATGGCCTAAATACAACTACTGGAAAGCTGATGAGAAATTCCAAGACATCGCGAAAATGCTTGGTTTGCCTCACTCAACTCCAGAAGAAGCAGTTGAAGCATACGCTAAAGCTGTTTACGACCTTGGTGTTGCAGTAGGTATCAAGATGAACTTCAAAGACCAAGGAATCGATGAAAAAGCTTGGAAAGACAGCTTGCATGAAATTGCCTTGCTTGCTTATGAAGACCAATGTTCACCTGCTAACCCACGCTTGCCAATGGTAGCTGACATGGAAGAAATCATGGCAGATGCTTACTATGGCTATGCAGAACGTCCAGGACGTCGCAAATAATCGTTTATCAGCCTAGAGGCAGGAGTTATCCTGTCTCTTTTTTTGTACATTTTTTTGAAAAATGTTATAATAAGCGTATATGTTTGTTTGGCTATCAAAGTTTTTGTATCGAGCCAAGGGAGAAATGTAAGAGATGAATGATTTAGGGGAAAAGGTAAGACGCCTTAGAGAGGAGAAAGGGCTTAGTCGTCCAGTCTTTTGCGGGGATGAGTCGGAATTATCAGTCCGTCAGTTGGTCCGCATCGAGAAAGGAGAATTTCGTCCTACGATAAAAACACTAGAATATATAGCGAATAGGCTAGATATTCCAACCTATATTCTGATGCCAGACTATAAGGAATTACCCAAGCGTTACCAAGAATTAAAATACTTTCTTCTTCATCATCCTGACTATGGAGACAAAGAGTTGCAGGAACGAAAGGAAGAATATTTTGATGAGATTTTTGAATGTTTTTATGATGATTTGCCACGTGATGAGAAAGTGATAGTGGATTGTCTTCAAGCTATAGATGAGGTGAGGGCGACTAGTAATTCCTTATACGGAAGTAGTGTGATTGAGGGCGGTCTTCAAGACTTACTATCCAGAGATGTATATAAAGCCGAGGACTTTTTGAAATTGAGACTGTATTTCAACTGTCAGTTAATGGATGGTTTAAATGTGGGTGAGATAAAAGAATCTGAGCATGAAACCATTCTTTGTTTTCATGACAAACTAATTTCTCAGGTTGATAAGATAGAGTTCGATTGTTTGGACTTGCTTAGAGATTCCTTGTTAGCTTCTTTAGCTTGTATAGAAATTATGGGGCTGTTTCATTATTTTAAGAGAGCAGTTGAGACCTTAAATAAAATAGGACAGAAAACACGAGATTTTCAAAAACAACCAATTGTCTTGATGGTGGAGTGGAAATATTATATTCAGATGGATTATGAAACAGCCAAACAAAAGTATGAAGAAGCAAAAATGATGGCAAGGATGTTTGGTAATGAGCAGTTACTAATTAGTTTAGACAATGAATGGGCTGAGGACCTAAAAAGATATTGTTAAATTGTTTATAGGAGTGACATTTCTGTCATTGGAGGAATGTCGCTTTTTTGTTACAATGGATTCATAATAAAGAGAAAGGAATTTACTATGATTAAAATACTGATTTTTCTATTTATCACGGGTGGGTGGTGGACTTGAGTTTAGAGGAATGATATGCTAGAATTTGAACGAATAAACAATGTTTTATTGACTGGCATGTCAGAAGTAGGAGATGTACTGCTCATTCGACAAACACTATCAAATCTTATTCAAGTAGAAATAAGAGTTAATGGCTACTTACTGGATTTGATTACAATAAAACCCAAAAAGTTAAAAATTTATCCTTTAGTAGGTATTAAAAAAAATGCACTTATTCTCGTTCAAGAAGTAAGTGTAGGACTTGATATGACGTTAGAGAATAACAGGACATTTAGGAATTTTAATTTTTTTAGAAGATTAAAATAAGAATCAAAGAAAAGGAGAAAAATATATGTGGCGTTGGGTATGGAGAATTGTAAGATGGATTTTAATTAATTTACTATGGGAACCTCTCTGGGGCTGGGTTAAACAGTGGTTTAGTAAATAGGAGGAATTGTTATGTGGCGTTGGGTATGGAAAATTGTAAAATGGATTTTAATTAATTTAATGTGGACAGCTATTTGGGCTTGGGTTGCACAGTGGTTTAGTAAATAGGAGGAATTATTATGTGGCGTTTCGTATGGAGAATTATCAAATGGATTATTATTGACTGGATTTTAACAGCAATTTGGGGCTGGGTAAAACAATGGTTTAGTTAATAACAGATGATAAATAATTTCTATTAGAAATTACTAGAATGATTATAATTGAATAAAAAAATAATTGATAGTTATGTCTCGGTTTGAAAATGGGCATTCTCAAAAAGATTATAGACATAACTATCAACTATTTTAATTATAATATAAAAGGAGAAAAAATGAAAGTAGAAAACATTTCGTATCGGGTAAACAGTCGTATACTTTTTGATAATATTTCTTTTGATACTTCAAATTCAGGTCTCACACTGATTACCGGAAAAAATGGTGCAGGAAAGTCGACATTATTAAAAGTATTACTAGGAATTGTTCAACCATATTCTGGCTCATTGATTTCTGACGAAAAGGTTAGCTATGTTCCAGATTCTTCGGACAACTATTTTATTGGTTTATCTCCTAATTTATTATTCGAATTTTTACAGAAACAATTTTTTATTGAAACAAATTTGTTTGAAGAACGGTTAAGAGAATTACGAGAACAATTTTATTTGAATGAGAAATTGATGACGCAAACAATTCAATCACTGTCATTAGGAGAAAAGAAAAAAGTAATGCTTATAGCAGCATTTTTATTGGATTCTGATTTGTATGTTATGGACGAGCCTTTATCGGGATTAGATCAAATTTCGGTTGAAAATCTTATTCATTTGATTGAGCAAAAGATAAATCTAGGTAAACACTTCATTATTGTAAGCCACGAGAGACAGGAAATTTTACCGACAGTTGATCAGATTATTTCTTTGTAGAGGGAAATTGTATGGAAAAGTTTTATTATTCTATTACTCTGTTGTTCCTATCACGACAAGGATACTGGAACGATTCGAATAATGTCAAGGAATTATCGCTAATTCAATTGACTTACAAATATTTTTTATCTTCTATTGCCTTGGTTTTTATTTTTTTGATTGCTAAATCAGAAATTTATAATATATTAAAAGAAAATCAAATTTGGGGAATCTTATCATACTTTGAATTAGCAACAATATTGGTTCCTGCAATTCTGTTATTAGGAATACTTTATGAAAATATTTATGTTTTAAAAACTAAAACAGAAAGTACAATGAGGATATTTTTCAATATAACAGGGAGAGAATTTTGGAATATAGTATTTTTTAAGAATTTAATTCTAGTTTTGCCCATCTTAGTAATTATTTTTTTCTATAATATTTCTTTAGGAATATTTGCGTGCCTACTTGTTTTTTTACTTAATAATATATTTTTTATACCGAAAATCAGGTATGTTAGGCCAAGATTTAAAAAATCGTTCAGTATGTCCTATTTATTATCTGTTGTTGATGGTTTGACAGTGTTTAAAGCGATTACTATACCTGTGTTTTCAACTTTTATGTTTATGTTCATGTGGTTGGTTTTACCAGATTTTTTAGGAATTGATACCACGAATAAAGTGATGATATTGAATACAGCTTTATTCTCAGGGACAGTATTTTTTAGCAATAAAGGGATAAATTTTTATTTTCTTACTTTAAATAAGGATTTCCCTTATCTGAAGGCTGTGGGAATCAATCTTAATAAATTTATAAAAAAAAGAATTTGGTCTTTAAATGTTATTAGTATCTTAGTTCCTGCAACCTCGCTATATTTCTTTTTAAATTATCTGGGGTACGGTTTTATAGATATTTTCCTATTTCTTTTCGGAGTTTCTCTAGCATATTTTTTATGCCAAGGAGTACAAATGATAGAGGTATTACTATTTCGAGAATATCATTTTCGAGATGCGAAAGAGCTAGAAGCTTTTTCGCTCCCTTTAAAGATGAGGGTGACAATGTATATTATTCGTTTTCTACCAATCCTAGTCTGTCTTTTGGTTAACCAAATAAGAATATTCGGTTTTTTAACTCAGATTTTGTTAAATATAATTTATATTGGTATTGTTTATTTTAGTTTGTATCGGTACACGATAATACAAGTGATTAAAGGAGATAATAATGTCCATTTTATCCATGAAAAATATTTCAAAATTTTACGCTTTGGACGGCAAACATAAAGAGCAGGCTCTAAGAAATATTAACTTGCAGATTGCTGAAGGAAAAATTACAGCGATTTATGGTCCGTCAGGTTGTGGAAAAACCAGTCTACTGAATATCATCAGTGGCCTAGATAGAGAGTATGAGGGAGTTTTAGCTTTTAAGGGAGAACCTCTCAGGGATTTATCGGAACTTGAACTAACTCAATTCCGTAAAGATAATATTGGATTTGTTTTTCAAAACTTCAATCTCATTCCCCATCAATCTGTTCTGGATAATGTCAAGTTGCCTCTCTATGTCAAAGATTTATCTGACAGGGAGATGACAATGATTGCAAAGGAGCAATTAAGTAATTTGGGCATGGAGCCTTTTATTGCTAAAAATGTTAAACAGCTTTCTGGCGGACAAAAGCAACGCGTAGCAATAGCGCGTGCACTGGTAAATCAGCCTGATATGATTGTAGCAGATGAGCCAACGGGTTCGCTGGATTCTCAATCCCAAGAAATGGTATTGGAAGTGTTTAAAAAATTAGCCCAAACAGGGAAGACAGTACTGATTGTAACCCATAATCCAGAGGTTGCTGAATATGCAGATGTGATTATCAAAATGAAGGATGGTGAAGTCGTTGAAGAAGTCAAAAAATAAAGGATTATCTTTTAAAAACAAATTCAAACTTTCTTTAAGTAACTTTATGGAAAGAAAGTGGCGTAACTTGTTGATTGCAGTAGCAACCTCGATTGGTTTTGTAGGCGTGTTGATTTCGTTTGGTCTAGGGAATGCCTTGATTTCGATGATTGATGAAAATACCAACGGAGGTAAGCTCCCTTCCCAAGTTCAGATTGCACTGAATTCCAGCGTTGCTGGAAGAGGTTTTCTAAACCAAGATGATAAGAACTATATCACAGATACGATTGGGAAAGAAAATATTAAATATCTAGAGAGTCCTTTTGGCATGACCATGTCAAAGATTAGCATAGACGGACACGAAGTGGATTTTAGCCAAGCCATGCCTTCTTATGCTCAAGTCGTGAGTTTGTATGAAGATACAAGTATTTCTGTTAGTAGCAATGAAAAAGAAAAAGTGCTAGCAGGCTCTCTTTATAAGGATGTTAACGAGCAGGGATTGACGATTCCGATGAGTTTGCTCAAAAATTGGAATGAACAAACAGGGAACAATCTGACGGCTAGTGATGTGATTGGCAAACCAGTATCAGCAACCATTGTAGAAAATGCTGCTGAAGGTAGCAAGTTGGCAGGTTTTCAAACTCATATTGTGCGTGTAATCAATGATGAAGATGATGCAGAGGATAGTAATAGTTTTATGGCTTCCAAGCAGATGGAAACGATTTTAAAAGAAGCTGAATTCACAAAGGCCGTATCCTATTTTATTTTAGAACTTAAAGATCCGTCTCGTACGAAAACAGTAACAGAAGAATTGCAGAAAAATAAGAAGTATACAGTTCTTTCTCAACAGGCTGTTCTTGATATTGTGATTACCTTTATTCGTGTCATCCAGGGATTACTGATTGTGCTTTCTTCACAAGCGATTGTGGTGGCAGCAGTTATGATAGGCATCATCATTTATATCAATATCATGCAACGTTCTAAGGAAATCGGTGTCATGAAGGCCGTTGGCTATCAAAATAGAGATGTGAAAGGAATCTTTATCTACGAAGCTCTTTGGATTGTAGGCATTGCCTTGTTTATAGCTTTCATCATTGCTCAAGGGATAGGCAGTCTAGCGAATGTTATTGTTCACCATTTCTATCCATCAATCTCTAAAGTTTTTGAATTAAATCTTCTCTCTATTTTAGGGACTTTCGTTTTTGCTTTGTTTCTTGGCTATATTTCTGCCTTCTTCCCAGCACGTAAGATTAGCAAAATGGATCCAGTGGAATCCTTACGCTATGAGTAGAGAAAGAAATTACAGAGGCTTCCTATCAAAAAGAAACTGACATAGAAAATCAAGGTCAGCACTTGCAATTAAGCTCAAATAGTTATATAATAGGTTCGTTGAAAGGTGATTTGTAGTGATTCAAGTTACTCTTTTCACAATAAAAATTTCATGATTTTCATAAGGAGGAAATCACTAATGGTAGTTAAAGTTGGTATTAACGGTTTCGGACGTATCGGTCGTCTTGCTTTCCGCCGTATCCAAAACGTAGAAGGTGTTGAAGTTACTCGCATCAACGACCTTACAGATCCAGTTATGCTTGCACACTTGTTGAAATACGACACAACTCAAGGTCGTTTCGACGGTACTGTAGAAGTTAAAGAAGGTGGATTCGAAGTTAACGGTAAATTCGTTAAAGTTTCTGCTGAACGTGATCCAGAACAAATCGACTGGGCTACTGACGGTGTAGAAATCGTTCTTGAAGCAACTGGTTTCTTTGCTAAGAAAGATGCAGCTGAAAAACACCTTAAAGGTGGAGCTAAGAAAGTTGTTATCACTGCTCCTGGTGGAAACGATGTTAAAACAATCGTATTTAACACTAACCACGACGTTCTTGACGGTACTGAAACAGTTATTTCAGGTGCTTCATGTACTACAAACTGCTTGGCTCCAATGGCTAAAGCTCTTCAAGATAACTTCGGTGTTGTAGAAGGATTGATGACTACTATCCACGCTTACACTGGTGACCAAATGATCCTTGACGGACCACACCGTGGTGGTGACCTTCGCCGTGCTCGCGCTGGTGCTGCAAACATCGTTCCTAACTCAACTGGTGCTGCTAAAGCTATCGGTCTTGTAATCCCAGAATTGAACGGTAAACTTGACGGATCTGCACAACGCGTTCCAACTCCAACTGGATCAGTTACTGAATTGGTAGCAGTTCTTGAAAAGAATGTTACTGTTGATGAAGTGAATGCAGCTATGAAAGCAGCTTCAAACGAATCATACGGCTACACAGAAGATCCAATCGTATCTTCAGATATCGTAGGTATGTCTTACGGTTCATTGTTCGACGCAACTCAAACTAAAGTTCTTGACGTTGATGGTAAACAATTGGTTAAAGTTGTATCATGGTATGACAACGAAATGTCATACACTGCACAACTTGTTCGTACTCTTGAATACTTTGCAAAAATCGCTAAATAATTCATGAGTTAATAAAGGCAAGACCTATTGGTCTTGCTTTTTTCTATTTTTAGATAAAACAAAATGGATGATTTAGCGGTCATCCATTCTTTTTTAATTCTCTTTCAAATGTATCAGAAAGGGCAGTGAAACTTAACTTTTCTAAAGTAAGTGGATGGGTAAGGGACAGTCGAAAAGCGTGAAGCATTAGCCGACTTGTTTTTGATCTAGAGTTATAGAGAGGATCACCCACGATAGGATGTTTATGATGAGAAAGGTGAACACGGATCTGATGCGTTCGACCAGTCTTTAGTTTACAACGAACCAGAGAAGTCTTGTTTGGAAATTGCTTTAATCGGCTTACCTGTGTTTCAGCATATTGCCCCTTTTTAGAATCCACCACCCGTTTTCTGCGATCGTGTCTATCACGACCGATTTTATCTCGGAAGATAAGTTCTTTACTCCCTATTTGCCCCTCTACGAGTGCCCAGTACTCACGAGCGATTTCCTTTTTCTCCAACAAACGATTGAGAATGGGAAGGATAAAAGGATTTTTGGCGAAAAGCACTAAACCGCTTGTTTCCATATCCAGGCGATGAACAACATAGCAAGTTTGCCCGACGTAGGCAGAGACATGGTTGAGTAGGGCAATTTCATCTGGTTGATTACCGTGCGTTTTCATCCCTTCCGGTTTGTTAACAACAATGAGATGTTGGTCTTGATAAACTTCTTTAACGAGGTCTGGGTTGCCCCAAAGGATTTCCTTTGTGGGATAATCTTCCTCGTCAAAAGTCAATTGGCAAATATCCCCTGGCTTCACCATCTCGTTCCAGTGAACTTGTTTTTGATTGATGAAGATATTCTTCTTGGTTCTTAGAAAGTGGCGGATTTTTCTAGGGATGAGGAGTTGTTCCTCTAGATATTGTTTGACCGTCATTTGAGGCAGGGATGATGGTAATGTAAATGTGAATTGCATACAGATATTGTAACAAAAAAAGCCCTATTTGGATAGGAAATAGCTAAATTCTTGAGTTCCCATGGTGAAGATGATAAAATAAACGCATGAAAATAGATAAATTATTTGAGAAGTTTCTTTCTCTCTTTAAAAAAGAAACGAGTGAATCAGCAGAGTCTGATTCTACTAGTATGCGTCGTTCTCGGAGCGGTAGAAAAAAATTAGGCCATGTGGGTCCAATTCGAAAATTCTGGCGTCGCTATCATTTAACAAAGATTGTCGCTATACTAGGTTTGAGTGTTGGTTTGTTAGTAGGGACCTACCTATTTGCAATAGCCAAATCCACCAATGTCAATGACTTGCAAAATGCCTTGAAAACGCGAACCCTGATTTTTGACCGCGAAGAAAAAGAGGCAGGTGCCCTGTCCGGTCAAAAGGGAACCTATGTTGAGCTGATAGATATCAGTAAAGACTTGCAGAACGCTGTCGTCGCGACAGAGGATCGTTCCTTCTATAAAAATGATGGGATTAACTATGGTCGTTTCTTTCTAGCTATTGTCACAGCAGGTCGTTCTGGAGGCGGTTCTACTATCACCCAACAGTTGGCGAAAAATGCCTATCTATCTCAAGATCAAACTGTTGAACGGAAGGCCAAGGAGTTTTTCCTAGCTTTAGAATTGACAAAAAAATACAGCAAGGAGCAAATCCTTACTATGTACCTCAATAATGCCTACTTTGGAAATGGGGTGTGGGGTGTTGAAGATGCAAGTAAGAAATACTTCGGAGTATCGGCTTCACAACTAACGCTTGATCAGGCGGCCACTCTGGCGGGGATGCTCAAGGGACCAGAATTGTACAATCCATTAAATTCTGTTGAAGCTTCGATCAACCGTAGGGATACTGTTTTACAAAATATGGTTGCAGCGGGCTATATTGATAAAAATAAAGAGACCGAAGCAGCTGGAGCAGATATGGCTTCTCAACTGCAAGATAAGTATGAGGGGAAGATTTCGGATTATCGTTACCCGTCCTATTTTGATGCAGTTGTCAACGAAGCCGTTTCCAAGTACAATCTCACAGAAGAAGAGATTGTCAACAACGGCTATCGAATCTATACAGAACTTGACCAAAACTACCAAGCCAATATGCAGGTTGTTTACGAAAATACCTCACTATTTCCAAAGGCAGAAGACGGAACACATGCCGAATCAGGTAGTGTTGCTTTAGAGCCTAAAACAGGTGGGGTGCGTAGCGTTGTTGGTAGCGTAGCTGGCGATGACAAACCAGGCTTCCGCAATTTCAACTATGCCACTCAGTCTAAGCGTAGCCCAGGCTCAACTATCAAACCTTTAGTGGTTTATACGCCTGCAGTAGAAGCAGGATGGGCCTTAAACAAGCAATTGGATAATCATACGATGCAGTATGATAGTTATCAAGTGGACAATTATGCAGGGATTAAGACTTCTCCTGAAGTACCTATGTATCAGGCTTTGGCTGAATCACTCAATTTACCGGCAGTTGCGACTGTAAATGCATTAGGTATTGACAAAGCTTTTGACGCTGGGGAGAGATTTGGCCTGAATATGGAAAATGTTGATCGAGTTCTTGGAGTCGCTCTCGGTGGAGGCGTAGAGACGAATCCTCTCCAGATGGCGCAAGCCTATGCAGCCTTTGCTAATGAAGGTCTGATGCCTGAAGCGCATTTTATCACTCGTATTGAAAATGCCAGTGGTCAGGTCATCAAGAGTCATAAAAATTCTCAAAAACGAGTGATTGATAAGTCGGTAGCCGATAAAATGACCAGTATGATGTTAGGAACATTTACCAATGGTACAGGAATTAGTTCATCGCCAACAGATTATGTTATGGCTGGAAAGACAGGTACTACTGAGGCTGCTTTTAATTCAGTATATACTAGTGACCAGTGGGTGATTGGTTATACTCCAGATGTGGTAATTACCCACTGGCTCGGCTTCCCGACGACGGATGAGAACCATTATCTAGCAGGTTCGACCTCAAATGGAGCAGCCCATGTCTTTAGAAGTATGGCTAATACCATTTTACCTTACACTCCAGGTAGCACTTTTACAGTTGAGAATGCTTATAAACAAAATGGTATTGAACCAGAAAATACGAAAAAGCAGGTTGTTGAAAATGAGACAAACCAGTCGGAGGACCCGATAGGAGATATTCGTAGTCGTGCACAAAATCTTGTAGATGAAGCAGGACGTGCGATTTCAGAAGCTAAAATAAAAGAAAAAGCCCAGACAATATGGGACTCAATCCTTAATCTATTTCGTTAAGAGGCTTGTCAAAGCCTAGGTTTCTTGTTATAATAGATAAGATGGAGGCATTATGGCACTAAAAAAAGCAAGCCTAGCTTGTGCAGTTTGTGGTTCAAGGAATTACTCAATCAAAATTAGTGGGAACCCCAAGCCAACACGACTAGAAGTAAATAAATTTTGTAAACATTGTGGGAAATATACGACACATAGAGAAACGAGATAGGAGAGAACGATGGGTTTTATTAAGGATATTTTTAAACTTCTTAAAGAAACAACGTGGCCAACTCGCAAGGAAAGCTGGAGAGATTTTCGCTCTATTATGGAATACACAGCCTTCTTTGTGGTCATCATTTACATTTTTGACCAGTTAATTGTTTCAGGTTTGATTCGATTTATTAACATTTTTTAGAAGAAAAGTGGAGAAGTTCTGCTAACTTTCTTCTATATATGTATGAAAGGAAATATCATGGATAGTTTTGACAAGGGATGGTTTGTTCTACAAACTTATTCTGGCTATGAAAATAAGGTAAAAGAAAATCTATTGCAACGTGCACAAACGTATAATATGTTGGATAATATTCTACGCGTTGAGATTCCAACACAAACCGTGCAAGTTGAGAAAAATGGAAAGAAAAAAGAAATTGAAGAGAATCGCTTTCCGGGTTATGTCCTTGTAGAAATGGTCATGACCGATGAAGCATGGTTCGTTGTTCGAAACACACCGAACGTAACAGGATTCGTCGGATCCCACGGTAACAGATCAAAACCAACTCCGCTATTGGAACAAGAAATCCGTGATATTCTGGTTTCAATGGGACAAACTGTTCAAGAGTTTGATATTGACGTTGAAGTTGGTCAGACTGTCCGCATCATTGATGGCGCTTTTGCAGACTACACAGGTAAAATTACTGAAATTGATAACAATAAAGTGAAGATGATTATCTCTATGTTTGGTAATGATACGATTGCAGAAGTAAACCTAAACCAAATTGCAGAATTATAACCCCAGAGAGGCCTTGCCTCTCTTTTTATGTGCCGTTGAGGGAGGAAGAAGTATAGAATAGAGGAAATGGGCCCATGGGATTGTGCATTTTGCTAAACTAAATGCAGAAAGGAGAGGTCTATGAATCTGAAGGAATTATACGAGGAAACGAAGGGCATTGTCCATAAGTGTCGCAAAGATTATCATTTGCATCTGTGGGAGAAAGAGGACTGGGACCAGGAAGGCATGTTATGTCTGTATGAGCTGGTGAGTCGCAATCCAGAGTTACTAGAGGGCGAGCGCCATCGACTTTATGTTTGCTTTAAAACAAAGTTTAGAAATCGTATCCTAGATTACATCCGTAAACAGGAAAGCCACAAGCGCCGTTTTGACAAAGAACCCTATGAAGAGGTGAGTGAGATTAGCCATCGTCTAGGAGAAAAAGGACTAAGGCTGGACGATTATTATCTCTTTCACGAACTTCTAAAGAATTACAAATCAAAGCAGAGTATGGAAAAACAAGAGTTAATAGACCGTCTAATGGGAGGAGAAGTCTTTAGAGGACGTAAAGCTCTCCTGAGAGAACTTTCCCTAATCTTTTCAGAATTTCGGTAAAGAGGAAAAAAGTCCTTGACAAAGGTAAAAAAGTAGGTATAATAGAAAGAGTTGAAAAACTCAGGTCCGTTGGTCAAGGGGTTAAGACACCGCCTTTTCACGGCGGTAACACGGGTTCGAATCCCGTACGGACTATGGTGTATCGCAGGGTTGA
>NZ_NCUW01000023.1 GCF_002096335.1 Streptococcus oralis subsp. dentisani
GCTACATAAGCTCCTTGGGTATAACACCAAGTTGCGATGGCAAAACCACTTGTTGACAGGAAGAGATCCCAGAAAGAATACTGACGATCCTTGTTGGTCATGGGAACGATTCCCGTTATCGTCTCCTGTTGAATGAAGTCATTCATTTTGGACATTTTATTGAATACCTCCTGTCATGGCTAGGATAATCAGAATATGATTGACTAGAATCATGCCAATACTAATGTAAAATTAACTTTCAAAAAAGAGGAAGCGAATAGATATAGATTAAGGTTTTCATTTATCCTTAAATCGTAACAGAGTCCCGATCCTTGATCATATAGCGTTTTAAAGGAGTTAAGCTAGCTAGCCAGTACAATAAACCACCAAAGATCGCAGTAAAGCCACTACCCGTTGTGATTAAAAAGATTGGGCTTTGAATCTGTGCTGTTACAGGGTTGTAAACAAATAGTACTGCTACCAATAAGGAGATAAATACACAAGACAAGCCAACCACGTTAAATCCCTTAGTAAACTCGTAGGCGTCATGACCTTCAAGGAAATAGGCTGAACGCAAGTCGAGTTTTCGTTTTCTTAAGATGAAGTAATCGACAACAATCATACCAATAATTGGCCCCTGAATATAGGCGGCTAGTGAGATGAAGGAACCGAAGTACTCTTCTACCCCTCCCCAGATGGTGAGTAGGCTCACGTATACCATGGCAATCCAAACCATTAGTTTATAGCTCACTTTGGGCATCCCACTTTTTACAATCATACAGTTCACGTATGATCCTGTCCCTTGGGTTCCAATATTGGCAAAGGCTACTAGTAGTAGACTTAAGAGAGCAAAGGCAGGTGTGCTTAGAGTTGATAGCATGGTTGTTGGATCACTTTCATAAACACCTGTTTTAACAAACATGGCCAAAGCCATCACTCCACCTGTCGCAACGAAGAAGGGCGCAACAACTCCGTATGATAAAGCTGTAGCCCAATAGCCACTACGTTCTGATTTTGCCAAACGTGGCAAGACCAATGCTTGTGTAGACCAAGAGAAGGCAAAGGCCACATTTCCTTCCCCAGAAAGCATGAAGCGTTCTAATGGAGTTAAATCTCCTTGGGTAGCTGGTTGAATGTTCATAATGTCAGTAATAGGAACGGCGACAAAGCAGATTCCAACGATAATCAGACCGACAATCAACAAGGCAATAACTAAGAAGCGATTGGTCCATTTAATCACTTCTGGACCTCCTAGAGCAATCAACGTTCCAAGGAGAACACAGAGAGTACCTAAAATCGGTGCCCATACTCCCTTATCTAAACCAAGTCCAAAATTATTTCCCAAATGAATCATGGAGCTGGCAAAAAGATTGGCCGCAACGGCATACCAGCCAAAGTTAGCCAAGCTAATAATGGTTGATAGCAAGGCTACCCCTTTTTTTCCTAAGACAGCCCTCAACCAAATCCACAAATCAATTCCATACTTAACGGCAAACAAAATTGGGAGACATTCAATGAAGACCCAGATAATATTAAAACTAAAAATATTGATCAACATTTGATTAAAGGTCAAATATTGAGCTACATAAGCTCCTTGGGTATAACACCAAGTTGCGATGGCAAAACCACTTGTTGACAGGAAGAGATCCCAGAAAGAATACTGACGATCCTTGTTAGTCATGGGAACAATTCCCGTTATCGTCTCCTGTTGAATAAAGTCATTCATCTTAGACATTTTATTGAATACCTCCTGTCATGGCTAGTATAATCAAAATGAGGTTGACTATGACTAGGGCGATGACTATAGTAAAGTCACTTTTTAAAAATGGCTGAGCAAACACATAGTTTGGTGATTCCATTTCTTCTAGCCTTCTTTTCGTTTCATGTGCTACTAATTCTTCAATTTCTGATGTCGGTTTCATCTTAATTCTCCTCTAAATACAAATCTAGTGCAATTTGCCCATACTGCTTGGTATAACGATACCAGATATAAAGAAATTCACCTACTGGTTTTCCAACACTTTCTTGGAACAGGGCCCATAAAAACCAATAATATGAAGTCACTGATACATAGGCCAAGTAGTGGCGTTTGGTTCTCTTGTCTGGAACTTCTTGTAAATAGATTTCAAGCACCTTTTCAGCTTCTTCTACTGTATAATTTGAACATCCAATAAAGGTTCCTAAATCTCCTGCTGGATCTCCCATACCAGAATATTCCCAATCAATCAAGCTCATTTCTCCAGCTTCATTCAACAAAAAATTCGGGCTATAAGAATCTCCATGGCAGAGAACCTTTTTCGCTTGATCTTCTTGTAGAAGCTTCTCGAGAACTGAGACATTCTTATCCAACTCTTCAAGCCCATCAAATTCAAAACGATTGCTGGCTTTTAATTTTTGTCTAAAATCATCAATTCCCTCAAATTGATCAAAGGAATGATCTGTTTTTTCTCCAGATTGGTGCAAGCGTCTCAAGAGCTCCATTGCTTTTGCCACATCATCCCAGTTATTATAATCTAGTTGCTTGGCATTGGGAATAAATTCTGAAATTTTCCAGCCTTCATCCTTGTTCATGGCGACAAAAGTACGGTCAATCTTTAATTTTGCAGCAATTTCCATGGAAGCGGCTTCACTAGCACGATCAATATAATTTTCAGTCCCCCTACCCGGATGACGGTAAACATATTTCTTCCCTAGACAGTCAAATGAAAACGAAGTGTTGGTTAGACCATCTTTTAGAGGTTTGATATTGACAATATCTGAAGCTACACATCCTAATGTCTTACAAATATTATCAATGATTTCCGAATTCGTATTCACCAAATAGTGTTCATCAAACTGACGCAACTCATCTAGTGAATCAAACTCCTTAACAATATCTGCTGAATAATGCCGAGCTTCCAAAGGAAGCTCCTTGACGTGACGACTATAGTAATCTTCCCAGAGCTGTTCGCGATATGGTTCGTGCTTAAATTCAGTTTCTAAAATATCTACGAATTTTTCACTAAATGCACGATCAAAATAAACATGCCCCACCATAGCCCAAGTATTCGTTCCACCGATTTGAATATCGATGATTGTGTGATTGGAGTCTTCCTTAGAGCAGTATTCGTCTGTGTCTCCTTCTGCAAATATAGTCGAATAATAACCTCTATAAATGTATCGTTCAAACGGATTTTCCACAAAATAATTATCCGACGAGCAAATGTAAGTGTTAGAAAGCTGGTCTCTGACTAGCATGAGAGAAGAACAGTTATTGTACTTGTAGTAATCATTATTTACAACGATTTTAACGCCAAATTTTTCTGCCAGATAGAACATTTTTTCTTGCAGATAGCCTACAATAACTGTAATATCCTCTATCCCAGCTTCCTGCAACTGCTTGATTTCTCTCTCAATCAAACGCTCACCTTTGACTTGGAGCAATCCTTTTGGTAGCTCATAAGACAAAGGTGCAAAGCGGCTACTCATACCTGCTGCCATGATAATGGCATTCTTCACCTGATACGGAGTTAAAGCCTCCTCACCTAGGTCAGTTAAGTGATTTTCCTCACCGATCCACTTCTTTTCTTTACATTCCTTGAGAAGGTTATTCACCGCCCCCAAAGAGATGTCTAGCTGTTCAGCCAATTGTCTCTGCGTAAAGTTTTCATCTTTGTGAGTCAACAAAAAACGTAAAAGTTTAAATTGTTTTTCTGATAGCATATCTTCAGCCTCTTTTGTTCAATATTTTTATTTATTTAATTATATTATGAACACATGCTTTTGTCAAGCCAGATTCTATATTAAGAAAACGGGTGCTCAAATCAAGTCCATCAAAATAGTGACCAAACAAAGAAAGAGCCCCAATTTGGAGCTCTTCAAATTCATCTACAAAACAATCCAATGGATTGGATGATTACTTACATAATCCTTATCTGACGACTAAAAAGGTGCCTCGGACTAGAGGAGAATTGCTTTAGCAATCCTTATCTGCCGACTAAAACAATCCAATGGATTGTTTTAGCCACCTAGGTATGCTTTTCTGACTTCATCTGATGCTGCGAGTTCTTTTCCTGTTCCTGATAGGACAATCTTGCCTGTTTCAAGTACATAACCTCGGTCAGAGATAGCAAGAGCCTTGTTAGCGTTCTGCTCAATTAGGAGAACAGTTGTTCCTTGCTTCTGAATATCTTGGATGATATCAAAAATTTCTTGGATAAAGATAGGGGCAAGTCCCATAGACGGCTCATCCAAGAGGAGGAGCTTAGGCGTGGACATGAGAGCACGTCCCATAGCAAGCATCTGTTGCTCACCACCTGAAAGGGTAGCTGCATCTTGGTTTTTGCGTTCTTCTAAACGTGGAAAACGAGAGAAGACTTTCTTCAAGTTGGCTTGATTTTCTTCTCGGTTTTTCTTTAAAAAGGCTCCCATTTCTAAGTTTTCCATAACAGTCAAACCTGGAAAAACATGGCGTCCTTCAGGAACTTGTGAAAGCCCACCTGCCACGATTTTTTGCGCTGGCATCTTTTGAATTTCTTTTCCTAAAAACTGAATTTTACCAGCACTTGGACGAACCAAACCTGAAAGGGTACGAAGAATGGTTGTTTTACCAGCACCATTGGCACCAATCAAGGAAACAACTTCACCTTCATTGACCTCGAAACTAACATCACGAACTGCTTGGATCATACCGTAATGTACAGAGAGGTTTTCAACTTTTAACATAGACATTAGGCTTCACCTCCTAGATAAGCTTCGATAACGCGTTTGTTGTTCTTAATCTCATCCGGAGTACCATGAGCAATCAAACGGCCATATTCAAGAACATAGATACGCTCAGTGACTTCCATAACCAAGTTCATATCGTGTTCGATGAGCATGATCGTAATTTTAAATTCGTCTTTGATACGACGGATCAATTCTGTCAATTCAGCTGTTTCTTGTGGATTCATCCCAGCTGCAGGTTCATCCAAAAAGAGAATCTTGGGTTCGGTTGCCAGAGCACGAACGATTTCTAATCGACGTTGTTGACCATAGGCCAGATTTTTAGCAAGTGTATCTGCATCGCCATCCAAATCAAAAATCTTCAGCAAGTCCAACGCTTTACTTTTTAATTCTTCCTCATTCTTATAGAAAGCAGGCAAGCGTAGAAAGCTAGCGAGGACATGTTGTTTATGATGATTTCCAAAAGCGATGAGAACATTGTCTAAAACTGTCAGATCCTTGAACAAACGAATATTTTGGAAAGTACGACTGAGTCCAAGTGAAGCAATCTTATAAGGAGTTTTCCCATTTAGGAGGTGACCATCTAGTGTCACAGTACCTTCGCTTGGTTCATAAACACCCGTCAAGAGATTGAAAAGGGTCGTTTTACCAGCTCCATTTGGTCCAATCAGACCAACCAATTCTCCCTCATTCAATTCAAGAGTGACGTCTCCAACAGCTGTTAGACCGCCAAAATGTTTGGTTAACTGTTTAACTTCAAGTAATGCCATTAGTTTTGTCCCTCCTTCTTAGATTTTTTAAAGAAACGTGATAGACTCAATTCCCATGTCCCAAGAAGTCCACCTGGTCTGAAAATCATCACCAATACAAGAGCCAAAGCGTAGATGATCATACGTACGCTAGCTACATCTTGAAGGAGCATATTTAAAATTCCTAAAACAATCGCTGAAACGATGGTACCAGTAATAGATCCAAGTCCACCAAATACAACGATAATCAACACGTTGATGGAATTAATAAAGGTGTAATCTTTTGGCACAACAGATCCGATAAAACCAGCCTGAAGTGAACCAGCAATACTTGCTGTAATAGCACCAAAGACAAAAGCCATAATTTTGATTTTTGTAGTATTTACCCCAACTGACTCTGCAGCAATCTCATCCTCACGAACAGATAGAGTAGAGCGTCCAATTGGACTACGTAAGAAGTTGAGGGTTGCAATAGTTGTGATAATTACAAAAAGATAAACCATCTGCCAGTTGGTAAAGTTTGGAATACCCAAGATACCAGCAGCACCGTTTGTCAAACTACCACCATTAATGATAAAGATACGAATGATTTCTGAAACACCTAGTGTCGCAACAGCCAGGTAGTCACCCTTCAAGCGGAGTGTTGGAATCCCAACGAGCAAAGCGACTGCACCAGAAATCAAGGCACCCAAGATCATTGCTCCAAAGAAGGCACCATAGGTTGGTGATTTTGAACCAATAATCGCTGCTGCATAAGCCCCAATCGCCATAAAACCTGCATGGCCGAGTGAGAATTGTCCTGAAAAACCAACGATTAAGTTCAGACCTACTGCAAGGATGATATTAATCCCAATTTGTTCTAAAATTTGGACATGGAACAGATTGAGAACACCAGCAGAAACCAATATGCTAATCAATCCATAACCTGCTAACAGAAGGAATAACCATAGAATATTTACTTTAAGATTTGTCTTCATTGTTTACACCTTCTCTTTCACATTCTTACCAAGGATACCTGCAGGTCGAACAATCAGAATCAAAAGCAAGATTCCATATACGATAGCATCACGGAAATCAGACATACCAAGGGCAGTTGCAAAAGTTTCCAACAAGCCAATCACAAATCCCCCTAGAGCTGCACCAGGAATAATCCCGATACCACCAAGAACGGCCGCAACGAATGATTTCAGACCTGGAGTCACACCCATCAATGGTTCAAGAGAGTTGTAGTAAAGGGCAATGAGGACACCTGCTGCTCCAGCAAGGGCTGAACCCAAAGCAAAGGTAAAACTGATTGTACGATTTACGTTAATTCCCATCAATTGAGCTGCATCGCTATCAACTGATACCGCACGCATGGCTTTCCCCATTTTTGTTTTTTGAACAATCACTTGCAATAAAATCATCAGGAGTAAGGAAACTGCTAGAATCATCAACTGAACATTTGTCAAGCTGATTGGCCCCAAATCATAGCGAACTGTTTGAATAGCTTGAGGAAAGGCACGAGTATTGGCACCGACCAAGTAGACCATTCCATATTCCAGTAGGAAAGACACTCCGATGGCTGTAATCAAAACAGCAATACGTGTAGAGTGTCGCAAAGGACGGTAGGCAAGAAACTCAATCACAACACCAAGTAGTGCAGTTCCTGCCATTGATATAATTAAAGCTAAAAAGAAATCCATTTGGAAAGAATTAATCAAAAAGTAACCAATAAAGGCACCCATCATATAAATATCACCGTGGGCGAAGTTAATGAGTTTGATAATTCCATAAACCATGGTATAACCCAGAGCCAAAAGTGCATAAACACTACCCAGAATTAGACCATTCACAAGTTGTTGGAGCATAGCATTCTCTCTTTTCTATCGTTATTTTTAGAAAATTTCATTATTTTCACAAGTTCATAAACACCGAAACAGGGAGTGAGTCAAAGGCTCATTCCCTATTTCAACTACTATTCTAATGTTATGGTTTTACAACTTCTGCTGCTTCCACTTTACCATTGTTCATGGTCATCATGTAAGCAGTTTTCACTGTGTTGTGATCTGCATCAAAGCTCGTTTGACCAGTTACACCATCAAAATCTTTGGTTTTAGCAAGGTTGTCCTTGATTTCACCTGAGTTTTTAGCACCTTTTGCAGCATTTGCTACTAGGTAAACTGAGTCATAGGCCAAAGCTGAGAATGTTGAAGGCTCTTCATTGTATTTAGCACGGTAGGCTTCAAGGAAAGCTTTAGCTTTTGCAGAAACATCAACTGTAGTTGAGAATCCTGAAATGAAGTAAATGTTTGATGCTCTTTCAGCAGTTGCTTGTTGAACAAATTCTTCACCGTTAAATCCATCTCCACCAACGATTGGTTTATCAATTCCCATTCCACGAGCTTGGTTTACAATCTTACCTGCTTCTGTGTAGTAACCTGGAACAACGATAGCGTCAAACTCTTTGTCTTTCATTTTAGTAAGGGCTGCTTGGAAGTCAGTATCACCTGCTACAAAAGTTTCATCTGCTACAATCTCACCCTTATAGGCTTCGCGGAAAGATTTAGCAATACCTTTTGCATAGTCACTAGCGTTGTCAGTATAAAGAACAACCTTCTTAGCATTCAATTTGTTTGTTACATAGTTAGAAATAATCTTCCCTTGGAAGCTATCTTGGAATGTTCCGATAAATAGGTAATCTTGACCTTTAGTCAAACCGTCTTGAGTAGCACTTGGTGAAATCAATGGCACTCCAGCTTTAGTAGCGTTAGCTACAGCTGCGGCAGTTGCACCAGATGTCGCAGGTCCTACGATAGCTGCAACTTTTGATTGAGTTACAAGGTTCGTTGTAACAGAAGCTGCTTCAGCAGTTTCTGACTTGTTGTCCTTATCTACAACTTCGATTTGTTTTCCATCGATACCACCTGCTGCATTGATTTCGTCTACAGCAAGTTGGGCACCTTTTTGTTCAGCTGTACCGTAAGCTGCCACAGCACCTGTCTCTTCAAAGTTAAAACCGATTTTAATCGTTTTTTCGTCTACTGGGTTTCCAGTTGTATTTGACGCTCCTGACTTGACCTCTCCACAGGCAGCAAGAAGTGCTACACTAGCAAGAGCCACAAAAGATAGGGCAAATTTTTTCTTCATTTTTAATCTCCTTATAGTTGTTTCAAAAATTGTATGTTAAGAATATACCGAATTATCAGAAAATTGTCAATACATTTATTTAATTTTTTAAATGATAACGTTTTCTTCGTTGCGATAGAGATTCCCAACAAAGGGTGTCTCTAACTCTTGAATATGGCAACGTCTAATTTTCTTGATAAATCTTTCCTTACCTAATCTCTCAACTAAGTCATCTAGCTCCTCCGTTGGAACATAGAGTTGCAAGTAACGGTGTTTCTTAGAATGGTAACAGATATCACCGTATTCCTGAAGTTTTTTTGCATCCCGATTGTAGTAAAGATAGATGATTAACCCTGAGCGATTGACCTTTTCAAACATGTTAAATCCTCTTTCTAAGAAATCTTCTCCTAATTATATCAAAAAAAGCAAACTCCGTCGAGTTTGCTTTCTAGGTTGCTTAGCTTAACGAATTGTTGGCCATGATTTCATCAATAAAGCCATATTCAAGCGTTTCTTGGGCGCTCATCCAGTAATCACGTTCCGCATCCGCATGAATTTGCTCAACTGATTTACCAGAGTTATCTGCAAGAATTTTCTCCAATGTCTTACGAGTTTTGAGCAAGTGTTCTGCTGCGATTGCCATATCCGTTTGTTGGGTACCACCACCCGTACCACCCATTGGTTGGTGAATCATGTACTCTGCATTTGGAAGCATGAAGCGTTTGCCTTTTGCTCCACTTGATGCAATGACAGTCCCCATGGATGCAGCCATCCCCATAACAATGGTTTGAACATCTGCCTTGATAAAGTTCATGGTATCAACGATTGCCAAACCAGCTGAAACAGAGCCTCCAGGTGTATTGACATAAAGGTAAATATCTTTTGTGCTATCTTGGGCATCCAAGAACAGTAATTGGGCGATAACGGAGTTGGCCATATTGTCTTCAACTGGACCTGTTAGCATGATGATGCGGTCTTTCAGAAGACGAGAGTAAATATCATAGGAACGTTCTCCACGGCTTGTTTGTTCAATAACTACAGGAATCATTCATTTCTCCTTTTAATGTTGAATTTTCTTAGTCATACGACTCAATACAGAACTATTATATCTTTTTGGTCAAAAAAGGTCAAATTTTTGCTCTATTCTCTAAACAGAAACAAAAACTCAACCTCCTTTCGAGTCAAAAATGAACTTCTAGTTCCAGTATTTACTTTGGAATCTTATTTGGTACCGAACAAACGGTCTCCAGCATCTCCAAGACCTGGTACGATATAACCGTGTTCATTCAAGCGTTCATCCAAGGCCGCAGTAAAAATTTCTACATCTGGGTGAGCTTCTTGAAGAGCTTTCACTCCTTCTGGAGCAGATGCTAGGCAGACAAACTTGATATTTGAAGCACCACGTTTTTTAAGGGAATCTACAGCCAAGATTGCTGACCCACCTGTTGCCAACATTGGGTCCACTACAAAGATTTGACGTTGGTCAATGTCCTCAGGCAATTTCACCAAGTATTCAACTGGTTGAAGGGTTTCTTCATCACGGTACATACCAATATGTCCAACTTTTGCTGCTGGAACCAAGCTCAATAGTCCATCGACCATTCCGATACCTGCACGCAAGATTGGGACAATCGCCAATTTTTTACCAGCCAATTGTTTTTGAACTGTTTTTGTGATTGGTGTTTCGATTTCCACATCTTCAAGTGGAAGATCACGAAGTACTTCATATCCCATCAACATTGCAATCTCATCTACGAGCTCACGAAAAGCTTTTGTAGAAGTGTCTGTACGACGCAAGATTGACAATTTGTGTTGAATCAGTGGATGATTAATGACTTCAATTTTTCCCATTTTCTGAATTCCTTCTTTCAATTTATTCTTCTTATTATATCAAAAAACGGTTTAAAAAGCTTTCTAAACCATTCATTTTTTATAAATTCTAAATTAAATTGGCTTCTTGAAGAGCTGTCTGAACAGTCTCAAGCGGTAAATGGGTCAACTCGGTCCCTTTTTCTTGATAGAGGTATTTGGCATAGTCGTCCATACGATACTGATTGATATAAACTACACGTTTGCAGCCGACTTGTAAGAGTTGTTTTGTGCAGTTCAGACAAGGGAAATGGGTCACATAAGCTGTAAATCCTTTGGGAACCCCACGTTCGGCTCCTTGTAAGATGGCATTGACCTCAGCATGAAGTGTTCGGACACAGTGTCCTTCAATGACAAGACATTCGTGGTCAATACAGTGCTCCGTTCCTGATACTGAACCATTGTAACCTGTTGAATATCCTTGACTAAGACAGCACCTACTTTGGCGCGTTTACAAGTAGAACGATTGGCAATCAGTAAGGCCTGGGCTGCAAAGTACTCATCCCAAGCCAGTCTTTTTTCTGTCATAAGTCTTCTCCTTTTCCTTTATTTTTTGAAAAATGGCAAACGTAAATCAGCAATCTTTTCAGCTGGAACCTTCATGCCATCCTTGATCCATTTGAATAGAACCGATACGATGGCAGAACTCCAAAACGAATGCAGATAGCTACTAACACCTTTTGATTTTCCATGGTATTTTTCCAGAAATTCCTGCATAGCTTGGACAAAAATCTTTTCCAAGTGGTAGTCCAGAGCAAGTTGGATAACCTTGGCTTCTTTCTTGGCTGCTCGGAAAAGGTGAACCCAGACCAAATAAAGGTCGGTTTTAACATCGTAGTGGCTGAGCTGTTCCATGATATTCTGAACACTGCGTTTAAAGACGCTTTCCAAAATCTCTTCTTTAGAATCATAATTTCGATAGAAGGCAGCACGAGAAACGCCCGCCCGCTTGACCAACTCTGAAATACTAATCTTAGCCAAGTCTTTTCTTTCCAGAAGTTGCAAAAGTGCAGTCTCAATCGCTTCTCTGGTCAAGAAATTGGATTCTTGATTTGATTTTCTGAGATTTTCAAGTGATTTTTTAGATATTTTACGTTCAGACATAACAATTTCTTTCTACTTGTGACAACAGAGAGGTGGTACTTTTGTTTCAAGGGCTTTCATGATATAATTGTAAAAAAAGACAGAACCTTTGTCAATGTATAAGTGACAAAGATGGAGAATTTCTATGACTTGGAAGATTGTGGCTGACTCTGGTTGTGATTATCGTCAACTAGCAACTCCTGCTATCGATACTGAATTTGTCAGTGTTCCTTTAACCATTCAAGTAGCTGATCAGGTCTTTATTGACGATGCCAATCTCGACATTAATCACATGATGGAAACCATGTATGCGACTTCTGAGGCTTCAAAATCAGCTTGTCCTAGCCCTGATGATTACTTACGAGCGTTCGAAGGTGCCAAGCATATCTTTGTTGTTACCATCACTGGTGCTCTTTCTGGTAGCCACAACAGTGCACAACTCGCTAAGAACATTTACCTCGAAGAACACCCTGACACTCAGATTCATGTGATTGATAGTTTATCTGCAGGTGGGGAAGTTGATTTGATTGTCGAAAAAATTAATGATTTGATTGACCAAGGATTATCTTTTGAGGAAGTTGTTGAAGCTATCACAGCCTACCAAGAAAAAACAAAATTGCTCTTTGTCCTCGCTAAAGTTGATAACTTGGTTAAAAATGGTCGTTTGAGTAAACTTATCGGTACAGTTGTTGGGCTTCTCAACATTCGTATGGTCGGAGAGGCGAGTAATACTGGAACCCTAGAACTACTACAAAAAGCTCGTGGAGCAAAAAAATCCCTTCAAGCAACCTATGAAGAACTCATCAAAGCTGGTTATGCTGGTGGTCGTATCGTCATGGCTCATCACAGCAATGAAAAATTCTGTCAGCAGCTTTCAGAACGTTTGCGAGAAACATTCCCACAAGCCAATATCAAAATTGTTCCAACATCTGGTCTCTGCAGTTTTTATGCAGAAGATGGCGGTTTGTTGATGGGATATGAAATCAACTAAAATCTTACAACAAGAGATGCCAAGCATCTCTTATTTTTTGTGGTACAATAGAGCTATGAAACATTTTGATACTATTGTCATCGGTGGAGGTCCTGCCGGCATGATGGCTACCATTTCCAGTAGCTTTTATGGTCAGAAAACCCTTCTCATCGAAAAAAATCGGAAACTTGGCAAAAAATTGGCTGGTACTGGTGGTGGCCGTTGCAATGTAACTAACAACGGAACTCTAGATGACCTACTAGCTGGCATCCCTGGAAATGGCCGCTTTCTTTACAGTGTCTTCTCTCAGTTTGATAACCATGATATCATCAACTTTTTTACGGAAAATGGGGTCAAACTTAAGGTCGAAGACCACGGCCGCGTCTTTCCTGCCAGTGACAGGTCTCGGACCATTATTGAAACCTTGGAAAAGAAAATCATTGAACTTGGTGGGCAAGTTCTCACTCAAACAGAAATTGTTTCGGTTAAAAAGATAGACGACCAGTTTGTCCTTAAGTCCGCAGACCAAACCTTCACTTGTGATAAACTGATTGTCACTACTGGTGGCAAATCTTATCCTTCGACTGGTTCAACTGGTTTTGGTCACGAGATTGCCCGTCATTTTAAGCATACTGTGACTGAACTTGAAGCTGCTGAAAGTCCTTTATTGACAGATTTTCCACATAAGGCCTTGCAGGGAATTTCACTGGATGATGTGACCCTAAGCTATGGTAAGCATGTCATCACTCATGATCTGCTCTTTACCCACTTTGGTTTGTCAGGTCCTGCTGCTCTACGCATGTCCAGCTTTGTCAAGGGTGGGGAGGTTCTCTCACTGGATGTCTTGCCTCAACTTTCAGTGGATGACTTAACAACATTTCTAGAAGAAAATCGGGAAAAATCCTTGAAAAATGCTTTAAAAACTTTGTTGCCAGAACGCTTGGCAGAATTTCTTGTGCAAGGATATCCTGAAAAAGTCAAACAGCTAACAGAAAAAGAACGCGAGCAACTACTCCAGTCTATCAAGGCTCTCAAAATTCCTGTGACTGGCAAAATGTCTCTTGCCAAATCCTTTGTAACTAAAGGCGGTGTCAGTCTCAAGGAAATCAATCCCAAAACCCTCGAAAGTAAGCTGGTACCTGGGCTCCACTTTGCTGGCGAGGTCCTGGATATCAATGCCCACACGGGCGGTTTCAACATCACTTCTGCCCTCTGCACCGGCTGGGTGGCAGGCTCCAATCCAATAAATACCAAATAAGAAAGGAAGTCCTTTGGAACATATTATTTTACTAAGAGGCGTTACTCCTAATGGAAAAAATGCTATCCCGAAAATGTCTTATTTGGTAGATATTTTGACAGAAGCTGGTTTTCAACACGTTCGAACCTATATTCAAAGTGGGAATATCATTCTTGAGAGTGACTCAGATTTAGAAGAAATACGAGAACGCGTTCATACTTTGATAAAGGAAAAAATTGGGGCCGACTTAAAAATGGTTATCAAGAATAAGAACGATTTTGAAAAGATTGTTCATGAGAATCCATTTAAAGAAGACTATCTTCATGATCGTGTGCATGTAATTCTTTATCAAGGACTTATCCAAAGTCTGCCACTAGAAAAATTGAAAACTGACTACGGCGAGGAAGAAATCTGTGTAGGCGATTACTGTCTCTACCTCTATCTTCCTAGAACTGCAAAACAAAAAAAGCTCAATACCAACTATCTTGAAAAATTGTTTGGCGTGGTTCTGACCATGCGAAAGTTAAACGTAGTTGAAAAACTATTAACCAAATAGTACTTGAAACCAGAAAAAATCAGCAGAGGTAACTCCGCTGATTTTTATTTTGTCTGTGTCTGAACGTAAGCCGCAATGGCATCTGATGTGTATTGAGCTGTACCAGGTCCAAATTTGTCAATGTTCTTCTTAAACTCAGGGTTGTAGACGTAGCCTTTACCGATATGACCGAATACCTCAATAGAGCAGTCAAATCCATAAGTACGAATGGCTTGCAATAGCTTAGCTGCTTGCTCTTGGTTTTCAACTGCTGTTTCAGGCAGACCAGCTTGAAGATTTTGTGCTAAGGCTTGAAAAACTTGGTTAAAGGCAGTCGTCGCCTCATCTTCGCGGCCTTTTTGGCGCTCGAGAGCTTCTCCCATGACTTCTTGACCATATTTCTCTACCGCCTCTTGGTGGTATTTTTGATTGTCTTGATAGCTAAATCCAGTGAATTTTTCCTCAATGGTCATTTTTCTTTCTCCTTTTTGTTCTTGAATGGTTTTTTGCAAGGTGGAAATCAAGGTATCCAGATGTTGCCTTTCTCGAGTTAGATAGTCCAACTGTCTGGTCAAATGGGGCAATAAATCTGTCCTTTCTTCCTTTAACAGCTCTGCTATTTTTTCTAAAGAAAAACCTAGATATTTGTAGTACAGAATGACCTGAAGTCGTTCCAAATCCTCTTGACTGTAGGTTCGATAGCCGTTTTCCGACTTCAACGGAACCAAGAGTCCTATCTTATCGTAGTGGTGCAGGGTCTTGACAGAGACACCTGAAAGCTGCGCAGCTTCTTTTATATGGTACATGATTTCCTCCTTACAAGAAATAGTATAACCCCTCCCCTTAGGTCAGAGTCAAGCGTTTTTACGAAAAATTTTTAACTTTTTGAGAAAAGTGTGAAAACTTGAAAATGGTTTTCTTGACAGACCTTAGAAAACATGATAGGATAGTCAAGTCTATCAATCAAACAGAAGGCTCATAGAGAGCTATTGAGAGAGGGCTATTTGACAACTCAAGTAGCCTTTTCTTATTTTAAAAAACGAGATTGGAGTTTCAACTATGTCAGAAAAATCGCAATGGGGTTCAAAACTAGGCTTTATCCTAGCATCTGCTGGTTCAGCCATCGGACTTGGAGCTGTTTGGAAATTTCCCTACATGACTGCTGCAAATGGTGGTGGAGGCTTTTTACTGGTCTTTCTCACTTCTACCATTTTAATTGGTTTCCCTCTCCTGCTGGCTGAGTTTGCCCTTGGCCGTAGTGCTGGCGTTTCGGCAATCAAAACCTTTGGAAAACTGGGCAACAATAATAAATACAATTTTATCGGTTGGATTGGTGCCTTTGCCCTCTTTATCCTCTTATCCTTCTACAGTGTTATTGGAGGATGGATTTTAGTCTATCTAGGCATTGAGTTTGGGAAATTGTTCCAGCTTGGTGGAACGGGTGATTATGCTCAGTTATTTACATCGATCATTTCAAATCCAGCCATTGCTCTAGGGGCTCAAGCTGCCTTTATCTTATTAAATATCTTTATTGTATCACGTGGGGTTCAAAAAGGAATTGAAAGAGCCTCAAAGGTCATGATGCCCCTGCTCTTTATCATCTTTGTAGTCATCATCGGGCGCTCTCTCAGTTTGCCAAATGCCATGGAAGGCGTTCTTTACTTCCTCAAACCAGACTTTTCAAAACTGACTAGCGCTGGTCTCCTCTATGCTCTGGGACAATCTTTCTTTGCCCTTTCACTAGGAGTTACAGCTATGCTGACCTATGCGTCCTACTTGGACAAGAAAACCAATCTGGTCCAGTCAGGGATTTCCATCGTAGCCATGAACATCTCGGTATCCATCATGGCAGGACTAGCCATTTTCCCAGCCATGTCAGCCTTCAATATCCAGTCTGAAGGGGGACCAAGCCTGCTCTTTATCGTCTTGCCTCAACTCTTTGACAAGATGCCTTTTGGAACCATTTTCTACATCCTTTTCCTCTTGCTTTTCCTCTTTGCGACGGTCACTTCTTCTGTCGTGATGCTGGAGATCAATGTGGGCAATATCACCAATCAGGATAACAGCAAGCGTGCCAAATGGAGTACCATTTTAGGAATCTTGACCTTTGTCTTTGGCATTCCTTCAGCCCTATCTTACGGTGTTATGGCGGATGTTCACATTTTTGGAAAGACCTTCTTTGATGCCATGGATTTCTTGGTTTCCAATCTCCTCATGCCCTTTGGAGCACTTTGCCTTTCTCTCTTTACAGGCTATATCTTTAAGAAGACACTTGGTATGGAGGAACTCCATCTCGATGAAAGAGCATGGAAACAGGGACTTTTCCAAGTTTGGCTCTTCCTTCTTCGTTTTATCATTCCTATCATCATCATTGTGGTTTTTATCGCCCAATTTATGTAATCAAAAAGGACTTGAGTAGTGAACTCAGGCCCTTTCTTTTTATGGATGACTAACAATCAATTCCAAACCTTGTCCTTCCAGGGTCCAAGCTTCAACATCACTTGGTAGGATAAAGTGGCTGCCTTTTTGGATTGGATAGTTTTTTCCGTCAACAGTAAGCTGACCTTGACCAGTCAAGACGCTAAACAAACTATAGTCAGTTGTCTTTTCAAAGTCAACTTTTCCAGTGATTTCCCACTTGTAAACGGCGAAGAAGTCATTAGACACAAGGAGAGTGGAACGCAGATCATCTGCCTTAACAGTCACCGGACGGCTATTTGCTGGCTCGCCAATGTTTAAAACATCGATGGATTTTTCAAGGTGAAGCTCACGTAAGTTGCCCTTGTTATCCTTACGGTCAAAGTCATAGACACGGTAGGTGGTATCGCTTGACTGCTGGGTTTCAAGAATCAAGATACCTGCACCGATAGCGTGCATGGTACCGCTTGGTACATAGAAGAAATCTCCAGCCTTGACAGGGACTTTTGTTAATAGACTATCCCAGTCTTTAGCTTCGATTTGCTGGCGGAGTTCTTCTTTTGACTTGGCATTGTGCCCATAGATAATCTCTGAACCTTCATCCGCTGCGATGATGTACCAGCACTCTGTTTTTCCAAGTTCGCCTTCGTGTTCTAGTCCATAGGCATCGTCTGGGTGAACTTGGACACTGAGCCAGTCGTTGGCATCGAGAATCTTGGTCAAGAGTGGAAATACAGGCTCTGGACGGTTACCAAATAATTCACGGTGCTCTGCATACAAGGTAGCTAGGTCTATTCCCTCGTAGCGACCATTGGAAACTTTAGAGACACCATTTGGGTGAGCTGAAATGGCCCAGCATTCCCCGATTTTTTCACTTGGAATATCGTAGCCAAACTCATCACGTAGCTTGGTTCCACCCCAGATTTTTTCTTGCATAACTGATTGTAAAAATAATGGTTCTGACATGTCAATCTCCTGTCTGATTTTTCTCCCCTCATTATAGCAAAAAGCTTGATCTAATTGAACTCTTTTTCACATCTTATAAAGTAGGGAGAAGATTTTATAAAAATAGTAACGATAAACGAGTATATTTCATAGAATCCCATAAAATAGCTCTCAGAAAGCAAGCTGTCAATGGGCTATTTCCCTCAACTCGCCTTAAAATTTTTCACTTAAGACTATATTTCGCTAAAAAAATACTGAAAACCAGTCTCCTCTGTTCCTTTTAAATCAAAGCTGTAATAGCCGTTACCAGGCCAAAAATAATACCTGGTGCATTGGCAGCGGCAAGCGGAATATCTCTTTCTTTCTTGAAAAGACCGTAGTAAACCCATAAACTACAGTTGATAGCTGCGACCAAGGGTTGGATGAAATTTCCTTTTTGATCAGCCAGATTGTTCATGATTTGTGGGAAGTAAGACACGTACATCATAACAGACATGAAGGTCGCCACCCAACCCAAAATTTTCATTTGTTTTTCAGACATTTTCAAATCCTCTTTCATTTTTATGAATCATATTTTATAATCTTTTTTCAAAACAATCAAGACTTTGAAGCTTTTGTTATGAAGATGTAAACTATCACAATCTTGTGATAAGAAAAAGACCGGAGTTTCTCCGATCTTTCAATAGTTCCTATTCTCACATTCTGTTTTAAGAATGATTAAGGTTAACCTCAAATGACTAATCGTCCTATTTCATTTGATAAAAATCAATCACTAGACCAGCAGGTCCTCTAACTAATAAGGACTCTGTTCCCCAATCGGTTTCAGAAGGACCGTGTAAAATCTCAGTACCAATTTCTTTCAATCGTTGGTAATTCTGATTTAGATTCTCAACCTCGACGTGAAGAATGATTCCTGACTGAAAATTGTTCAAAGGAATCAGGTGATTTTGTGATAACATGAGACAATGACTGCCAATCGTAAACTGAGCAAAACTGCCATCAACATAATCGGCCTTTTTATCCAAAAGCCGCTCCAAGTCAGCACAGACTTGGGGAACATTCGAAACGATAATATCTAATTGATTTAAATTCATTTGTTATCCTCCAGAAAAAGACCGGATTGCTCCGATCTTTTCAAGTTCCACAAAGGAACTATTTAATTGCGCGTGATTGCAATCCTTCTTCTTCCAAGAAGAGGCGGAATGGTACGAGTTCTTCTGCTTCGTATTTTTCCTTGAAGGCTTTGATTGCTTCTTCTGAGTGTTGTTTTGGATCCAATTCAAGTACTTCTACTGGAAGTGGACGATGTTGAGAGATGCGAGCATCGATCACAACAGTTTTACCTTCTTTGTTCAATTTAACAGCTTCTGCAACAACTGCATCGATATCTTCGATACGGTCAACTGTAAATCCTACAGCACCTTGCGCTTCAGCGATTTTCGCATAGTCAGCATTAGGGAAGTCACAACCAAACAAGTGTTTGTTTGTGTCTTCGTATTTGTCCTTGATGAAGGCATATTTACCATTTGAGAAGACAACGTTGATAACTGGAAGGTCGTATTGAACGTTTGTGATCACGTCTGGGTAGCACATGTTGAATGCACCGTCACCCATGATGTTCCATACTTGGCGATCTGGATTGTCTTTCTTAGCAGCGATACCACCAGGAAGGGCAATACCCATTGTCGCAAAGAGTGGAGATGTACGCCACATGTTCTTAGGTGTCATGTGAAGATGACGAGTAGATGTTTGAGTAGTGTCACCTACGTCGATTGAGTAGATAGCGTCTTGATCAGCATGTTTGTTGATTGCATTGTAAACTTGGTACAATTGCAATTCACCCTCAGTTTTACCTTCGAGTTTGTTCATGTAATCACGCCAGTTTTGGTTGTTCTTAACGTTTGCACGCCACCATGGAGTAGATTCTACTGGGTTTACTTTGTCAAGGATTGCTTTCGCTGCTTGACCTGCATCACCAAGGATAGAAGCATCAAGGGCATGACGTTTACCAAGTTTGTAAGGGTCAATATCAACTTGGATGAATTTTTCAGTGTTCTTGAAGGCTTCGTAAACTTCAGCAAATGGGAAGTTTGAACCAAGGAAAAGAACGGTGTCTGCTTCAAAGACAACTTCGTTGGCTGGTTTCCAACCAACACGGTAAGCAGAACCTGTCAAACCTTCGTAGTTCCATTCAAAGGCTTCAAAGTTTTTACCAGTTGTGATAATTGGTGCTTTGATTTTACGTGACAATTCAGTAATCACTTCACCAGCTTTAACACCACCGTAACCAGCATAGATAACTGGACGTTCAGCATTGTTCAAGATTTCAACAGCTTTGTCGATTTCAACTTCGTTCAAGGCAGGAGCGATGAATGAACGTTCGTATGAACCTGATCCATAGTATGAATTTTCGTCGATTTCTTGGAAACCGAAGTTTACTGGGATTTCAACAACAGCTGGACCTTTTTTAGAAACTGCAGCGCGGCAAGCTTCGTCGATTACTTTTGGCAATTGCTCAGCGTAAGCTACACGTTTGTTGTAGACAGCGATACCGTTGTACATTGGGTTTTGGTTCAATTCTTGGAAGGCATCCATGTTGAGTTCGTTAACTGGACGTGATCCAAGGATAGCAAGGAATGGAGTGTTATCCATAGCTGCATCGTAAACACCGTTAATCAAGTGAGTCGCACCTGGACCACCTGAACCAACAGCAACCCCGATTGAGCCGCCGAATTTAGCTTGCATTACCGCTGCAAGAGCACCTGTTTCTTCGTGGCGAACTTGCAAGAAGCGGATATCTTTGTCTTCAGCCAAAGCATCCATCAATGAGCTGAGTGTTCCTGATGGGATACCGTAGATTGTATCTACGCCCCATGTTTTCAATACATTAAGCATTGCTGCAGATGCAGTAATTTTCCCTTGAGTCATAATGATAACTCTCCTTCAAATATTTTTAAAACTTGATTCATCCGTTTTCATATATTATTTGGAAACGTTTCAGCAAATTTTTACTCTACTACTTTACCACATTTGTTTTGGGTCTCCTAAGAATGTGCTCAGAAGTTTTTATTCTCTATTACAGTACAGATTGAAAACGTTTTTCAGAACTGTTTTATAATACTCAATGAAAATTAAAGACCAAATTAGGAAACTAGCCGCAGGTTGCTCAAAACACTGTTTTGAGGTTGTGGATAGAACTGACGGAGTCAGTGTCATATAGCTACGGCAAGGCGACGCTGACGTGGTTTGAAGAGATTTTCGAAGAGTATAAAAAGCGAGCAAGCTCGCTTTTAGTCTATTTTACTAAAGTTTAGTAAGAGTGAACTGGTCAGAACAGATACAGAACTAAAGGCCATGGCTAGACCTGCCAGTTCTGGATTGAGGGCCAATCCAACACCAGAAAAGATTCCTGCTGCAATCGGAATTCCGACGACATTGTAGATAAAGGCCCAGAAAAGATTGAGCAGAATACGGTTAAAGGTTTTCTTACTCATGTCAAAGGCACGAACCACTCCTAGGAGGTTATTAGTTGTCAACACTAAATCTGCTGACTCGATGGCGATATCCGTTCCAGCTCCCATGGCAATCCCCACATCTGCTACACTGAGGGCAGGAGCATCATTGATGCCATCACCAACAAAGGCTACTTTCCCAGCTGCTTGTAGTTTATGGATTTCATGGGCTTTTTCTTCTGGTAGGACGCCTGCAATGACCTCTTCGATTCCGATTTGATCTGCAATAGCACGCGCCACACCAGCATTATCTCCTGTCAGCATGACTGTTTTAAGACCACGTTTTTTCAACTGACTGATGGCTAGCTTAGCATTTTCCTTGGGAATATCTTGCAAAGCAAGCAAGCCTTTGATTTCATTATCAACAGCCAAGAAAACAACTGTCTTAGCTTCTTTTTCTAGTTCTTCTAGTTTTTCCTGATAAGCGCTGGAAATATCCATACTATCTAGCATTTTAGCATTTCCAAGTAAGACTTGTTTCCCAGCTATTTGCCCTGAAACACCTTTTCCGTGCAAGGCTTGGAAATTTTCGACAGTTTGAAACTCAAGTCCAGCTTCACTTGCTCTCTTGACAACAGCCTCAGCCAGTGGGTGTTGAGAAGCTTCTTCCAAGGAGGCAGCTAAGCCGAGCACTTCTGTCTCATCGCCAATGATATCAGTGACCACTGGTTTTCCTTCCGTCAAAGTCCCTGTCTTATCAAACACAATAGTTTGGACTTTCTGAATTTCCTGTAAGACTGTTCCATTTTTGAGAAGAACCCCCATTTTGGCACTGCGTCCTGTCCCTACCATAAGAGCTGTCGGTGTTGCAAGACCCAAGGCACAAGGGCAGGCAATAATCAAAACCGCAACTCCATAGAGAAGAGAAGACACAAAGCTAGCTCCAAGCACGACTACACTATCCCTGAGCAAAACGAACCAAACCCAAAAGGTCACGATTCCTAAAATGACAACTGCTGGGACAAAAATCCCTGAAATCTTATCCGTCAAGTCCTGAATCGGTGCGCGGCTAGTCTGAGCTTTCTTTACAAAGTCTACAATCTGTGCCAAAACAGTCTCTGAGCCAACCTTTTCTGCCCTAAAAATAAGCGTTCCGCTATTATTGATAGTTGAGCCAATGACAGTATCTCCAACTGTCTTGTCCACTGGCAGGCTCTCACCTGTCACCATGGATTCATCTATGCTGGACACACCTTCCACTACGACACCATCAACTGCAATCTTTTCACCTGGACGCACTCGAACCAGGTCGCCTACCTTGACTTGGTCCAAGGGAACTTGAACATAGCTATCATCACGCAAGACTTCCGCTGTTTTAGCCTGCAAATCCAGTAGTTTCTCCACAGCTTGGGAAGTATTTTTCCTCATTTTCTCTTCAAAAACTGCCCCCAAAAGAACGAAGAAGAGGATAAATCCAGCACTTTCAAAGTAGACAGGGAGACCAGCAAAGAGGGCAACTAGACTATAGAGATAAGCCACTAGAGTTCCCAAAGCAACCAAGGTATCCATATTGGCATTGTGTTTTTTAAAGCTGGCCCAAGCGCTTTGGATATAAGGACCACCTGCTACTAACATAATAGGCGTTGTGGCTAGAAAGGTTCCCCAATGCATGACTTGGTGACTAATGCTGCCTGTCAACATCCCAATCATGAGAATCACAAGAGGCACAGTAAAGATACTGGTAATCCAAAAACGCTGTAAAAGTGATAAAGATTTTCGAGTCTTCTCAACTACGGTATAACTTCCCTTTTGCATCTTCATTCCACATGAGAATTCATGTTTCCCCAACTCTTGAGGTGTAAAACGAATGACCTTTTCCTCGTCTACTCCGATTGGTTCCAAGATGCCTTCTTCTTCAAAAAGAATTTCCTTGTAACAGTTTGAAGGGGTGGCACGATGAAAGGTAATTTCAGCGGGAATTCCTTTTTGAAGCTGGATATGGGCTGGATGGTAGCCTTTGTCTGCCGTGATACGGATTTTTTGAACACCATTTTCAAGACTTGCTTTTACAATTTCAGTCATATCATTCTCCTATTCTACAATCATCTTACCGTGCATCATATTCATGCCACAAGAGAAACCATACTCTCCAGCCTGTTCAGGTGTGATTTCCACTACATACTCTTCACCCATAGGCAAGTCCGCATGCACTCCAAAATCTGGGAAAACAATCTGATCTAGGCAGGGTGAAGGGTCCTTACGGTCAAAGACAATACGGGCTGGCACTGATTTCTTAAGAATAATCAACTCAGGCGTATATCCCCCTTTGACTTCCACTCGAATCTCTTGGTAGCCCTTTTTTTGCTGAGCCTTTTGTCCAGATTTTTCAGGCTTTTTGAAAAACCAAATCAAGATAAACGCGATAAGGGCAATACAAATAATGGTTACAATACTATTTAACATGACGTCTCCTTTACATACAATTACATCTTACTTCTGTTACAGCGCTGGTTTTCTTCTCAGAAATCACAGCTTCTAAGTCTTCCAAGTCAGCCTGAGTAAAATCACATTCCATAATCAAATCAACCACCAACTGCTTGATCCTGCGGGAACAAACCTTGTCCTTGATATCTTGGACAAGTAAATGCCGACTTTGGTCCAAAGTTAAAAGGGCTGAATAGACAAAGAACTTGCCTTCTTTTTTCCTTGTCAGACACTCTTTCTCAACCAAACGAGCCAAAAGAGTTTGAATGGTCGACTTGGACCAGTCGAACCGCTCCGCCAGAACCCTGATCAAATCCGTACTGGTCTGCTCTCCTTGCATCCAAATAATCTTCATGACCTGCCATTCTGCATCTGAAATCTGCATAATCACACCTCCTAAATCTACATTTGTCGATTACAGTTATTAGTATACTCCGAAAATCTACATTTGTCAACTATAATTTTATTATTTTTTCGAAAAATAGAATTCTAATCATGTAACGAGAGATTTGCAGTCAAATTTTACTATATAAACTATAAAAATATGCTATACTGAAGAAAAAAGAAAACAACCACTAGGGGTGCGTAAAGCTGAGATTAACGACTGTTAGATCCCTTTGACTCAATCTAGGTAATGCTAGCTGATGGAAGTGGAAATGATAATGAGGACTAGCTAGTCTTCTATTGCTTTCCTCAAACAGACTAGCTTGTTCTTGAGAATACAAACTTCAGTTGGTTGGGAGGTTTTAGATGACTTATTTACCCGTTGCTCTAACCATTGCTGGGACAGACCCTAGTGGCGGTGCTGGTATTATGGCTGATTTGAAGTCATTCCAAGCTAGAGATGTCTATGGAATGGCCGTTGTGACCAGCCTTGTCGCTCAAAATACCAGAGGCGTTCAATTAATCGAGCACGTTTCCAACCAAATGCTGGAAGCTCAATTGAAAAGCGTCTTTTCGGATATCAAGCCTCAGGCTGTAAAAACAGGGATGTTGGCAACTACTGAAATCATGGAGATTATCCAACCCTATCTTAAAAAACTGGACTGCCCCTACGTGCTTGACCCTGTTATGGTCGCAACAAGTGGGGACACCCTGATTGATTCTAGTGCCAGAAACTACCTAAAAACAAATCTGCTTCCCCTTGCAACTATTATCACGCCCAATCTTCCTGAGGCAGAAGAGATTGTTGGTTTTTCGATTCATGATCCAGAAGACATGCAGCGTGCTGGTCGCCTGATTATAAAAGAATTTGGTCCTCAGTCCGTTGTTATCAAAGGTGGCCATCTTGAAGGTGGTGCCAAGGATTTCCTTTTTACCAAGGAGGAGCAATTTGTCTGGGAAAGTCCTCGAATTCAAACCTGTCACACCCATGGTACTGGATGTACTTTTGCTGCTGTGATTACGGCTGAACTTGCCAAGGGCAGAAGTCTTTACCAGGCAGTGGATAAGGCCAAGGCCTTTGTCACAAAAGCCATCCAAGACGCTCCTCAACTCGGTCATGGTTCTGGCCCAGTCAACCATACAAGCTTTAAAGATTAAGAAAAAACTCTCTAGTTCCAACTATAAGGGAATTAGAGAGTTTTTGATTAGGAAATCATGTCATCAAGCTTTGTTAAAAAAGCTTGCGTTTTTGCCTCAATATCTTCTGCCTGCATCAGATCTCTGACGACAGCGACCCCAGCTATACCAGTTGTAGCAAGTTGGTCAATATTCTCTGACGTCAAGCCTCCAATAGCAACTACTGGAATGGCAACCGTTTGGCAAATGGTTTTCAAGGTTGAAATCAGAGTGATGGGTGCATTTTCTTTGGTCGTAGTCGGGAAAATGGCTCCTGTTCCCAAGTAATCCGCACCTCCTTCTTCTGCCTCGAGGGCTCTTTTTACTGTTTTAGCTGTGACACCGAGGATTTTTTCAGGACCCAAGACTTTGCGGGCAACCGAAACTGGTAGTTCATCGTCGCCAATATGCAGACCTGCAGCATCAACCGCAAGACAAACATCCAAACGATCATCGATAATCAAGGGGACCTGATAGGCATCGGTTATTTCCTTGACTTGTTTTGCCAGTTGATAATATTGATTGGTAGTGAGATTTTTTTCTCGTAGTTGGATGATGGTAACACCTGAACGGCAGGCCGTCTCGACTTTTTCAAGAAAGTTTTCCAAGGAATCTTGGTAGCGATTGGTTACTAGATACAGCCTAAGTGCTTCTCTATTCATAAAAGTCTCCTTTGATGGCTTCTAGCCAGTTTTCATCTCTTTTTAGGAGAGAGAGTTGATTGAGAACTTGGTAACGAAAATCTTCCAATCCCATTCCTTGAACAAGAATTCTCTCGGCAGCGATATTGAGATAAGAAACTGCTAGGCAAGAAGCTTCAAATGCAGTCTTTCCTTGGCTGAGAAAAACGGCTGTCAAGGCTCCAACCAGGTCTCCTGTCCCTGTTATCCAGTCCAATTCTGCACAGCCATTTCCCAATACAGCAACCTGATTTTCTGAAACGATGAGGTCCTTGGGTCCAGTGACTAAGAAAGACATACCAGGATAAAGCTGACACCAGTCTTTCAAGACTTGAAGCAGATCCTCAGTTTCTTGATCTTTAGCACTCGCATCAACCCCAACTCCATGGTGCTTTAAACCAACAAGACTTCGGATTTCCGACATATTCCCCTTAAGGACTGTGGGCTTGTATTCTAAAAGATCTCTGACTAAGGTCTTACGAACAGGTGACGCTGATACACCAACCGCATCTACTATCATTGGGAGGCAAGCTTGGTTTGCATAAGTAGCTGCCATACGGATTGCTTTCTCCTTCTCAGCTGACAAATGCCCCAGATTGATAAAGAGAGCTTGGCTTTGTTTAGTAAAATCAAGAACCTCACGAGGGTAATCTGCCATGACAGGTTTGCATCCCAGAGCCAAAATGCCATTGGCCAGCATCTCACAAGAAATCTCATTGGTGATGCAGTGAATCAAGGAGCTGGAGGTTAGAGGAAAGGGATTTGTAAATTCCTGCATCAGTCTATCCTTTCACTGAAAAAATATCCTTGCACTTTTTTAAAGAATTCCTGCTTGATTAAAAATCGAAAGGCAATAAAGGAAATCGCTGTACCAATCAAGGTTGCTCCGAAAAATCTCGGAGTATAGATAAACCAGCTGAGCTTGGCAGCAGATCCCGTAAAGAGAACCATAACAGGATAGGAAACAATAGAACCGATAATCCCTGTTCCCAAGATTTCTCCTAGGGCAGAATAGTGAAATTTTCGACCATACTTATAAAAGAGACCTGCAAGGAGGGCTCCAAAAGTAGCTCCTGTTAGGGCCAAAGGGGGAATGCCTTGAGTAGACATACGGATAAAGGCTGTGGCTGTAGCCATGATCAAGGCATAAACAGGTCCCATCAAGATCCCTGCTAGGATATTGACTACACTGGACATCGGTGCCATCCCTTCAATTCGAAAGATGGGTGTAAGAACTACGTCAAGAGCAATCATCATGGATAAAATGGTTAATTTGTGAACTTGAAGTTGGTGGTTTCTCATTTTCTATTTCTTCTCTTTTTCTAAGGACTGCAAATCACTCGTCCAGGTTTGGTGTTGGTAAGCCATCTCCCAAAACTTGGCTTCCATGTGGACACTTCGGTGGAAGGCCTCTAGCATTTTTTGTTTGTCCGTCTCATTGCTTTCTCGATAGAGCTGATTGACCAGTGCTTCTTCCTCTTTAATCTGCTGTTCTAATTCATCGGTGATATAGGTTTCAATCCACTGTTGATAAAGAGGATTCGGGGATGGTTTGCGATTCAGTGCCTTGCCCAAATCATGGTATAACCAAGGACATGGGAGCAAACTAGCAAAAGCAATGGCTAGATTTGCTTCTTCAAATTGACGATAAATGTGAGAAATGTAATGATAACAGGTTGGAGCAATCGGTTGCTCCTCCATTTCCTGGTCACTGATTCCTAATTCCTTGAAAAATTGTTGGCGGATAAACAACTCACCATCCACTAGATTCTGGGCATTTTGTTTCAAAAGTCTTTTCATCTTCTCGTTTGAAGTCTTATCAGCCAAGAGGTGATAGGCTTCTGAAAAAGACTTCAGATAATAAGCATCCTGAATTAGGTAATAGCGAAAAATCGCAGGTTCTAAATTTCCCTCTTGTAACTGTAAAACAAAGGGATGATGAAAGGATGCCTGCCAAGCTTCCTTGGATAATTCCATCGCAATATCTGTAAATTCCATAATAACTCCTTTATAGAAATAAACTGGTTTGAAGCAATAAAAAGAAAAGTAAGTAGATCAATTTTGTTCTCTGCGAAATATAAAAAGTCCGATAGTTATTCTCCAACTGTGCATGTTCATCATATCCATGCGCAGATAGAGCTCTCAGGTAAAGATGGCGCCATCTAAAAACCGTCATCAGAACCTTACTGTAAATTAAGGGCGACCAAACATGCAGTTTTTGACCACGCAGTAAGCACGCTTCCTTGAGAGACTTGATTTCCTGCTGAATGAGGGGGAAGGCATTGAATACCACAATCAAGGCATAGGCCCAAGAGCGTGATAGCCCCTTTTGAGCCAAGTACAAGAGGAGCTCTTTTAGGGAAATACTGGAAACAAAGACAAGGCCGATACAAACCGTCACAAAGGCCCTCGTTCCAAGTATCACTGCCTGCGAAGCATCCCCATGTAACTGAACTGCCCAATAGTTAGCAAAGGAGGGCAAAATGGCAAGCAGAATCATCCAAGTCAACATTTTAAATCGACGGTAATAGAGTAAAAAGAGTATGCAAAATACGGCTACCGAAAGATTAAGAGCTATCGAGGGAATGAATGATGTTTCCAAGGATAAAATTAGAAAGAAGAGGCTGATAACCGGTGTCTGGGTTGCTACTTTGATCATACTACCTCACCTCCCCTAGAGCATCATTGTTCAGAGATGGGAGAGGTTTGCTGATGGTCACTTCTTGAAGATGGCTGAGACCCTCTCTCGTCATCTCTATCCAATAATCAACCACAGAGATCAAGGGATCCAAACGATGACTAATGATCAAAAAACTTCTTCCCTGATTTCTATCCTCTAACATCCACTGACAAAAATAGCCGCAGGCTCTATCATCCAAACCAGCAAATGGCTCATCCAGCAAGATCACAGAAGACTTGCTGGTCAAGATGGTCAAAAGCTGAAGAATCTTTTGCTGGCCACCACTTAATTGATAGGGACTCTTATCAAGCGCCTGCTCCAGATCAAAATATCGTAAAGCTTGAAGTATCCGCTGATTTCTTTCAGAGTCTGGGCTATCTAATTGCAGTTCTTCTCGCAGACTAACTCGGATAAATTGCTTTTCAGCTTCCTGAACAACACCCGTCAGATCACGATACAAACTCTTTTTCTTTTTCAGGACCGAACCCTTCCAAGTAACGCGCCCCTTATACTTCTGAAATTGAAGAATAGACCGAAAGAGGGTTGATTTCCCGACACCATTGTCACCCAAGATACAGGAAATTCCTTGGTAGAAAGTGAAATCTGCAATTGAAAAGAGGGGACGATGATCCAGCTCACAAGTCGTTCTGTCCATATGAAATAGTTCTGGGCTAGAAGCAACTTCCTTTGAAGCAACCTGTGTCATCTCAGAGCAAGGGATTTGAAACACTTTCCTTAGTTGTCCATCTCTTAGCTCCACCATATGGTCGATATAGGCTTCATAGTCCGTTAGATCATGGTCGCACAGGATGACTGTCTTCCCATTAGAGGACAACTCTTTTAGAATCTCCAATATCTCTATCCTGCTCTTGCGGTCAATGGAAGCAAAGGGCTCATCCAAGAGATAGACCCTAGGATTCATGGCAAAGAGGACAGCCAGCGCTGCTTTTTGCTTTTCCCCACCTGACAAGTGGTGGATGGGACGCTGCAAGATTGCCTTGCAGCGACACTGTTGAACCACCTCTGCTATTTTAGCATCAATTTCCTGAACGGGATGACCGATATTCTCCAAGGTAAAAATCAACTCCTCAAACAAGTTCTCCATGGTAAATTGATGATTGGGATTTTGAAAGAGAATGCCAACCGTCTGGACACGTTCGACGACAGAAAGCTGACTAACCTCGCTCCCATCTATCAGAACTTGACCACTATAGGGAAGAGAACTGACTTGGGCAATGACTTGAAAGAGGCTGGATTTTCCTGAACCACTGCTCCCAACTAACAAGGTAAAGGCTTGCGCATGAAAAGTAAAATCAATCGGCTCTGAGAAGATTGAGGACTGAATTCCTCGTAATTCCAGACCCATCTATGCCTTTCCTCCAGCCGCAAACTGATGATAGAGTTTGACAATGGCACGAACCAAGATGGTACAGAAGAAATAAACAGAAATAAAACGCACCACCAGCAAGGAAAGGACAAAAGGAAGGGAAAAGGCATAGTAACCTAATTTAATGTATTCATAGACAAAGCTAAAAAGGGTAATCCCAATACTATTAGCAGTTAGAGAGAGCCAACTTTCATAGCGATTCTTGGTCACAAGAAAGCCAAATTCACTTCCCAAACCTTGAACCAAGCCGGACAAAAGAGCACCTAGACCGAATTGGCTACCATAAAGGACTTCAGCAAGCGCAGCAAGCACTTCTCCAATCGTTGCACTTCCGACTCTTGGAACAAAGATAGCAGCAATGGGCGCAGCCATACACCAGAGACCAAAGAGGATTTCATTGGCAAAGGCCTGCAAGCCAAGAGGGGCCAAGATCAGGGTGAGGATATCAAACAGATAGCCTGAACCAACAAAAACGCCACCAAAAAAGATAGACAAGAAAGCAAGTAAAACAATATCTTTTAACTGCCATTTTTTCAACATAAAAAACTCCTTTTTAAAGAAAAGTGGGGCATTCAAGGAGAGTTACCAAAAGGCTTGCCGTCAAGCCTATCCTCTTTTGATAAACAAAAAAACTCCAATTACAAACGAGAATTAGAGTTGACCTTACAAGATTAGACAGTTCTTTTCGACATACGAAAAAAACCTTTTCACATTTCCCTTCGCCAGTATTAACTGTATCAGGTTCAATGGGTATCATCTCAGCCTAAAGCACCCCAAATGTCTTTATTATTTTATTACTGGACCAGTATAACAGAAAATGAAAGCCCTAGCAAGATATTTGACCGGAAAATATATTTATATAGTTTCTGATGACGATTTAATCTTTCTATACGCGAATAAAAACCTCCACATTATGCGGAGGCAATCTGTTTTATCAATACAATTTTAAGTCACGTGGGTCAACTGGGAAGGTTGGATTGTAAGGATTATGACGGAGTTTGAAGTGTTTGACATCTTCAATAGTCTGAGTTCCAGATAACTGCATAACTGTCTTCAATTCTGCATTCAAGTGTTCAAAGACTTGGCGCACACCAACACTACCGCCGAGAGCCAAGCCATAGATAACCGGGCGGCCAATAGCTACCAAGTCTGCTCCTGAAGCCAAGGCTTTAAAGACGTGTTGGCCACGACGAATACCAGAGTCAAAGACAATTGGTACGCGTTTGTCAACTGCTTCTGCTACTTCTTGAAGTGAGTCAAAGGCAGCTGGCCCACCGTCGATTTGACGGCCACCATGGTTGGTTACCCAGATACCAGAAGCTCCAGCAGCAAGCGAACGTTCAACGTCCTCACGGCATTGTGGCCCCTTGACATAAACAGGAAGTCCTGAGTATTCAGCGATAAATTCTACATCACGTGGAGACAAGCGTTGTTTGGCTGATTTGTAAACAAAGTCCATTGATTTTCCAGCACCTTCTGGCAGGTATTCTTCAACAATCGGCATGCCAACTGGGAAGACAAAACCATTACGCTTGTCCACCTCACGATTGCCTCCTACAGTCGCATCTGCTGTCAAGACAATCGCTTTATAACCTTCAGCCTTCACACGATCCATGATGTGGCGGTTAATCCCGTCATCCTTACTAAAGTAAAATTGGAACCAATGAGGTGTCCCTTGAAGAGCTTCTGTAATTTCTGGAAGGTCGACAGTTGAGTAAGAGCTAGTTGTATAGAGGGAACCAAACTCATGCACACCACGCGCAGTCGCCACTTCACCCTGTTCATTTGCCAATTTATGAGCTGCAACTGGCGCCATAATAATGGGTGAAGATAATTTTTCACCTGCAAATTCAATCTCTGTACTTGGATTTTCCACATCACAAAGCGTATGCGGAACGATGAGTTTGTGGTTAAAGGCGCGGATATTCTCCCGCAAAGTGAAAGTATCTTCTGCTCCACTAGCGATATAACCAAAGGCGGCTTTAGGAATGACTTGTTGCGCCATTGCCTCCAAATCATAAGCGTTAATAAAATCTACAGGTCCTTCTGCATTACTTGTTTTATATGACATAAAATGCCCTCCTTGTTAAGTAAGCGTTTACTTTGTATATTACAAAAAATATTCTAACTCTTTTTTCAAAATTTTTCAAATATTTTGTTTGGAAATTTCAAACTGATTGTCTGAATATATCCCAAAAAAGAGAGGGCTCTCATTCTATCATTATCCTATATTCTTCTTTACCCTTAGGAACCTTTGTTTTATTTCTTACATACAAAAAATCAGGTAATCCTAGTGACTACTTGATTTTCTATGTCTTAGGCATTTTGCCAATTTTCTTGGTCTTCTTTAAAGCGTTTTAAGAGATCTAATCTCTCTATCTTACTCAATATGGACTTAATGGGATAACGTTTCATACACTCTAAGACTGCTTGATTGACATACTCTGCTTTCTTTTCGACGAGTTTCTTTGTGACAGCATAGCGTGTTTGTCGTTCTACCAAGGTCAGAATAGAAGGTTCTCCTACTGTCTTTCTACCCAGAACAGAATCGATTTCCCAATCTCCAAAACGGGAGCGATTATTGATCTCTTCTGGCCTTTCTTCAATTGCCTTTCCTAGATGTTTCTTGGT
>NZ_NCUW01000021.1 GCF_002096335.1 Streptococcus oralis subsp. dentisani
TTCTTTCCTATAGCTAAGGCTGGCAAATTAAGGAAACTTGAAAAAGCACTCGATGCAGTAGACGCAGTCAATGATGCTTCAAAAGCTACAAAGGCGGTGGACAAGGCGTCAGATGCTGCTCGTGTGGTGGATAAAGTAGATGATGTCAAAGACGGGACAAGGGCTCTAACTAGTCAAGAAATTGTACATGATTTTGTTAAAGATTTAGATGATATAACAAAATCAGGTAGTATCGCTAAAAACTATCAATCTTCTGGAGGATATGCTAAAGCGCTTGAAGATTTCAATTCATTAAATTTAGAAAATGTGAAAGAGATATCAACAATGGCTGGTCCTGGGAAAGTAGGGAATTTACCTGATGGGACAAAGGTTGTAGTAAGACCAACTAGTAAAGAGGGAATCCCAACATTAGAGTTTCAGTTTAAAGCTCCTTATAAAATTAGATACTAATAATATTAGTAAGAGGTATAACATGTCTGATATATTAAAACGAATAGGTTCAGCTGCCCGCTCTTTTATTTCTGATAAATCAAGAAGTGAAAAGTATGTAAAAAATGAGAAATATATAAAATGGGGGAATTTTTTTGAGGATAGATATGAGTCTGAAGCAGAATTTAGTGAAAATACCGATTATGAACTAGCTACGATTTTTCTAAAAGGGAGTAAGCATTCGTTAAATTTTAAATTTCCTTTTAGCCATTGTTATCAAATAATGGACAGAAGAATCTTTTCAATATTTTGCCAAACTTTTCATTTAAATAAATTAGATAAAGACTATCCTATTTATCGAATAGAAAATAGTTCTTTAATTGAATATATTATTCATAGTTCAGGAGGATTACTAGAAAAAAATGAATTGGAACATTACCGAGTTGTTTCTAGTAATTTGATTTTTGACATAATTTTGTGTCAAGGGGAAGAGATTCAAGTTAATATAGATGAGGAGGAAGATAGTGAGTTGGGTTAACATCGGAAATAAGATTGAAAGCGATTGGTATGAATTACGTTGCAAATTAGACGAAGGAACTCACCTAAAAATTTATCTAGATGGATTAAAGAATCAGGATAATCATTTTTATATTGATTTTGGGAATGTACTCTTTTGTAAAGCTATTGATGAAAGTTGGGATTTAAATCCTATTGAGATTTTAGATAATAACAATACGGAATCTATTGCTAAAGGAGTTCTTGTTGAACTTACTCATAGTCAGTTAAGGGATAAATTACAACAAGTATATTTCAAAACTTTTCATCATTATCAAGTAATTGGTATTAATTTTGGGATAGATGTAATTTCTGAGAAATTTCCTCTTATTTTCAAGTTGGAAAAGTGATTGTTATTTAGTATCTGAGGCTATAGGAATTTAATTATTTATTTAAGTTAATAAATTGAAAAGTTCTCAGAAATAATTTACTTAGAATGTTTTTGAAAAACTTAAAAAGAGAAATTAAATTACATGATTATCTTAACTAGAATCGTACTAATTGTTTAAATTAACCCCTTCTGTTGTGATAGAAACATGCAAAGACTCTCGAGGAATGATTTCTTCGAGAGTCTTATGTTACACCTATGACTTAAAGGATTAGTTGCTTACAGCAAAACAAGGAAGTGGGGAGAAGGATTCTACTTGACCAAGGATGGACAAGCCGTCGCATCAACTAGCTATCATCTCTATGGAGAAAGAAAGACAAGCACAGATACAACAGGCAATTCATTTGCTTATAACGGCGAAGCCCGTGACGATAGTTATTTTTTGGACTGTGAATGAATCAAAGCGATGGGATTACACAGGGTTAGAATTTCTTTTTGCTTTGATTGAGATACATGAGTATAAATTTGTGTGACTGAGATAGAACTATGTCCGAGAATTTGTTGAATGTATCGGATATCAACATCACTATCTAGAAGCATTGTTGCGAAACTGTGTCTAAACATATGGGGAGTAATAGGTGTAGTTAAGTTATGTTGTTTAACAAGGGTATTTAGAATTAAACGTACACTTTGCTCTGACAATGGTTTGAAAGAATATTTTCCAGAGAATAGGTAGTCACTGGGTTGAAAGCAGTAGTTATTTATATATGTTTCTAATAAGCTAAATGTTATTTGATCTCCTAAAAATAGGATACGTTCTTTCTTGCCTTTTCCCATAATATGGAGAGTCCTATTTGAAAGATTAATATTTTTGAGATGAATATGACAAAGTTCGGAAATCCTGATACCAGTTGAAAGCAATAGAGAAATGATTAGTAAATTTCTTTCAGCCTTTTGTTTTTGATATTTAGTTTTTGAATAGGTAACTTTCTGTTCTAGATGTGAAAAAATACTTTTTAAAATATCACAGGGAATCGTTTTAGGTAATATTTTTTCCGTTCTAAATTGAAAACGTAATTGATTAAAAGGATTCTCATCAATTAAATTATGATACTTTAAATAGCTGTAAAACACTTTCAAACTAGCAATTTTACGACGTAATGTACTAGATTTAATATTGGATTTCGTCAAATGTTCAACATATATTTCCACACTGGTGTAATTTGAATTGTAAAACTGCAAAAGATCATTTTTATAAGCTCGAATCGTATGTAAACTCAAGCGTTTATGAGTTTTGCAGTAGTCTAAAAAAGTAGAAATAAGTTTATAATCCATGAATAACTCCTTTATCAATAATCATGCTATTATAAACTTATTTGAATGCTTTGTATAGTGATAATAAATAGTTATCAGTAGGAGAATAATATGGAAATAAAAATAATTGATAAAATTCTATCTCAAAAATGTTTTTGGACAATTATTTTTACTTGTTGGGTTTTTATTGGAATTATAGTATCAATTTTTGATTCATCACTAAGATACAATTATATATATGTTTTTGGAGTAAATTTTCTTTTGTTAGCTCAGATTATCACATACCAAAATTTAATGAAAAAAGAAATAATCCTTAAAACGTCTATTTCAGGTACTAAAGTCAATAATCTTCCACTATTTCCAATATTCAGCAAAAATAATAGTTATCTAAACAAATGGTATAGTATATCTATTTGTTTTGCAATTGGTTTAATTTATTTCATTTCACTAGTATTATTAAAGGTTCTTATCCTGCAGGGGCTAATTACAATTTATGGGGCAATTACTTTAATTCTAACTGTATTTATTGCAATACAACTGTATTTAAAGTACATACTTTATATTCTCACATTAAGGAAAATTTCAAAATTAGAGTTTATTTCATTAGTACCAATTTCCCTACATAATCCATCTGAATCTGATTGGATAGTTAAATTTACCGATAGTATGAGTTCATTTAGTAATTATTTTGGAATTTTAGGTATTGTTTATACTGCTCTATTCTATTTAACCACTCCACTATCTGCTATTAAATTTACCAAGAATACATTAGTAATAGATACACCTAATAACTTAGTATTTATAATTACTTGGGGAATAATTTTTATACTGATTGGTTTTGGTTATTTACTTTTTGACTATCTTTGGAAAAAATATATTAAAGAAATAATAAAAAAAATAAAAAGAATGCAACTAAAGGAATATGATATTACTGATTACAGTAATAAACAACTTAATAAAGATTATATTGAGCTATTTAAACTCTATAAAGATTCCCCTAACTTTCCACAGTTATTCAATGGAAAAGCACTCAATCCAATAGGTTACATCCCCATTTTGATAAATCTATATAGGCTACTTCAGCCATTTTTAACACAAAATTAGTGTTGTTAAAAGAGCAGAGAATCCCAATCTCTGCTCTTTTATCTTAATAAACCCTCGCTCTCACCTTCGCTAATTTAATTGAATAATCAATAAAATAATTTAATCTTTCCATAGAGTGATTTTTTTCCAAAACTTCACATTGTTTTTTAATATCAAACTCAATTAGCGAAACTTCATTTTTTATATATTTTAACACATTATATTTTTTCAATAAAATTTCTAAATTAGTCACCTTATCTTTATTCTGAAGTCCTATTTTTTCTTTATTAGAGAGAAACTGTTCAAGGTAAATGTAACATAAATTTTTCCTACTTTTATTAATATCAAAATTATAATTCCCTTTGTATTTTACAGTAAACTCAGGATTAAAGTATGCTTCGCAATCATTTAGTAACTGAAATAAGTAGCCTAATTTATAACCAATAATTGCTAAAGGTTGATTGTCTAATTCAGGATTATATGATTTCATACCAATCACTAAACAATTTTGAATAACTTGGGAAGTTTGGTTATCTAAGATTTCTTTTATTTTATCAATACTTACATTCATATCAATATTTAATTCTTGTATTGTTCCCTGACACATTCTCATAATCATATGACTAAATACCCTAATTGTAGAATCATCAAGTTCAGATAATAATTCAATACACTTTCCTAATAAAAAAACTGTGATTACTAAGGCTTCATCAATAGAATATTGCTTATGTACTGTGTATATGCTATGCCTTTTATCGTCTTGATCAATAATATCATCAATAATAATAGAGGATTTATGAATTAACTCAATAGCTATTGCAGATTTGTAAACTTTTTCATTTAGATTTTCAGAAAACAACTTATAGCCATAATATGTTAATAACGGTCTGAAACGGCTCCCATTCACTACTTGAAGTATCTCATGATATTGTACTGGTAGTTCAAACAGTATTGATTTAATTCCAGAATCAATACGGAACAAAAAATCTTTTTCTTCACTATTTAACGTAATTATTGGTGCCTTTTCCATATTATTCTCCTACTGATAACTATTTATTATCACTAGTATACCATAGATTCCTATCTCCAATATGTTTTCGATTGTGGTTTTCTTACTTTTTATATTCTCAAAGACTTTTTGAACAGCCTCATAGTACTTTTTCTTCAATAACTGAATATGAGGTATTCTATCTATCGGTAAAAACGCACCAAAAATGGTGCGTTTTTATTTTTGTGCTATAATAGAAATAAATAAAAGGAGACCTCTTATGATTGGAGAAAATATAAAAATATTACGTAAAACACATGATCTCACTCAACCTGAATTCGCAAAGATTATTGGTATCTCTCGAAATAGCCTGAGTCGTTATGAAAATGGGACAAGTTCAATTTCGACAGAATTAATAGATCGTATCTGCAAGAAATTTAATGTTTCTTATATCGATATCGTAGGGGAGGAAAAAATGCTCACACCAGTAGAAAATTATCAGTTAACTCTGAAAATTGAAGTGATTAAAGAACGAGGGGCGAATATCTTAGCGCAACTTTATCGTTTTCAAGATGAACAAGGAATTGCATTTGATGATACTTCGAATCCTTGGGTTCTAATGAGCGATGATCTTTCTGATTTGATTAACACGAGGATTTATCTTGTTTCAACTTTTGAGGATATTGAGCGATTTAATGGCTATTTGGATGGTATTGAACGTATGCTAGAACAAGCTACTCATCTGGTGGTGGCTTAATGAAACTAGAAGAATTTAGTCAAGATAATTTTGAACAAGCCTCCAAACGGCTTGTCCGTTCTTTAACTCGTGGTAAAACAACTTCGTCTCAGCCCAAGGCTATTTTGCTCGGTGGACAGAGTGGTGCTGGAAAAACAACGATTCATCGTATTAAACAAAGGGAATTTCAAGGTAATATCATTATCATTGATGGAGATAGTTATCGCTCCTTTCATCCGAACTACCTTGACCTACAGGAAAAGTATGGCAAAGATAGTGTGGATTATACCAAAGTATTTGCGGGAAAAATGGTTGAATATCTCGTAGATGAATTGAGTAAACAAGGTTATCATTTGTTAATCGAGGGCACCTTGAGAACAACAGAAGTTCCTAGAAAAACGGCACAATTATTGATAACTAAAGGATATCAAGTCTCACTTGCACTAATTGCTACCAAGCCAGAATTGTCCTATCTCAGTACCTTGATACGTTATGAAGAGCTCTATGCTATAGATCCTAGTCAATCTAGAGCGACTCCCAAAGAACACCATGATGGAATTGTAGAACATTTAGTTGATAACTTACGAGAGTTAGAAAATGACAATATTTTTAATCAAATTCAAATTTTTCAAAGAGATCAATCGTGCGTCTATAATTCGCAAGTAGATGAAACCTCAGCAGCAGAAGTTCTACACGAATGCCTCTTTGGAAAATGGAGTAAGGTGGAGGAAGAGATGTTGAAGATAGGGCAGGAGCGGTTGAGGGAATTAAGTATGAGAACCTCAAAATAGGAGAAAATTTTTATGTATTTAAAAAATTTATCAATAAAAAATTATAGAAAATATGGCAAAGAGGTTCAAACAATCAACTTCGCTCATAGCAAATGGCCAGAAATTCCAGGAGATGAAGATAAACTAGAGAAAATAAATATAACAGAAGAGTATATATCAAAAAGTTCGTCATTAATTGTAGGTAAAAATAATTCTGGTAAAAGTACAATTGTCAAATTATTAAACACACTACAAAACACTAAGTCAGGTAGTCGTAGTGTTTTTAAACATACCGATTTTAATTTAAAAATATTATCAGATTGGTATCACGAAAATATTGATAATAAATCTGAAGAAGAGATAAGAAGTATTGATAAATCTGATTTTCCTAAACTTGAGTTTCAGTTGATATTAGGGATTGATGATGGAAATGATTTTATTTCAAGTTTCGAAGATATATTAGTTGTAAGTGGTATAAAAACAGTTGAAACTCATGAAAATCAAGATATTGCAGAAGTAACTATCGATATTAAGTATGAAGTGGCAGATAAAGTTGCTTTTTTAGAGGATCTAGTTAAAATTAAGACTAGCTATTTTAATGATAAGGAACAGCTCAATGAACAATACTTAAATTATAAAAAAGAGATTCAATATCGACAATTTTTAGCTTTATTTAGCAGTAAATATTTTGTATTAAATTTTTATCCTAAAGGAAGAGAGGAACCTGCTAAAGATTTTTCTCTATCTTCATTGTTGAAAGTGGATACAATAGAAGCGAATACGGTTAAAAATGATAATACACTTTCCCAAGCTTATAATAAAATAGTCTCAACTTATATAAAAAATAATAATAATAATGATAATGATATAGCTACAATTGATAATTTAATTGGTGATATTAATTATCAAGTAAAGGGTATGGTTGATAGCAATATCAAGAATATTCTTCAGAGTGCAGTATCAAGCATTGAATCAACTAAGAATTTAACGATGAATTTACATCCAGATGTAACTTTAGAGAAAATTTTTGCAAATAGTATTATTTATGAGTACCAAGAGGGAAATAACAACATACCTGAGAGTCAGTTTGGTATGGGGTATACAAATTTGATGGTAATTATCGCAAAGATTGTTGATTATATTGAGCTATACAGTGAGAGAGATATTAATGGTTCAATAAATATTCTTTGTATTGAAGAACCAGAGTCATTTATGCATCCGCAGATGCAAGAATTATTTATAAAAAATGTTTCAAAAGCAATTGCGACATTACTAGGTAAAAAACAACAACTAGATACCTTTCAAATTATCATCACAACTCACTCAACCCATATTTTAAACAGTAAGATTCAATCAGGAAACACTCTAAATAATATTAGTTATCTAGGTCAAGCAGGTGTAAATAAGATTATAAAAAACATAAGTGATGACGCAATAGTATCTGGTAGAGATATTGACAAAAAAGCTTATGAATATATCAAGAAATATTTAAGGCTAGAGGTATCAGATATTTTCTTTGCTGATGCAGTTATTTTAGTTGAAGGTGTTTCAGAAGAAACCTACTTAAGATATGAAATTGATAAACATCCAAAATTGAAAAATCATCATATTAAAGTTTATAGAATTGATGGAGCTTATGCTCACCAGTTTATTAGTTTATTAGATTTGTTAGAAATTAAAACTGTTATTTTTACAGATTTAGATTTAAAAAGGTCTGAATCTGAAAAGAAAGTTGATATAAAAGATAATGAAGATCCTGATGTGATTCCACAAAACATATCAGATTTAGAGAGTAAATATGCAGCTGCAACGAGCTCCTTGAGTACGAATGGTACTCTGCAATATTTTATAAAAAAAGAGCTAAAAGATGAAGAAGCTAAATATGGTGAGATTAATAACAAGATAATCGAAAAGCTTAATAACAATGAAGAATTGATTATTGATTACAATAACATCACTATGTTCTCGCAAGGTAAAATAAATGGATATTATGCTACTAGCTTTGAGGAAGCAGTTGTTTTAACGAATGCAGGAAACGAAGATGAAAATAAATACAAGAAATCCTTGATTAAAGCACTACAACATGTCCATCCTAATATGAGGTATTTTGGTGATATTGATGAAACATCAGAAATAGCCGATAAATCTTATATGTATCAAGTTAAATTATCTGATGGAAAATCAAGGTTTTCTACTGGGATTGTATATTTATCTGTAACTGATGACGACTTTAGCCTTAAACAACCTCAGTATATTGAATCAGGTTTGAACTCACTTTGTAGTTATTTTAAGGAGTAAAATATGACATATACGATTAGTCCAGAAAATAAACAACTAGAGTTAGATATTCAGCAAAAAATTAATGAATGTTTAGATAACTTTGAGAGTTTTTGTTTTGATGCTGGTGCTGGTGCAGGGAAGACCTATGCACTTCAAAAATCAATTGAACATATTTTGAAGAGTGAGGGAGAAAATTTAAAGTTAAGAAATCAAAAAATCTTATGTATTACATATACTAATGCTGCAAAAGATGAGATTCTGACTCGACTTGGAAAAAATTCTTCAGTAGTAATTTCTACAATTCATGAATTTCTATGGGGATTTATTTCTATTCAGCAAGAGTTACTGACTATAGAACATAAGAATAAGATAATTGATGAGCTCCATACTATTGATCATAAAATAAATGAAAATTCTCTTTCTAACAGTGTTAATCTAGTTGATTTCCAAAATACGATTAATGATGATAAATTTATGAAAATTTTCTACAATACACCTAGTTCTCCTGCAGAGAATTTTAAAGCTGTTATAAGAAAGCATGATGAATACTTTTCTCCCTATTTAAGTAATGTTAGTAAGTTTAGCAGTTTAGTTAAGGATATTAATAAAAAGTATAAACTCGAAATAACATTAAAGGAAATTGAAGATAAAGAATCTAAAAAAATTATTTATAATCCAGTTCAAAACCGTGATAAACTTGAAAATTATGTCATTAGTCATGATACATTATTACTTTATTGTAAAAATATAATTACTAATCAAGATATATTAAAGAGATTATTTTCAGATAGATATCCATATATCTTAATTGATGAGTACCAAGATACAGATGAAAAAGTTGTTGCTATTATTGATAGTATCAGGGAATATTCAAATTCTCGGAAAAAGTTAGTAGTAGGATTTTTTGGTGACTCCTTGCAAAATATTTATGGTTCAGGAGTGGGGATTCTTCCAAATAAACATGAATATAAAATCATTGAAAAAAAATTTAACCGACGTTCTTCTAAGCAGATTGTCGAGTTAATTGAAAAAATTAGAAATGACAATTTTGGTCAACAGTCTATATATAATGATTTTGATAATGGTTCTTATAATTTTTATGTCGCTGGTGATGAGTTTAACTTAGATACTTTTTTACAGGAAAATCAACTAATTAATAATACTGCTTGCCTTCTTATGAAAAATGATGATATTTCCAAAGCAAGAGGATTTGATGAAATATTATCAGTATTGAAAAAGTTCCCTAGATTTAGTGGCAATAACTGGGATAATGTAAACAGTGAATTTCTACAGAAAAATCTACAACATATGGGGTGGTTCTTGAGAGAAATTCTAATTTTCATAGACTTTATTCAAAAATCAACAGATTGTAATTCAACTGTTAAGGAAGTTATTCAGTTTATAGCAACGTCTAAATCATCACTAACTTTTGCAGTGTTGAAACAGTTTATTGACAATTTGAGAGAGATTAACCTATCAATACTTACAATCGATGAATGTCTTAGTAGAATCGTTAATATTCAAGAAAAAATATCAGGTAAAGAGATTTTAAGAAAAATATTTTCGATAGATGATACAGCAGATAACATTCTACTGAATATAAAGAATCGTGCTTATGATTATTTTTACTATTCTCAAGATTCGGAGGAATCAGAAAGAGAAACGGCAGTTGTTGATGAATTTTTTAATCTAGATATTTCTCAATTTATCAAGTGGTATAATTATATTTTTGATAATTTGAAAAATGAAGGAATTGGCTACTACACATTGCATGGCTCAAAGGGGCTAGAATTTGAAAATGTAGTTGTTGTGCTACAAGATAAATTTGCAAAAAAAGAAAATTATTGTAAGTATTTTTTTGAAAAATATAATACTTCAATTGATTCTGATTCACAATTTCAAGAAGTTCGCAATCTTTTATACGTTGCTTTTTCAAGAGCCAAGAAAAATCTTCATGTAATTTATAAAAATAATAATCCAGAACATTTATTAGAGAATATAAAGGATATTTTTCAAGAAATTCACAATTTAAATTCATATTAGACATATGTTTATGAAGTTTTGCTCTTTCATTTTTTATGTAAGTAGAAAATTTAAGTTGGACTATACTTGTAAAGCAATTCTAGCTGATTCCTAGATACGATTATATCATCAAACTGATTTTGAAAAAATATAAATACAAAATTTACAAAACAATAACAATTTAAATAGTGTGAACTTTATGGTAAAATCTAGCTCAATCCGTGTATTTTTAGGGGGGAATTCACACCATTCAAATGAAAGTTATTCAAATTAGATGAAATTTTTTTTTCTGTAAATGTCGGAAAATATTAATTTTAAGCGCATCTTGAACTTATTCAAATAGAAGTGTTTCCAACCAGGTCTTAAGAAAGCTCGTAAAGCATCACAATTTAGTAAACGTTAGTTCGAGAGAATTACTATACTTACAAAGAGCACCTTTCGGGGTGTTTTTTTATGTTTCCATACTAAATTGGTGCAATTGCCACAGTTGTTGCGATTTTAGTCGCTTACAAATGTGGTTGCAACCTGACAGAGTCAGTTGCCTCAAAACGTTAAGAATCAGCTACAATACAGCATTTACAACACTTCATGGTTCACACCATGGGGTGTTTTTTGCTTCTCTTATCTTCTCACGGTATCGCTCATGTGGTATAATGAGGTAAGGACTGTTCCTCATTTCAGATGAGTTTATGGTGTTTAAGGTCAACCTATCTGAATTGTCAAGGAGTTAGTGTCCATTACTCGGATTGGGCGTTTCCTCGTAGTTTATTTGATTCTAATCACTTAGAAAGCATCTGGCGTGGGAGATCATTGTGATTTCAATGCAATGTCTCGTATGCTAGGTAGGAAAATTGGAATTCAGGATAAGTAGTAGGTGAGAAGAGTATTTCTGTCAATCTCCTATATACCTGTTAACAGCTATCCAAAATAAAAGGAGATTGTAGATTGGTTTTATTAGTATTAGGGATTTTGGTTTTGCTCATTCTAATTTTTAAAAGGAAAAAGAAAACTGGTAAAAAATCTGAAGGAAATTCCAAGAATAAAAATTGGATATTAATAGGGTGCTTATCCATAGTTATCCCCATCGCAATCCTCACAGTGAGTAGTCCTATTCTTTCTCTAATGGATATGTGGGGGCTATTTGCTCATGTAAGTCGAACTGAGATTGAGCAAGCTGTGCATCGTTCTTATCAAAACTATGGTTTAACAGGTCAATTTGAGTTAGAAAAATATGAGAAAAACTATACAAGTGTGGGAGGATTTGTAATCCATGGTACTTATAGTGAAAATATAGCCGGAAAAACCTATCAGGTTCAAACTCGATTTAAATACTATACTCGTTTTTCGGAAAATAAAACATATAGAAAGACAGATGCAGAGGTTGATTACAAAAATTATAAAAAAATTTATAATGTTTTCCCAGAATTAGCCTATTTAGGGATTGAAGTTAGTCCAGGCACCAGCGAATTCTTAAAAACATTGGACACTTCAATCAAAGATCCTAAACTGTCTGATCTGAAGTATGAGGGGATTCGTTTTGAATTTAATAGCCAATCTGATAATATCTATCTTTATAATGAAATATTAGAGGAAAATCAAAGTAAGGGACAAGCTCTGCAAGGAATGTATCCCATGGATGCTCAATATCTTTTCCAAAAAGAGATTTTTATACCGACATTTGAATTTCAGTATTTCGTTCCAAAAGAAAAAAGAGATCTCTTGTATGATGACTATCTTAAAGAGCTTGAAAAGCTCATGAAGGAATTTTTTGCCAACCAACCCTTACCAAGAGGTCTTTACGCTGTAAAGATTGCTAAATATCAAGAGGATAAACTTGTCAATGATAGTGGTGTATACTATGTGAGGATTGAAAATCGTCAAGTTGTAAAGCTGTTGCAAAAATTAGAGTAGGTGACGCTAGGGATAGGTCAGTCTAACGATATTTTTACTAAGAAGAGAAGGGGAGATTTGTCGGCTTAACCAGGATTTTAGCTGGTGTCAATATGCGAAAATTTGAGTGTGGATAATGATGGGAGAGGATTTGCAATGATCAGTTTAGAGCTGTTGTCTGAAGAAAATAGTCTAGATGTCTATTTTTTTGAAAAAGAAAATAGAGAGTATTTTGAACGAAATTTACCTCCTAGACCAGCTAACTATTTTGATTTAGAAAGTTTTAAAGAAATCACAAGGGAATTGTTAACGGAACAAAGGAATCGGGATATCTACATGCATCTTATCAGAGATTCGCAAGGAGTTATGGTCGGGAGAATCAATTTAAGTGTCTTAGAGGGTGATTGAACAACAGCAGAGCTTGGGTATAGGATTGGGGAAAATGTTACCAATTTAGGCTATGCCAGCGAAGCAGTTAAGCTCGTTTTAGATAAGGCCTTCACGACTTATAGTTTCAATAGAATCATTGCAGGAACAGCAAGAGATAATCTAGCTTCTCAGAGAGTGCTTTTAAAAAATGGCTTCACCTTTAGTAGAATGATAGAAAATGACTTACAAATTCATGATGAATGGGTTCATACAGCAGTATTTGAGATAAGGAGACCATAATATCATCATTTCCAGTCTATTGACAAGGTTAATAGAGTTATAATCTTTTCAGACATTCAAGAATGCTTTCTTGAATGTTTTTTTGATGTTTTTATACTAAAATGGTACAAATGTGGTCGCAAACTGACAGAGTCAGTCACCTCAAAACGTTAATTAATACTGCTATATCAACGTTTACAGACACTTTATGGTTCACACCATTATTTAGGCAGCGATAAGCAATCTCTCCAACAGCCATTGGAGTCTTAGTTGTAATCATATCACTAGGGGTCAACGCTTCAGAAATAGATTTAATAGACGTTCCAGTTTGCTTGGGCAAGGTTGCTCCAGTATGTCGCAATTTATGAGGAGTTGCATGTGCAAGTTCTGGATGATATTTTCTAATGCTTTTCATTTTATTGTTGAGGTAGTCAGAATGTAAAGGTTTATTGAAGTTCCTTTTGTGTTGATGTATGTAAAAACAAATTGTTATGGATTGATGATGATTCAAACTTTGCTAGTTCCTATTTTTGTATTTATCTAAAGTTTGTACCAACCAGATTTTCTGTTTACTTGTATTGATATGCTTCCATTGTAAAGCGTAACTTTTTGATTTTCTATCTCCTAACGAAGAAGGCGAGATCACGGGTGTTCGTCAGGGAGATGGTAGCCTGATCCAGTACGAGTATGATGTCTATGGCAATATCTCGAAGATGATTTACCCAGATGGCAGTACAGTTTCCTACACTTACGATAAACTGGATCGCCTGACTTCCGTGACAGATGTCAAGGGACAAAAGACCATCTATAGCTATAATCAAGCAGGGGATCTGACGGAGGTTATTCGAGGAAATCTGACAAGTGCAAACTAGTCAGATAAAGCTAGAGTCCTTCTCAAAAAATGTCATATATACTTGACATATCGCTCTTGAAAGAACATAATATAGTCAAATATATACGACATATCAGAAAGGAGACCATATGAACCGTGTTAAAGAATTCCGAAAGGAACTGGGTATTTCCCAACTTGAGCTCGCTAAAGATATCGGTGTCTCGAGACAGACTATTAACATGATTGAAAATGATAAGTACAATCCAACTCTGGAACTCTGTCTCAATCTCGCCCGCAGCCTACAAACTGACCTCAACGGTCTCTTTTGGGAAGACGATTTTTAAAAAAAAGGAGCTAACTCATGAAAAAAGAAACCTTCACTGAAAAACTCATCAAACGCATTTACGGAATTTCTGGCCCCCTTGACGAACACAAACGGCGCGAAGCCGATCGCATTGGGAATCAGGTCTTTGTCGTCCTCTTTTATCTGATGATTTTTGGCAACCTCATCCCTTTTGTCCTCGCTTATAAATACCCACAAATTGTCGCTTTCGGATATCCTCTTGTGGTGTTTGGCATTTCGATGATAGCTGCTCTCTATGTAGTCTCTCAAACCAAGAAAACGGGTATCACAGCCATTGATCCCGAAATGCTTAACCAAAAAGAAAGTAAGCAGCTACATTTTCCTGGTCTAAAAGCCGGTCTAATCTACGGAATAGCGATATTTTTTATAATACCATTCATCGATACCCTAACAAGTGAAAATCCAAATTTCATCAGTTCTCTTCTGAATACAAAACATATTTTAAAAACTATACTGGGAGCTTTCTTTTTCGGACTGATGATGCAAATTGTCGTCACTCTTCGCATTCAAAAAGCCAAGAAAGACCAAGAAGACGACTAGGAGATACCTTATGAAATCACTGCTTATCGAGTCCCGAGATATTGCTCCTTCTAGTATATATTCCAGCCCTCAGCGATGTACAGAACCTATAGTAAACAGAGGAGATTAGAGTTCGTAGTCGGCTCGTATTTATCGGTATTCTAATTGGTTTATTTACTTTGCTGTGCTTTCATAAACTCTATATTGAACAAATTCCTCTTTCTACTTTTTTGGAAAAACTTGTCCAAATCGATACACTCACCCCATTATTGGTATTTGGTTTGAGTATTGCTGCTATCTTTGGAACCATGATTTATGGATTTCTATCACTACAGGAGGAGAAAACTCCTAAAAATCACAAACATAAGGAGAAAATAGATTAATGACTTCACTCTACGATTTTTCAGTATTAGACCAAGATAATCAGATGACTTCTCTGGATACCTATCGTGGTAAAGTCCTCTTGATTGTCAATACTGCTACGGGCTGTGGTTTAACCCCCCAGTATCAAGGATTACAGGAACTTTATGACCGCTATCACGATCAGGGCTTTGAAATCTTAGATTTCCCTTGCAATCAGTTTATGGGGCAAGCACCCGGCAGTGCAGAGGAAATCAACGCCTTCTGTAGCCTACATTATCAAACTACTTTCCCACGTTTTGCCAAAATAAAGGTCAATGGCAAGGAAGCAGAACCTCTCTATGTATGGTTGAAAGAACAGAAATCTGGCCCCTTAGGAAAACGAATTGAATGGAATTTCGCTAAATTTCTCATTGATCGAGATGGACAAGTCCTTGAGCGCTTTTCTCCCAAAATAGCCCCCCAGACCCTCCAAGGGTCTATTGAAAATCTGCTCTAACCTCTTTTCACTCCTATCCTTCGTTTCTAAAACTAAATGAAAGGTCGGATTTTTCTTTAAAAAGTAAACTATTTTCTTTAATTTCTGTTTATTTTTTAAGTTTTTACTCTTGCATTTTTTAGAATAATTTAGTATATTTGTTATATTAAGGATTTTGGCTATTTTAAGGGAGAAAATGGCTTTTTAAATTTGTTTATCTTAAAATGAAAGCGCTTTATAGTGCAGGAGGTTAGATACAGTAAATAAAAAACGGAGATTATTTGTCTCTCGTTTGAGAGCAGAAGTAGATTGTTACCAAGTTCAGCTTGGGCTCTGGCAGTAGCTGACTGCCTTGATAAAAACTAGGAGTATATTATGAATCGATACCTCTTTGAAAAAGGACAAACTTTTAGCATTCGGAAACTGACCGTTGGAGTTGCCTCGGTCATGGTCGGACTAGCATTTTTTGCTTCAGGAACTGCTCTAGCTGATGAAAATCTTCCCGATGGAAAATCAAACCTTGAGAGTAACATTGAGCAGGTTTCCAATCTCGAAGAAAACAAAGTTGAACCCGAGAAGAAAGAAAACCTCAATCATCCAGCAACACAGCAATTAGAAAAAGAAGAAGCACCTGCTGATACAAGTAAGGCTGATTTGCTCCCTGAAGAAATTCACGATCAAGCATATCCTGACACCGACGTCAAACCTCTCAAAACTTCAGCTACCGTAGAAAAGGCTGAAAGTCCTCAAGTTGAATCAAAAAGTATTTTGAAATCAACGGAAGAAGAGAACGCTCAAAAAGACAATCGTGCTATTATTAACGGTGGTTTGGACCTCAAGCATATCCAATATGAGGGACAACCCGCAACTGCTGCAACTATGGTCTACAGCATTTATAATGGTGGGGCTCAACGATACATCGTTTCTGGCTCTGGTATTTTCGTAGCTCCTAACGTCTTCTTGACAGTTGCGCACAACTTTTTAGACAAAGAGGGCCATGTTCGCGGCGGAGACTCCGCGCGCTTCTATTACAATCTAGGATCCAACGCTCCTGTTAAGAATTCTCAGCCAAATTCAGGAAATACCACACTCTTCCAAGAAAAAGATATCCACTTCTGGAACAAAGAAGAGTTTAGCAAGGGATATCAAAATGACTTGGCAGCAGTTGTTGCACCTGTCCCTGTACAAATTGCAAGCCCAAATAAATCAGCAACTTTTGTACCACTCGCTGAGCATAAGACTTACAAAGCAGGGGATCCTGTCAGCACGATTGGCTATCCAACTGACTCTAGTTCGAAAGAACTCAAGCAACCTATCGTAGCTGGCCAACTCTATAAAGCTGACGGCAAGGTAAAATCCGTTGATCCTTATGATGACAAGGGAGCTACTGGCATCACTTACCAAACAACTTCTGTGTCCGGTTTGTCTGGTGGTGGAATTATCAATGGTGATGGAAAAGTCATCGGCGTACACCAACACGGAACTGTTGACAGCGGTGTCCCTGAGAAAGACCGCTTTGGTGGTGGACTTGTCCTCTCTCCTGAACAACTCAAATGGGTTAAAGAACTCATTGCAAAATATGGTGTCAAGGGCTGGTATCAAGGTGATAATGGCAAACGTTATTACTTTACACCCGAAGGTGAGATGCTTAGAAATAAGACAGCTGTCATCGGAGAAAATCAGTACTCCTTTGATGAGAGCGGTGTCGCTACTCTAGTCAAGGGAATTGATTACGGACGCGTCCTTATCCAGCACGTGGATGAAGCAGGCAATACAGTCAAAGAAAATGATACTTTCTTAGACAAAACAGAAGTGGGAACTGGCTTTGACTATGATTTCAAGAAAGCAATCACTCCAACCGAATTCTACAAGCAAAATCTAGAAAAATATCAAATTGTTTCTATCGATGGTGTAGCAATCAATCAACAACTAAAAGATGAGTGGAACCACAATGTCGTTAGCAAGACAGCTCCTGGAACCCGTGTCATCAAGGTAGTCTATAAAGTCAACAAAGGCTCTTTCAAAGTTTACTACCGTCAAAAAGGAACAACTTCTGAACTAGCTGAGGCGACAGTTGATAACAATGACGGTCAAGAGTACGATGTTTCCTTTGTCAACACCTTCCATGCAAAAGACATTGCTGGATACCGTCCAGTCAAGGCTAGTTTGGAAGCAACCATCCAGCATAAAGGTGTGAATGAAGTCGTCTTTGAATACGAACCAATCGCTGATACATCCAATCCAACGACTGCGACTCCTCCAGTTGCTCATCCAGAAGATAAAGAAACTGAGATTGGCAATCATGGACCTCTTCCAAGCAAGGCCCAACTCGATTACCACAAGGAAGAATTGGCGGCCTTCATTCACTACGGAATGAACACTTATACTAATTCCGAGTGGGGAAATGGAAAAGAAGACCCTCGATACTTCAATCCAACCAACTTGGATACAGATCAGTGGATCCGTACCCTGAAGGAAACGGGCTTCAAACGAACCATTATGGTGGTTAAACACCACGACGGTTTCGTTGCTTACCCATCTAAGTACACCAACCATACCGTAGCTGCTAGTCCATGGAAAGATGGAAAGGGTGACCTTCTCGAAGAAGTTTCCAAATCTGCTAGTAAGTACGATATGAATATGGGTGTTTACTTGTCACCATGGGATGCCAACCATCCAAAATACCATGTTGCAACCGAAAAAGAATACAACCAATACTATCTCAACCAACTGAAAGAAATCCTTGGCAATCCGAAATACGGAAATAAAGGCAAATTCATCGAAGTTTGGATGGATGGTGCGCGTGGTAGCGGTGCCCAAAAAGTAACCTATACCTTTGATGAATGGTTCAAATACATCAAAGAAGCTGAAGGAGATATCGCCATCTTCTCTGCTCAACCGACAAGTGTTCGCTGGATTGGAAATGAACGTGGTATCGCAGGTGACCCTGTATGGCATAAAGTCAAAAAGGCCAATATCACAGACGATGTGAAAAACGAATACCTCAACCACGGTGACCCAGATGGTGATATGTACTCTGTAGGGGAAGCTGACGTTTCGATCCGTTCTGGTTGGTTCTACCATGACAATCAACAGCCGAAATCACTCAAAGAGTTGATGGACATCTACTTCAAGTCTGTTGGTCGTGGAACCCCACTCCTTCTCAATATTCCACCAAATAAAGAAGGAAAATTTGCAGATGCGGATGTGGCTCGCTTGAAGGAATTCAAGGCAACCCTAGACCAAATGTATGCGACTGACTTTGCCAAAGGTGCCACTGTAACAGCAAGTTCTACTCGTCAGAACCACCTCTACAAAGAAAGTCACCTGACTGACGGTAAAGATGATACGAGCTGGGCGCTCTCAAATGATGCCACAACTGGTAGTTTCACAGTCGATTTAGGGCAAAAGAGACGTTTTGATGTTGTTGAACTCAAAGAAGACATCGCCAAAGGTCAACGTATCTCTGGTTTCAAGATTGAAGTTGAAATCAACGGACGCTGGGTGACTTACGGAGAAGGTTCAACTGTTGGTTACCGTCGCTTGATTCAAGGTAAGCCTGTAGAGGCACAAAAAATCCGTGTGACCATCACTGGAGCACAAGCTACACCAATCTTGAACAACTTCTCTGTATACAAAACACCAAGCAGTATCGAAAAGACAGACGGATACCCTCTTGGACTTGAATACCACTCAAACACAACAGCGGATACAGCCGGTACAACTTGGTACCATGAATCTGAAGGTGTTCGTGGCACTTCTATGTGGACCAATCAAAAAGACGCCAAAGTAAGCTATACCTTCACAGGAACCAAGGCCTATGTCGTCTCTACAGTCGACCCAGGTCATGGAGAAATGTCCGTCTACGTTGATGGCCAAAAAGTTGCGGATGTGCAAACTAAGAATGCTAGCCGTAAACGTAGTCAAAAAGTCTTTGAAACAGGCGATTTAGCACCTGGCCAACACACTATTACCCTTGTTAATAAAACAGGTGAACCAATTGCTACAGAAGGGATTTACACCCTAAACAATGATAGCAAAGGGATGTTTGAACTCGAGTCTACTAACTACGAAGTCGAAAAAGGAAAGCCAGTCACTGTTAAAATTAAACGTGTTGGTGGAAGCAAGGGAACTGCTACTGTTCGATTCATTACGGAACCTGGAACTGGAGTTCACGGTAAAGTTTACCAAGATACAACTCAAGATGTGACTTTTGAAGATGGAGAAACAGAAAAGACTGTTACCATCCCAACGATTGACTTTACAGAACAAGCCGACTCTGTCTTTGACTTCAAAGCCAAGCTCACTTCTGTTTCTGATGGTGCCTTGCTCGGTTTTGCTACCGATGCAACGATTCAGGTGATGAAGGCTGAATTGCTGATCAAGGATCAAACAAGCTATGATGACCAAGCTAGTCAGTTGGATTACAGTCCTGGCTGGAACCACGAAACCAATTCCGCAGACAAATACCAAAAGACGGAGTCTTGGGCTTCCTTTGGTCGCTTAACTGACGAGCAAAAGAAAAAGACAACTGTAACAGCTTACTTCTACGGTACTGGACTTGACATCAAGGGATTTGTAGATCCAGGTCACGGTATCTACAAGGTCTTCTTAGATGGTAAAGAAGTTCCTTACCAAGATGGCATGGGAAATTCTTCGACTATTGATGGCAAGAAATACTTTAGCGGTCACGCTGCCCAACGCCAAGGCAATCAAACTCTGGTTAGCCTAAAAGGTCTTGATGAAAACTTGCACGCAGTCACCCTTCAACTAGATCCTGATCGAAACGATTTGTCTCGAAACATCGGTATTCAGGTGGATCAATTCATCACTCGTGGTGAAGGAAGCGAACTCTACAGCAAAGAAGAGCTTCTCCAATCCATCACTAAATGGAAGGACGATTTGGCTAACTTTGACCCAACAGGATTGAAAAATACACCTGTTGCACGCCAAGCTTTCCAAGCAAATCTAGACAAATTGAGAAACCAACTCAGCGCTGAAACTGTAGATGCTCAGGATGTTATGTTGACAGTAAGTACTTTGCAAGATATTCTCAGCAAGGACGAAAACTACCAAAAACCTGGCGAAGAACCTAGTCCAGAACAGCCCGCTGAACCGAAACAGCCGGAAATCGAATACAATAAGGCCATGGCTAGCTTGACAGAAGCCATCGAGAAAAAAGTCGGTGAGCTTGGAACTAACAATGAAGCTAAGAAGAAATTAATTGAACTTGCAAACCAAGCAATCGCTGCAATTCAAGAGGCCAAGACTCAAGAAGAAGTTAATAAAGCGCTAGAATCCGCTCTTGAACAAATTAACAAGCTTGAAGCAGCTAAGCCTGAGAAACCAGCTGAACCAGAGAAACCAGCTGAACCAGAGAAACCAGCTGAACCAGAGAAACCAGCTGAGCCTGAGAAACCAGCTGAGCCTGAGAAACCAGCTGAGCCAGAGAAACCAGCTGAACCAGAGAAACCGGCTGAACCAGAGAAACCGGCTGAACCAGAGAAACCGGCTGAACCAGAGAAACCAGCTGAACCAGAGAAACCGGCTGAACCTGAAAAACCAGCTGAGCCAGAGAAACCAGCTGAACCAGAGAAACCGACTGAACCAGAGAAACCGGCTGAACCAGAGAAACCAGCTGAACCAGAGAAACCGGCTGAACCAGAGAAACCAGCTGAACCAGAGAAACCAGCTGAGCCAGAGAAACCGATGACTTCTTCAATTCCTGCAGAAGGAGTGACGAACCTTATCTTTGAACTTCCAAGTTTAGAAGTTGTCAATAAGGTGATACCATTCAAGACTATCCGTCGCGAAAATGCCCAATTAGATAAAGGAAAAGAGCAAGTTCTATCGGAAGGGAAAGACGGTCTTCTAGTCGAGTATGTTGAAGTAAATGGTGACAATCGTAAGATCCTCCAAACAGAATCGACTCCAGCTCAAGATCGAGTGATCGAGGTTGGTATCAAACAAAGCTCAGTTGGAACAGAGGCGCCACCAGTTGTGACTCTTCCTGAGTATATCCCACCAAGAGAGACCGAAAAACCAGCTCCAGTAGTAACAGATAACTCACCAACAAAAGATGAGAAAGCTCCTGTTGCAAGAAACAGTAAACAAGAAAAGGAAAACCAACTCCCAGAAACTGGGGAACAAGAAGGAAACACCTTCCTCTTCTTGGCAGCAATTACTTCAGTCTTGTCTCTCATCATCTTCAAAAAGAATTTTAAAGACTAAAAAAATCTTTGATTGATTCTTTTCTATCATTCTAGTTCCCCCGTAGAGAAGACCATCTGGTCTTCTCTTTTTAGGCTCTTTGTCAACTGTAGTAGATTGAAGTCAGCTAACACCTGGGGAGGACGATTGCTGTCTTCTCCATTTTTATATTCAGAGCAATGAAAATTCGTTTCTTAAAGTTGTCAAAGTTAGGAAAACCAAAGGCATTGCGTTTGATGAGTTTAATGAGATTATTGGTTGCTTCCAATTTGGCGTTGGAATAGGGTAATTGAAGGGCGTTGATAATCTTGTCTTTATTCTTAAGGAGGGTTTTAAAGATAGTTTGAAATAGAGGATAAACCTGCTTGAGATTATCTTCAATGATTCCGAAAAAATTCTCAGAATCCTTGTTTTGAAAGTAAAAAAGCAAGAGCTGATAGAGAACATAATGTTTCTTCAAGTCTTCTGAGTAGCTCAAGAGTTTGCCTAAGATTTCTTTATTGGTCAAGTGTATGTAAAAAGTAGAAGTATAAAATCGCTTAGCTTCCGACTATCTTATGGGATGAGCTTCCAGTAGCGCTTGATAACCTTGTATTCGTGAGATTTTCGGTTAAATTGATTCATAATTTGCACACGAACTCGACTCGTGGCATGGCTTAAGTGTTGAACAATGAGAAAGCAATCAAGAACGATTTTAGCGTTTGGGAGTGATACAGTCTGAGCCTAGAAATTCGAAAGCGAAGTTGTCTAGCAAAGTCATAGTAAGGACTGAATAGAACCATTGTAATGATTTTCACCCGACAGCGGATAATGATGAAGTAACTTAGCAATTTGAGAAAAATTTAGGCCTTGTATATGGTAAATGAGAATACTTTCACGCTCATCTATGGTAAAATAATGGGAGCTCATAAGATTTCCTTTAGTAACTAGTTCGTTCAATTCTATTTTATTAGAAAATCTTATGAATTTTTATTGTGCACTGAATATCGTATATTCAAGGGACAAAGTGTACTGGACTTGGGAGGTTAAGTTGAAATAATTCTATTCACTGCAGAAGTTTTTGTCTTACTTCATATAATACCTCTCTGTAGTAGTCGAAAAAATCGGCTAGAGCGCCATTTTGCTGATAAAAATGTTGAAGTTTCTGTATGAATTTATAGAAAATAGGGCAGAGCTATCTGACAAGTGCAAGCTGGTCAGATTTGTGGTAAAATAGATAAGATATGACAAAAGAATTTCATCATGTAACGGTCTTGCTTCATGAAACGATTGATATGCTTGACGTAAAACCTGACGGTATCTACGTTGATGCGACTTTGGGCGGAGCAGGCCATAGCGAATATTTATTAAGTAAATTGAGCGAAAAAGGGCATCTCTATGCCTTTGACCAGGACCAGAATGCCATTGACAATGCGCAAAAACGCTTGGCACCCTATATCGAAAAGGGGATGGTAACCTTTATCAAGGATAACTTCCGTCATTTGCAGGCACGTTTGCAGGAGGCTGGTGTCCAGGAAATTGATGGAATTTGTTATGACTTGGGAGTGTCCAGTCCTCAGCTGGATCAGCGTGAGCGTGGCTTTTCTTATAAAAAGGATGCGCCACTGGATATGCGGATGAATCAGGAAGCTAGTCTGACGGCCTATGAGGTGGTCAATCATTATGACTATCATGACTTGGTTCGGATCTTTTTCAAGTATGGTGAGGATAAGTTTTCTAAACAGATTGCTCGCAAGATTGAGCAAGCGCGTGAGGTGAAACCCATCGAGACAACGACGGAGTTGGCAGAGATTATCAAGTCGGCCAAGCCTGCCAAGGAGCTCAAGAAAAAAGGGCACCCTGCCAAGCAGATTTTCCAGGCTATCCGAATCGAAGTCAATGATGAGCTGGGTGCAGCAGATGAATCCATCCAGCAGGCCATGGACATGCTGGCTTTGGATGGTAGAATCTCGATCATTACCTTCCATTCTCTGGAAGATCGCTTGACCAAGCAATTATTCAAAGAAGCTTCAACAGTGGAAGTTCCCAAAGGCTTGCCCTTCATTCCAGATGATCTTAAGCCTAAGATGGAATTGGTATCCCGTAAGCCAATCTTGCCAAGTGCCGAAGAGCTAGAAGCCAACAACCGTTCGCATTCAGCCAAGTTGCGCGTGGCTAGAAAAATTCACAAGTAAGAGGAAAAACATGGCAGAAAGAATCGAAAAAACAAGCCAGTTATTGCAAACGAAGTTTAAAGGTTTTTCACGTGTGGAAAAGGCCTTCTATGTTTCGATTGCTGCAACAATGATTATCCTGGCAATTAGCGTTGTGTTTATGCAGACCAAGCTATTACAAGTTCAGAATGAATTGACCAAGGTCAATGCTCAAATAGAAGAAAAGAAAACCGAGCTCGACGATGCCAAGCAAGAGGTCAATGAATTGATTCGTTCAGAACGTTTGAAAGAGATTGCAAACTCCAAGGATTTGCAGCTGAATAACGAAAATATCCGAGCAGCGGAGTAAGAAATGAAACAGTGGAAAGAAAAAATCATCCGTTATGCCGTTCGTAACCGTAAATCTCCAGAAGAAAATCGCCGAAGAGTAGGGAAAAGCCTGAGTTTATTGGCTGTCATACTCTTCGCTGTCTTTTTGGTCAACTTTGCGGTCATTATCGGAACGGGTAAAAAATTTGGTAAGGACTTGGTTCAAGAAGCAAACAAGGTTCACCAAACAACCAAGACGATTCCAGCCAAGCGGGGGACCATCTACGATCGTAATGGAACGCCTATTGCTGAGGATGCAACTTCTTATAATATCTATGCTGTTATTGACAAGACCTACAAGTCAGCAACAGGCAAAATTCTCTATGTAGAAGATTCTCAATTTAATAAGGTAGCTGAAATTTTCCATAAATACCTCGATATGGAGGAGTCTTATGTCAAGGAACAACTTTCTCAGCCAGATCTAAAACAGGTGTCTTTTGGTACCAAGGGAAATGGGATCACCTATGCCAATATGATGGCCATTAAAAATGACCTTAAAACAGCTGGCGTTGAGGGAGTTGACTTTACAACTAGCCCTAACCGCAGTTATCCCAATGGACAGTTTGCTTCTTCCTTTATCGGTTTAGCGCAACTCCATGAAAATGAGGATGGCACCAAAAGGTTGATTGGGACATCTGGTTTGGAGAGTTCTTTAAATAACATTCTGGCGGGTACAGATGGGATCATCACCTATGAGAAAGATCGTCTGGGAAATATTGTTCCGGGTACAGATCAAGCTTCTCAACAAACAGTAGATGGAAAAGATGTCTACACAACCCTTTCTAGTCCCTTGCAATCCTTTATGGAAACTCAGATGGATGCCTTCCAGGAAAAAGTAAAAGGCAAGTATATGACGGCTACCTTGGTCAGCGCTAAAACAGGGGAAATCCTGGCTACAACCCAACGGCCGACCTTCAATGCAGATACCAAGGATGGCATCACAAAAGACTTTGTCTGGCGTGATATCCTCTATCAAAGTAACTACGAACCAGGATCAGCCATGAAGGTCATGACGTTAGCTTCTTCTATTGACAACAATACCTTCCCAGGTGGAGAATACTTCAATAGCAGTGAATTAAAAATAGCGGATGCGACGATTCGAGATTGGGATGTTAATGATGGTTTGACTACTGGTGGGATGATGACTTTCTCACAAGGTTTCGCTCACTCCAGTAATGTTGGAATGAGTCTACTTGAACAAAAAATGGGAGATGCGACTTGGCTCGATTATCTCAATCGCTTTAAGTTTGGGGTGCCGACGCGTTTTGGTCTGACTGATGAGTATTCAGGTCAATTGCCTGCAGATAATATTGTTAATATTGCCATGAGTGCATTTGGTCAGGGGATTTCTGTAACGCAGACCCAGATGCTACGTGCTTTTACAGCTATTGCCAACGATGGGGTTATGTTGGAACCAAAATTTATCAGTGCCCTCTATGATCCAAATGACCAGTCTGTTCGTAAGTCTCAAAAGGAAATTGTCGGAAATCCTGTGTCAAAAACAGCAGCGTCCTCTACTCGGGAGCACATGGTCATGGTCGGAACAGATCCTGTCTACGGTACCATGTACAACCACAGTACAGGAAAACCAAATGTCAATGTTCCAGGTCAGAATGTCGCTCTGAAATCAGGGACTGCTCAGATTGCCGATGAGAAGAATGGGGGTTACCTGACAGGTGAAACCAACTATATCTTCTCTGTTGTGTCGATGCATCCTGCAGAAAATCCTGACTTTATCCTCTATGTGACGGTGCAACAGCCAGAACATTATTCAGGTGTTCAGCTTGGGGAGTTTGCCAACCCAATCCTTGAGCGAGCTTCTGCCATGAAAGAGTCCCTCAATCTTCAGTCAACTGCCAAGAACTTGGATCAGGTCAGCAAGACGACAAGCTATGCTATGCCAGCTACCAAGGACTTTACCCCAGGTGACCTAGCGGAGGAATTGCGTCGTAACCTTGTCCAACCAATCGTTATCGGAACAGGAACCAAGATCAAGGATCTCTCGGTTTCTGAAGGAGATAATTTGGAAGCCAATCAGCAGATCTTGATCCTGTCAGATAAGGTCGAAGAAATGCCTGATATGTACGGCTGGACAGATGAAAATGTGCAAACATTTGCCAAATGGCTGAATATAGAAGTCGAGTGGGAAGGTAGTGGCAAAACGGTCAAGAAACAAAGTGTCCGTGCCAATACAGCTCTCAAAGACATTAAAAAAATGAAAATAACTTTAGGAGATTAAGATGATTAGTTCCATTAGTGCTGGAGTTCTAGCTTTTCTATTGACCTTGATAGGTATTCCAGCCTTTATCCGATTTTATCGAAAAGCACAGATTACAGGTCAGCAGATGCACGAGGATGTCAAGCAACACCAAGCGAAAGCTGGGACTCCAACCATGGGAGGTCTTGTCTTCCTGATCGTTGCAGTTGTTGTGAGCTTCCTTGTCGCTCTCTTTACCCAACAATTGACCAACAATGTAGGCATGATTTTGTTTATCTTGGTTTTGTATGGTTTGGTAGGTTTTTTGGATGATTTCCTCAAGGTCTTTCGTAAGATTAACGAAGGCTTAAATCCCAAGCAAAAACTTGCTCTCCAGCTGCTTGGAGGAGTGATTTTCTACCTCTTTTATGAGCGCGGTGGCGATATGCTTTCAGTCTTTGGCTACCAAGTTCATTTGGGAATTTTCTATATTTTCTTTGCCCTTTTCTGGCTAGTTGGCTTTTCAAATGCGGTGAATCTGACTGACGGGATTGATGGCTTAGCGAGTATTTCCGTGGTGATTAGCTTATCAGCTTACGGTGTGATTGCTTATATGCAAAATCAATTGGATATTCTTCTTGTGATTCTTGCCATGATTGGTGGTTTGCTAGGTTTCTTTGTCTTTAACCACAAACCTGCCAAGGTCTTCATGGGAGATGTGGGAAGTTTGGCTCTTGGTGGGATGCTAGCAGCTATTTCTATGGCTCTCCACCAAGAATGGACTCTTTTGTTGATTGGGATTATCTATGTCTTTGAGACAAGCTCTGTCATGATGCAGGTCACCTACTTTAAACTTAGTGGAGGGAAGCGTATTTTCCGTATGACGCCTGTCCACCACCATTTTGAACTTGGAGGATTCTCAGGTAAGGGCAATCCTTGGAGCGAGTGGAAGGTTGACTTCTTCTTTTGGGGAGTTGGGCTTCTAGCAAGTCTCTTGACCCTAGCTTTTTTATACCTACTGTAAAAAATAGAGAGTGCTCTTGCATTGAGTAAAGTTTTCCATGATAAAACGCATAGTATCAAGGTTTTTGAATGCCTGATAGTATGCGTTTTTAATATTTCTAAAATAAAATCCCCCCTTATCTAGATATTCCAACATAAGTAACACTTGAAATTCAATCGTTTCAGATATTCAGGAACATCTTAGGGATTTGAGTTCAAAGTTTAAATATGGAAGTTCTTGGATTGTTGAAATGATAGATTTATTTTTCTCAAAGACCTAGTACTAATACACAAAAGGCCCCCTTGTTGCTAAGGGAGCCTTTCTATATATCCTAATGAAGCAGATGATTTTACCTAATCTCTTCTTAAGAATTGATCTAAAT
>NZ_NCUW01000019.1 GCF_002096335.1 Streptococcus oralis subsp. dentisani
AACCTGCTCCTATATAACCAAGGTCACGATAACCACGCGGGCAGTACCCACTTACTGGGAAAGGACCTGAATTTTTTAATATAGAAGGGTAAGAACCAAATGGACTGTCCTGATAAGCATACCCTCTATAAATACCAGATACATCCCCACCCTCTATACAAGCAAGCATATCAGTATCCATACTCTCAAATTGTTCCATCATTTTTGTATTCATGACAAATACTCCTTTTATATTTTTTATTTTTTATTTTTGTCTTGTTGCAACTTTGACAAGTTTACTATATCATTGTTTTTTTAAAATTTTTCATCCAAATCTTGAATTGTCATCGAAACATCTTGAATTGCAAAAACTTCATAAAAAAAGGTAAGTATTTCAAAAACACTTATCTTTTAATTTGAGTTTTTTGTCTTGTTGCAACCTTGACAAGTTTAGTATAGCACTGTTTTAATTTTTTTCACTCAAATCCAGAGTCACAATAAAAATATTAGGAATACATAAACTATAATTAACATATCACCTATACTGTACCCTAGTATCCATATCTAATATTAGATAATTCTCTTAATTTTTTTATCTGATCAGACTGAATTTCAGATAAATGTAGCGCATTTTCAATTAATACATTTGAAATTTCAATGTTCATTCGACTAAGGGTATAAGGAATCGATATACTTCCTTTCTTTAATTCACATTCGTAAGAAATCAATATATCTTTCAAAGGGAGGAGTTGAGAATCACATTTTATATTTTGAATAAGTTCTTCTAATATGATGATAGCTTCACGGCGTCTTTCAACCCCACCAGAAAACCACTTTAACCCTCTCATTATAGAGGTCCACCCGAATTCCAACCTGCATTCCCACCTGAAAATCCATTAACAATAGAATTAGTAAGAATTTTATTTATAGCTTCAGGCCAGTTTACCCAGCAACCTTTAGAGTTATCACAATATAAACCATTACCGTAATATATTGTTTTTCCTCCTACTTTACTCGCAAGCATCTCAGTATCCATAATCTCAAATTGTTCCATCATTTTTAGATTCATGACAAATACTCCTTTTTTATTTTTAATTTTTGTCCTGTTGCAACCTTGACAAGTTTAGTATATCATTGTTTTTTAAAATTTTTCATCCAAATCTTGAATTGTCATCGAAACGTCTTGAATTGCTCAAAGAGCACAATTTCCTTAGTCAACTAATAAGAAGTGAATAAAATTAAATTTTATTATTCAGAAATCTAATCTTATTCACTTCTCATAATCGATAATTATTTTTAATCTACTATTTTTAGCTAAATACCCTGTGTAAAAAAGTCAGCAAAAATGGTAATGTTGCGAAAATATTATTAATCACATGCACCGCATAGGAAGGATAAATGCTCTTGGTATAGCGGGTCAAACCGGCAAAGATGATTCCAACTGTTGCAAAGACGAAGATATCTAACAGACTAGGCAGGCTTGAAAAATGAGGGAGAGCAAATAAAATGGATGGAAGAAGCAAATCAAGAGCAAATCTCGAATCTTTAAAAAAGGCGTGTTGCAGTAATCCTCTATAGATTAACTCTTCCATCAGTGGAACCAGAAAGAACAGGGCTATATAAATACCTAGCTCTGCAAAGTTAGTCCCACTATAACCAATCAATACAGCCCAACCTTCCGCAGTTGACTGAACATGTTTAGCTGTCTGAACGTTAAAAGAGATCTGGAACACTACCACTAATACTGTCAAAATCGAATACCAAAGCCATTTTTTTCTTGGAATGCGAAAAAGATAACCATGGCCTGTCTTAACAAGAACCACAATCATGACTCCAATAAAAAGTAAACTCAAGATATTTTGAATCCAGAAGAAATTTCCTATCTGAGAAGAAAATTGCCAATGATTTTGGATGATAAACGTCAACTGAGAAAGACCAAATACGAAAAATAGGTAGGATAAAATTGCACTTGTTTTGAATAGAAGCTGATACTTTTTCATGTAATCCCTCCTTTATAAACTCGGAACATCTCTAATATAAACCATATTTCCCTAAATCCTTACTCTAAATCTTAAACAGTGCTTGAGATTTCCTGAATGGTTAAAATAAGGGAAATTGGAAAACAGGAATATCTATGTCTTTATTTCAAAAAATCACTGCCTCCCCCAGATAAACCTGAGGAAAACAGTGATTCAGTTTTTAGGAATCAGGAATGAATGTAAGGAGATACATTTGACATTTTTATAATAAAAATCAAAAAACAAGGTATAATCTTTATTGAAAACAGCCATAAGGGTAATCACTTAAACACTAAGTAAGCCTTCCTACAAGCCATCCTTTACCTCCAATCTCTCTAAAACAAACCATTTTAATAACCAAAATCCGACAACATAGCCAGCACCAAAGAATATAGCTATAAAAGCTATCATGGGATTCAAGAAATAGAAGATCACAACGGACACAAAGGTTAGCACAAAAACATTGAAGGCAATGGTGTCGGAAGCCAAGACTAGAATATAGGGTGTCAACCGGTCTAAGGTTTTTGAATATGGAAAAAATAAGTGTTTATACATGATATATTCCTATACAGTATAGAGAGTATAAACTCAAAGAAATACCCAGATTAATAACTCTCTATACTAACTCAATCCTCTAATGTGGCCATAAAACTGAAGCTGCTGCACCACCAGCTGCGCAAATCAAATAAATCTGAGGAGTTGGGAAAGGGATTGTCTGCATACAAAGCGAAATCCCCTCAACTGCACCACCTACTCCACTTAAAAATGCATCTGCAAGTTGTTTATCACCAGCTGTTATCGTTGTTAGCTTTTCATCGGATAAAATGAAGAAGTTATTTACTGATTGTTCCATTTTTTCACACTTTCTTTGTTAAATTAATTTGGCTAGTAGACAAAAGATAAATCAAGGCATTAAAGGCAATGAAAATATGTCCATAGAATAAAATCAACCTCGCATCCAAACCAAGATAAAGTTTGACTATCAAAAAAATGAGCAAAAGGATTTGAAACCATACCGTTTTTCTAAAAATAAATTTAAAGCGGTTTTGAATGTCTGCTTCCTTGATCTTTACCGCCAAACCTTTATTAGTAAGAAGGAAAACTCCTGCTTCAAACAAACCACTGTAGAGAACAAGCCACCCAATCGATACATTAGAGATTTGCAAAAATGTTCCTAAAAGAATATCCAAAATGCTACCCAAAAAAATAACAAGAAATAACCTGTATCTCATATAAATCACCTCCTTTTACTACTATAGTAAATTGAATCTAGCATCGCACAATGTCGTTTCTAAAGCATTTTTAGAAATTGCTTTAAATTCTCTTAATCAATTTGTTACTATTATATTTTAATCTGCTATATCTCTAAAAATTTAACTTGCCCTCAAAGCTCCCCAAACTGCTGTACAGAATTGTGCTCCTAAAATCCCTCCAGCAAGAGTTCCCACAACTGGGATAACACTCCCCAGAGCTGCACCTCCTATTGTACAAACTCCCAATGCTTGAACAACTTCTCCAGCCCCTACTTTATCCCCACCTTCAACGCAAGCAAGCATATTAGTATCCATAATCTTAAATTGTGACATCATTTTTGTATTCATGACAAATACTCCTTTTTTTATTTTTAATTTTTGTCCTGTTGCAACCTTGACAAGTTTAGTATATCATTGTTTTTTAAAATTTTTCATCCAAATCTTGAATTGTCATCGAAACGTCTTGAATTGTTAAAAAATTTAAAAAGCAAGCATTAAAAACATACTTGCCCTTTCACTTTTGTCTATAGGCAAATTCTAGCCATATGTTATTACAAACAAATAATATCATTGCACCTGTTTGCCCTCTATTTTTATTTATGAATTTTTTGTTTCACTTTAATCATTATAGAAGCCATAAAAAACGCGACAGCTAGCCGAATCAGTTGGTAACTTTCTTCCTCTCCTGTTTTCGGTAATAATTTTTCATTCGAAGTAATAGATTGGCTTCCCTTAACATCGGTTAAAGGAGTTTTATTTTCCTGAGCAGCATCAAAAATAGGTTTGAGAGTTTCCAATTGATTCTTATTGTCTAACATTGCTAAATCGCCAGATTGAGTAGTTTTAGCTTTGGAAGTTGAGTTTATACTCTCCACTTTCCCACTATTTTCACTATTAGAATTGGGATTATCATTGGATGTTTTCATTTCGGTTCTTTTTTCATCACTCATACCTTTGCTTTCACTTACAACTTTATCACTAGTACTCATGCTGTCATTTCTGGTTTTCTCATCATGCACATTTTCAGTTACTGTTTCCTCGGACGATGCTATTGTTTCCGTTTGCTTAGGTGAGTTTCTCGAGTACATATAATCATAAACCTGTTGTGCAGTCGCTCCCCCACCAACCCATCCAGATATCGGACGTCCATTTCTTAAATACAAAATTGTTGGTGTTCCTGGAATACCGACTTTTTTAAATAGAAACTCTCTCGCTTCCCCATCAAAATCCTTACCATCCAAATCATAATACTCTAACTTCTTTTCAATCAAGTTATTAAATTCTTTCAATTCAGGAGAAAATTGACGACAATGAGAGCAAGTTTTTCTACCAAAATAAATAGTATGTTCCAATTGATCCTCTGTAAAAGATTGACGAACGGCTTCAATATCTATCTTTTTAAAGTTCTCAACATTCTGTTCATACTCTTCTGGAGTTACAACGGCAGATTTATTCTCCACCTTTTCCTTAGTCGGTGGCAAATCTGGTGCCACAAGAGAACTATCATTAGTCTGTATAGAGGAAGAAGTAGTCTGCTCTTCTGCATATGCAACACCCGTAGTAATAGATGCAAATACAAGTGGCACAAGTGATAGCGATTTTATATTTTGTTTCTTCATAAGAATACTCCTTTACATTTGTTAGCTTTATCTTACCTTATTTAAGATTACAAATTCATCTAAATCTTAAATGGTCATCGAAACGTCTTGAATTGTAAAAAAATTAAAAAAGCAAGCATGAAAAACATACTTTCTTCTTTATATTGTATTGATACCGACTTGTTTGTAGACTTTTCATCCTGCTATCACATATCATTTTGACAGGCTAAACAACATTAAAGAAACTCCCCTGTAAATTAAGCTAGCAAATACAGGGGAGAAATTTATTTTTTACGGGGTACTATCCGTATCCTTTTTGGGAGATTTTGAAAATATTTTTCTAATTAAATCATCCATATAAGGACCAAATATACCAACTACTAAACCAATAATAAAACTTTTAAAATCCATAATTACCACCAACATGTCGCTGCATAGACTACACCTCCAAGTATAGCTCCTCCTGCTGCACCAGTTGCAGCGCCTTGCCATGTTCCTGTTTTAATTCCTAATTGAAGTCCCCGCGCTATTCCTGCCCCAACACCTGCTTTGGCAAAATCTCCCTAATTGCAATCTCCCCCACCTACAGTCTCAAGCAGATCAGTATCCATAATCTCAAATTGTTCCATCATTTTTGTATTCATGACAAATACTCCTTTTTATTTTTAATTTTTATCTTGTTGCAACTTTGACAAGTTTAGTATATCATTGTTTTTTTAAAATTTTTCACCCAAATCATGAATGGTCATCGAAACGTCTTGAATTGCAAAAACTTCATTAGAAAGGTAAGCATTTCGAAAACACTTACCCTTTTATACTTCATTAACCTCTACTTTTTATAATACTTCAACCCCCAAACGAAAGGAAGATGTTCCGTTTTTTAGCAAGAAAAGTTTTCATTTCTTTGCTCCCTTCTTTTTCATTAAAGCAAAATAGATCATAACTGCAATCACATAGGCTATAGTATAAAATAGCTGATACCAGATACTTTCCCTAAGCGGATAAAGAAAGATAGACATGATCAGATACAAGATGAAAATGATTAATATTTTTTCTTCATAAGATTTCCTCCTAAATGTGTGCTTTATCTTAGTTGAGCTACAACCTTTACACTGCTAGTATAGCACTCATTTTGACCTTGGATCACTCAAATCATGAATGGTCATCAAAACATCTTGAATTGCAAAAACTTCATTAAAAAGGTAAGCATTTCGAAAACACCCACCTTTTTAATGAAGTTTTTTGTCCTGTTGCGACCTTGACAGGTTTATTATAGCACTACTTTTTAATACTCTTTTACTAAAACAAAAGTCTATTTAAAAGATGAATACTTGAGAATACCTACTATTTATTCTGTTTTTTACAAATCACGTAAACCAGTTCTATAGATCAATAGTTTCATAACTTTTTCTTACTATGATTTTTATATAGCTTATTATCTAATCTATGTTTTATCAGACTATAGATTGTAATAGGAGTACTTACCAGTACCAAAATATTTCTCCAGAGTTCCGTTGAAATCATGAATACTCTTATACAAAGAAAAATAGACGCCAATATTAATAAAACTCGGGCAAACAAATCTAAAAAATATACGTATTTTTTCATATTTCTAGTTTCTCCTTCACTCTTACTTTAATATATACTAAATAAGTGAGTTTTCAATTCTAATACTGACTAACGTTCCCTCTGCTCTAGACAAGAGTACTGTAGTATTATCTATTAACTAACCTATATTTAAACTATTCATCGATATTGATATTACTTAGCATATACTTCAAAAATTTAAAAACTTTCATAAGAACTCTAATCTTTTACATTAGCCTATAAATTATTTGTCGCTTATACTTCTCAAAACAGTGCTTTGAGCTATTTGTAACTAGTCTACTAGTTTAATCTCTGATTTTCATTAGGCATTAACTAACAGGGGTAGCACAAAAAAACATATTAGTAACCGTGCCTAAACCAACCGCTCCCCACGGGCCTGCAAAAACAGCACCTACGCCAATTCCAGCGGAAATTGCAGTTTCACAATCACCAAATTTTCTACCACCTTCAACGCAAGCAAGCATATCAGTATCCATAATCTCAAATTGTGACATCATTTTTGTATTCATGACAAATACTCCTTTTTTATTTTTAATTTTTGTCCTGTTGCAACCTTGACAAGTTTAGTATATCATTGTTTTTTAAAATTTTTCATCCAAATCTTGAATTGTCATCGAAACGTCTTGAATTGCTCAAAGAGCACAATTTCCTTAGTCAACTAATAAGAAGTGAATAAAATTAAATTCTATTATTCAGAAATCTAATCTTATTCACTTCTCATAATCGATAATTATTTTTAATCTACTATTTTTAGCTAAATACCCTGTGTAAAAAAGTCAGCAAAAATGGTAATGTCGCTACAATATTATTAATCACATGCACCGCATAGGATGGATAAATGCTCTTGGTATAGCGGGTCAAACCAGCAAAGATGATTCCAACTGTTGCAAAGACGAAGATATCTAACAG
>NZ_NCUW01000002.1 GCF_002096335.1 Streptococcus oralis subsp. dentisani
ATTTAGATCAATTCTTAAGAAGAGATTAGGTAAAATCATCTGCTTCATTAGGATATATAGAAAGGCTCCCTTAGCAACAAGGGGGCCTTTTGTGTGTTAGTACTGGATTGAGAACTACTAGTCTTTTCAGTCAATGTCAATCAAACACAAGATTAGTAACTTTGGAAGCTAAAAAAAGAAGTTCCTAAAACTTCTCTTTTATAAAATATGGGCACTCCTATTTTCTTAAATCTTTAAGAATCGACGCATCGAAATTCCTGAACCGAGCGAACCGATGAAAATACCGATTACAAACAAGAGGAGGGTCATTAAAGGAATAAATACATCTGGAGCAATCATGGATAGATTTTGTCCTACCAATGATTTATTGACAGATTGGTAAACCATATTGTAGACAAAAAATACAAGGACTGAAGGAATAGCTGCACCAAATAAACCGATAAAGGCACCTTCAAGTAAGAATGGTCCTCTAATGTAGCCATTTTTAGCCCCTACTAGACGCATGATTTGAATTTCACGGCTACGCGAAATAATGGTAATACGGATAGTATTGGAAATGAGGAAGACTGCAATAAAAATCAAGAGTCCTGCAATAACCAATCCCCAAACACGGATAAAGGAAGCTAGTTCGAAAAGTCGTTGAGTGTTGGCTCCACCATCTTGAACCTCTGATACTCCCTCTATTTTCTTAGCTTCTTCAGCTACCGTTTTAACATCACTCGGAGAATTTGTATCAACGATATAGGCATCATAGAGAGGATTTGCGTCCCCTTCAAAGACCTTCCAATCATCCCCCATCGTTTCAGTCAATTTTTGGTATTGCTCTTCTTTACTTGAGAAGGTAACACTTTTTACAGCAGGCATAGCTTTCAAAGCGTCATAGACCTTGTGGTAGTCATTATTGGTAACCGTCTGACCTTCTTTTTCAATCGTTTCACTGTTATCTGCCACATCCTTACGAATGTAAACCATGACACGAACGTTGTTTTCAATATCGGTAGCCAGTTTAGCTGTGTTAAAAATTACGGATGCAAAGAGGGCCACGAGCGTCAAGGTAATCATAACCGAACTCACTGCTGCTACTGTCATCCAGCCATTTCGCTTTAAACTTTTTAGTGATTCAAATAAATGGCGAAAAAATCTACTAATCATCGTATCCATATTCTCCTTTTGCTTCGTCACGAACGACACGGCCATTTTCAATGGCAATGACACGGTGGCGCAAGGTATTTACAATCTGGCTATTATGGGTAGCCATCAATACTGTAGTACCTTGGAGATTGATGCGTTCCAACAGATTCATAATTTCCCAAGAATTATCTGGGTCCAAGTTTCCTGTCGGCTCATCAGCAATCAAGACTTTCGGATTGTTGACAATTGCACGAGCAATTGCAATCCGTTGCTGCTCTCCACCTGAAAGTTCATTAGGGAATGAACGAACCTTATGTTTCAAACCAACTAGGTCCAAAACTTCCATAACACGTTTTTTGATATTACGGCGGTTCTCACCGATTACTTCCATTGCATAGGCAATATTTTCATAAACAGTTTTCTTCGGTAAGAGTTTGTAATCCTGGAAAACAACTCCAACATTCCGACGTAAGAGAGGAATGTCTCTCTTTTTGATTTTAACTAGATTAAAACCTGCTACTGTTAAACTGCCTTTTTCAACTTTGACCTCGCGATACAAAGATCTAATAAAAGTAGATTTCCCTGCTCCAGAAGGTCCTACGATGTAGGCAAATTCTCCCGGCTCAATGGTGACAGTGACGCCACGCAGAGCAGTAGTTCCGTTATCATATTTTTTGACAACATCTCGCATTTCAATGATTGACATGTGAGTTCCTTTCTATCTTAGCTGATTCTCCATTTGAGATAGGCATCGATGAAACCATCTAGATCTCCATCCATAACCTTATCTACTTGGGCAACTTCAAAGCTCGTACGGTGATCTTTGACCATAGTATAAGGTGTAAAGACATAAGAACGAATCTGACTTCCCCAAGTGATTTCTTTTTTCTCACCTTTGAGGGAATTGACTTCTGCTGCTTTCTTTTCTTGCTCCATTTGATAGAGCTTAGCTTGCAACATCTTCATAGCACGATCTCTATTTCCATACTGGGTACGATCGACTGTCGATTGAACGACTGTCCCCGTAGGAATGTGTGTCAAACGCACGCCAGTTGAAACTTTATTGACGTTCTGTCCACCAGCACCGCCTGAACGGAAGGTGTCCATTTTGATATCATCTTCACGAATCTCCACTTCAATGGTATCATCTAACTCAGGCATAACCTCTACGGATGTAAATGAGGTATGGCGACGTTTGGCTGAGTCAAATGGTGAAATACGGACCAAACGGTGAACACCCATTTCCGACTTGAGAAGGCCATATGCATTTGGACCTTCAAACAACAAGGTCACCGACTTGATACCAGCTTCATCACCTGCTTGATAATCCAATACTTCCACTTTAAAACCTTTGGCATTTCCATAACGAGTATACATACGGAGCAACATATCGCCCCAGTCCTGAGCCTCAGTCCCGCCTGAACCTGGATGGATTTCCAAGATTGCATTATTATGGTCATAAGGTTCTGACAAGAGAAGTGTCATTTCGTAACTGGTCATCATCTTATCCAGTTCTGTCAACTGTTCAACCAGTTCATCACGTACAGACTCGTCTTCTACTAAAAAGTCCAATAAAATTTCAACTTCATCCTGCAACTCTTCCATCTTACGGAAGGTGTTGTAGGTGTTTTTTAATTCATTTAATTCTTGCGACGTTTTTTGGGCCGCGATATTATCGTTCCAAAAATCAGGTTCTGTCATCTTGTTCTCCAAGATGGCAATCTCTTCCTCTAAGCCTTCGAGGTCAAAGAGACCCCCTGAAAGAAGCTAATTTTTCACGATTTGCGTCAATTTTTTGACGAATTTCTGAAATGTCCATAAATACTCCTTTATCACATCGTTTCATTATACCACATTCTCTCATTTCTTTCCATATTTTGCTTGTTATTTCAAATTGTATACAAAAAAGAGGGCTTTCACCCTCCATATTTATAACTTTTTAGCAGAGGTTCGAGCAATTTCCTCTACTTGGATACCTTGCGCTTCAAATTTCTCCTTCAGAGAAGTTAAATCACTTGTTCCATCAATTTGAACCTCAATCACGACCTTGCCGTCCTTGCGCGGAATATTAACTGTATGTGAAATATTCAAATTTTCCTCAGCAATCAAGGTCACAATCTTGCCCAAAACCCCGACTTCATTTTCCGTAATAAAACGAACACGAATCCCTTCTTCTCCATAACCAGCAATTTCCAAAAAGGCTTGGAAAACATCACGATCCGTGATAACTCCATACACCTGCTGATTATCCACAACTGGAAGAATACCGATTTTATTTTTCAGCATGAGATAGGTCGCATCCTCTAGACTAGAATAACCTGAGACTGTTATAACATCGCGAATCATGACGTCTTTGACTTTGGTCTTATTGAGAAGATAATTCATCTCATAGATGGAGAGACTGGTTGCTTTAGACGGACTGGCTTCAGCAATGGTTCCTTCTGTTACAAGACCAACCAATTGATCATTTTCGATAACAGGTAAACGGTGCAAGCCTTGCTCGCGCATCAAATCTGCTGCATGTGCTACAGTCGTATCTGGACTGATATAAACTACCTTGCGGGTCATAAAATCTTTAACTGCCATGAGACTTCTCCTTCTTTATTGCTACTATAATTATACACTTTCTTACAAAAACTATCAAACGCTTTCATCTCTTTTTCAAGATTTTGTAACATTTGATCACAAAAAAAGAGAGAAACAGCCTTCTCTCTTAAACTTAAATCGTAACGGAATCTCGATCCTTGATCATATAGTGTTTTAAAGGGGTTAAGCTAGCTAGCCAATACAATAAACCACCAAAGATCGCAGTAAAGCCACTACCAGTTGTGAGCAAAAACATAGGACTCTGGATATGCTTTGTTATAGGGTTGTAAACAAATAATACCGTAACTAACAAGGAAATGATTACACAAGATAATCCCACCAAGTTAAAACCATTTGTAAACTCATAGGCGTCATGTCCTTCAAGGAAATAGGCTGAACGCAAATCAAGTTTTCGTTTTCTTAAGATAAAGTAGTCTACAACGATCATTCCGATAATGGGGCCTTGAATATAGGCAGCCAGCGAGATGAAGGAACCGAAGTATTCATCCACTCCTCCCCAGATGGTGAGTAGGCTCACGTAAACCATGGCAATCCAAACCATTAGTTTATAGCTTACTTTAGGCATCCCGCTTTTTACAATCATACAGTTCACGTACGATCCTGTACCTTGGGTTCCAATATTAGCAAAAGCTACTAATAGTAGACTTAAAAGCGCAAAGGCAGGAGTGCTCAACGTTGAAAGCATTGTCGTTGGGTCACTTTCATAGACACCTGTTTTGACAAACATGGCCAAAGCCATCACTCCACCTGTCGCAGCGAAGAATGGCGCAACAACCCCATACGATAATGCTGTAGCCCAATAGCCACTGCGTTCTGATTTTGCCAAGCGTGGTAAGACAAAGGCTTGTGTAGACCAAGAAAAGGCTACGGCCACATTTCCTTCCCCTGACATCATAAAACGTTCAATCGGTGTCAAATTTTCTTGAATGGCAGGTTGGACATTCATAATATCCCTAATCGGAACGGCTACAAAACAGATTCCAACGATGATTAGCCCAACAAATAACAAGGCTACCACTAGAAAGCGATTAGTGCCTTTAATCACCTCTGGACCCCCAAGAGCAATCAGCGTTCCAAGGAGAACACAGAGAGTGCCTAGAATCGGTGCCCATACTCCCTTATCTAAACCAAATCCAAAATTATTTCCCAAATGAATCATGGAGCTGGCAAAAAGATTGGCGGTAACAGCGTACCAACCAAAATTTGCCAGACTAATCACAGTTGATAGAACAGCTACCCCTTTTCTACCTAGAACAGCTCTCAACCAAATCCATAAATCAATTCCATATTTAACTGCAAACAGAATTGGGAGACATTCAATGAAGACCCAGATAATATTA
>NZ_NCUW01000020.1 GCF_002096335.1 Streptococcus oralis subsp. dentisani
AAAAAATTAAACAGGAAAATCTAACTTTTGAGGGACTGTAGCTGACTAGACAAATGATAGAAAAAAACCTTTCCAACCTCTGAAGGAAATATCCCTCCTCACCCAGATTTCACCTAAGATATAGGCTCAATTTTTTAGCTCTTATCTTCTTATTTCAGTTGACAGAAAGCCCTTCCTATTGTATAATGTAAGTGTCGAGTTGAGAGGGCTTTCCTCCAACTAAGAACAACATATTAATAAAAGGAGAACTTTTATGGAAAACTTTGCTATGATGGACAACCAATTTGTTGCCTTGACTGATGAAGAAATGATGATGATCGACGGTGGATGGTCATTCTACGGTGTCCCTGTTGATGTATTCACAGTTTCTTTGGCTATCTTGGGTGGATCACTACTTTCAGGTTTCTTTGTAGGGCTTTTTAGCTAATTTAGTATCTTAAATAGAAAAGGTGAATTTCATGAACAAAGATTTTAAATCATTGGATCAAAAATTTATGCCACTTTCTGAAGCTGAATTGGTTGAAGTAGAAGGTGGTTGGGTCGGCGGTGACCTTGTTCGTGCCGTATTTGATATCGGTCGTGAAGTTGGTCGCACTGTACGTGGACTTGCTATCCGTGCATACGGTCGCATCAGAGGTAGAATTGGATCAGGTGCTGGTTCTAGCAACCGTGGTGGTGCTAACAACGGTGGCGCTGCAAGCCCAGACGTTTTTAACTAATAGTTTGTCTTCGACAGAGAGCCTCTTGTTCGTCTTGATTGGGACAAGAGGCTTTTTCATGTGAAAGCGGGCCCAAGCCTATCTCGGATCAATATCTTTAAAACGATTGATACCATTGGAAAAATAAGCCACATTAGTGTATGATAGAATTAGTTACTTTCGTCTTTTCTCCTCTTTCTGAGTTTGTTTTTCTGGAGAAAGCTAGTATAGAGGGAGTTTCCTAACTCCCCAAAACCTTTATGAAGACTTTCCCTTCATAAGGCATCCATACTTTTGTGAATAAAGGAGTTTGTATGAGATTTACAAAGCGTCATTATAGAGCTCAAGTTGACGCAAGAGATTGTGGTGTGGCAGCCCTTGCCATGATTTATGGTTACTATGGCTCCTACTACTCTTTGGCCAGCTTGCGTGAAATGGCCAAGACAACCTTACGAGGAACAACCGCTTTTGGACTGGTAAAAGTCTCAGAAGAATTAGGTTTTGAAACACGAGCCTTGAAAGCGGATATGTCTTTATTTGACATGAAAGGGGTCGTCTACCCTTTTATCGCTCATGTCATCAAGGATAAAAAATTACTTCACTACTATGTCGTGACGGGTCATGACAAACATTCAGTTCATATTGCTGACCCCGATCCGGCTGTTAAAATGACCAAACTTTCCAAGGAACAGTTTGCCCAAGAGTGGACAGGAGTTTCTATTTTTATTGCTCCTGCCCCTGAATACAAGCCTCATAAGGAACAGAAAAACGGCCTCTGGTCCTTTGTTCCCATCTTAATGAAACAAAAAGGTTTGATTGCCAATATCGTTATCGCTACTTTATTGGTTACGATTATCAATATCGTCGGCTCCTACTATCTTCAAGGAATCATCGATACCTATGTCCCCAATCAGATGCGCAATACCTTAGGGATTATCTCTTTAGGCTTGGTAGTTGTCTATATCTTACAACAGATTCTGACCTATGCTCAGAGCTACCTGCTTCTTATTTTGGGACAACGCCTTTCGATTGATGTGATTTTGTCCTATATCAAGCATGTCTTCCATCTCCCCATGTCCTTTTTTGCGACCAGAAGAACTGGGGAAATTGTCTCACGCTTTAATGATGCCAATAGTATCATTGATGCCCTAGCCAGTACCATTCTCTCCATCTTTCTAGATGTTTCGATTGTGATTGTCATGGCCATTGTTTTGTTCTCACAAAACTTTAATCTCTTCTTTATCAGTCTTCTCTCGCTACCGATTTATATCGTCGTGATTTTTGCTTTTATGAAACCATTTGAGAAGATGAATCGGGACACCATGGAATCCAATGCCATTCTCTCCTCTTCCATTATTGAAGACATCAATGGGATTGAAACAATCAAGTCCTTGACGAGTGAAAACTACCGTTACCAAAAGATTGACAGAGAATTTGTGGACTATCTGAAAAAATCATTTGCCTACAGTCGGATGGAAAATATTCAAATGGGCTTGAAGAAAACGGCTCAGCTCCTATTGAATATTGCCATTCTTTGGATGGGAGCCCTTCTGGTAATGGACAATAAAATGTCCCTAGGGCAACTAATTACTTATAATACCTTGCTAGCTTATTTCACAAATCCACTAGAAAACATCATCAACCTACAAACCAAACTCCAGACAGCCCAAGTGGCCAATAACCGCTTGAACGAGGTCTATTTGGTTGACTCTGAATTTATGGATAAAAAAGCGATTCGTGATTTAAGCATGACCAAGGGTGACATTGAGTTGAAACAGGTCAGCTATAAATACGGCTATGGGCGAAATGTCTTATCAGACATCAATTTGACCATTGAACGAGGCAGTAAGGTGGCCTTTGTGGGCATTTCTGGTTCTGGAAAGACGACCCTTGCCAAGATGATTGTCAACTTCTACGACCCAAACGAAGGAGAAATTCTGATTAACAATACCAATCTCAATCAGATTGACAAGCATGTCTTGCGCCGCCATATCAACTACTTGCCACAACAGCCTTATGTCTTTAATGGTACCATTTTGGAGAATGTTCTCTTAGGTGCCAAACCTGGAACGACTCAGAAAGAAATCATTCGGGCGCTGGAAATTGCGGAGATTCGAGAAGACATTGAACGGATGCCTTTGAATTACCAAACAGAGTTGACATCAGACGGGACAGGGATTTCAGGTGGTCAACGTCAGCGCTTGGCCTTGGCTCGGGCTCTTTTGACCGATGCTCCTGTTTTAATTCTCGACGAGGCAACCAGCAATCTGGATATCCTGACAGAGAAAAAGATTATCGACAATCTCTTGGAGTTGGACAAGACCATTATATTCATCGCCCATCGCTTGACCATTGCGGAGCGGTCTGAAAAAGTGGTCGTTCTGGACAAGGGGGAAATCGTCGAACAAGGAACACACGAAGAATTGCTTGCTCAGGATGGCTTCTATGCTCATCTGGTCAATAGTTAGAAGGGAGAAAGAAGATGGAAGAACATTACTTAGAGAGTGCTGAATTTTATAATCGTAGATATTCCAACTTTTCTGTACGCGTGATTTTGCCGACTTTCTTCTTGTTGATTTTTGTGGTTTTATTCTCTCTCTTTGCGAAAAAGGAAATCACGATTACCTCTGCTGCCTCTATCGAACCGAGTAAGATCCTGGCAACAATCCAGTCAACCAGCAATAATGCAATTGTCACTAATAATCTAGAGGAAAATAAGGTGGTCAAAAAAGGGGACCTCTTGGTTCAGTATCATTCTGACAGTGAAAACACTCAAAAAGACACCTTCTCCTCCCAAGTAGAAACCTTGAAAGAACAAAAACGACAATTGGAATTATTGCAGGAAAGTCTGAAGACAGGAACTAGCCAGTTTGCTTCGGGGGAAGATCGCTTTGGCTATGAACAGGTCTTTAATGACTATAAAAACCAAGCTGCCAGCATCCGTAGTAATACGGAACAACAGAATTCCAATATTGCCTCTCAAAATTCAGCTGCCAGCAGTTCCCAAGCTGAACTTGGAAATCTCATCGAGGAAACCAATGCCAAATTGTCGGACTATCAAACATTAAAAAATGCCATTCAAAATGGAACCAGTGTTCCTTCAAGCAACGCTGGCTATAGTATTTATCAATCCTATGCGGCGCAGGCTGCTTCTGATAGTCAAGGACAGCTCAAGAGTCAAGTCATTGCACAGATTGACAGCCAGATTGCCCAATTTGAATCCGCTCTGGCCAGTTATCGAGTTCAATATGCGGGCTCAGGTGCACAACAGGCCTACTCTGGTAGTTTGGATAGTCAGCTTGAGTCCTTGAAAGCTCAACAGTTGGCAAAGGTCGGACAAGAGTTGACCGCCCTAAATCAAAAGCTTTTAGAGGTTGAAAATAATCTCAAAGTACAGGGAGGAATCACACAAAAAGGGGCCATTACAGCGATGGAAGACGGGGTTCTCCACCTGAATCCTGAAACTGCTGGGGCTAATTTGGTTCCCGAAGGCAAGATCTTGGCCCAGTTATATCCTGTTTTGACGACAGAAAAGAAGGTAACCATCACAACTTATGTGACTTCAAAAGATGTCTCTAGCCTTAAACAGGGAGAGACCATCCGTTTCACTGCCTTGGATGAAAACAATAAGGAATTTGTTCTCACGTCTACCATTTCTAATATTGACGGCAATGCGACAAAGACCGAAAAAGGCAACTTCTTTAAAGTAGAGGCTGAAACGAGCTTAACGGATGAACAGGCTGAGAAATTGCGTTATGGTATTGAGGGGCGAGCGGTCGTGATTACAGGTCGCAAAACCTACTTCAATTACTATTTAGATCAATTCTTAAGAAGAGATTAGGTAAAATCATCTGCTTCATTAGGATATATAGAAAGGCTCCCTTAGCAACAAGGGGGCCTTTTGTGT
>NZ_NCUW01000004.1 GCF_002096335.1 Streptococcus oralis subsp. dentisani
ACAGTCATGTTTTCCACTTGACCCAGAGTATCGTAGGTGTAGCTATGGACTAGGGTTTCGCCATCCTGCTTGATGGTTTCCTTGGCGATATAGCCACCATCGTCATACTCATAGCCATAGCTGGAGATGAACTTGTCCTGCTTGTCCATGTGACGGAGTTCGGTGAGGCGGTGAGCCTTGTCATAGGTCAAGAAGCTCTTGGTCCCATCTCCTCGATTAACTTCCGTCAAATCCCCTGCTGGATTGTAGCTATAGGTGGTTTTTTGTCCCTTGACATCTGTCACGGAAGTCAGACGATCCAGTTCATCGTAAGTGTAGGAGACTGTACTGCCATCTGGGTAAATCATCTTCGAGATATTACCATAGGCATCATACTCGTACTGGATCAGGCTACCATCTCCCTGACGAACACCCGTGATCTCGCCTTCTTCGTTGGTCGCGTACTGACTGGTTCCTGTCAGGTCACTCATAGACACCCGACGGCCATCCGCATCATAGGTATAGAGGACTTGACCCTCTTGCTTTTCTAGGTATGAACATAAAACTCTCGAAGAAATTCATCCCCGAGAGTTTTTTCTTGTTTCTATCACAACAGAAGATAGCTGTTCAAAATAGAGCAACTAAATGCTAAAAGCCTAAAAATTGATTAATCTATTCAGAAAAACTGAGTGGCACAATCTCTACATCCCCAAGATTGTCAACTGAGTAACGTTGACTACCATTTTTAAACCAGCGTTCTAGAACGACATCATAGAGCATGAAGTGGGATTTTTCTTTAATCCAAGCTTCATCAATCCCATAAGGCTTTAAATACTCTAGTACTTCGTTGGGATCTGTTAGCTGAAAACTTGGTAAACCTTTAGTCGAACTAAAACCATAGGAAATTTTCAAATATGATGCTAAATCAAGTTCTCCTCTAGTCTTTATTTCTATACGATAACCGGTCAATCCGTATGCTAATGATTGATCAGATTCTGAAACCTCAATAGTTTGTTTGAGTATTTTATCGCTATAATCATAGTCAATAAAAAGATATCTACCGTCAGGTAACGTCCGCCTATACTCAATTAGAAATGTTTCTTCAATACCTACATACACTAATATAGTTTCACCTTCAGATAAGCCTGATTCAAGACTCATACCAACTGTAATGTCCTTATCGCGATATGATTGGCCTCCGTCAACTGCTTTACTAAAATCAGCAAGTCCAGGTAAAATACCACTATGGGTTTCTGCATAGTTCATCTCTAGAAAGACATTACTTAAAGATTCATACACTTCTTTATAATAATTCTTTTGGTAGACACGATATAGACCAAACAAAGTTAGAAAAACTAATAAAATTATGAGTACGATTTTTAAAATTTTTTTCATCTACCTTTTTCCTTACTTAAATCTTGGATAAACTGATAAGCAACATTATTCTTCTCTTTTAACATCTCCATTGCTTGGGTGTCATCCTGATGATTGATTCCTGCCTCTTTATAAATTTGCTTTTTAACATACTCTATTCCACCCATATTCTTTAAAAATTCAGATTCCCTTGAATAGCTATTAGTAGAAAGTTGATCATAGTATTGATTAGTAGCTGCAACATAGGATATTCTCTGATTTTTCATGATAGATGTAATATTAACCGCATCAAGATCAGCCTTATAATCAGGTATATTCATACTTGGAGGATTACCGATTGTCACATCTCCTAGCCAACCAGATAGATCATTAGTATGTTGGTGACTATTCCCCCAATGTCCTTTTCTAAGCCCTTCAAAATTCGCAAGACGATTTTTATTATCGTATAAATTAGTTGCAGTAGTAATACTTTGATGGGCGAAATCTGTAACAGTCCCACCCTTAGTATTAGCTTTCCTATGTTGTGCGTTTATCCCAGCTTGTATTATCTTATATTCCTCTCCAAACAATCCGAAGCGGTTCATTTGTTCTTCTATGCTGTAATAGCCTTTAGCTCCACCTGTTGAACCTGGTCCAGCAGTTCCATTCCATTTAACAATATCCTTCAAGTATTCTAATACAGAACCGTTCCATTGTGCATTCTCATCGTTATAAATGATTCCACCCACTAAACGATTGTATACATAATCGGTATTTCTACCTTCTGTTTTCTCAATGTTTTTATATAATTTCCACAATAAATCTGAAGTTTGTTCATCAAAACCATATTGTTTTTTAAGATTTTGTTTAAACTCATGTGCTGAAACACTATAATCATCAACCGAGTTGACCTTATTTCCTGCCCTATCTGAAGCCTTAGTCGTTTTTGGATCACATATATGCTTCAATGTGTTCAGTAGAGCCGGATTCCAGTTACGAAGAAGGTTCTTGCCTTCTCGGATTGTAGGGGAGGCCTTAAATCCTATTGTCACAGCATAGGCAGTACGAATTGCTTGATAGCGTAGTTCTTGAATACGAGCTTGTGCTTGCTGGTATTTCGTTTGAGCATAATTGACTGCACTATTGTAGGCCGTTTGAACCTTATTCCACTGTCTGCCAACCCAATTCGATACACGGTTGTATTGGGTGCTGATCCAGTTAACACCTCTATCAATCTGTCTGCCAACCCAGTTAATGCCTCTATCAATCTGTCTGCCAACCCAATTAACGCCTCTACTAATCTGTCTGCCAACCCAATTAACGCCTCTACTAATTTGTCTGCCAGCCCAATTAAGACCTGACTTAACATAGTTCCAGCCTTTTTTGATACTGTTCCAGAAGTGCCCACTCGGGTCGGTATAGTTGATGGGGTTGTTCTGCACATAGCTGTAGCGGTTCTGGCTGAGAGGATCTGTGTCCTCACCTGGGTAGCTATCCTCGGTTAAGAAAGTACCTCCCTGACTATCATAATACCTTGCGCGTAAATAGTCAAGTCCAGTATCATCACGGGCTTCGCCGTTATAGGCAAAGGGATTTCCTGTCGTGTCTGTGCTTGTCTTTCTTGCCCCATAGAGATGATAGCGACTGGATGAGACGGCTTGTCCATCCTTGGTCAAACCTGTCACAGAGCCCAACTGGCATAGGTCACTTCTCCCTGATCCGGTAGGTTACCGAGTTCTGGTGGGTTGACAACGATTCCCTCCTTAGTCACTGTAAGCAACTGATCCTTTAAGTCATAGATGTAACATAAAACTCTCGAAGAAATCCTTCCTCGAGAGTCTTTGCATGTTTCTATCACAACAGAAGAGGTTAATTTAAACAATTAGTACGATTCTAGTTAAGATAATCATGTAATTTAATTTCTCTTTTTAAGTTTTTCAAAAACATTCTAAGCAAATTATTTCTGAGAACTTTTCAATTTATTAACTTAAATAAATAATTAAATTCCTATAGTCTCAGATACTAAATAACAATCACTTTTCCAACTTGAAAATAAGAGGAAATTTCTCAGAAATTACATCTATCCCAAAATTAATACCAATTACTTGATAATGGTGAAAAGTTTTGAAATATACTTGTTGTAATTTTTCTCTTAACCTAGTATTCTCATCTAACCTTTATCACTGTGCAATATCGGACCAAAAAGGAATTTGGGGTAAATTAGATAGATTTGTCTCTCTGCTTACTGTGATTCCATGAAAATAATCAGTTAGGCTTTTTGAATAATAAATGATATCTGAACCAACAATTGAAAATACAGGCGAAATTGGAGTATTACATGATGCAATATACCTATGACCAAAAATGGGCAATAATGTTGGGGAATTCATTAAACGACTTAGTATTTCTCCTTTTGTAAGTTCTAAATTACTTGGAGCTTCTCCCCAATTATCGCTCCAATCAACATATTCTATTTCTTCTGCTATATTTTCTTTTATTACTTGTATATAATTACTCAACACCTTAACATTCTGAGGTGAAAAATCACTCCAATCATACCAGTTTTCAGGAAGTTCCTCCATATTTCCATAAACTTTTTTAAATTCGTCAGGTAAATAAACGCTATAAATTTCTTCTATCTTTCTAAATGTTCTATTATTAAATTTCTTTGACATTATATTCCCCTTATTTTATTCTTATAAAAGTTTGATAGTGATCTTGAGTATACCATATGGATCCATCTTCACCTATAACAATTCTTTCCATTCCTCTTGGCACTCCTTTTTGATATGGATGAACATCGTACTCTTTATAAGTAATTCCATCGGGAAGGAGTTCTTCACCATTTAAAGGCTCATTTTTATAAACTTTTCCTCCTTTAAATCCATCTGGTGGATTACCCTTATTGTTTTTAATCTGTGAAATAGTATCTTCAACATATTGAGGAATTTTATTAACATCTTTGACATCATCTACTTTATCCGCCACACGAGCAGCGTCTGATGCCTTGTCCGCTGCCTTTGCAGCTTTCGAAGCATCTTTAGCTTTATCAGCTGCCTTTGTAGCTTTTGAAGCATCATTGACTGCGTCTACTGCATCGAGTGCTTTTTCAAGTTTCCTTAATTTGCCAGCCTTAGCTATAGGAAAGAA